>MKTT01000001.1 GCA_001898385.1 Planctomycetales bacterium 71-10
GGCTGATTGTGCTCCTCGCACCAGCCGTCCTTGACGAGGTTCGGGGCCTGGCCCTTGCCGCACTTGGGACAGAACTCGGCCGGGAGACCGTGCTCGCACGTCGTAACGTTATATTTCCCCTTCACTTCGGGGTGGCAGAGCGTGCAGATGTCCTCGGGCACGCCGTGCTCCTCGCACCACATGAGCTTCCCTTTGAGCTCGGGGTGACAGAGGGTGCAAAACTTCTCGGGCACGCCGTGCTCGACGCATCTGAGCCCCCCGTCGTCGGCCTGGGCTTGGGCCTCCGCCGGGGCTTTCGTCCACTTCGGGAGGAGGTCGGGACGCACGACGGCAACGCCCGCGACGGCGGCGAACGCCACTACGAGGAGGGCTAGAGCTACAACGATTCGCTTCATGATGACTTCTCGATGAAAATCCACGCGTTGACCCCGCAACCGACCCCGCTAAGCGAGGTGTGGTTGCCCGATTGATAACGGACCGAAGTCGCCGGTCACGAGACGTACTGTCCCTGTACCGCGAGCCTTCGGACCCGGAAATCAGCGTGGATTTAACAACGGAAGTGCTGCGTAAGTGCGTGCACTCGCAGCGGGTGCCCCCACGGAGCCCAGTCGGGCGGAACTCCGTCGAGAAGCCCGCTCTGTGAGAGGAGCGGGATGGGGTGCACGAGGGCGGTGAAGAGCCACCCGTTGAGGCATGGGAGCAAGTCGGGCGTGAAATCTACCGCTCGGAGGTCCGTCGTCTGGACCGCCCCGGCACAGATGCAGCTTACCCCGTCGTCGGGGCAGGGAACCGGCCCTTGGTCGTCTTCGCACGGCGTGCTTGAGCACTTTTCTCCACCGACGCACCGGTCCATCTGTGCCGCCTGGCAAAGCAGGGGGCACATGAGGAGCAGGCCAACGATGAGGAGAGACAAAAGCCTTTGCACGAAGTTAACGAGCCCAAAAGAAGTTACGTCGATTCTCTGTAGTATATGGTCGGTCCCCGCCAGGGATTCGTCAAGTTGAACCTGCGAAATGGGGGCCTCGACAGATTTATCGGCAAAATCGGTCACCGTCGTTTAAAACGGAGTCAAAATTTAACCATTAAGAAATTTCATCGAAGGCCAAACGGTCATCTACCATTAATTAGCGTCCTAAACGGATTCTCTCAACGAGGTTCCGCGTCACTCCCCTACGATTCCGCTTGTAGAGGTTCGTCGTGCGAACGTCCGAGTGCCCGAGGAGCGTTTGGATTTCATCGGTCGGAATCCCCTGCTCGTGCAAGTCCGTGGCTGTTCTCCGTCGGCCCGCGTCTGAGTGCGTGCATGCCCAGTGTGCCACGTTTCTTGTGCAGGATGAAGGGGGTTATCCTGCACAATCCAAGCGAGCATGTATGCCGGAGATAAAGGGAATTATCTCCGGCAAACCGCATGGCACAACCTTGAACTCAGGTGCAAGCTTCGGTAGCCTTCGAGGTTATGTCAAAGAGCTACACGATTGGCGAGCTGGCCCGTCTGGCCGGGGTGCCCACCTCGACGCTCCGTTACTATGAGCGGGCGGGCCTCTTGAAGCCGTCCAGTCGAAGCGAAGGCAACTATCGCCTCTATGGCGAACGGGACCTAGAACGCCTTCGGTTCATCCGAGCGGCCCAAGCAACCGGCTTTGCCCTCGACGATGTTACGGCCCTCCTCGACCACCGCCACGCAACGGCCAGCTCGTGCCATGAGGTCCAAGAGCTCATTCGACATCGGCTCGAAGAGGTCGAGCGGCGTATGGCCGACCTGCGGCATGTCGAGGAGGTCTTAAAGGGGGCCCTGGCGACCTGCCAGAAGACGGAGAAGCCAGGGCACTGCGAAGTCATCGACCAGCTCGACCACACCACCGGCGTTCCGCCCAAAAGCTCCCAGCCCCGCCGCTCGAAGAAAAACCCTTGACCTTGCACTTGAGTGCAAGCTCTAGAATCGCCACCAGTGGCCTTGGTTTTTCGAGGTTACTAGGCGTACCGAGGGGGTTAAAAGCGATGAAAGTCGAGGTGCTCTACTTTGAGGGCTGCCCGAACCACGAGCCTGCGGTTCGGCTGACTCGTGAAGTCCTGGCCGAGCTGGGCAATGATGCTCCGGTCGAAGAGGTCGAGATTACGAGTCCCGAGGAAGCCGAGCGGCTTCGCTTCCTGGGCTCGCCTACCGTCCTCGTCGATGGCGTCGATGTCGAGCCGAGTGCCAGGACCCGGACCGCCTACGGCTTTAGCTGCCGGACCTACGGCGGCAAGGGCGTGCCGCCGCGAGAGCTCATCGCCAATGCCGTGAGGGGGAACACCGAGAGGGGCGAGCCGCACTGCTGTCCTCCGTCGCCTCCTTCGGCTGCCGGAACATCGGCCCCGAAGGGGCAAGGGACTCTCCTGGCCGTCATCGGCTCGGTCGCCTCAGCCGTCGTTGCCTCGGCCTGCTGCTGGCTGCCGCTCCTCCTCATCGGGGTTGGGGCGTCGGCCGCGGGGGTCTCGGCCATGTTCGAGCGGGCACGGCCGGTATTCCTCGTGGGGGCCTTCGGGCTCCTGGGCCTCGGGTTCTTCTTCGCCTACGGGCAAAAGGAGGCGTGTGCTCCGGGGGAAGCGTGTGCGGTGCCGAACCCACGGCTCAAGCGATTCAATCGCGTGATGCTCTGGGGCTCGGTCGTTGTGGTCACCGCCTTTGCCTTCTTCCCAAGCTACGCGGGGCTCGTCCTGGCCGAGAACGCGAAAGCGGCCCTGGCCCAGGGCTCCGCTCAGTCGCCCACGCTCACCCTTGGCATCAAGGGGATGAGCTGCGAGGCGTGTGCCGTGCACATCGAGAAGGGCTTAACGGCGGTTCCCGGCGTCCGCTCGGCAACGGTCTCCTACGTCGATAAGGCCGCATCGGTGTCTGTTGACCCCGCCTCACCTCCGTCTCGAGACGCACTCGCACAAGCGGTTAAGGATGCGGGCTACGACGTGACTTCAGTCACCGAGGCTCGCTAGCGAAACGGTTTGGCCGCTCGGCTTACGGGATTGTGCCGCGAACAATCCCACACGGGGAAGGAGAGACATGGCGAGCGACTCAAAGCACGAACGGTTTGGAATCATCGCCTTTGCCGTCCTTCATCTTCTCTGCTGCGGCCTTCCCCTACTCGGCTCATGACAGCTTCGCCAGGATTGGGCCAACACGGTTGAACAGGATGAAAGGGTCATTCTGCACAAACTTGGGTGACGACAGACGACCTCGGAAGCTCGCTACAATGAGCGACCGGAGACCCAGGGTCGCGAGTGGGGAGAGAGCGTCATGGCAGACACCGAACAGCGAGTCATCCCGGCCCTTCGGATGACAGACTACGAACGGAGCAAGGCGTTCTACGTCGAACGCGTCGGCTTCACGGTCGAATGGGAGCACCGATTCGGGCCGAACATGCCCGTGTTCATGTCGCTCAAGCGGGACGGCATGGAAATCTACCTGACCGAGCACAGAGGCGATTGCCAGGTCGGGGGGCTGGTCCACTTCGTCATCGACGACGTTACGGCCTGGCACGCCGAGTTCGTGGCCAAGGGTGCGAGGGTGACTGACCCGCCGAACAACGACTTGGGCTTTCTCAATATGACCGTCACTGACCCGGACGGAAACCAACTCCGGTTCATGGAACGGGTGAGCAAAGACGCCGCACATCGCGAGTCATAGTCATTGGATGTACAACTCATGAAGCTCTTGACCGTCATTCCAGCGATGCCAGCCAGCGATATACAGCGGAGCATCGCGTTCTACCGCGATTCGCTCGGCTTCACGCTTGGATACCACAACGAAGGCTTTGCGAAGCTCCTAAGGGACGGGGTCGAGATTCACCTCTGGGGAGCGACCGACGAGCGTTGGAAGACGCGAGCCGGTGGCTCCTGCCCTGTCATCTCGGGTGCCGAGTCTTTCATCGCGGGCACGGCGAGTTGCCGCATCGGCGTCGAGGGTGTCGACGAACTGCATGGCGTGATTGAGCCGTTCGGCGTACTCCACCCAAACGCCAAACTCCAGAATACCGACTACGGCACCCGTGAATTTGGGGTGCTCGACCCGGACGGCAATCTCGTTTCGTTCTTTGAACGGATGTAACCGAGCGAAGGAAACATAAAGTCGATTCCAGGACGGATGTCCCTCGGCAGCATGGAAGAGGGTGCGAATCAGGAGCTTCCCTCTCATGGGCTTGGCAGGAAACCCGTACGAACCGATTCCGAGACGCCCTGGAGTTTCGACCTGACGCTCGTAGGCGTTCAAGGCGTCAGGCTGAAGAGCCAGCAGGTGAAACGCCCGAGAAGCGTCCTCGGCTCATCCTCTCGCCGCTCCATCAGGGCGACGTCGCGGTCCGGCCCCATGAGCCGAGTGCGGATTCGAGTCATGCGTTGCTCGCGGGCGAACAGCTCCGCACAGAGGAGCCAGTGCAGGGTTCGCATCCATTCCCGAGCCCACCACGGGTAAGGCTTGGTGGCGGCTACGCCGTTGCGGGCGACCTGGAGGACTTCGAGGCTTTGCTGCCGAAGGTCGAAGAGTTCTCCCGTGAGCTGTTCGAGCCGGTCGAGGCGGCCGTCCC
>MKTT01000002.1 GCA_001898385.1 Planctomycetales bacterium 71-10
GGCATCTGCCCGGTGCGGGGAAAGACGTGTTCCCGGCGCGGTCGCATCGTCGCAGCGCCGCCCTCGAGCGTGTCCGGGCCTTCACGGCCGGGACGCCGCCGGCCACCTGGCCGCGATCTCGGCGGCCGCCTCGATCTCACGGCCTTCCACGGTTTCCACGGTTAGGTCCCGTAGGAGGCCCCGAATCCACGCAGAAGGCATGAGCTTCTGCACAGTTTGCAGCGATCGGGGATCTGCTGTAAATCTGGCTGATGCAAAGCTTTCGGCGGACGGGAGAGGGCCGTCTTTGGATCTTCCCAAGCTGGACGTCAGGGGTTCGAATCCCCTCGCCCGCTCTCGACGCAAGTCGTGAATGATTAGCCATTTAGAAAGCGAGTTCCGGGGGCTCCTCGGGGCTCGCTTCCGGCTTTTGCGTCACGCCGGTGATCTTGTCGTACTCCGACTCGACCACCTTGGCGTAGTAGGCCATCGTCGTGCGGATGTCGGCGTGCCCGGCCCACTCCTGCACCGACCTCGGGGCCGCACCGCTGTTGGCCCAGTCGGTGATGCAACTCTTCCTCAGCGAGTGCATGGGCTTGGCGTACCGCTTGACGCCTGCTGCCCTGAACAGCGGGGCGAAATCCCGCCAGAGGTTCGGCACGTCCACCCCTCCGGGCGGGACGACCATCTCGGCGTCCGGGTCGTGGGCCGCTCGGAGGAGGGCGAGAAGTTCCGGGCAGAGCGGGATGGTCCGCTCGTCTGAGTCCTTCGGGGTCCAATCCCCGTAGACGTCCGTATGGGCCACGACCTTGATCCGCCTCTTCTCCAGGGACACTTGCCGCCAGGGCAGCCGGATCGCCTCCTCCAGACGCAGCCCGGCCCACCTCGCCAGCCCGAGCATGACCCGCCAGGCGGGCCTGCTCGCCGCCAGCAGCCGGGCGAACTCCTCGCCGCCGACGTAGTGCCACTCCCGCTGGGCCACCTTGTCCCCGGCGAGCTTCTCGAACGGGTTGTCCCGGACGTATCCGTCCGTGACCGCCAGGCCGAAGATGACCCGTGCCTCCCGTATGTGGCGATGGACCGTCTCCCTGGACATCGGCTTCTTGTAACGCCGCTTGTTCAGGTGGACGAGCTTGCCCTCGGCGAGCGTGCTCTTGAACAGCCGGGCGTCGGGGGCCGTGATCGTGGCGACCCGCCGCTCCTCCCCGAAGTAGCCCTTGAGGTAGCGGGCGGTCTGCTCGTGGAGTTCGATGGTCCCCGCCCGGAGTTCATGGCGGCGGTGCCGGACGTAGGCCGTCAGGAGGCCCCCGAGCGTCAGGCCCGAGTGTTCCCGCAAGGACGGCCTATCCTCGAACTCAAGCTGCTTCCGGGCACGGAGCTTCTCGGCCTGCCGCCTCGACAGCCGGTCGGTGCGCCCGAGCGACTCGTTGCGGCGTCGGCCGTCCCCGTCCACCCATCGGAGCACCCAGTAGGCGTAGACCTTGCCCCCGTGCTTTCGGCGATGTTCGTGCAGCGTGACCGAGATGCTCATGATCGGCGATCCTCCGAGCCCGTGTGACGAGATGTCCCCTCGCTGGCCGGTGTCCGTCGAGCGGTCGGTCAGCGTGGGTTGGACTCGGTGAGCCGCTTGAGGAACCCCTCCAGTTCATCCCTCAGATAGAAGATCCGCTTGCTGACCTGGGTCGCCCGGAGCAGCTCCTTCTCCCGATACCGCCTCAGCGTGGCGGCGGGGTCGGCGACCCGGATCGTGTCCAGGCGCAGGAAGGCGATCGCCTCCTCCTCGGTCATGAGGGGGCTTTGGGACCGCACTTCAAGGTGGACGGCGAGCGTGCGGAGGTCGTCACGGGGGGCTTCCCTCGGCCACGTCGCCGGGGATGGCCTGCTCGACTGCGGATGGCGGATAGGAAGGTCGTCCCGGTCCATGATGGCCCTCGGCCCCGTGCGGGGCTTGCTGGGACTCATCTGGACTAGGATTGGGCCGTGGGATCAGCCCGGCATTCCAGGGCGAGTCGTCGTTCGATGGTGTCGGCGGCGTTGGACCGCCGCCCATCATTCTACGTCGCCGGTTCGGGATGTAAAGTCGCCGATCGCCTTCATCACTCGTCCACGATCCTGCCCCGAGCGATATCGAGGTATCCCGCCCACTTGTCGATGCCGATGACTTGGCCCGCCCCCTCGTCCAGACCGGCCTGGAGGACGACACCGCTCCCGGCGAATGGGTCGAGCAGGACGCCGCCCTCGGGGACGAGGTATCGGCACCACCACGCCGCCAGGTCGTAGGCCGTCCTCGACGGGTGGTCGCCGTGACCGCCCGGCTGCCGACCGTTGGAGATCGGCAGCCGGTTGAACGGCGTCGTCCCGCCCCGCTCGGCGGCGACACCGGCCAGCGTGCCCTCCTTGTAGCCCTTGCGGCTGCGGCCCTCCCGGACGGCCAGGTCCGAGCGGCGGCGGGCCGAGGTTCTCGACGAGGGCGTCTTCAGGACTCGGTCCTGGTCCCGGTAGCAGCCCGGTGGTCCCAGCCAGACGCACGTCTTGACGCTCTGCCTGGTCAATCCCTGGCTGCGGCCCGTGCCCGCCAGTGGCATGGCGTCGGTCGCCCAGGCGTACACGTCTTGGACGAGGTTCCACTCCCTTGCCGCCCAGAGGAGGAACTCCCACAACCAGAGCCGCATCCGCCCCACCGACTCGTAGTTCGGCTGGAGGACGACCACCATCGAGCCGGTCGGCTTGAGGATGCGGCGGGCCTCGGCGACGACGCCCTTCATCAAGTCGAGCCAGTCGGCCTCGGTCATCCGCCCGTACTCCCGCCGCACCTCCGGGTACGGCGGGTCGGTGACGATCGCATCAACGCTGGCGCTCGGAATCGTCGGCAGCACGTCACGGCAGTCGCCGTGCAGGAGGGTCGTGGCCTCCAGCCTGGCCCGCCGCTCTTCCGGGGTGCGGAGGACGGCCCTGGGCGGCTTGCGGGCGGGCTGGAGCCGCTGGTCGGCCCCGAGGAGGGCCGGGCACTGGTCAATCTGTCCAGTGGACTCCAGCAGGCACCGGACGGACGCCACCGTGGCGTGGTGGACGCCCAGCCGCCCGGCGACCCAGCGGTTCGAGCGCCCCGGCGTCTCGACCAACTGGTCGGCGACCAGTTGCCGCCTCTGCTCCTGGCTGAGTTGGCGGCGGGCGAGGTTCAGCGAGCGGGCGAGGGTCCGCATTTCGGCCTCGTCCATCCCGGCCTGGACGACCTCCGGGCAGTCGTACCCGAGTTCGTCGGCGACCCGCCTGCGGTGGTTGCCGTCGATGATGCGTCGGACGGGGCCGTCGCCGTCCACCAGGATGGGCACCAGGACGCCGTGCAGGGCGACGTGATGACGGAGGGCCTCGTATTGCTCGGGGGACAGCGGCGGCAGGTCGAGGACGGGTTCGTATCGGGGCAGTTGCCCCTTCTCGCCCCGAACCACCACCCTTCGAGTTCTGTTCACTGGGCGACAAGACCTCCAACCTGGAACGTCCGACCTCGCCATCGTTCTTGGCGAGAGTCTACCGGGCGATTCGGTCGGACACCACCACTTCGAGGGTCGGGTGAAAGCTGTCGGTGCGCCAGCCCCGGGGCCTCGATCGTGGGCTTGGGCCATTGAACGTCCACAGCGGGGGCTGGACCGACCTCCGATCCCCGCAGCACCCCTTTTGAGACGGAGGATGAGCATTATGAGTGACACCGATCGCTTGGCGGGCCTCGCCAGGTTTGCGACGAGGATTCGCCCGAAGTCGGATCTGGAGGCGTTCGTCGAGTTCGTGCGTGTGGGCGGGGCGATCACGAAAGCCTCAGCCTCGATCATCGAGGCCGAGGGACGGGACGTGGCCCGTTGGTTCCGGCCGGATGGCGGCTTGCGGGCCGAGCACCTCGCCGCCCTTGAGGGCCTCGTGGACCCCGACACCGCAGCACTCGTCGCCCGAGGCGTCGTCGAAAACGTCCTGGTGGAGAGGGGCTATGGCCCAGGAGAGGTGAGGCACGCCGCCGCCTCCGTCGAGGGGGCTGTGTGGCGGGATGCCGTGGATGCGGACGCACTCGGGCCTGCGGCCGATCGGCTCGAACTCCAACTGCATCGGCAGCGGGAGGAAGGCCGGGCCGACCGGGCGTCGGACCAGATGAGGGAAGTGAACCCGCAGGGGGATTGGTCGGTGGTCGTCACGAGCCACGGCCGGTACTTCCTGACGACCAGGGCACGGGAGGTCTTCGCCCTGATGTACCGGGAGCACCTCCAAGGGCGATCCATGACCCCCGGTTTCCTCTACCTGAAGACGGGCCGAGATGTCGATCGGCTCGACAACTTATTCCGGCGCTGCAAAGCCTGGGCTTCTGACAATAGCAAGCTCGTCGGCCCGGACATTGGCCGGAAAGGTCGCTACAGGATCAACCTGTGAGGACGGCAAAAAGACACCGAACAGACGGCAACTGGCACAGCGGGAGCCCCCCCGAGTCCATATCTTCTCCCTTGTCTACCGCACTGCACTTTCCGAGATTGCATGAGCGTCAGGCCGCGAGCCGCAGGAGCCTGTCGGCGGCGGCTTGAATCTCAGCGTCGG
>MKTT01000003.1 GCA_001898385.1 Planctomycetales bacterium 71-10
GGGCGGGCCGATCGCCGACCAGGCCCGCGAGGCCCTGGGCCGGCTCTGCGACCTCTCCGGCCGCGCCCGCGAGCGTCGCGCCCTCCTGCTGCGCGAGGCCGGGGGGAAGAACGACCCGGTCGAGCCCCTGCGGGCGCTCTGGGCGATGGAGGGGGTCGCGTTCCCCGTCGACGGCGTCCGCCGGGCCCTCGACGACCTGGCCCGGACGGCCCCGGACGACGACCGCCTGAAGCTCGCCCGCGCGAGCCTGGCCCTCCGCGCCGGACGGCTCGACGAGGCCGGCGGCCTGCTGGCCGAGTGCGAGGCCGCCGCGCCCGGCGACCCGCTCGTCGCCCGCGCGCGGCTCCTCTGGGCGAGGTCGGCCGACCACCCCGACGTCGCGGCGAAGGCGGCGAAGCTCGTCCCGGCGGCGTCGCTGTCGACCGCCGAGCGCCAGGCCCTCCGCGCCTGGCTCGCGTCCCGCTCGGGCGACCGCGAGGCCGAGCGCGCCGCCCTGGAAGCCTGGCTGGAGGCCGAGCCCGCCGCGCTCGCCGCGCTGGACCGCCTGGCCGGCCTGGAGGCCGACGCCGGCCGCGCCGAGCGGGCCGCGGCCCTCCGCCGTCGCAAGGCCGAGGTCGAGGCCGTGCGCGAACGCCTCCGCGCCGCGTTCTCCGGCCCCGACCCGTCCCCCCTCGCGGCCGAGATCGCGCGCGACTCCGAGGCCGTCGGCGCGCGCGACGAGGCCCGCCTCTGGTGGCTCCTGGCCGCCCGCAAGGCGAGCGATCCCGCCGCGCGGGCCCGGGCCGAGGACGAGGCGCGGAGGCTCGCCGCCCACCCCGACCCCGCCGACGCGGCGACGGCCGCCGACTGGCTCGGCCCGTTGCTGGACCCCACGGCGACCGCCGACGCCCCCGCGCCCGCGTCGCTCGTCCCAACCTACGTCGACGACGCCTCGGCCCGCGGCCTGGCGTTCACGTTCGACAACGGCCGCAGCGAGCTGCGCCAGCTCCCCGAGACCATGAGCGGCGGCGTCGGCCTGCTCGACTACGACGGCGACGGCCGCCTGGACGTCTACGCGGTGCAGGGGGGCCCGTTCCCGCCGCCCCCGTCGAGCCCGTGCGGCGACCGCCTGTTCCGCAACCGGGGCGACGGGACGTTCGAGGACGCCTCCGCGCGATCGGGCCTGGACAAGCTGCCGGGGGGCTACGGCCACGGCGTCGCGGTCGGCGATTTCGACGGCGACGGCCGCGCCGACCTGTTCGTCACCCGCTGGCGACGCTACGCCCTCTACCGCAACCGGGGCGACGGGACGTTCGAGGACGCCACCGACGCCGCCGGCCTGGGGGGCGAGCGCGACTGGCCCACGTCGGCCGCGTTCGCCGACCTCGACGGCGACGGCGACCTCGATCTCTACGTCTGCCACTACCTGCGCTGGGACGAGTCGAACCCCCCGCGCTGCCCGGCCCCCGACGGCCGGGGCCTCTCGTACTGCGACCCCCGCGACTTCCCGTCGATCGCCGACCACCTGTTCCGCAACGACGGCGGCCGGTTCGTCGACGTGACCGAGGGGGCGGGGATCGTCGACCGCGACGGCCGCGGCCTGGGCGTGGTCGCGGCCGACCTGGACGACGACGGCCTGGTCGACCTGTTCGTCGCCAACGACACGACCTCGAACCTGTTCCATCGCAACCTGGGCGGGATGAAGTTCGCGGAGCAGGCGATGGAGTCGGGCCTGGCGGCGTCGGGGCGCGGGGGGTTCATGGCCGGGATGGGCGTGGCTTGCGGCGACCTCGACGGCGACGGCCGCGTCGACCTGGCCGTCACCAACTTCTACGGCGAGTCGACCACCCTCTACCACAACCACGGCGGCGGCCTGTTCAGCGACCGTTCCGGCCCCTCCGGCCTCGCCGCGGCCACCCGCTACGTCCTGGGCTTCGGCCTGGCCGCCCTCGACGCCGACGGCGACGGCCGGCTCGACCTGGCGCAGGCCAACGGCCACGTCAACGACTACGAGCCGGCGACTCGCTACGCCATGCCCGCGCAACTCTTCCTGGCCGACGACCGCGGCCGGCTCCGCGACGCCTCCCCCGAGGCCGGCCCCCCCTGGTCGCTCCCCCTCGTCGCCCGCGGCCTGGCCGTCGGCGACCTCGACGACGACGGCCGCCCCGAGGTCCTCCTCACGGCCGACGCCGCGCCGCTGGCCTGCTTCCATCAGGCGACCTCGCCGGGCCGCAACGTCGCGTTCCAACTCGTCGGGACGAAGTCGAACCGCGACGGCGTCGGCGCGAAGCTGACGCTGACCGCCGGGGGCCGCCGCCAGGTCGGCGTCCGCTACGGCGGGGGGAGCTATCAGTCCGCCGTCTCCCCCCGCGTCCACTTCGGCCTGGGCCCCGCGACCCGGATCGACCGCCTGGAAGTCGCCTGGCCTTCCGGCCGCGTGGACGCCTTCGAGGGGCTGGACGCCGACCGCGTCTATCGCATCGTGGAGGGCGAGCCGAAGCCGCAGGAGATCCATCCCATGCGGCGGTGAGTCGCCCTCGTCACTCCGGCGCCACGGTCGCGGCGGAGAGGCCGTCGAGGCGGAACTCGACGACCTCGCCCTCGGCACCGAAGTAGCCGCCCCAGCCGACGCGGATCTCGGCGATGCGGGAGGGGTCGAGCACGTCGTCGCCCTTCTGCGACCAGCCGGCCTTGCCGAAGCTCGTCCAGGGGGCGAACGCCCGCGCGGGGCCGGGCGTCGCCAGCGCGCGGGCCGTCGGGGCCAGGAACTCGCCGCCGTCGGCCGCGCGGACCACCAGCAGGAGCTGCGCGGGCGTGCGCCGGCCGGCCGGGACGGTGGAGTCGACGACGAGGCCGTCGGCCCGCGCCAGGTCGACGGGGGCGGGGAAAGTGTAGCACGCGAACAGGTGGACGTCCACGCCCCCCTTCGTCAGTGTCGCGCGGAACGTCGACGCGCCATCGGCCTCCTCGACGGCCTCGCGGACGAACTCGCCGCGGCCGACGACGGGACGCGGCAGGTCCAGCGTCTTCAGCGCGATGTTCGGGAGGCCGCCGGTCGTCAGGGGGCGTCGGGCCCGGGCGTGGACGGTCGCCGCGCGGATCAGCACGGCCTCGTACGGCCCCAGGTCCACGGCGATCGCGCCGCGCCCGCCGGCCGTGGCCGTCTGCGCCGCCTCCGTCGCCGGGTCCAGGATTTCGAGGTCCGTCCCGGCGTCGACGGGGAGTCGGACGGGCCCCGCGACGGGCGCGCCGGAATCGTTGACGATCAAATAGACGTCGCGGTCGCCGATCCGTCGATGCGTCGCCCGGAGCGGCGAGCGCGGGGCCGCGGCGACGTCGGGCGCGAGCACGGCGTCGATCGCCGCCGGCAGCAGCGCGGCCGAGGCGTCGGGCAGGAACAGGCCCCCGCCGCCGGCCGGGTTCGCGGCGGCCGTGGGGAGGGAGTCGGCCGGCTCGGGGCCGAACAGCCGCGCGGCGAGGGCCTGGGCGGCCGGGTCGGGGAACTTCGCGTCGCCGTTCAACGGCCGCTCGCCGATCGCCACGACCACGCCCCCCGCGTCGGCGAACGCCGCGAGCCGGGACCACGCCGCGGCCGGCAGCGTGTCCACCCCCGGCAGGACCACCACCCGCCAGCGGTGGCCGCGGAACGCCAGCGAATCGCCGTCGAGTTCGGACTCGATCAGCGTGCGGGCGTCGATGATGGTCGGATCCCGCCTCGCCCGGTACAGGCGGTCGAGGGCCTGGTTGTACAGCGCCTCGACGCGGTTCGCGGCGGTCGCGTCGTGGGTCATGTGCCGCGAGGGCTCGAAGCGGGTCCAGAGCGATTCGATCGGGTAGACGACGGCGACGTCGGCGACCTGCCGGCCGCCTCGGATCGTCATCGCGATCCGGCCGGCGTCGGCGTTGAGCCGGCGCAGGGCCTCGTCGCCCAGGCCGTTGAAGCTGTAGTAGCTGGTGATGCAGTTGACCCCGCCGACCATCAGGCGGTGGATCGTGCCGCGGACCTCGGCCTCGGTCACCGGCCGCTTCGGCCGTCCGTCCCCCTTGGGCCGGTAGTTCTGCGAGTGGTCGGACGTCTCCGACATCACCAGCTCGCGGCCCTCCAGTTCCGCGGCGCTGGCGGCGAGGCGGGCGACGTGCCAGGGGACCTCGGGCGGGATGCTGGTGAGGCAGTCGATCCCCGGGGCGTCCATCGTCCGGAGGCAGCGCAGCATGTCGCCGTAGTTCGGGACGTGCGACGCCGTCGGCTCCTCCAGCAGCAGGTGGCCGCCCGAGGGGACGCCGTTCGCGCGGCCCCACGCCTGGAGCCGGCCGAAGTAGTTCTCCGAGATCAGTTCGGCGACGGTCAGCCAGAAGTCGTGACGATGCTTCGCCCCCTCCGGCCCGGCGTCGAAAACGAGGTCGGGGACGATCGGGTCGAGGTCGTAGCCCCGGCGCTCGCGGAATTCGCGGGGCAGGGCGGGGGCCCAGGGGAGCGGCCGATAGGGCATGGGCTTGAGGAAGTAGCCCATCAGCGACGGCTCGTCCGTGAACATCGCCTGGAAGGTCGCCCGCAGGTCGGCGCCGAAGCGCGCGGCGTACGCGCCGTGGGTGAGGTCGACGAACCTTTGCGTCGGCTCGGGCCGCAGGAGGTTGGGGTAGGGGATGTGGTTGAAGAGGTTGGAATCGGCGTGGGTGCCGTCGAACAGCCGGTCGCGGGTCGCGATCATCACGCGCCAGGCACCGGCGGCCGGCGGCGTCCAGGCGAGCTTGCCGTCTCGCAGCGAGCCCGACAGGTCGACGCGGCCGTCGCGGTCGATGCGGCCGTCGCGCTCGGGGAAGGCCGCCGCGAGGACCAACGCGCCCGGCGGCGAGTCGAGCGAGACGGCCGGGCCGTCGGTGCGGGCGTCGGCGATCAGCAGGCCCTCGGCCTCCCAGTCGGGGTGGTCGCGCAGGACCAGCCCGCCGGCCTCGCCGGAGGGATACCCCTTCTCGTCGTAGAGCCACTGCGCCATCCCGCGGGCGCGCGCGGCCTCGATCCCGCGCCGGAAGGCCCGCCACTTCGGCTCGCTCTCCAGGTAGCCGTCGAACGCGACGTTCGAGACCACGCCCCCGAACCCCTGCCGGCCGAGCCGGTCCAGGAGCGCGTCCTGGTCCTCGTCGCGGTCGGGCCAGTTGTGGATGATCTTGAGGATCCGCGCCGACCGCGGCGGGTCGGCGAACGAGTCCGACGGATCCTCGGCGCGGGCGAGGCCGCACGCGGCGACCGCGAGGGTCGCGAGAAAGAGCGGGCGATTCATGGGAGGGCTCCTGCCGGCGGCCCGGCGTCGGAGTGGGTGGGATGAGGAGGCGGGGGGCGCGGGCCCGATCCGCATCCTAGCCGCGCCGGGGGGGCCGGCCAAGGGGGCGGAGGCGTCGCGACGGTCCCCCTCGCGGCTTCACGTCGAGAGGGCGGGCGGGGCCGGTCGACCCGGCTTGATCGCCTCATTACGATGGTGTCAGGACCGTTCCCGGACGTCGACGCCACCCGCGAGCCCCCGCCGAACCATGACCACCGCCCGCCGCATCCCCTGGGTCGTCATCACCGCCGCCGGCCTCCTCGCGATCGCCGCCGCCCCGCCCCCGGACGGCCCGACGGCCTGGGCCTCGGGACCGCTCGACGTGGTCGTCGCGCTCCCGCGGCCCGCCGACGCCGCGGCCGTCGCCGGGCTGGTCGGCCGGACGGTCCCTTATTACGAGCAAGGCGCGAAGGGGCCGGCCGAGCCGTTGGGGTCGCTGAAGATCGCCGGGGCCGTCGCGGACGACGGCGGCCGGACGCTGCGGTTGGCCGTCGACCCCCAGCCGCGCCCGGCCCGCTACGTCCTGGACCTGGGGCCGATCGCGCCCGCGGGGCCGATCGCCTACGGCCTCGGCGGCGTGGAGGCCGTCCGCATCGAGGGCGACGTCGCGACCGCCGACCCCGCGTGGACCGCCTGGCTGCCGACGCCCGACCTCGCCGGCTTCCGCGCGCTGGCGGCGGCCTCCGCCGAGCACGCGCGACGGCTCCCCGACCTCGCCCGCCCCGGCCTGCTCCGGCTCGACTCCCAGGTCGACCTCCCCCCGGGCGAGGTCGTCGCGACGGTCGAGTCGACGGCGGAGATCGTCGAGTGCCTGCTCGGCGACGGCGAGCCCGAGGGGGGCGTCGCGAAGTCGGCCGACGGCCGCTGGGTCGCGAAATTCGCGCTCGATGGCGCGCCCCGGCCCGCCTTCTTCTCGCTGACGATCCGGACCGGGCCCGATGACCCGACGCCCGCCGTGAAGCTGACGGCGTCCGAGGCCGGCTCGCCCGCGCGGGAAGTCGGGGCGTCGAGCTTCCTCCTGCCGTGGGTCTCCGCGGCCCTGGCCGCCGCCCGCCCGGCCGCGATGGAGATCCCCGACCTGGCCGGCGGCGACCCCAAGCGGGGCGAAGAGGCGTTCTTCAGCAAGGAGGCCCTCTGCTCGCAGTGCCACGTCGTGAAGGGCCGGGGCGATCGTGTCGGCCCCGACCTGACGACGATCGGCCGCAAGGGCGCCGAGCACCTGTACCGCAGCATCGCGGCCCCCAGCGAGTCGATCACGCCCGACTTCGTCACCTACACGGTCTCGCTGAAGGACGGCCGCGTCGCCGCCGGCGTCGTCCGCGCCGAGGGCCCGGGCGCGATCCGCGTCATCGACGCCGAGGCCAAGTCCGTCACCCTCCCCCGCGCCGAGATCGACGAGCTCCGCCCCGCCGCCACCTCCATCATGCCCGTCGGCCTGGTCCCCGCCCTGGGCGAGGCCCGGATCCGCGACATCGTGGCCTACCTGGGAGCCGTCGCGAACGAATGAGGCGCGCCGACGGGGCCGATGTTGGATGTTCGGAAATCCGCTCGTCCGTCCGGATGAGACTTGGCGCTGGCGCTGATGTTTGGTTGCATATGAGGCCCCCCGGCCCGCTCCCGACGGCGCCGGGCGGAGGGAGCGAGCCGCGGCCCTGATGCGCCGCGCAAGGAAGCCGACCGGACCATCATCGAGAGCCGCAACCCGATGTCGAAACGACCCGCCGCCCGCCGGCCCGCGCCCCGCGTCCGCCGCCGATTCGCCTTCGAGGCCCTGGAGGGCCGCCGCCTGCCGGCTTCGATCGTGGTCACGAGCGCCGACGACTCGGGCCCGGGGACGCTTCGCCAGGCCCTGGTCGACGCCGCGACGGGAGCGTACCCCGGCCCGGACGACATCACCTTCGCCGACGACCTGGGCCCGATCGTCCTGACCTCCGGCCAGTTGACGATCGACAGCCCGGTGACGATCACCGGGGCCCCGTCCCGGACGCTGGTGGCCAGGGCCGGGGACGCGGGGGCGTTCAGCGTCTTCGAGGTCGCCTCGGGGGTGGAGGCGACGCTGGAGGACCTGGAGGTGACCGGCGGCTCGGTCCCGGACTATTTCGGCGGAGGCGTCCGCAACTGGGGGACGCTCACCATCCGGTCGAGCGCGATCTACGGCAACGAGGCCCGGTACGGCGGGGGGGTCTCCAGCTACGCCGCCGACCCCGGCTCGTCGGCCTCGCTGACCCTGGAGGGGGTTGAAGTCGCGTCCAACGCGGCCGGCGACTACGGCGGCGGCGTGTATAACGCGGCCGGAGGGGGGGCGATCGCCTCGCTGACGATCTCGTCCTCGTCCTTCCACGACAATCGCGCCTTCGACGGCGGGGGCGTCTACAACACGGCCTACGGCGCGTCGGCGACGCTGGCCGTCTCGGGCTCCACGTTCGATCGCGACGCCGCCGACGGCTCCGGCGGGGCGATCTGCAACATCGTCTTCGTCGACGGCTCGACCGTCGAGGCCGTCCTGGACGGCGTCACGATCACGGGGACGGCCGCCGAGACCGGCGGCGGCGTCGCGAACCTGGCCTACGCCGCCGGCTCGACGGCCCGCCTGCGGGTCCGCGACGACCGCATCGATGGGGCGACGGCCTCCTGGGGGGGCGGCGGGGTCGCGAACGTCGCCTCGGGGGCCGGGGCGACCGCGTCGGTCGGGCGGGATGATTCCGCGGCCGACCGGCTCGCCTGGCCGCTGTGGATCACGGCCACGGCGGACCTCGGCGGCGGCGTCTACAACTCGGCGTCGCAGGGGGCCGAGGCGACCTTCGTCGCCCGTTCCTGGTTGATGAGCTGCGTCGCGACGTCCGCGGGGGGCGGCGTCTACAACCTCGCCGACGGCGACGGCTCGTCCGCCCGCGTCGCCCCGCCCTACGAGCCGGCCAAGGGCGGCTCCCTGCTCGTCACCAGCAATTCCGCCGGCTTCGGCGGGGGGGTCTTCAGCCAGTCGTCCGGCGGCGGATCGGCCGCTGTCGACCTCTTCGCCGCGTACGTCTCCACGACGTCGGCGACCGATTCCGGCGGGGCGGTCTACAGCCAGGCGTCCGGCGCCGGATCGACGTCTTCCGTCTCCTTCGTCGGGAGCCTCGCCAGCGTGTTCGCCGGCTCCTTCGGCGCGGGGATCATGAGCACGGCCTACGACGGGGCCGCGGCCACGACCTACGCCCGGGCCGACATCCGCAGCGCGACGGCCGGGCGCGGCGGGGCCTTCATGAGCTACGCCTACGGCGCGGGGTCGATCGTCGGCCTGACCGTCGAGGATTCGACCCTGATCTCGTACACGTCGGCCGTCGACGCCTCGGCCGGCGGCGGGGCGGCGGCCTCGACCGTGATCCGACGGACCTCCATCGGCCTGGCGGGGCTGGGCCGCCGCCCCGCGGGGGTCCTCAACTTCGCCGACGGCGCGGGGTCGACGGCCGTCCTGGACGTCGTCGGCTCGACGTTCGTCGGGCTGGCGGGCGAGAGCGGCGCCGCCATCCGTCAGGGCGCCAGCGCCGGCGGCGCGGCGTCCCTCCAGGTCTCCGGCACGTCTTTCACGGACAACCAGGCCGCGGGCGACGGCGGCGCGATCGCCGCGTCCGCCGACGGCGCGGGCTCGGCCTCGCACCTGGTCGTCGTCGCCTCGACCTTCGCCGGCAACGTCGCGGAGGGCGACGGCGGGGCGATCGCCCTCGCCGCCCGGGACGGGGGGCTCGGGGCGGGGCAGGTCTCGACCTCCACCTTCGACGGGGGCTTGGCCGCGCGCGACGGCGGGGCGATCCACGCGTCGGAGAGCGGGGCCGCCCCCGGCTCGCGCGTCGAGGTGTCCGGATCCACCTTCGGCCGCGTCGCCGCGGGGAGGGACGGCGGGGCGATCGCTGTCGCCGCCTCGGGCCGGACTCAGGTCGGCTGGGTCGTCGCGGTCCGGGATTCGAGCTTCGCCGACACGTCCGCGGGCCGAGACGGCGGCGCCCTGGCGCTGACCTCCGCCGACTCCAAGGGGGCCTACTTCCAGCTCCTGCGCTCGACCGTCGCGCGAGCGTCGGCGATGCGGAACGGCGGGGGGATCTCGATCGTCACCTCCGCCGGCGACGCCCTCCTGGACGTCCAGCAGTCCGACCTGAGCGAAGCCGTCGCCGGCTCCCGGGGGGGCGGCCTCGCGTCGAACGCGGGGGCCGGGGGGGCGGCGCAGGTCACCGCCCGGGCGACCACGATCCGCGACTCGTCGGCCCTGCTCGGCGGCGGGGCTTCGAACTTCGCCGCCGGCGGCGTCTCGCTCATGCAGTTCTTCGACGGCACGATCCACGGGAACTCGGCCCAGGCCGGCGGCGGCGGGATCCACAACGGGTCCTCGCAGGCCGGCTCGCGGGCCACGCTCAACCTGTTCGGCAGCACGGTCGACGGCAACGTCACCGAAGGGAATGGGGGCGGCTTCTTCAACATCGCGGCGGGGTCGACCGCCCAGTCGGTCGTCGTCTCCAGCACGATCGCCCAGAACCGGGCCGGGCAGTACGGCGGCGGGCTCGGGAACTTCGTGAGCGGCGGCGGCACGGCCCGTCTGGACGTCTCGGCCGCGACGATCGCGGCCAACGCGGCCTTGGTGCAGGGCGGGGGGGCCTACAACGGGTTCGCCGACTCGTACAGTTCCGGGGTTTCCGCGTCGCTCCGCTCCACCATCGTCGCCGGCAGCACCGGCGGCGACCTCCGCGGGGCGGGTTCGTTCGCCGGGTCGTCCAACCTCGTCCAGGACGGTTCGGGGCCCGGCCTGGCGGGCACGATCTCCGGCGACCCGAGGCTCGGCCCGCTCGCCGACGACGGCGGCCCGACCCTCACCATGGCGCTGATGCCGGGCAGCCCGGCGATCAACGCGGGGGAGACCTTCGGCCCCTCCGACCAGCGAGGGACGGGCTTCCCGCGCGTGCTCCAGGGGCGAGCCGACATCGGCGCGTACGAGTCCCCCTACGTCCCGGCCGTGCAGCTCGCGAGCCTGGGCTCCGCGACGGCGGACGGCACCTACGGCCGCGGGTCGACGGTCCTCGTCACGGCGCGGTTCACCGGCCCGGTGACCGTCTCGGGCTCGCCGCGGCTCCGGCTCGACACGGGCGCCTGGGCGAGCTACGTCTCGGGCTCCGGCTCGGACGCCCTGACGTTCCGGTACGTCGTCGCGCCGGGCGAGTCCGCGTCGCGGCTGGACGCCGCCTCGACCTCGGCGCTGGACCTGAACGGCGGGTCGATCGCCAACACCGACGGCTACCCCGCCGGACTGGCCGTACCCGTCGGGGCGGCGCCCGGCTCGCTGGCTTCGAACGCGAACGTCGCGATCGACGCCGTGGCTCCCGTCGTGCTCGAATATTATGTTCGGTATGGGACCCGCGGCTGGTATCGGCTGGACGGCTCGACCCGACGGACCCTGCCCTGGATGATCACGGGCGTGAGCGTCCTCTTCAGCAAGCCCATCGCCCAGGCGTCGCTCGCGAGCCTCTCCGGCCTGTCGGCGACGACGATGGGTTGGGGCGGCTCCTGGGTCACCTGGTCCTTCAACGGGGTGACCCAGGCGAACGTCCTGACGAGGCTGTCGGGGACGGGGGCCGCCGCCATCAAGGACGAGTACGGCAACCCGCTGGGGGACGGCGCCGGCCACGCCCAGGCGCTCCGCGTCCTCTACGGGGACTTCGACGACGACGGGGTCGTCACCAGCGCCGACATGGTGTTCCCGCGCTACAACGCCGGGACGTTCTTTTCCCCCCGATACGTCTACTATTACAACATGTTCGCCGACCTGAACGGCGATGGCGTCGTCGACAACGCCGACGTCCTGGTCGCCCGGTCTCGCATCGGTGCCCGGCTGCCCTGAGGCGCGTGGGCGCCTCGGGGGGACCGGCCCGATCCATTGAGGAATCGCACATGATGAGGATTCGAAGCGTCGCGATCTCGGCGGCCCTGGCCGTGCTGGCGGCCGCCCCCGCGACGACGACCGCGGGCGTGGCCTTCTCGATCCAGGACCTGGGCGAGGCCGGAGGCGTCCGTTCCCTGGAGGTCCTGGCGACGAACACGGGGGCGGACGACGTCTGGATCAACGCCTTCTCGTTCGCGCTCCGGGGAGACGACGTGAACTTCTTGCTGGCGACGGTGGAGACGACGACGAGCCCCTACATCTTCGCCGGCCATTCGTTCATCGAAGACCTCCTGGGCCCCGACGCGTTGGGCTTCCCGGACTTTCAGGATCCGGCGATCTATCGAGGGGCCGACTTCTATCTGGAGCCCGACGGGCACGCCGTCCTGGCGGCCGGCGCGACGGCTTCCCTCGGGCGGGTGGTCTACGAGGCGACTTCGGCGAGCTTCCGCGTCTCGCTGCTGGGGCCCCCGGACACCGAGGTCGTCTACGTCGCCCCGCCCGCCGTCCCCGAGCCGTCCGCACTGGCTTCGGGGCTGGCCGCCGCGGCAGCCGCCGCGATGCTGCGACGTCGGGCGGCCTGACCGGCTGTCTCGAAGGTGGTAAGGTGGAGGGGCGCGGGCGCGTCGTGACGCCTCGCCCCCCCGCCCCCTCGGAGATCGCCCCGCGCATGGTCGAGCAGTACGGCTTCCAAATCATGCTGGCCGGCTTCGCCCTGATGGCGGCCGGCTGGATCTGGCTGGCGGCGAAGGCGTTCCGGGACTCGGCCTGGTGGGGGGCGGGGGTCCTTTTCTTCCCGCCGCTGGCCCCGGCGTACGTCCTGGCGAGAGGGGGGGCGGTCTGGCGGCCGGCGGCCGTGCTGGCGCTGGGCGTGGCCCTGACGGCCTTCCCGCCGATCTACACGCGGCTGGTCCCGATCGACCTCGGCCCGCACGAGCGCATCGTCGACGGCGAGCGGCACCTGACCCTCACCGGTTGGGACCGCGAGGATTACGGCTTCCTCGGCTCCAAGTCCGACGCCGTGGTGCTCCAGATGGCCAACCCGGACGTCGACGACGCCGTCGTGGCGCGGCTGGTAGGGTTCGACCGCCTCCGCGAGCTGGACCTCAGCGGCACGAAGGTCACGGACGAGGGCCTGAAGGCCCTGCGCGGCCTGCCGGCCCTGGCGACGCTCCGGCTGAAGGACACGAAGATCACCGACGCTGGGTTCAAGGAGTGGCTCGCCGGCAAGGACTCGCTCGCGCGGCTCGACCTGACCGGGACGGCCGTGGCGGACGAGACGGTCGACGCCTGGCGCGCCGCGAAGCCCGGCCGCCGGGCGATGAAGTAGGACGACCGGACGACGAGGTTCCATCGAGGTGTGAAGCCATGCCCGCCAAGCTCGACGTGACGCGCCACGGCGACCCCCGCAACGCCCTGCTGCTCGGCGAGGCGTGCTCGCTCGCCTACCTGGCCGAGCCCGAGGGGGCGAAGGGGTTCAAGGAAAGCCTGGGGCTGGACGCCCGCCTGATCTCGGCCGACAACACCCAGGTCTACGTCGCGCAGAGCCCGGAGGTGCTCCTCGTCGCCTTCCGCGGCTCCGAGTGCCCGACCAGCCTGGACGGCTTCAAGGACTGGCTGCTCACCAACGCCAGCAACTACCTCATCCTCCCCGAGGGCCGCATCGGCACGGACTTCGCCGCGGCGGGCGTCGGCGCGCGGTTCCATCGCGGCTTCATGACGGCGCTCGACGGCGTCTGGACGCCCCTGTTCACGGCCGTCGACGAGGCCATGCGCCGGGCCGAGCGCCCGCTCTGGGTCACCGGCCACAGCCTGGGCGGGGCGCTGGCGCTGCTGGCCGCGTGGCGGTTCGAGCGCAACTTCCTGGCGGTCGACGAGGTCGTCACCTTCGGCGCCCCGATGATCGGCAACGAGGCCGCGGCGTCGGCGTTCGAGAAGGCGTTCGCGAAGAAGATCTCGCGCTACGTCAACTTCGAGGACCCCGTCCCACTCCTCCCCTCGGTGAGCCTGACGACCAACCCCTACGTCCACTGCCCGACCGAGGTCGCCCTCCGCGACGACCCCGCCACCGCCTCCGCCCTGGACGCCCTCAAGCAGACCGCCGGCGCGGCGGCCGGGGCCGTCCTCCAGGCCGGCATCCTGGACGACGTCTGGAACGCCGTCCAGGGCCGCATCGCCGCCCACATGATCGATCGCTATCTCGACCGGGTGAGGAAGAGCATCGAAGAGACGGCCTGACGCGGGCCGTTCAGGAACCTCCGCCGGGCCGTCGGCGGCTGCGGCCGTCGAACAACTCGCCGGCCAGCGCCTCGATGTGGCTCCGCCCCTGGGCGTGGTGGTCTTCCAACTGCTCGATCAGGCGGGGAGGGATGGCCTCCACGCCGAGCCGGGCGCCGGCCAGGGCGCCGGCCATCGCGGCGAGCGTGTCAACGTCGCCCCCCTGGCCGATCGCGCGGGCTACGACGGCCGGATAGTCGTCGGGCGAGGTCGCGAAGATGACGATGGACGTCATCACCGAGCGGTGCGCCTCCAGGCTGTTGCCGAACCCCTGGACCGAATCCGTCCGCTTCAGCTTCCTCGCGACGGAGAGCTGCCAACGGAACTCCTCGGTCTCGGCATACCGGGCCAGCTCGCCGTAGAACGCCTTGCGGTCGAAAGGGCCGCCGCGGGCCGCCAGCGCGATGGCCACCGCGAGCAGCCTCGCGCCGTCGACCCCGATCGGGTGCGCGTGCGTCGGCTCCGCCGACCGCGCGGCCTGCTCGGCGACCCGGTCGAGGTCGTCGCAGAACGCCAGGCCGATCGGCGCGACCCGCATCGCGGCGCCGTTGCCGAGCGACCCGCCCGGGAAGATCGACCGCGCGAGCACCCGCCAGTCCTCGCCGTCGTTGTACGCCTCCAGGATCTTCCGCGCGCCGGCACCGTAGCCCCGGCTCGGCCTGTAGTTCGCCGCGAACGCGGCGATGAGCGCCCCCTCGTCGATCTCCCCGCGTTCGAGCAGCGTCTCCGCCACGCCGATCGTCATCTGCGTGTCGTCGGTGTAGCGCAGGACGTCCCGGCCCGGGTCGCGGACGATCCGGTCCGACGGGCCCATCTGGAAGATGACGTCGTCGGCCAGCCCCTCGTAAGGAGCCCCGAGCGCGTCGCCGATCGCATGCCCCAGCAGGCAGCCGATGAACTGCTCGCGGCGCGGCTCAAGTCCTTCCGACATCATCCGGCCTCCGGGGGCGGCTTGCGACCTGGGCTCAACCCCGATGATCAATAGCCCCCGGCGTCCACGACCTCGCCGCCCGATCGGCTGGCGAGCGCCCGGAAGACCTCTCGGGAGACGGTCCGTGCGACGAGACGGGTCGAGCCGTCGCAGGCCAGGAAGAGGCAGCCCGCGGGGTGACGGCTCGCGAAGCCGTCCGGCCGCGTCGCGCGGGCGTCGAGGGGGGAGACGTCGGGGGCCTCGCCGTTCACGACGTCGGCCGCCGGGCCGGTCCTGCCCAGCACCAGGAACATCAGCGGGACGCACGAATCGACGGGCCGCCCTCGCTTCGTGCAGAGCGGGGCGGGATCGTCCAGCCCGCCGAACACCCCGGTCCAGGCGGCGTCGGCGTCGTCCCTCGCCCGTTCGCCGATCATGAGGGTTGATGCCGACCCGTCCCGCACGTCGCCGAGCGAGATGCGGCTGTTCGGGGAGAACACGCCGGAGCCTTCCACGGGCGTGCGCGAGGAGTCCAGCCATCCGGCCGAGGCGACGTATTGGCCCGGAGCCCCGAAGACCGAAGGTCCCCCCAGGTCCAGCGGGCCGTCGCTGCGCCCGTCGCTCGGGCAGAGGAACGTCGAGACGACGGCGGCCATGATCGTCCGGTTCGACTTCAAGGCGAGCAGGCGCAGGCCCTCGGTCGGCTCCCCGAAACCCAGGTCGAAGTTCGCCGCATCGTACAGGGGCCGCTGCTCCAGGAAGGGCAAGATCAGCGTCCCCCAGGCCCAGCCCGGGCCCAGTTCGGAGGCCGAGGCCGGCTGCCCCGCGCGAGGGGCGTAGGAACTCAGGTAGCCGGCCGGGAACGCTTGCCAGACGTCGTGATACCCGTGCATCGCCAGGCCGACTTGCTTCAGATTGTTCGCGCACTGGAGCCGACGCGCCACCTCGCGCGCCGATTGCACCGCCGGCAAGAGGAGCGCGATCAGCAGTGCGACTATCGACAACACAGCGAGCAGTTCGATCAGAGTGAACGCCCGGCTTCGTGGCCCTCGGCTGCGTCTGTCCATGGCCGGCCCTCCCTGCCGATGCGAGTCGATGGCGGATCTTTGCACGATACCGCGACGGGAGGGCCGGTCAAGATCACCGACCGAGTTCCGACGTCAGCCCGCCCCGGCGCCCGACGCCTCGATCGGCACCGCCGGCTTGCGGATCCGCTTGCCGAGGCCGTGCAGGCACTCGTCGATCCACAGCTTCGTCAGCTTCTCCTGGACCGTGTTCTGCGACAGCCGGCTGCGCAGGCCGTCGAACGCGACGTGGTCCAGCGGCTGGTCCTGGTTGAAGCACGAGAAGACCACGGTCTCCTTGCCGGTCTGCGGATCCCGGTGCGTCTGGAGGCACTGGGCGCAGATCTCCTTCATCATGCACTGCATCGGCGAGTTGATGCTGCCGATGGCGTGGTGGCCCGGCTTCAAGAACGGTGCGAGGACCGTGTGTCGCGCCTGCTGCACCCCGCGCATCATGCCGTCGGAGCCGATGACGACCAGGCGGTCGACCTGGTCGAGCGGGATCTCGACCTCCCCCAGGTCGCCGCCCGCATAGGCGGCCATCGCCGCGACGATGTTGCCGACGAACGAGCGGTCCTGCACCCGGCCCGGCGTGAAGCCCGGCGGCTCGTCGCTGCACCAGACGACCACGTCGGCCGCGGCCTCGATCTCCTCGACCTTGTAGCGGTCGATCATCTTCTTGTAGCCGGCGAAGTAGAGCACCCGCGAGCCCGCCGCCCGCAGCGCCTGGCCGATCGAGAACAGCACCGCGTTCCCCAGGCCGCCGCCGGCCAGCAGGACCGTCTCCTCGCCCGGCGTCTCGGTGGGCGTCCCGGTCGGGCCCATCAGGCAGACGGGCTCGCCGGGGCTCAGGAGGGCGCAGAGGTCGGACGAGCCCCCCATCTCCAGGACGATCGTCGAGAGCAGCCCGCGCTCGCGATCCACCGACGCGCCGGTGAGGGCCAGGGCCTCCATCGCCAGCGTCGTGCCGCCGCAACGGGCGGCGAGCGACTCGAAGTTCTGGAGCCGGTAGAACTGCCCGGGGAGGAACGCCCGCGCGGCGATCGGCGCCCGGACCACGACCTCCACGATGTTCGGCGTCAGCCGGATCACGTCGTGGATCGTCGTCCGCAGCTCGTCGTTCAGGCGGTCGACCAGCTCGGCCGGCGTGGGGCCGGAGGGCTCGACCCGTGCCAGCGCCCGCGAGACCACCGGATACCCCTGCTTGGCGCTCCCCATCGCCTTCACGACGTTCCCCGCGAACGAAGGGTGCAGGTCGCCGAAGAAGCTCATCGCGCGGCCGTCGGGCCGCAGCGACATCAGCACCCGGGCCTCGGCCGGCTTGGCGATCTTCTCGGGCGTCGCCGGCTTCCCCTCCTCGTCGAGCGCCCGGAAGTAGCGGCCGTCGACGCGGACGTTGTGCTCGTCCTCGCGGGCCAGGACGGTGTTCGGCTGGGTGCCGGCGGCGACCAGGATCGTCCGCGCCGGCAGCGTGACCTCGCCGGCCGACGACAGCGTCCCGGCCGCCTCGTCGAACGCCTGGCGCTTGAACCGCAGGGCCTTCGCGGCGCCGGCGGCGTCCAGTTCCACTTCTTCGGGGACGAGCAATTCGGCGAACCGGATGCCCTCCTCGAACGCCTTGGTGATCTCTTCGTGGTTGAGCGTGTAGCTCGGCGCGTCGACCATCCGGCGGCGGTAGGCGACCGTCACGCCGCCCCAGGAGTCCAGCAGGTCGATGAAGCTCGGCGAGCGCCCTCCCGCCGCGGCGGCCTCGCGCTCGGCGCGGATCGCCCGGCCGTGGGCCAGGAACTCCGCGGCGACCTCCGCCTCGTCGCCGACCCACCGCGACCGGACGTAGCCCTCGCCGTGGGCCTCGACCAGCTCCTCGTGGCGCTTGAGGAACTTCTCCACCTGCACGACGTAGTAGGCGAGCGATTCCGTCGCCGTGTCGATGGCCGTCAGCCCGCCGCCGATCACGACGATCGGCATGCGCACCTGGAGGTTCGCCAGCGAGCTTTCCTTCGCCGCCCCGGTGAGCTGCAACGCCATCAGGAAGTCGGACGCCTGCCGCACGCCGCGGGCCAGCCCGTTCTTCATCGGGATGACCGTCGGCCGCCCGGCGCCCATGCACAGGGCGATGTGGTCGAAGCCCATCGCGAACGCGTCGTCGACCGTCAAGGTCCCGCCGAACCGGACGCCGCCGAACATCGCGAACTCGGCGCGACGCTCCAGCAACAGCCGGATCACCTTCAGGAAATTCTTGTTCCAGCGGACCGTGATGCCGTACTCGGCCACCCCGCCGAATCCGGCCATCGGCCGGCGGTCGAGCGGCTCGTAGATCGTCGTCACGTCGCGGATCGGCCCGAACGGCGTCCGGGCCCCGAACGGGTCGACCCCCGAGACCTCCTCCGGCAGCGGCTCGATCTTGAGGCCGTCGACCGCGACGACCGCGTGGCCGTCGTTCATCAGATGGTGGGCCAGCGTGAATCCCGCCGGCCCCAGCCCCACCACCAGCACCTTGCGCCCGGTGGGCTCCTTCGGATACGGCCGGGCGAAGTTCAGCGGGTTCCAGCGCGTGAGCAGGCTGTAGACCTCGAAGCCCCACGGCAGTTCCAGCACGTCCTTGAGCGACCGCGTCTCCACCTGCGGGATGTCGACCGGCTCCTGTTTCTGGTAGATGCACGACTTCATGCAGTCGTTGCAGATGCGGTGGCCGGTGCCGGCGCACATGGGATTGTCGACGACGACGACGGCCAGGGCGGCGATGGGATTCCCCTGGCCCTTGAGCTGGTTCATCTCCGAGATCTTCTCGCCCAGCGGGCAGCCGGCGAGCGGGACGCCGAACACGGACTTCTTGAACTCGCCGGTCTTCTCGCGGAGGCCGGTGGAGCAGGAGTCCTTCCCCTGGTTGTGGCACTTGATGCAGTACCCCGCCTGGTCGAGCGCCCCGGCGAGGTCGGTCCCCGGGTCGGTCAGGCTGAAGCCGTCGCGATGCCGCAGATGGCCGATCTCGGCGACGAACTGCGTCGTCCCGTCGACCTCGCGATCGGCGTGCGGGACGAGGTGCAGGACGTCGATCTTGTGAGGGACGCCGAACACGACGTTCGACGGATGCTTGGCCTTCCCCTCGGGGGTGAGGACGGCCCAGACGGCGTAGTCGGCGGCCAGCTTGAGCTGCTCGGCGTGGCCCGGCTCGTCCTCCAGCCAGCGCTCGACGTGCTCGGCGAACGAGGCGTCGGTGATCGGCCCCAGGAGGAAGGCTTCCAACTCGGCCGCGACCTTGGCGGCGTCGATCGCCTTCGCGTGCTCGACCGTCTTGCCGGCCAGCCGACGCTGGACGAACTTCCGCTTCACCGAGCGCAGGGGGGCCAGGGCGTCGTGGCGGGCCTGCAACGCCTTCAGCTCGGCCTCGATCCCGAACAGCCGGCCGACGAAGTCCTCGACGTGCGGGGCCAGCTCGACGATCAGCTCCGACGCCGCCTTGGGGGCCAGACACGTCGGATCCCGGCGCGCGGCCATGAGCCCCGCGTGGAGCCCCGGGGCGCATTCGAGCAACTCGGCCAGGAACGCATCGTCCAGCCGGGCCAGCCCGTCGCGGGCGTAGAGGTCGGGGAAGGTGAGATCGAAGCGCAGGGGGATACCTGAGTCGGCGTGCATGTCGTCCTGGTTCGCTTCCGGTTCGTCGTGGCTGTGGTGGTCGCCTCGCTCGGCCGTGATTAAGGTACGCGATATTGTATATTCCCGATCGGGATTACGCCATGCAGGCTGTCGTTCGGGGGAGTCGCTCGGCTTCTCGGATTTCGTCCCGATCCGCGGGATCGGGAGGTGATCCGTCGGCCCACGATGGAAATCCGCATCATCCGTGGGGGCGACGCCCGAGATGCCTCCGAGAATGCTTAATAAAAACCACGCATGTATGCGCCCCGGGGTCCGTCGGTGACGATGTCGATACGGTCCCTGCGGATCCAACCTCGACGAGGAGACGCCCCCATGCGTAAATCGTTCGCCTTGCTCACCGTTATGGCGATGTCGTCTTTGGCCTCGAATGCGGAAGCCGGATTTCTCGGCAAGGGGATGTCGGCCACTTACATGACGCCGGACCTGGCGACCGTCTACCCGTTCGCCAGCTTCAGCCCCGCCACGTTCACCGTGACGGACGATCCCGGCTTCGAGACGATCGGGATTGTGGAGGGCGTGACGTCCCTGCCCGTGCAGTTTACCGACGACACGCTCACGATCCAGCTGTCCAGCACGTTGCCGCCCGACCCGAAGTGGAATGCGGCCGCCTTCAACGGGATCCTCTTCGCGTTGCAGGGCTCCGGTACGCTCGGGATCCTGACCGCGACCGTCGACGCCTCGACCACCCTGGCCGGCTTCAACGATTCCCGGGTGCTGATCACGGACACGATGATCGGGATCAACTGGGAGAACCTGACCTACCAGAGCGCCGGCGACCAGGTGGTGATCAAATTCACCTTCGTCCCCGAGCCATCAAGCCTCGCGATGGCCGCCATCGGCGGGGCCGCCCTGCTGGCGTGCGGCATCCGTCGCCGATCGGCCGGATGAGCCGCGGCCATCGATGGACCCCGCCCGGCCTCGATGACCTGGCCCGTCATGGGAGAAGCGGGGTCACTCGTTCGACCAATCCCGGCCCGGCTTCGGTTTGGGTTCGACCCGCCGCGGCTCGCGGCCGAACCATTGGATGAGGCCGCAGCGATCGCAGGTGAGGGTGGTGGCGCCCCCGTCGGTCCAGTCGAGTCCGGCCAGCGTCCTCCCGCGGGTGTTGCGAAGGGCGTAGCCTTGATGGAAGAGGTCGCCTTGGCAGTGCGGGCAGGCCACCTTGAGGTCCCCCGCGACATAATGGAATGGTTCTGGGCCCTCCGCGAGCGATTCCGCGAACGCCTTCGCCCCGCGCATCAGACCTCTCCAGAGCCCCATCGATCATCCCCCTCCCGGTCGAATTCGATCTCACAGGCCCATCGATCGGCGGATCGCAGCCGGCCTCGACGCCAGCCAGCCGAGGACCGTCGGCGGCGGTCGGGCGTCGACCGTCGAGAAATAACGGTCCGCCAATCGACCCTCGCCATCATAAAGCACGGCGACGAGGCCCGTCGGGGAGGCCCACACGTCCTGTCGGCCTCCTTGGAGCCTCGCATCGGGGAAGAAATCGTCGGCCGCCGAGGCCATGCGCCCCGGCGGGAGCCCCCTGGGGCGGTCCTCCTTCACGAGGAATTCGACGGCCGGCGACGCGGGCCCGAACCGGGCCGAGACGGCTCGTCCGCCGGCCCGGGGCATCCAGACCAGGACCGGATGGGCCAGGTCGTTCCTCGGCGGGCCGTGGAGGATCGTTTCGACCTCGGCCCGCGACATCCCCGCCCGCAACTGATCGAAGTCCCCGCGGCCGATCGTGGGTCGAGAATGAATCGCGACCAGGAGTGCCGTCACGGTCATGACGATGGTCGCTGCGGCGACCATCCTGATCAGAATTCTGCGACTCACGTTCGCATCCTCGGGACGATACGTTCGGCGACATACCACGGTCGCCGCGGAGGATATTCGTCGCCGTAGTTCGGATCTTGTGCGGGCCTTCATCGAGGATCAATCCGACTCGTGCCACCGATCCTGAAGGCTGGAATAGATCAGTACGGCGAAAATCCGTTGGGGCAGGATGATCGAGAACTCATACCCATCCGGGGTCCGCCGGTAGAAGTCTGTCCCGACCAGCAGGCGGGGGACGGGGGGATTCGATGGCAGATCGGCCAAGCTCTCGGGGTAATCCCCCGTGCGACTCCGGTGGGCCGCGATCGCCGGACGGAGTCGCTCGCAGTAGGCCTTCGCCTCCTCGACGTCGCGCAGGCTCAATTGCTGCCCGAGCGAGACCGAGGCCGCCATCAGGCTCGCCACGAACGCGGACGTCCCGGCCAGTTGCCATCCAAGGATCTGCTGGGCCGATGATTTCGCGAAGATGAGCATCATCACCCCGACCAAGGCCCCCAGGATGCTCGCCATGAAGGCGAGCCCGCTGAGCATGGCGTGCAAGAAGGAGCCTCGCCCGCCGAACGTCAACGCCGCCACGCCGATTCCCCAGACCCCCAGGATCAGCAATCCCGCACGGAGAATCTCCGGCCTCCGGGCCTTCGGTGGCGGCCCCATTTCGGTCATCGCCCCTCCTCGCCTCGTCTAGGTTCGTGCATCGGCCGGGCCGGGCCACCTCCGCGTCTCGCGATAAAGCTCCCCGATTCCGGCCGAATCTTGAAATCCTCGATCGTCCGGGCGCGATTGTAGCAAGCGGATCGATAGTCTTTGACAAGTTGGGAGCAGTATCCGAGAGTCCCGTAGGCTGGGTCTCAACCCAGCCTGGAGAAGGCCGGGCGCATCCCTGGCTGGGTCTCAACCCAGCCTACGAGAACTATGAAGACCGGTGCCTCACCTTCGCCGCGATGGGAGAGTTGACGCGAACGACCCAGTCCTGGCGACATCTCAGGCGATCCCGCGCGGGCGGGAGGTTCATAAACAAAAGCGTCGCGGCCTCGCGTCGTGAGCGGAGGGGCGGTCCACGAGACACTTCGAAATCGACGATCGGACCCAAATTTGTGGCGATGGTAAGTTGATTGCGGGTGGGATTTTAGGTTGCAGAAATGGGAATCCGGGCGCCCCCGAACGGAGCCGAAATCGAACCGACCCGTCGGGTCGATCGGGACGGGCGGCGTTCGTTGTGACGGCGCGGGCCGGGCGTAGTAAGATGTTGACGGTCGGGGCTCGCCGGGCGTCGGGCCGCGGACTCCACGTCGATCGATCGAACCACCAGCGCCGGGGCGGGATCCGTTTCATGAAGAACGAGGATTTCGAGAAGCTCGGGGTTTTCTATCTCGGGAAGGAGTACGACGTCCAGGAGCGGGCGACGACCTCCGACCTGGTGCTGTACGACTCGAAGCAGCTCACGACGCACGCGGTCTGCGTGGGCATGACCGGCAGCGGCAAGACGGGCCTGTGCATCGACCTGCTGGAGGAGGCCGCGATCGACGGCATCCCCGTCATCGCCGTGGATCCCAAGGGGGATATCGGCAACATCCTCCTGAACTTCCCCCAGCTCCGCGGCGAGGACTTCCTCCCCTGGGTCGACGCCGACGAGGCGACGCGGCAGGGGATGGATCGCGAGGCGTTCGCCGAGAAGACCGCCCAGACCTGGAAGGACGGCCTGGCGAAGTGGGGCCAGGACGGGGCGCGGATCCAACGCCTGATGGACGCGGCCGACATGGCCATCTACACCCCCGGCAGCTCCGCCGGCCTGCCGCTGACCGTCCTCCGCTCGTTCACCGCGCCGCCGGCCGCGGTGCTCGACCAGGCCGAGACCTATCGCGACCGGATCACCTCGGCCGTCTCCGGGCTCCTCGCGCTGCTGGGCGTGGAGTCCGACCCGATGGGGGGCCGCGAGCACATCCTGCTCTCGAACCTCCTCGACCACGCCTGGCGGCAGGGGCGGGACCTCGACCTGACCGACCTGATCCACGGCATCCAGTCGCCGCCGTTCGACAAGGTCGGCGTCATCGGCCTGGAGACCTTCTATCCGGCCAAGGAGCGGTTCGCCCTGGCGATGCGGCTGAACAACCTGATGGCCTCGCCGGGCTTCGCCGCCTGGATGGAGGGGGATCCGCTGGACGTCGGCGGGCTCCTCTACACGCCCGAGGGGAAGCCGCGGATCTCCGTCCTGTCCATCGCCCACCTGGGCGAGGCCGAGCGGATGTTCTTCGTCACCATCCTGCTCAACGAGGTCCTCTCCTGGGTCCGGTCCCAGCCCGGGACGTCGAGCCTGCGGGCCATCCTCTATATGGATGAGATCTACGGCTACTTCCCGCCCTCGGCCAATCCCCCCACCAAGAAGCCCATGCTCACGCTCTTGAAGCAGGCGCGGGCGTTCGGCGTCGGGGTGGTCCTGGCGACGCAGAACCCCGTCGACCTGGACTACAAGGGCCTCTCCAACTGCGGGACGTGGTTCCTCGGCCGGCTCCAGACCAAGCGCGACAAGGACCGCGTGCTGGAGGGGCTCGAAGGCGCCTCGGCCGCCGCCGGGGCGAGCTTCGACCGCGAGGCGATGGACAGGACCCTCTCCTCGCTGGGCAAGCGGGTCTTCCTGCTGAACAACGTCCACGAGGACCACCCCATCGTCTTCGAGAGCCGATGGGCCCTGTCGTACCTCCGGGGGCCGCTCAACCGCGACCAGATCCAGGCGTTGATGGCCCCGAAGAAGGCCGCGAAGGCCGACGCCCCCGCGAAGAAGGATCCGGCCGCGGCCACGACCCCCGCGAAGCCCGCCGCCGTCCATGAAGACGAGCCCGACGAGCCGGAGCAGGTCGAGGCGGAGCCCTCGCCGAAGCCCCGAGCGACCCGGACGGCCGCCCCGACGACGCCGGCCGCGCCCGGCCGCCGGCCCGTCCTCCCGCCCGACGTCCCCGAGTTCTTCGTGGTCGCGCCGACGCCGGGCCGGGCCCCGTCCTACCGGCCGACGCTCCTCGGCGTGGCGCGGCTGCACTACGTCGACAAGAAGTCGGGCGTCGACTACTGGGAGACCCTGGCCGTCCAGCGCCCCGTCGGCGACGAGGTCTCGGCCGAGGTCTGGGACGGCGGCAAGCACCTGACCGGCCGGATCCCCGTGCTCGACAAGTCCCCGGAGCCGGACGCCTCGTTCGCCGAACTCCCCGCGGCGATGACCCGCGCCAGGAGCTACGCCGACTGGACGAAGGCCCTGAAGAACTACCTCTACCGCGAGCGCCGGTTGACCATCTGGTCGTGCCCCGAGCTGAAGGCGTTCGGCCGGCCCGAGGAGACCGCCCGCGACTTCCGCGCCCGGCTCGCCCAGGCCGCCCGCGAGCGCCGCGACGCCGAGGTCGAGAAGCTCCGGGCCGAGTTCGGGCCCCGTCGCGTCGCCCTGGAGAAGAAGCTCTCCGCCGCGCACGAGGCGCTGGAGAAGGAGCAGGAGAAGGCGTCGAAGTCGAGCTGGGACGCGGCGGTCTCGTTCGGCACGTCGGTCTTCGGCGCCCTGACCGGCCGCAAGACCTGGACGAAGACCAACGTCACCAAGGTCGGCACGGCCGCCAAGGCCGCGACCAAGGCCATGCGCGAGCGCGGCCAGCTCGGCGGGGCCCAGGAGAGGCTGGAGGCGCTCGACCAGGAATACGTCGACCTGGAGACCGAATTCCAGGCCGAACTGGAGCACATCAAGGCCACCCGGAGCCCGGAACTCCTCCAGCTCGTCCCCCTGGAACTCACCCCCCGCAAGGCCGACGTCACCATCGATCAGGTCGTCCTGGCCTGGACCGCCGGGCCGGTCGCGGGGGACGACGAGGCGTGAGTCAGCCGACGCTCCGGGCCGTCGCCTCCTCCGCCACCCGGAAGTGCGGCGCGGGGGGCTCGCGGCGGTCCGGGGGCCGACGGCGGCGGAGCCGCAGCGCCGGCCGCTCGATCAGCCGCAGGCTCAGGCCCGCCGCCAGGATCGCCAGCGCCCACGACGCCAGGAAGTGCGTGAACGGGCCGAGGCGGTCGCGGTAAGCCGTCACCAGCATGAGCTGGATCGGATACGCATAGAGGAACAGCCCGTACGAGTAGTCTCCCAGCCACCCCAGCCTCCCCGCGCGGGCCCCGGGCCGGAAGCAGATGAAGAGGAGGGCGTAGGCCCCGTAGATCGGGAACGCCAGGTTCATCACGCGGTACGGCCAGAACCGATAGGGCCACCATCCGGCCGCGTACCCCGCCAGCCCCGCGACCGCCATCGCGAACCACGACCACCGCAGCGGGATCCGGTCGCGGTAGGCGAAGGCGACCGCCCCGGACAGGAAGCAGGTCAGCAGCCGGGGGTGCTGGTCGTAGATCCCCGCCTCCGCCCCGCTCGTGAACCACGCCGCGTAGACCGCCCACGACGACGCCCACATCGCGAACACCGGCCAGCGCCTCGCGAGCAGGCCCGCCCAGCCCATCGCACCGATCAACAGGTAGTAATAGAAGTCGTAGCGGATCGTCCAGAGCGAGCCGTTCGCCGCCAGCTCGGGATAGTCCAGCACCAGGGCCGGCAGGAGGATCGCGGCCCACGACGGGGCCTCGGGCCGATGCATCCCGCCCCGCGCCGCCAGCCAGGGGGCGGCGACCAGGCTGGTGAACAGGGCCGCCGCCAGGAACGCCGGGTAGACCCGCGTCGCCCGCCGCGTCAGGAAGTCGGCCCACCCCCGCGAGCCCGCCCAGCTCCGCGCCACCAGGAACCCGCTCAGGACGAAGAAGGCGTCCACGGCGATCCGCCCCAGCGTGTACTGCCCCCACGACCATCGGACCATCGGGTCGTAGTCGAGCGAGCAAACGTGCATGTAGAACGAGTGCGACAGGACGACCAGGCTCGTGAGCAGGAACCTCGCGAGGCCGACGGCGTTGTCGCGGTCGCCCGGGGGGCGATCCAGATGTGAGCGGTGTTTCATGAAAACGACGTCGGTCGTCGAGGGGGCGACGGGTCGCCCCGACATCGGAGAGGGTCCACATCCATGCGGAGGTCGATGCCCGCGAGGGGCACCGAAGTCCCATCGGGCCGGGGCGGCGAAAGCGCGCGCCTCGGGCCGAGAATCTCGGGGCGAGAATCTCGGGGCGACGTCCCGCCGCCCCACCCAGGTTATCGGCCCCGGGGGGCGGCCTCTCCAGGCGCTCTCGCCCCCTCAGTCGCCCTCGACTTCGAGTCGCTCGCGTGCATCCTTGATCGCGGCGAGCTTCTCGGGCGTGACCTCGGGGTACTTCGGGTCGAGGCCCTGGACGGCCTCGGCGATGGTGTGGGCGACCGCGGCGCGGGCGACCCACTTGTGGTCGGCCGGGATGACGTGCCAAGGTGCCCACTTCGTGCTCGTGGCGGCGATGGCGTCCTGGTAGGCCTCCATGTAGGCGTCCCAGTGGCCGCGCTCCGAGATGTCGGAGGCGGAGAACTTCCAGTGCCGGGAGGGGTCGTTCAGCCGCTTCAGGAACCGCCGCCGCTGCTCGTCCCTGGAGACGTTCAGGAAGAACTTCAGCACCAGCGTCCCGTTGCGGGCCAGGTGCCGCTCCAGGTTGTTGATGTCCTCGTACCGCCCCTCCCAGAACTTTCGGTCGATCTCGGCGCCGGGGATGCGCTCGGCCTGGGCCAGCTCGGGGTGGACGCGGACGACCAGGACTTCCTCATAGTACGATCGGTTGAAGATGCCGATGCGTCCGCGCTCGGGCAGGGCCTTGGAATAACGCCAGAGGAAGTTGTGGTCCAGCTCCTCGGCCGAGGGCTGCTTGAAGCTGAAGACCTGGCAGCCCTGGGGATTGACGCCGGACATGACGTGCTTGATCGTCCCGTCCTTGCCGGCCGCGTCCATCGCCTGGAGCACGACCAGGACCGACCAGGTGTCGGAGGCGTAGAGGCGGTCCTGGGCCTCGGCCAGCTCCCGGATGCTCTTGGCGAGCAGGTCCTCGGCGAACTTCTTCCGTTTGGCCTTGGGGACGCCCTTGTTCCCGGCCCACGACGGGTCGTGATCCTTGAGGCGGAACTTCTCGCCGGGATCGATCCGGAACCTGTCGACGACTTCGTCCAACTTCAGCATCGGAGGGCCCCTGATGACGTGGGATGAGCCGACTCCGTTGTACGACGTCCCGGGGCTCGCGTCGATCGGCCGGTCAGGGCTTCCGGGCGATCTGGTCGGATTGGTCCAGCCGAGCCAGCGTGGCGCGGGCGAGGTCGGCGGCGACGGAGCGGTCGACGGCGTGGTCGTGGACCCAGGCCAGGTGCTCGCGGGCGTCGGCCGGCTTGCGGTTCCGCAGGCAGGCCAGCGCGACGATCGTATGGGCCTCGGCCCGCTGGACGTCGTTGCCGGCGGCGTCGATCAGGGCGGCGTCCGCGAGGTCGCCGTTCAGGTGGAGGAGGACCGGGCGAGGCCAGGCGTCCGAGCCCGGGAGCTTCGCGAGGGCGTCTTCCAGGAAGGCGTAGGCCGCCGGGTCGCGGCCCGCCCGGCGCTCGGCCAGGACGCCGAGGATCGCCATGTACGGCGCGGCGGGATCCCGCCAGCCGGCCAGGTTGAAGAACGCGCGGGCGTCCGTCTCGGCCCCGTCGACGTCGGCGCACAGCCGCGACCATCCCCGGGCGACGTAGGCGTCGGCCCGGCGCGGGTCGGCGGCCGCGGCCTTGTCGAACGCCTCGACGGCGCGGGCCCAGTCGCCGGCCGCCTGGGACGACCGGCCCTCGCGCATGCGGGCCTCGGCCTCGCTCGTCGGCTCGGGCCGGGGGGATGGGCTGCGCATCGCCATGCGATCCCGGGACATCTCGGCGAGCACGCCGGAGACGCCGCCGTACGACGCCAGCAGCCTCGGGTCGGCCTCCTCGACGGCCCGGTAGTCGGCCATCGCCTGATCGCGGAGGCCCAGCTTCGCGTAGACGTTGCCGCGGTTGAAGTGGACGATCGCGTTGCGCGGGGCGAGCTTCACCGCCTCGCCGAGGTCCTCCAGCGACCGCTCGTACTCGCCCAGCATGAATAGGGCCAGGCCGCAGTTGGTCCGCGCGCCGGCGTTCTTCGGGTCGAGGTCGATGGCGCGGTCGAGGTCGGCGACGGCCTCGGCGTAGCGCCTCAGGTTGTTGTACGCCGCGCCCCGGTTCTGGTACGCCTTGGCGTTCCTGGGGTCGATGGCGAGGGCCCGGTCGAGTTCCGCCAGGGCCTCGTCGTTGCGGTTCATGCGGACCAGGACGCCGCCGCGGTCCTTGTGGTTCTCGGAGTCGTTCGGGCGGAGCCGGCCCACGACCTCGAAGTCCCGGAGCGCCTCCTCGTTCCGGCCCGTCCGCGATCGGATCGCCCCGCGGAGGCGGTAGGCGAAGGCGTAATTCGGGTCGAGCGCGACGGCCCGCGAGTAGTCGGCCTCGGCGCGGGCGTCTTCCTTCATGTCTTCGAGGAGCCGGCCGCGGCTGGCGAAGGCGCGCGGGTAGTTGGGGCCGAGCCGGACGGCCTCGTCGAGGTCGGCCAGGGCCCGGGGAAGGTCGCCGAGCGCCCGGTGGACGTCGCCGCGGCCGATGCGGCTGTTGGGGTCGATCGGGTCGATCCGGATCGCCTGGTCGTACTCGGCGAGGGCCTCGTCGTGGCGATTGAGCCGATGGTGGACCTGGGCCAGCCCCGCGTAGGCCGTTGCGCGGGCCTCCTGGACGGCGTCGCGACCGCCGGAGCCCAGGCCGCGCGCGCCGTTGAGCGGGACGTCCCACAGGCGGATCGACCGGATGAACGCGGCCTCCGCCTCGTCGAGCCGGCCCAGCATCATCAGGGCGACGCCGCGGTCGGTCCAGCCCGTGGTGCTCATCGGGTCGCGGGCGATGATGCGGTCGAAGTCGGCCAGCGCCTTCGACGGCCGCTCCAGGCGCAGGTACGCGCCGCCGCGCCTCGTGAGGGCTTCCGAGTCGTTGGGATGGCGGGCGATCACGGCGTCGAGGCGCTCGACGGCCTCGGCGTACCGCCCGGCGTTGGAGAGCGCCAGGGCCTCGGCCTTCTGGTCGTTCGTGGAGGCCGCCCAGGAGGCGGCGACGCCCCCGCAGGCCAGCAGCGCGCAGGCCGCGCGCAGAGCCGTCTTCGCCGTCATGCCGACGACCGTCCTTGGTCAGGGGTCGCTGTCATCGATGGAGCCCGTCGGCTTCCTCATCGGCGAGGCGGGCGGGGCGGCGACGGCCGGAACGGCGCGGGAAATCGGCCGCCGCGCGGGTTCTCGCGGGCGTGCCGGGGTTCTGGAAAGGGAGCGGACGCGCGAGGAATCCGGGCCTCGCGGTGGTCGGCCCTGGCGGGGATGGAGCGGCCGGGGGGGCTCGCGGGGTTACTCCGACTCCTCGATCGACCGCAGGACGTCCAGGACCTGCTCGGACAGCTCGGCGTCGCCCATGTCGGACCACTGGCCGAGGGCCAAGACCGTCCGCCGAGGGGTGCGGAAGCAGCGGATCGACGCGGCGTTGGTCATGTCCAGGGTCATGAACTCCAGGTCGTGCCCGGTCGCCGCGTGGTCGTTGATCGTCTCCAGCACGGGCCGGGAGTCCAGGTCGGGATAGTCGTCGCGCATGGCCTGGAGCGCGGCGTTCGCGATCTCGTCCGGGTCGGGCCGCGAGTCGTCCGCCTGGATCACCGCGAAGCCCAGGCCGTCGGGCGCCTGGACGGCCACCGTGCGCACCGGGCCGTCCTCGGTCTCCTCGATCGCCCAGCCGGGCGGGTACTCGAACCGAAGGCCCTGATCCTCGTAAGCCTGGGCCGACATCGCTGGGCTCCCTCGTCGATTCGCCGCCCGGGTCACGACCGATCATGCACCCGGGCCGACGCCGCTGCTCGACCGCCGATCCTACCGCGCGAGCCGGCCGCCGCCAATCCGCACCGCCGGCCTCCTTGACCTCGGGGCTGCGTTCTCTATATTTTCGACTCAATTGGTCGAGTTTGACCCAGGGGGCACCGACGACGATGGGATCTACGATGCGATCGATGGGCTTCTTCGCGGCGGCGTTCCTCCTGACGGGCCTGGCCTCGGCCGGGGCGGCGGAGGCGCGCAAGCCGAACGTGGTGTTCATCCTGGCGGACGACCTGGGATATACGGACGTCGCCTGCTACGGGAGCCGGTTCTACCGCACTCCGAACATCGACCGGATGGCGGCCGAGGGCCTGCGGCTGACCGACGGCTATTCCTGCGGACCGAATTGCCAGCCGACCCGCGCCGCCCTGATGAGCGGCCAGTACGGGCCGCGGACGGGGGTCTACACCGTCGGCTCGATCGAGCGGTTCGCCTGGCGGACGCGGTCGCTGAAGCCGGTCGACAACGTCCAGAAGCTGCCGCTGGAGACGTACACGCTGGGCCAGGCCGTCCACGACGCCGGCTATGTCACCGGGCTGTTCGGGAAGTGGCATCTCGGGCAGGACGAGGCGCATCACCCGCTCAAGCGCGGGTTCGATGAGTCCATCGTCTCGATGGGCAAGCATTTCGATTTCGAGACGATCCCCCCGGTCGACCATCCGAAGGACGCCTACCTCGCCGACTTCCTGACCGACAAGGCCGTCGACTTCATCGCCCGCCACAAGGACCGGCCGTTCTACCTGGAGCTGCACCATTACGCGGTCCACGCCCCGCACCAGGCCAAGCCCGAGATGGTCGCGCGGTTCGTCGGGACGAAGCCCGAGGGGGGCCACCACGACCCGACCTACGCGGCGATGATCGCCAGCGTCGACGAGAGCGTCGGCCGGGTGCTGAAGACGATCGACGAACTGGGCCTGGGGGACGACACGCTGGTGATCTTCACCAGCGACAACGGCGGCGTCGGCGGCTACGCCCGCGAGGGGATCAAGGTCGGCAAGGAGATCACCGACAACGCCCCGCTCCGCGGCGGCAAGGGGATGCTCTACGAGGGGGGCGTCCGCGTCCCGTACATCTTCCGGTGGACCGGCAAGGTCCCCCCCGGCAAGACCAGCGACCGCCCCGTCAACAGCGTCGACCTCTATCCCACGATCCTGGAGCTGACCGGCGGCCGGGCGAAGGGGCCCCTCGACGGCTCCAGCTACCTGCGGCTCGTCACCAGCGGCGGGGCCGACCGCCCCGAACGGGGGCCGCTCTACTGGCACTTCCCCGGCTACCTGGGCGCTTCGAAGGGCCACTGGCGGACCACCCCCGCCGGAGCGATCCGCGACGGCGACTGGAAGGTCGTCGAGTCCTTCGAGACCGGCGATGTCGAGCTGTACAACCTCCGCGACGACCCCGGTGAGAAGCACGACCTCGCCGCCGAGCAGCCCGCCCGCGCGGCCGAGCTGCACGCCAGGCTCGTCGCCTGGCGGAAGGAGATCCACGCCCCGATGCCGACCCCCCACACGCCCGACCCGGACGCCACGGCGAAGAAGGGGGGCGGCGCCGACGAGTGAACTCCGAGCGAGGAGGGGCGCGGCGGCCCGGCCGCGCCCCTCCGCCCCTCCGTGCCCCGGACGCCGCGGCCGGGCCCGTCCCCCGCATGGCCGCGCCCCGGCGTTCCTGATAGAGTGGCTGGCCGAAGGGGCCGCGAGCGAGGCGGCCCGAGGTCGAGGAGGGGACGATGAGGATTCTGTCGGGGATTCAGCCTTCGGGCGCGCTGCACATCGGCAACTATCTGGGGGCGATCCGGCAGTACGTCGCGCTCCAGGACGCCAACGACGCCTACTATTTCGTCGCGGACTATCACGCCCTCACGAGCGTCCGCGACGCCGCGACCTTGCATAAATATGTGTCCGACGTCCTGGTCGACCTGCTGGCGCTGGGGCTGGACCCGGAGCGGGCCGTCCTGTTCGTGCAGTCGGACGTCCCGGAGACGGTGGAGCTGTCCTGGCTGCTGACGTCGGTCACGCCGATGGGCTGGCTGGAGAAGTGCGTCAGCTACAAGGACAAGGTGCAGCAGGGCCTGCCGGCCGAGCACGGCCTGTTCGCCTACCCGGTCCTCCAGGCGGCCGACATCCTGCTGTACGACGCCGACCTCGTCCCCGTGGGCCAGGACCAGAAGCAGCACCTGGAGATCACCCGCGACGTCGCCGAGCGGTTCAACCACGTCTACGGCGGAAAGAAGAAGGAGGTCTTCCGCCTGCCGAAGCCGTACATCCTCGACTCGGTCGCCGTGGTGCCGGGGCTCGACGGCCGGAAGATGTCCAAGAGCTACAGCAACACGATCGAGATCTTCGACGAGCCGGCCGCGATCCGGAAGAAGGTCAAGAAGTTCGTCACCGACAGCACCCCCGTCGAGGCCCCCAAGGACCCCGACGCCGACCCGCTGTTCGGCCTCTTCAAGCTGTTCGCCAAGGAGGCCGACCGCGACGAGGTCGAGCGCCGGTATCGCGAGGGGGGCATCGGCTACGGCGAGGTCAAGACGCGGCTGGGCGAGGCGCTGATCGAGACCTTCGCCGAGGCCCGCGAGCGCCGGGCCGACTGGGTCGCGCACCCCGAGCGGGTGGCCGCCGTCCGCGCCGCCGGGGCCGAGAAGGCCCGCGCCACCGCCCGCAAGGTCCTCGACCGCGCCCGCGCCGCCTGCGGCCTGGGCTGAACCGACGCCCGGCCGCCGCCCCTCCAACCGTCCTCTCCGCGGAGTCAAGCCATGCTGTTCTCGCTGATCTGGTTCCTGCTCATCGGCCTGGCCGCCGGCTGGCTCGCCGGCCAGATCACCAAGGGCCGCGACTTCGGCGCGGTCAACAACATGATCGTCGGCGTGCTGGGCGCGCTCGTCGGTGGCTTCCTGTTCGGCCTCCTCGGCTTCGGCCCGACCAACATCATCGGCAGCCTCATCACGGCGACCGTCGGCGCGATCGTCGTGCTGTACCTCCTCAACCACTTCGGCCGGAAGCTCTGACCGGGCGAGTGGCCGCGGCCCGGTCGCGGTGGCCGCCGGGCCGTGTGGCGAAGCACCGGCCCGGCGATGGTGAAAGTCGCTCGCCGCGTCACGCCGACGGGGCCGCGCCGGCCGCCCGTCGGCGGGCTCGCGACGTCCCGAGGACGACGGTCGCTCCTCCCGCGAGGAAGCTCGCGAGGGAGGCCGGCTCGGGGATCGCGGCGGGACGGATGACGGACGTGGTGCCGGCCGTCGGCATATAGGCGAGTTGATCGAAGCCGGGGACGTCCTGGCCCGACGATCCCAGCAACAGGGTCTCGGAGACGTCGAAGGACAGGCGCAATTCGCCCGTCATCGTCGACGACGTGCCGATCCGGATGCGGGCGATCAGGTCGTTGCCGCCGGCCGTGACGTCGACCTCCGCGTCCAGATCGGCGAGGCTGTCGAGCAGGGTCAGCCTGGTCGCCGACCCGTCCTCGCCCCGCCCGACGCCCCGGCCGAAGCCGTCGCCGCCGAACACATAGCGGTCGACCGACGGGAGGTCGGTCAGGTCGTCTGGCAGGTCGGCGAAGTAATAGTCGCCGCCGACGCCGGGGATGCCGCCGGAACCTTCCAGGATCAGGCTCACCGTGTACGCGTTCAGGTTGGACGCCCCGGTCAACTTCAGGTCGACGGTGAAGAAGCCTCCCGCCTGGTACTCGCTCGGGGCGTTTTCGATCGAGAGCGTCGGGCCGGCGTCCGCCTGGCCGCCCAGGCTCGCAATGCAGAGGGTCGCCAGCAGGGCTCGGGTATAGTGCCTCATGGGGAATCTCGCCTCAGGTGGTGGGATTGGGTCGCACAGCTTCTTGATCGGGGGGAGGCCCGCGGCGGGCCGTGACGCCGGCCGCGGGCCTCGGGGCCGGGTCAGCGGTCCGAAAGGGACGATCCCCGCGCGAGGCCGGCGGCCTTCCCGGCGACGCGCACGGCCGCGATGCGGGACCTCTGGAGGGCGAGGGCCGGCGAGCCCCGGCGCATCGCCGTCGAGAATCGGCGATCGGCCCCTCCCCTCGAGGTCGGCCGCAGGGGCGACACGGTCGCGTCGGCGGCGTCCGTCCCCCGTGCCGCGAGGCCGACCGCGACGAGGCCGTCAGGGGCTGCGAGGGAGGCGGCCCTCGACGCGAGCGCCGAGGGCCGGACGATCCGGCCGCCCATCGCACGTTGGACGATCAGACGGTCGCGGACGTTGATCGAGCCGTCGCGGTCGAGGTCGGCGTCGACGTCCCAGTTGGAGGAACCGGGCCGCGACCCGGATGCGGCGTTGATCAAGGCGATGTCGACCTGATCCACGACGCCGTCGCCGCTGGCGTCGCCGAGCAGGCGGTGGAATGCGGACGTGTAGGACGCGCCGTCGTTGGTCGCCAGGGTGCGGCCGGCCGCGTTGGTGATCGCGGCGGCGTCGATCCGCCACTCGTACGCGCCGTCGGGCAGCGACTGCTTCGCCGAGTCGGCGGCCAACTCCCAGGTGAGCGTGCGCGTGGCCGGATCGTAGCGGAACTGCGAGGCCGACAGGCTCACGCGGCGCTCCGAACTCGTCCCGGGCTCCATGCCCAGATTGTAGAGGCCGACCGCGTCGACGATGGACCCGTCCGCGATCAGGTCGCCGACGTTCACCGCCTCGCTGAACGTCCACGAGGCCCGATCGACGTAGGACCGCTGCCCCATCCCCCCCTGCACGACGACCGAATCGACCGTGGGCCGCTCGATCACCGCCCGGTTCAGCAACACCCGGACACCCACGTCCGCGGTCGCCAGATCCGGACGGCCGTCGCCGTTGAAGTCTGCGACGATGAGCTGGCCGCCGCCGGTGTAGGTGGTCCTCGCCTGGAAGGTGCCGTCGCCGCGGCCCATCAGGAGGGTTACCCCGTAGTTCGAGACGCCGACCGCGACATCGAGCCGGCCGTCGAGGTTGAAGTCGCCGACGACGACCGAGTTTGGGCGGCCGCCGACATAGTATTCCTCCTGAGCCGGAAAGTATCTCTGAGCCCCCGCCGGGTAGACTCTGAGCCTACGGATCATCACCGTCACCGCATGATCCGAACTGTTCGCAAGGACCATGTCCGAGAAGCCGTCGCCGTCGAAGTCGCCGATGGCCAGGTCCACCTGGCCTTGGTGATCGCTGCGATAGTCGAAGTTGATGTCGAAGGACCCGTCTCCGCGGCCTAATAACACCAATGCATCCTGATCGCTACTATTCAACTCCTCGGTCAGACCAGCCAGATCCTGCACGCCGTCGCCGTCGAAGTCCCCGACATCCAAGGCGACGAAGCGGGCCCATGGGGCATAGTTCGTGCGCGAGGGGAATCCGCCGGAGCCGTCGCTCAGGAGTACCGTGATCCCGCCGGGTTTGTTGGCGATGGCCAGGTCGGGCCGACCGTCACCGTTGAAGTCGCCGGCTTTCATCTCGATGGCCAGGCCGGCCATGGCGAGGGTGGGTCCTGGTTCGAACGTCCCGTCGCCGCGCCCCTGGTAGAACGCGACCCGATCGAGTCTGTAGCCCAGCGCGAAGTCAAGAAATCCGTCGCTGTTGAAATCCTCCACCACCACGGATTCGACCCGACCGCCCGTCTCAACCCTCTCCCCCATCCGGAATGTGCCGTCGCCTCGCCCCATCAGGATAAAGGCGTCGGCGTAGACGCCCCGGGCGGCGACGAGGTCTAGCACGCCGTCGCCGTCGAAGTCGCCCGCCCCGAGCGTCTTGACGTCCCTCGGCTCCTCATAGGTCGAGACGACGAAGCTGCCATCGCCCCGGCCGGGGAGGATCAGTACCGAGGCGGTCGATCGCTTCGCCACGGCCAGGTCCAGGTCGCCGTCGCCGTCGAAGTCGGCCGTCGCGCAGGGATCCCCGAACGTATAGCCGCTCGAACGGAATGAGATCCTGCCCGGGAAGGTGCCGTCCCCGCCGCCCAGGAGGACCCCCTGGCCCCCGACGATGTCCAGGTGCCCGTCGCCGTTGAAGTCGGCGACGGACGCCGGCCCGCCGGTGACGCCCATATCGTCGGGGACGTCGACGTCGAAGGAGCCATCCCCGCGGCCTATAAATATCGTCCTTCCCGTGCTATCCCCCGAGCCGGTGACGACGTCCAGGAAGCCGTCCTCATCGAAATCCCCGATCGCCATGGACTCGGCGGACGAGAATCCTCGGGAGTAGGAAATGACGGGAGGGGCGAAGGTTCCATCGCCCCGGCCCAGCACCACGGATAGGTTCGTCGTTGTGGAGGAGGGGTCGATTGCGATCAGGTCCTTCAGCCCGTCGCCGTTGAAGTCGTTGGCCGTGAGTTCCCTCGGCCGCCGGCCGGCGGGGTAGGATGCCGGCCCGCCGAATGAGCCGTCCCCGTGGCCGAGGTAGATGGAGACCGTGTTATCGCTGTAGTTCGACACCGCCAGGTCCAGTCGCCCGTCGCCGTCGAAATCCGCCGCGGCGAGTGAACGAGCGGAACCACTCGCTCTCAAATCGACTTGGGCTTCGAACGTGCCGTCACCGCGCCCCATGAGCAGGGCGATCCGCCCCTCATCGCTGGACGAGATCGGGCTGATCGAAGCCGCGAGGTCCAGCCGCCCGTCGCCGTCGAAGTCGCCGGCGACCAGTCCACTCAGGCTCAGGGAGGAACTCAGCTGGATCGGCGGGATCTGGACGAACGTGCCGTCGCCCTGCCCCAGCAGCACCGAGATGGTATTCGGGGCCGAACCGATCGATGTCTCGTATAGCGACAGGTTGGCGGTGATGAGATCGGCGTGGCCGTCGCCGTTCAGATCGCCCGAGAGGATGGCGAACGGTTCCCTCCCCAGCGTATACTCCTCGTTGGGGAACAGCCCGTGAGGGTCGGCGTCGAGGAGCCTCCGCGCCTCCAGGGCTTCGAGCGAAGGGCCGCGGGGCCTCCGGCTGCGAGGGGACGGCGCGTGCCGATTCCGGTGGAATTGGGGTGTGTGGCTCATGGGTCGCTGTTCGCTGGGGTGTTGGTGGCGGTAGGTCCGCGTGGGGCCGTCGTCCGGGATGGCGGCGCGCGGCGACGCCGCCGGGGGCGGGGCCTCGCCGGTCGATCCCGCCATGCGGGCCGGATCCATCTCCGTCGTAGGTACCTGCGAGAACCGCGGCGGGCGACCTCAAGGAAATCCGCCCGGATGCGGATTTTTTTTCTAGGACGGCAAAGCCCGATTGATCGGCGTTCCGACGTCGGTTACACCTGGGGGAGTCCCTGCGACCAG
>MKTT01000004.1 GCA_001898385.1 Planctomycetales bacterium 71-10
GGCCACGAAGGAGGGCGGCAACGTCGGGGAGGCGGCCCGGTCGATCAAGAAATTGGCGGAGGCCCATTTCGCAAAGGCGAAGGAGGCATTCTCGCCCCTCGGGCTCTTGTCCCGGCTCGCGGCGGGGGAGGTCACGCCCGCGATGCGCGAGGCCATCGGGAAGGCCGAGCGACTGAGGGCCGCGCTGCCGCAAATTCGCCGCGATCACGGCGAGCTCGTGACGGGGCTCGAGAGGCTCGCGGACTCCGCCAAGGCCGAGGGGAAGACGGACTACGCCCGCTTCGCGGAGCAGCTCACCCTGCATATCGGGGAAGAGGAGGAAGTCCTCTACCCGGCGGCGCTGCTGGTCGGTGAGTACCTGAAACGGAGGCTCGACAAGTAGCGACCGTGATTCGGAGGGGCGTTCTACCTGCGGCGAAGGCACCCGAGCGGAGGAGGCAAACGCGATGGCGTCCACCGAGGCGATCCCGGGCCAAGGCAACCAACTCGCAACCGCCGGCCACCCGTCTGGGCCGCGTGTCGAGGAGCCGTTCGCACTTGTTATCTTTGGCGCGACTGGCGTGCTGACCGCTTCCAAGCTGCTCCCGGCCCTTTTCCGGTTGTGGCGGGGCGAGTTCTTGCATTCGCCGTTTGCGGTCGTCGGTGTGGGTAGGCGAGACAAGGACGACGCCAAGTTTCGGGAGGAAGCGCAACGCGTCATCCAAGCGCGTGGTCCGACCGATGACGGCGCGGACGCAGCGTGGCAGCAGTTTGCCCCCAGCCTCTATTACCACCGCGCCGACTTCACTACGGCGGGCTGCTACCGTACGCTTTCGGCGCGGCTCGAACAGATGGAACAGCAACATAGCTTGGGCGGAAACCGCCTCTTTTACCTGGCAACGGATCCCGATCACTTTCCATTTATCGTCGAGCAACTGGCCGCCGCGCGTCTTGTGCGTCGCGAACCCGGCCGCCCGTGGACCCGGGTCGTGGTCGAGAAGCCGTTCGGAAAGGACTTCGACAGTGCCGAGGCGCTGGACCACCAGATTCTGGGCGTGCTGCGAGAAGAGCAGGTGTTTCGCATCGACCACTATCTAGGCAAGGAGACGGTGCAAAACATCTTGGCATTCCGCTTCGGCAACCCCATCTTCGAGCCGCTGTTCAATCGCCAATATGTGGACCACGTTCAAATCACCATGGCCGAGACGGGCGGAATGGAGGGACGCCGCGGAGCCTATTACGACCACGCGGGAGCCATCCGGGACGTTGCCCAGAACCACCTCTTGCAGTTGTTGGCCTTGGTGGCGATGGAACCTCCCGCATCACTTGGGGCGACGGACATACACGACGAAAAAGTAAAGGTACTGCGCAACCTCGTTCGACCCGAGGGCCGGTCGGCCGACGAGTGGGTGGTGCGCGGCCAATACGGGCCGGGACTCGCCAACGACGAGTCCCGGCCGGGCTACGTCGAGGAGGAGGCGGTTGCCCGTGACTCTTCCACTGAGACGTACGTCGCGATGAGGGCCGAAGTGGACACGTGGCGTTGGGCCGGCGTGCCGTTCCTGCTCCGCACCGGCAAGCGGCTGGCCCGGCAGGTAACGGAAATTGCCGTAGAGTTCAAACGGCCTCCCCGGCGTCTGTTCACTGCTACACCGCACGGCGGCGACCTCTGCGACCGTGGTTGTCATTGTCACCCCGTCTGCAACTGCTGTCATGCGGGAGAGCAACCCGGGACACTCGTCTTTCGTATCCAGCCCGACGAGGGCATCAGCCTGACCTTCGCGGCAAAGCGTCCTGGGATGCAACTCGTGCTTCAGCCCGTGCGCATGGAGTTTGGCTATGCGCATTCGTTCCCGCAAATCCTGCCCGAGGCATACGAGCGACTCTTGCTGGATGCACTACGGGGCGACGCGACTCTGTTCACGCGCTCCGACGAGGTGGCGGCCGCCTGGGAGTTCATCACGCCCATCTTGGAGGCGTGGGAAGGGCAGCCTGCACCGCGCTTCCCCAATTACGCGGCCGGTAGTTGGGGGCCGATCGAGGCGGACCGGCTCCTGAGCGGATGTGAGCGAGGGTGGCGCCAGCCATAGCGCCCTGAGCCGAGGGTTTGATCGAACTGCAAAGCACTGGTACACCTCGCTACCCTACGTCGGAATAACGTCCTCAGCAGTGAAGGCAAGAAGTGGCAACGAGCTGCATGGTCATACCTTAAATATATGCATATTTTATATTAATTAACACGTGAATTTATGAGGTGAGTCGATGCCAGGTTTTCAGTTGCAACGCCTGGGGTTGGTGATGGATCCGGGGCCCGGCAACCCTCTGGAGGCCGAAGGCGTCTTGAATCCGGCCGCGGTTCGGGGCCGTGATGGTCAACTTTACCTCTTCCCGCGGCTGGTCGCGCGGGGCAATTATTCGCGCATCGGGATCGCGCGAGTGCGGTTTACAGCGGTTTACCTCGGGAAGGCATACACGAAGGCCATCGACGACCCCCTTCTCCCACCAGGGGAGAAGGGAGGTCTATTAAGCGTCCCGGTCAACCAAAGGTCGTCTGCAACTCCAGAGTAAACCGCTGTAATGAGACCGGCAATCCGACGGGCGTCGAGCGGCTCGGCATTGCGCTGGAGCCCGAAGCGGATTACGAGAGACGGGCGGACGGCAGCGGCGGCTGCGAGGACCCGCGGATTTCGTTTGTCGAACCGCTCCAGCGATACGTGATGACCTACACGGCGCTTTCGCCCAATGGTCCGCGGATCGCGCTGGCACTATCAGAGGACCTGTTCAGCTGGAAGCGTCTGGGGCTTGCCACCTTCCGTCCGTATCAAGGCATCGAGTTCGACGGCGGTAACAAAGACGCCTGCGTCTTCCCCGTAGCCATTCCCGATCCTTCCGGGAACCCGGCAATGGCCATCCTGCATCGGCCGCTCTTCCCCGGGACTTGTCCGAACGAAAAAGAGTGCGACCCTGGGTGCCGCGCGGTGGATCTCCGTCGCGAAAGCATCTGGATTTCCTACTGCCCACTCGCCATGGAGAATTGTGGGCCAAACCATCTCTGCCACTTTACCTCGCATCATCGGCTGGCCAGTCCGGTGGCGCTCTGGGAGCGGCTCAAGATCGGCGGGGGAGCTCCCCCGATCATGTCCCGGCACGGTTGGTTGGTCCTGTACCACGGCGTGGGCGAAACGGAGGAGGCGGACACACGAGGGCGCAAGCTGAGCTACTCGGCGGGGGTGATGGTGCTCTCGGCGGAGCATCCGCACGTCATTCGCTACCGTTCGCCGCAGCCGGTGCTGACGCCGGACTTGCCAGAGGAACGCCGGGGTACCGTCGCGAACGTCGTGTTTCCCACCGGAATCGACCGGCGCGACGATCTCGGCGCGCCGGACCGCTTCGACGTTTATTATGGGATGGCCGACAACCGGATCGGCGCGGCACGCCTTGATATGACCGAATGCCTGCCGCCAGGGGCTCTCGTCGACCGCCCGGAACAAAGGTCCAACTGGCTGGTGGTCTCGAACGCCCACGGCGCCTGCCCGATAGCGCAGGTAGAATAACTCTGACAGGCTGGTGGGCTCCTGGCCGTCTCCACAACGTGTTGTTACCGAACCGAGGTGATGTGATGGACAGCGAGGCGACCAGGCGGACATTCCTCCAAGGCGGCACTATTGCGGCGGCCGGCCTCATCGCCGGGGCGGCCCCCGCGGTGGCCCAGGATGCCCCGTCCGGAGGGGGCCACGAGGGCCACGGACAAGCGGGAGGCGACCCACGCGAGCGGCCCGCGGTGGGGAGCGCCAGCGATCGTGGGAAGCTCGTACCGGGCTTCCGGGCGGCCGGACTGGCGCCCGTCCCGGTCGAGGTGCCGGACGGTCCCCCGAAGCTCGCCTGGAAGATGGTCAATGGCGCCAAGGAGTTCCACCTGTTCGCAGAACACCTGAAGCGTGAGGTCTTGCCTGACGTTTGGATCGATGTATGGGGCTATAACGGCAGCATGCCCGGCCCGATGATCGAGGTCGTGGAGGGCGACAAGGTCCGAATCATCGTTCACAACAAGCTCCCCGAGCCGACCATCATGCACTGGCACGGCATCGATGTCCCCAACGCCATGGACGGCGTGGAGGGGCTGATCCAGGACCCGATCAAGCCCGGCGGGATGTTCACCTACGAATTTACCCTCGAGCAGAATGGTACGTTCTTTTACCACACTCACGTGGCCATGCAGCAAGGCATGGGGATGGTGGGTTTGTTCATCGTCCATCCCAAGGTGGCCCACTTTCCGCCGGTGGACCGCGACCTCGCCCTCATCATCCAGGAATGGGCCATCCTGCCGGGATCCACGATCCCTAACACCATGTCGATGGAGTTCAACCTCTTCACCCTCAACGGCCGCGCGGCCCCTTACATCACGCCCATGGTCATCAAGCAGGGCGAGCGGGTGCGCATCCGCCTGGTCAACTTCAGCGCCATCGACCACCACCCGATGCACTTGCACGGGATCACCTTCTGGATCACGGGGACCGAAGGGGGCCGCATCCCGGACACCGCCTGGAT
>MKTT01000005.1 GCA_001898385.1 Planctomycetales bacterium 71-10
GATCTACAAGCAGAGGAACCGGGTGGAGCGGGCGTTCGCCAAGGCGAAGCAGTTCCGACGATTCGCCACGAGATATGAGAAACTGAAGGACGTCTACCTCGGCGTGGCCCGCCTCGTCTCCGGATTCATCCACGTCCGCAAGCTCGCTGAAACCGTCAACACGGCCTAGCCGGCCGGCAAGTGAGACGGGCCGCGAAAACCCGAGGAATCTCGCGGAGTTTCCCTTCATCCGGGGTTGCCACGCTGATATAAAGGGGAGAAGCGGGGAACTTCCCCGCCCCGAATGGACGTCCCCACGGGAACCGCCATGCGATCGAGCCTCCGCTCGCTACTGCTGATCGCATTCGTGGCCTGTCACTCCACGGTGATGTCGGCCGGGCCGTCGCTGCACGGCCTGCTCGGCCTGGATCACGGGAGTTCGTGGGGCTCCGTCGCGCCGGGGGACGGGTCCAAGGCCCTCGGCCACGCCTCGCACGACTGCGCGGCGTGCCATCTCCTGTCGCTCGTCCAGCATAATCCGGATGCGGTGGTCGCCTACTCGACGCCGCAGACCGATCGCGTCGCCAGGCCCCTCCGGACCCCCATCCCGCCCCGCGAATCCCGTGTGGCCGCGCCGTCGCGCGCCCCGCCCGCGGTCGTCCCTCCCCCCTCCGTCGCCTGAGGCCGCCCGGCTCCGCCCTGCGCCGGCCTCTCCGTCGCCCGAGCCTCCGGCCTATTCGGTCGCGCCCGTCTCGTCCTCGTGGATCGTCCGTCGCAACGCCGACGGTGTCCGCGGGCTCGCGGGGCGTCGATGGCCGACGGGTCGCGCCCGGCTCGGCTCCCGTCTTATCCATCCCATCCCCGATCTTCGTTCCCGCACGCCCGGAGTCCCTCAGAATGATGCTGCGACACGCCCGCCGCCGGCCCTCGGCCGGTTTCACGCTGATCGAATTGCTCGTCGTCATCGCGATCATCGCCGTTCTCATCGCCCTGCTGCTCCCCGCCGTCCAGAGCGCCCGCGAGGCCGCCCGCCGCGCCCAGTGCACCAACAACCTGAAGCAGATGGGGCTGGCGATCCACAACTACCACGACGCGCAAGGGGTCTTCCCCTCGGGCTACCTGACGCTCAAGGGGGGCAACACGATCATGGGGACGCCCGATCCGCTCACCCACGACACCGGCCCCGGCTGGGCCTGGGGGGCGCTCCTGCTGCCGTATATGGAGCAGACCACGATCTACGCCGCGCTCAACGTGGACCTCCCGTGCCAGCATGTCGCGAACTACACGGGGACGCGGGTCACGGTGGCGACCTATCTCTGCCCGTCGGTGAGCGAGGCTTCGAAGACCTACGACGTGAAGGACGAGGGGGGGGCGAAGCTCGCGACCTTCAGCCGGTCGCACTACGCGGCGAACGCCGGGAGGCAGGAGGCGTGGGCCTACGCGGTCGACGACTGGACGACCCTCTCGGACGGCCCGTTCTACCGCAACGCCCGGATCGGCGTCTCCGCCGTGACCGACGGGCTGTCGAACACCGTGTTCCTGGGCGAGCACTCCGCCGCCCTCAGCGACGAGACGTGGGTGGGCGTGGTCCCCGGCGCGGTGGGCTGCCCGACGCCGAAGTTCGCGTTCTCCGCCTGCGACGTCGCCGCGACCCAGGTCCTCGTCCACAGCGGCCCCAACGCCGGCGAGGACCCGCCGCTGATCCACCCGCCCAACTCGCGGCTGGCCAAACTCTGCGGCATGTACGCCGAGCATCCGGGCGGCTGCAACGTCCTGATGGGCGACGGCTCCGTCCGCTTCGCCTCGTCGAACATCAGCCAGGTCGTCTGGCCCGCCCTGGCCACCCGCGCCGGCGGCGAGATCATCAGCTCCGACCAGTTCTGACCCGAGGGCGAACGCCATGCATCGCACATCCTCCGGCCCGGGCGCGAAGCCGCGCCCGCGGCCCGATCGCGCCGCGACCCTGATCGCCGCGGCGCTGCTGATCGCCTTCCTGCTCCTGTCGGCCCCCGGCTGCGGGGGGACCCAGGTCTCGGGCGAGAACCGCGAGCTGATCGTCTCGCTGGCGACCGCCGTCAGCACCCGCGAGTCGAAATGGCTCGACAAGAACGCGGCCCTCGTCGAGGAGCGCCGCGCCGCCGGCAAGTGCTCGGACGCCGAGTACGCCGCGTTCAAGGACATCATCGCCAAGGCCAAGGCCGGCGAATGGGACGCCGCCCAGGAGGCCGCCTACGCCCTCCGCGACGCCCAGGAGCCGACCGCCGACGACCTCAAGCACCTGGCCGAACGCAAGCTCGACCATCAGCCGAAGGCCCTCCCCTCCAAGGCCCGCTCGGCGCGGAAGTCGTGATCCCCAGGCCCGGGGGGGCCCCGGAATCCTGAAATCCCAACGCCCGCGGATCATCCTGAAGGAACAGCGGCCCGGCCGGCCCGGCCGGGCGTCCGCGACTCATCGCAAGACGATCCTCCCATGCTTCGGCTTTCGACGCCCGGCCGGGCCGGCCGGGCCGCTGTTCCCGATCGATCCCGGTGGTGTTCCGCGAGGAGTGTCGAAAAGATGCGTCCTCATCTCTGCCCGGCGGGAGAGGAGGACGCATCCGGGCCGTTCAAGTCTCGTGCGGAACAGCGGCGGAAGTCGGCCGCGATCAGCGCCCGGTCGACGACCCTCTCTTGAGGTGCTTCGCCAGGAAGTCCAGCGCCGCGCGCCGCTCGGGCTCGCCGAAGCCGTCGCCGTGGCCGCCGCCCTTGACGGTGTGGAACGCGACCGAGGCCCCGGCCTTCTTCAGCGCGTCGACGAGCAGCACGCTCTGGCCGTAGGGGACCAGCTTGTCATGGTCGCCGTGCATGATGAGGAACGGCGGGGCGTCCTTCGTGACGTAGGTGCAGGGGTCGGCTTGCGCGGCCTTGGCCTTGTTCTCCTGGACGGGTCCGCCGAGGAGCTTCGACTCGGGCGAGTCGGGCGCGTCGTGCTCGTCGGCGCCGGGGAGGGCCTTCGCCTGCTCGGTCATCTTCGTGAAGTCGGTGGGGCCGTACTCGTCGACGACGCACTGCACGGCGCTGGAGACGTCCAGGTTTTCGCCGACGTCGAACGCCTTCGTCGACGCCGTCGTCCCCAGCATGGCCGACTGATAGCCGCCGGCCGAGGCCCCCCACGCGCCGAATCGGTCCGGGTCGATCCCGTATTCTTTCGCATGCTTGCGGAGGAAGCGGACGGCCGCCTTGGCGTCCTCGACCGGGGCGGGGAAGATGGCGTGCTGGGAGAGGCGATAGTTGAGGCTGGCCACCGCGTACCCCTCGCCCAGCAGCTCGAGGGGCGGGCCCCATTCCGCCTTGTCCCCCATCATGAACGCCCCGCCGTGGATCCAGATCACCAGCGGCCTCGGGCCGTCGCCTGGCGGGACGAAGAGGTCGAGCTTCTGGCGCTCGTGGCCGCCGGGGACGTAGGCGACGTCGCGATGCGCCTTCGTGCCGGCGGGGGCGCCGGGCGGGGGCTTCGGGCCGTCGGCGGCGGCGAGGGCCAGGGTCAGGGCGAGGAGGGCCGGGGCGATCGGCATGGTCGGGTCCTGCGAGATGTTCGGGGCCGGGCGGGACCGGGCCGGCCTCGCGGAATGGGTCATCGTCCGGTATACTTGGCTTTTACCCCCCTGTACAGGCTCACCCACCAAGGTTAGGCGATGGCCAAGCACATCTTCGTGACGGGCGGCGTGGTCAGCTCGCTCGGCAAGGGGCTCACCTGCGCGTCGATCGCGATGATCCTGGAGCAGCGCGGGTTGACGGTCCGCCTCCAGAAGTTCGACCCCTACATCAACGTCGACCCGGGCACCATGAGCCCGTACCAGCACGGCGAGGTCTACGTCCTGGACGACGGCTCCGAGACCGACCTCGACCTCGGCCACTACGAGCGGTTCACGAACGCCAAGCTCACCAAGAACTGCAACTACACCACCGGCAAGATCTACCTCTCCGTCATCCAGAAGGAGCGCGAGGGGCGCTACTACGAGGGGAAGACCGTCCAGGTCATCCCCCACGTCACCGACGAGATCAAGGCGGCCGTCCACCAGCTCGCGACCGACGACGTGGACGTGGTCATCACCGAGATCGGCGGCACCGTCGGCGACATCGAGGGTCTGCCGTTCCTGGAGGCCATCCGCCAGTTCGCGCTCGACGTCGGCCGCGAGAACTGCCTGTACATCCACCTGACGCTCGTCCCTTACCTGAAGGCGGCCGGCGAGCTGAAGACCAAGCCCACGCAGCACTCCGTCGGGGCTCTCCGCCAGATCGGCATCCAGCCCGACATCCTCATCTGCCGCACCGAGCACCCCATCCCGACCGACGAGAAGGACAAGATCGCGCTGTTCTGCAACGTCGAGAAGAAGGCGGTCATCGAGGAGCGCGACCGCCAGTTCAGCATCTACGAGGTCCCCCTCAGCCTGGTGCAGAGCGGCATCGACAACCTGCTGGTCAAGAAGCTGGGCCTCAAGGCCGCGCCGCTCGACCTGTCCGACTGGACCGAGATGGTCGACCGCCTGCTGCACCCGCAGCACGAGGTCCGGATCGCGGTCGTCGGCAAGTACATGAAGCACCGCGACGCCTACAAGTCGGTGTACGAGTCGCTCGACCACGCCGGCATCGCCCACCGCGCCCGCGTGTCGGTCGTCCGGATCGAGGCCGAGGAGGTCTCCGCCCGCGGGGCCGACGCCCTCCTCGGCGGCGTCGACGGCGTCCTGGTCCCCGGCGGATTCGGCATGCGGGGGATCGAGGGGAAGATCGAGGCCATCCGCTACGCCCGCACCCGCGGCATCCCCTACTTCGGCATCTGCCTGGGGATGCAGACCGCGGTCATTGAGTTCGCCCGCGACGTCCTCGGCCTGGAGGACGCCAACAGCACCGAGTTCGAAAAGGACTGCGAACACCCCGTCATCGCCCTGATGGAAGACCAGCTCGCCGTCACCAAGCGCGGCGGGACCATGCGGCTGGGCGCCTGGCCCTGCGCCCTGGAGGCCGACACCCTCGCCCGCAAGGCTTACGGCGTCGAGCAGATCTCCGAGCGCCACCGCCACCGCTACGAGTTCAACAACGCCTACCGCGAGCGGCTCGCCCAGGCCGGCTTGATCGCCTCGGGCAAGAGCCCGGACGGCCAGATCGTCGAGATCGTCGAGCTGACGGACCACCCGTGGTTCGTCGCCGTCCAGTTCCACCCCGAGTTCCAGTCCAAGCCGACGAAGCCCCACCCGCTGTTCCGCGACTTCATCGGCGCGGCGCTCCGGCGCAAGGAGGCCGGCCGCCCGGTCGTCGACGGCGCGGCCTCGCCCCCCGCCGCGAAGGTGACGGCGTGATCGTCGTCGGCCGGGACTGGGACGGCGGCGGCCGGATCGAGGTCGAGGTCCGCGACGGGATCATCGCCCGGATCGAGCCCGCCGCCGACGCTCCCGGGCCCGACGACCCGTTCATCGCCCCGGCGTTCTGGGACGTCCAGACCAACGGCCGATGGGGCTGGTCGTTCTCCGGCCCCGACCTGACGGTCGACCGAGCCGTCGCCATCCTCCGCGCCCAGCGCAACCTGGGGGCGGGGAAGGTCTGCCCCACGCTCATCACGGCCCCCATCGAGCACACCCTGCACGGCCTGCGGACGCTCGCCGCCGCGTGCGACGCCCGCCCGGACGTCGCACGCCTGGTCGCCGGGATCCACCTGGAGGGCCCGTTCCTCTCGGACCTCCCCGGCTACCGCGGGACGCACCCGGCCGATTGCATGCGCGACCCCGACTGGACGCTCTTCGAACGCTTCCAGGAGGCGAGCGGCGGCCGGGTCGCGCTGATGACGCTCGCCCCCGAACGGCCGGGGTCGCCCGAGTTCATCCGGAAGGCGGTCGCCTCGGGCGTGGCGATCTCCCTCGGCCACACCGCGGCCGACGCCGTCGCCGTCCGCGCCGCGGTCGACGCCGGCGCTTCCCTGAGCACCCACCTGGGCAACGGCATCGTCGCCGAACTGCCCCGGCACCCGAACCCGATCTGGGTCCAGGCGGCCGAGGACCGGCTCTCCGCCTCGCTGATCGCCGACGGCCACCACCTCGGCCCGGAGGTGCTCCGCGTGCTGGCCCGCGCCAAGGGGCCGGATCGCACGATCCTGGTCAGCGACGCCGGCTGGCTCGCGGGCCTGCCGCCGGGGAACTACGGCGCGTGGGACGTCGACCCGTCGGGCAAGATCGTCCTGGCCGGCACGCCCTACCTGGCGGGCTCGATGCTGGGCCTGGAAGCGGGCCTGCGCGTGCTGGACTCCGTCGTCGGCGGCTTCCCCCGCCCGCTGCTCGACGCCGCCACGGTCAACCCCGCCCGCCTCCTCGGCCGACCCGCCCCCCGCCTGGCCGTCGGCGAGCCGGCCGACTTCGTCCTGCTGCGACGGACCGCCCCCGGCGACCTGGCGCTGATCCGGACCTGCATCGGCGGCGCGTGGTTCGAACGCGAGGAATGACGACCGCGGAGATTCCCGAGATTCCGTCGGAATCCTGGAATCTCCCCCAGCCCGGACGCGATCGTATCGGGCGGATCGTCGTTCCTTGACAATTCGTGAGCAGCATCGGAGGCCGCGTCCGTCGTCTCTACCGCCGGGCGAGTGTCGTCGGACTTGCGGAGGGAGTGCAGGAAGGCCGTAAGGGTGGTCCGGGCGGTCCGCCCGGACGTCGAGGGCCGTTATCAAACGAGGGGGACGTCCGGGCGGACCGCCCGGACCACCCTTACGGTTCTGACCAAGTCCGTGCCGGCTTTTGCACGCCTGCCATCCCCCTCGGGCCCCGGCGACCCTAACCCGCCGCGGCGCGGCCGCCCTCTCCAGGCGGGAGAGGGGACGTCGGAAAATCCACATCGAGTTTGACGAACCAACCCAACTGTATCGGCCGCAATATCAGGTTAAGCCATAGTTTGCGTCGACGGCGGCGAAATCCGAGAGAGCGAAGGAACCCAACCGCGCCGGCTCAGCGGCGCTCGGTCGCTTCGTCGCTCGGGCGTTCGACGAGGATGCGACGGGAGTCGTCGACGGGCTTCTGGATGACGAAGGAGTCGACGACCTCGCCGTCGATGGTCCAGGAGCGGTAGGTCAGGCGGCGGGCGGATTCGTCGATCTCGATCGTCTGGTAGGTCGAGACGTCGGTCCGGCCGACCTCGATGTAGTCGCGCTTCGGCTGGGAGTGGACGAACTTGTCGCCGGAGACGGCCACGACGTAGGTGGTGCCGTCGGCCGACGTCGAGACCCGGCGGTGGTCCTTCATCGGCGGCGTGCGGAGGTAGGCGTGGTCGTGGCCTTGCAGGACCATGTCGACGTGGTGGCGGTCGATCACCGGCACCCAGCGCTCGCGGATCCGGGGATTGTCGCGGACCGGGTGGGACGGGTAGATCGGGTGGTGGAACATCACGAACTTCCAGCCCTCGCGCGAGGAGGCCAGGGCGCGGTCGAGCCATTCCGCCTGCCTGTCCGCCTGCGCGTCGCTCATCACGGCCGACGTGCTGTCCAGCACGGCGAAGAAGGCGTCGCCGTATCGGAAGCTGTAGACCAGGCCCGGGTCGACCCCCTCCGGCCCGTCGCCCGGCAGCCGGAAGGTCGAGCTGTAGAGCCAGGGGCCGCGGTCCAGATACTCGTGGTTGCCCACGGCCGGCATGACCGGGACGCGGTCGAAGACCGGCGCGGCGCGGAGGAAGAAGTGGTCCCAGTTGGTCCGCTCGTTGCCGCGGTCGACGAGATCCCCGGCCAGCAGGATCGCGTCCATCCCGGGGTGGCGGCGGTAGGCGGCCGTGACCAGGGCCCCCCAGCCCTCGAAGCCCGTCTGCGCGTCGCCGAGGTACAGGAACTCCAGCCGCTTCGGGCGCGCGGGGCCCGTCTTGACCGTCCGCCATGGCCCCCAGTTCCGCGGGGTCCCGTCGCCGACGGCGTAATAATAGGTGGTGTCCGGCTCCAGGCCGTCGACCGTGACCGTGTGCCGCAGGACGACCGGGTCGTTGAGCAGGCCGGGCGAGCGGACGGGCTCGGCGGATCCGCGGACCTCGCGGACGTCGGACAGGTCGGGGGGGGACGCGGGGTCGTCCTCGGGCGTCTGATACCGCGCCGGGGCGATCCGGACCACGCTGGCCTTCACCGTCGGCGCGGTCCGCCAACTCCAGACCAGCCGCCGCGTCGGGTCGTCGCCCAGGCTGACGACCGTCTGGTCGGGGATCTCCGACGACGGGGAATGCGTCTTCCAGACCCGCCCGCCGGCCAGCAGCGCCATGTGGCGGCGGTCGCGGGCCGGCTGGAGGAGGATCGATCCGTCCAGGGCGGGGGGCAGGTCGGTGATCGGCCGGCGCTCGTCGCTGGCGGCGCTGACGCCCTCGCGGGCGGTCTCGACCTTCCAGGAGGCGTCGGGGTCGGGCCGCAGCTCCAAGTCGCCGGCCGTGACGGGCGTCCCGGGGCCGGGGCGGACGAAGGCGACGTAGTGCTCGTCGCGCGAGCGGTCCAGGCCGTTCACGCCCAGGCCGATCCAGCCCGCGGGGAAGCGGCGGCGGCGGATCTCCCACGGCCGGCCGTCGACCCGGATCGTCTCGCCCGAGGTCCGGAAGCCCTGGTCGTCGAGCCAGAACGGCGCCGACCCGGCCGGGGCCGCCACGGCGACGACCACCGGGGCCGGCGAGCGGAACCGCAGGGCGTCGCGGCCCAGCGCGTCGCGCTCCTCGGCGGTCAGGCAGGCCAGCAGGGCGGATTCGCGGGTGGCGATCGCGGTCAATTCCCGCTCGGACTTGACCCGGGCGAGGCGGAGCCCGGCGGCGTCCAGGGCCTGGCGGACGTCGGGGAGGCGTTCGACGGGCGCGGAGTCCCGACAGCCGGCGAGCGCCAGCGTCAGCAACACGACCCACCCGCCCCGCTTCCAAACGTGCATGATCCGACGTCCCTCCTGGACCTCGCGACGCGATCCCGGAAGATAGATACCGCATCGGGCCGATTCTTCGAATGGCGATTTGTCGCCGCCGGCCCCCTTTCTTCGTCCCGGGATACTGCATGCCGCCGGCCCGACTCGACCCAGACTTCCTCGCCTCCCGCCTCCTCGGCGCGTGGACCGATCATCCGGCCTTCGCGCCCGCCCTGGGGATCGGGGTCCTCGTCTTGCTCCCGGTCGTCGTCCTCGCGATCGAGCGGATTCGAAGGGCCGGGCGGGACGCGCCGATCCCTTCGAAGACGAGGCATCCCGTCGACAACCCGCCGGAGGGGATCGTCGCGCTCCCGTTCGAGCCGGCCGAGTCCAACCCGGCGAGCCCCCGCCATGCCCGTTACCTCGGCCCGTTCCGCGACGCCGACCGGACGCCCGACCGGCCGGGGATGCCCTGGAGGCGCACGCCCTGCCCGCCGCTGCGGGGGCGGGTGGTGCTGGTCTCGCTGTTCCTCGGGGCCGACGGCCGCGGCTGGGGCGACGACGAGGTCGCCCGCCACCTGGCGTCGCTGGAACGCGCCGCGCGGTGGATGGAGGAGGAGGCCGGCCGCTACGGCGTCGAGGTCGGCGTGGGCGTCGCCGACGTCTACTTCGCCGTCGACGGCGAGACGTCCGAGGAGGTCGACATCCAGGTCGCGCAGAGCGGCGGCGAGGTCGGCCTGTTCGAGGCCGACATGGGCGTCCGGGCCATCACCCTGATGAGCCGGGCCGCGGCCTCGCTGGGCTTCCGCGACGCGGTCGACTTCGTGCAGGAGGTCGCCGCGCGGCTGCCGGGGGCGACGGTCGCCTGGCTCCTCCACCTCCGGCTCGCCGGCCGGTCCTACGCCGTGCCGCTCGACCGGACCGACCTGGAGGGGGTGAGCCTGGCCTTCTGCCACGCCCGCCAGGCCAATTTCACCGAGCCCCTGATCCGCCCGCCCGTCCCCCGCGCGGCGGTCCTGGCCCACGAGGTCTTGCACCTCTTCGGCGCCCAGGACAAGTACGGATGGCCCCTCTCCCACTTCCGCCCCGGCGCCGTCACCGACCGCGACGTCATGCGGCTGGAGTCCGAACGCCTGCCCGACCTCCGCGTCGACCCCCTCACGGCGATGGAGGTGGGCTGGCTGGGATGAGCGATCGCCTCGGCTTGCCGGCGGGGCGGGGCGGGGGGCATAATGGGCGGGCCGCCGGAGTGATCCGGGCCGTCGGACGCCGGACATCCGAGGGGCGGTGCGGGACCGAAGGGTGGTCCGGGCGGTCCGCCCGGACGTCCCCATCCCGAGAGCCCTCGACGTCCGGGCGGACCGCCCGGACCACCCTTCGTGATGCGACGGCCTCGACACCGGCTCGTGCGGGCCGGCATGTCCTCCGAATTCCGACGACCCTCACCCGCCGCTTCGCGGCCCCCTCTCCCGGGGGAGAGGGGACATCGATGACTCGCGCGTCCCCGAGGCCCGCCCCGTGCCGCTCACCGAACCCGAGACAGCCCCCGCCACGCCCCCTTCCTCCGAGGACAAGTCGAACCGGCGCGTTCGGAGGATGTTCGGGTCGATCGCCAAGCGGTACGACCTGCTCAACCACCTGTTGAGCCTAAACATCGACCGCTCCTGGCGGCGGTTCACCACCCGCAAGGTCCCGCCCACGCCCGGCGTCCCGGTCCTCGACGTCTGCACCGGCACCGCCGACCTGGCGCTGGAGTACGACAAGGTCGCCAGGGGCGCGTGCCCCGTCGTCGGCGTCGACTTCACCCGCGAGATGCTCGCCGTCGGCCTGAAGAAGGTCGCGAAGGCCGGGGCCGGGGATCGGGTCGCCCTGATCGAGGGGGACGCCCAGCACATTCCCGTCCCCGCCGATACGTTCGGCGTGGTCAGCGTGGCGTTCGGCCTGCGGAACGTCAGCGACACCGTCGCCGGGATCGACGAGATGGTCCGCGCGGCACGCCCGGGGGGCAAGGTCGCCGTGCTGGAGTTCTCGCGGCCCCGCGGCCGCATCCTCGGCCCGCTCTACCTGGCGTTCTTCCGCAAGGTCCTCCCGCGCGTCGGCCAGGCGATCGCCCCCAACGCGGACTCGGCCTACCACTACCTGCCGAAGACCGTGCTGGAGTTTCCCGACGGTCAGGACTTGCTGGACCTGATGGCCTCGCGCGGGCTCGTCGACCTGGAGATGCACCCGCGGACGTTCGGCATCGCCACGCTCTACGTCGGCGTCAAGCCGGCCGCCCGATCGTGACGCCCGAGGGCCCGCCGCTGGTCGTCGCGATCACCGGCGCGAGCGGGGCGCCCTATGCGATCGGCCTGCTCCGCACGCTCCTGGGCCTGGGTCGCTCCGTCCACCTGACGATCAGCCCGAGCGCCGTGGAGGTCATGCGGGCCGAGATCGGTCGCGCGCCGTCGCTCGACGCCTTCGACCCGGCTCACCTGCTGGGGGACGTCGACGCCAGCCGGCTGGTCTACCACGACCACCGCGACTTCTCGGCCGGCATCGCCAGCGGCTCGTTCCTGACCGGCGGCATGGTCGTCGTCCCGTGCAGCATGAGCACGCTGGGGTCGATCGCCCACGGGATCACGACGAACCTGGTCACGCGGGCGGCGGACGTCCACCTGAAGGAGCGTCGCAAGCTGATCCTCGTCCCCCGCGAGACCCCCCTGAACCTGGTCCACCTGGAGAACATGGCCCAGGTCACGCGCGCCGGGGCCGTCGTCCTGCCGGCGTCGCCCGCGTGGTATCACCGCCCGAAAGGGCTGGACGACATGGTCGCGTTCGTCGTCGGCCGGATCTGCGACCAGTTGGGCGTGCCGAACCATCTCATCCCGCGCTGGGGGGAAGGGGAGGGGGCATGACCCGGGTCGTCCTCATCACCGGAGCTTCCTCCGGCCTCGGCGCGGAGATCGCCCGCGAGGTCGCCCGCCGCGGCCTGGCGTCCGCGATGGTCCTCGTCGCCCGCCGCGGCGATCGCCTGGATGCGCTGGCCGAGGAGCTGAAGGCGTCCGCGTCCAGCCTCGAAGTCCTGACGGTCGCCGCCGACCTCGCCGAGCCCGTCGCCTGCGCGCGGGTTGCCGCCGAGGCCCTGGCGCGGTTCGGCGGGGTCGACGTCCTCGTCAACAACGCCGGCCTGGGCCTGCCGACCCTGTTCGCCGACGCCCCGCCCGCGGACCTGGAGCGGCAACTGGCGGTCAACCTGCAAGCCCCGATCCTGCTGACGCGGGCGCTGGTCGATTCGCTGATCGCGCGGCGGGGGACCGTCATCAACATCGGCTCGGCGATCACCTGTGTCGCGAACTCGGCGCTCGGGGTCTACGGGGCGACCAAGGCGGGTCTGGCCTACTGGAACGACGCGATCCGCCGTGAACTGGCCGGCGACGGCGTGACCGTCTGCCTCGTCGAGCCCGGGCCGATCGCGACGGACTTCTCCGACGCCTTCCGCAAGCTGACGCCGGACGGCGCCCGGCCGCACCCGGTCGTCGAGACCCCCTCGGGCTGGATGACGGCCGATGTGGGCGACGTGGCGCGTCGGATCGTGGGGCTGATCGAGCGGCCGAGGAGGCGGCTGTCGGTGCTCCGGCGGCTGGTCTGGCCGTTCCGGGCGGTAGGCGCGCTGGCCCGCGCGTTCCCGGCCCTGGGCGACTGGTTCGTCACTCGGGCTTTCCGCGTCGATCGGGCCTTGGGACGGGCCGAAAGGTTGGATTGAGGAACGCCATGTCGATCGCCCCGCGGCGCGTCCGCGACTACCTGGAGCTGGTGCGGTTCAGCCACACGCTGTTCGCCCTGCCGTTCGCCCTGATGGGGGCCGTGCTCGCGGCGTGGGGCCCCGACGGCCTCCGCGGCCGGCCTCGCGACTGGCTGGGGATCCTGCTGTGCATGGCCACGGCGCGCTCGGCCGCGATGGCCTTCAACCGCCTGGTCGACCGCGACGTCGACGCGGCCAATCCCCGCACCGCCGGCCGCCACCTGCCGCGCGGGGCGATGACCCCGGCGGCCGTGACCTGGTTCACACTGGCCTGCTCGACCGCGTTCATCCTCTCCACGATGCTGTTCCTGCCCAACGTCTGGCCGCTCCGGCTGTCGGCCCCGGTGCTGCTCTGGCTGCTGGGCTACTCGTACACCAAGCGGTTCACGAGCCTGGCCCACTTCTGGCTGGGGGCGTCGCTGAGCCTGTCGCCGATCGCCGCCTGGATCGCCCTCCGCGGCGACGTCGCCTGGCCCCCGGTCCTCCTGGGCCTGGCGGTCTTCTGGTGGGTCTCGGGCTTCGACGTGATCTACGCCTGCCAGGACGCCGACTACGACCGGAGCGTCGGCCTGAACAGCGTCCCCGCGAAGCTGGGCGTCGCCGGTGCGTTGCGGCTGGCGGCGGCCTGCCACGCCCTGATGCTCCTGGCCCTGATCGCCCTGGGCGTCTCCTACCCCCTCGGCCCGATCTACTACGCCGGCGTCGCCGCCGCGGCCGTGCTGCTGATCTACGAACACTCGCTGGTGAAGCCCGACGACCTGGACCGCGTCAACACGGCCTTCTTCCACGTCAACGTCATCATCAGCATGGGCCTGCTGGCGGTGACGGTGGCGGACCTGATCGCGTGAGGATCTACCTCCCCGTAGCCAATCGGAATTCGGCCTCTGCTCGTCGGTCGGCTCCTGACATCGTTCACGGAGCCGTTTGAGAAGCGGGCAGGTTTCGTGTCGGCGCGTTTGCGAAAGGCGACCAGCCATGTCGAGCGTCAATGGCGGCCCTACAAGTCGTGGTCGTCCAACGTCGTCCTTCAGGCTCGTCCACGCGACGATGCTGATCGCGGCGACCGCCGGCGGGCTGGCCTTCGGGCGGCCGTTCTGGAGATATGTTCTATGGGGCGATTACGCATACCTGGGGGTCGCCGACGCGTGGCTGTATGCGCAGCCCGTCAGCGGCCGCGATCCGGTGAAATATTGGGTGGTCGCCGCTCTCTTATATGGTCAACCATTTCTGGCGAGTTGGACGTTTGCGTTAATCCCAATGCGGCTGATGCACCCGAGGCCCCCAAGGCGCCGGCTGGCGGGCCAGCCGGGAATGACGGCCGCCTGCGCGACGGCCGTGGGGTTGTTCTACTACTACCTGGCGTCGGTGCCGGAAATTTACGCCGTGAGCGGTCCACACCGATTCTATGAATCCGTGAGGTCGGACTTGTGCTACGGGCGATGGGCGGAATGTATCGCTCCGGCGATACTCGTCGCCTGGTCGATCTCGGCGCTGGGGGGGAACTGGAAGCCCGAAGCCGGCTGGATCGACCGCCTGGGACGGCTTCTGGCGTTCGCTTGGCTGCTCATGGCGGCGGCCGCCCATACTATCGCTTTCCCATGGACGAATTGACCAGACGTCGCCAGGGTCGACCCGTGATTCGGTCGACTCGGCAGACGCAAGCAGCCACGCCATCCCCATCCTCGGTTGATCGTGGTCGGAAGCCTCGTCCGACAGGACGGTGTGGAGATCGTGAGAGCTTTCGTAACGTGAGCCGCGATCGAAGAGTCGGGGCATGAGGCTCAGCATCACGAGCTGGCGTCGATGATGTCGGGCCGTCGATCCGAAGCCTGGGGATTCTGGCGGAACCGTCCCTCGGAAGGACTTCAGCTGAAGGGTCGTCGCTCGCCAGCCGTTGCCGCCCCGGGCGATCCCGACTAGAATTTCGGGAACCGCCGCGAGGGCGATCGGGTCCCCAACAACGGAGCTGTCATGGCCGTCGACGCTGATCTCAGGGCGATTCGCGAGAAGGTGGAGGCCGGCGAGCGGCTGAGCTTCGAGGACGGGCTCACGCTGGAGGCCTCGCGCGACATCCTGGAGATCGGGGCCCTGGCGAACCTCGTCCGGGAGCGGAAGAACGGGGACCTGGCGTTCTACAACGTCAACACCCACATCAACCCGACCAACGTCTGCGTCTACACCTGCGACTTCTGCGCCTTCCGCGCCGACCTCGACGAGCCCAAGGCCTACGTCCTCTACCGCGAGCAGGTCACCGAGCGCGCCCGCGAGGCCAGCGGGCGCGGGGCGACCGAGATCCACATCGTCGGCGGCCTCCACCACAAGCTGAAGCTCGACTACTACTGCGACGTCATCCGCTGGATCAAGGAGGTCGACCCCGAGATCCACGTCAAGGCTTACACGGCCGTCGAGATCGAGTTCTTCGCCAAGATCACCCGCTGCTCCCGCGAGGAGGTCCTCAAGCGGCTGATCGACGCCGGCCTCGGCAGCCTCCCCGGCGGCGGGGCCGAGATCTTCCACCCCGAGGTCCGCGAGAAGATCTGCGGGGCGAAAGCCTCGACGGAAGCCTGGCTCGACGTCCACCGCACGGCGCACCGGCTGGGGCTGAACTCCAACGCCACCATGCTCTACGGCCACATCGACGGCCCCGTCCACCGCATCGACCACCTCGTCCGCCTCCGCGAGCTCCAGGACGAGACCGGCGGCTTTCAGACGTTCATCCCCCTGGCGTTCCATCCCGACAACTCGGAGATGTCCGAGATCGCCGCCCCCTCCGGGATGATGAACCTCAAGATGATGGCTATCAGCCGCCTGATGCTGGACAACTTCCCGCACATCAAGGCGTACTGGGTCATGCTGGGGATCAAGATCGCCCAGGTCTCCCTCTCGTTCGGGGCCGACGACATCGACGGCACCGTCGTCCATGAGAAGATCTACCACGAGGCCGGTGCCGAGACCCCCCAGGAACTCACCGTCGCCGACCTCCGCCGCCTCCTCGAAGAGGCCGGCCGCGTCCCGATCGAGCGCGACACCCTCTATCGCGAGATCCGACGCGACGGGGGCCGCTGGAAGGCCGGCGCGAAGATCAAGACGCCCGCCCTGGCCGTCCTCAATATCTGATCCGCCTTGCCCGTTTCCCCGTCGGCTGGCATCCTGCCGGCGCGCGAATCCGCGCGCCGGACCCTGATGTCCCGCCGATGAGGATGCGGCCATGCTACCGATTCTGTTCGAAGTGCTGGGCCTGAAGGTCCACGCCTACGGCGTCTTCATGGCCCTGGCCTGCGCCTCGGCCCTGGGCCTCTGCGTCTGGCGGGCCCGCCGCGAGGGGATGGACGCCGACGCCGTGTACGAGCTGGCCACCTGGCTGTTCCTCGGCGGGGTCGTCGGCGCGCGGGGGCTGTTCCTGCTGGTCCACTCCGAGTCCGTCCGCTCGCCCCTGGACCTGCTGCGGGTCTGGGAGGGGGGCGGGGTCTTCTACGGCTGCATCCTCGGCGGCCTGGGCGGGACGCTGCTGTACTACCGTCGCAGGCCGTTCCCGTTCCTGAAGATGGCGGACGTGGTCGCCCCGGCGCTGGCGATCGGCGCGTTCTTCGGGAGACTCGGCTGCCACCTCAACGGCTGCTGCTACGGGGCCGTCACCGCCGCCCCCTGGGGGGTCTGCTTCCCCGCCGGCTCGCACGCCTGGGCCGAGCACGTCGACCGCGGCCTGATCCCGCCCGAGGCCGCGTGGTCGCTCGCCGTGCTGCCGACGCAGCTCTACGCCTCGCTCTCGGCCCTGGCGCTATTCGGCCTGCTCATGGCCTACTACCCGCGCCGTCGCCGCCCGGGGCAGGTGATGGCGATGCTGATGATCGCCTACCCGATCACGCGATGGCCCGTGGAACTCCTCCGCGGCGACGACCCCGGCCTCTTCGCGGGCGTGACGGCCTCCATGCTCATCAGCCTGGTGTTGTTCGCGTCGGGGCTAGCTCTCTGGGGGAAGCTGTACAAGGACGATGGGCTTGTCGCCGTCCCTCGGCCTGCCGCCGCCTGAGCCTCGTCTGCCCTCATCTACCACACCCGTCGGATTTCGCTTGCGAGGGTCTCCCAGCTCGTCTATCGTCGCGAGACGGATCGTCCTGGGCGGTAGTATCCAGTCGACAGGAGGCTGAAGCATGGCGAAGCTGACGGCGATCGTGGCGGCGATGCTGGCGACGTCCGCGGCGGCGGATGAGGGGCTGCCGCGATATCGGCTGGAGCCGGGGATGGTCCTGACTTACAAGGGATCGGGCCGTTCGCAGTATACGGAGATGACCGCAGCCACGGAGGGGGAGATGACGGCCTGGGTCGTCGGCCGCAGCCCGGACGGGAGCGTCAAGGTCGTGATGCGGCAGGGGAGCCGATACGCCTCGGCTCGCGACGGCAAGGAGCCGGAGTTGGGCCGCGAGCCTTTGGAATACGAATTCGGGCGCTTCGACCTCTTCCCCGACGGCCGGCTCGGGTCGGAAGGCGAGATCGGCCATCGCATTCGGCCGCAGACGATCTTCCCCCGACTTCCCGACGATCGCGGACGGGCCGAGGCCGGTTGGTCGTCGCCGTCGCCGGACGGCTTCGGGACCTCGCGGTACGAGGGGCTCCAGGCCGAGCCCGGCGGCTGGTCGTTCCGCTCCCAATCCGAAGGGCCGGAGAATCGCGTCTACGAGTCCACGAGCAGCAAGACGATCCACTTCGACGCAAATCGCGGGGTCGTGAAGCGGACCGATGAGGAGCAGACCCAAGGATACGGCTTCCAGGGCAAAGGGACAGGCACGAGCGAACTGACCTCGGTCGAAGTGCTCGACTCCGACAAGCTCGCCGCGTTCGTCCGTGGGGCCGAAGCCTATTTCGCCGCCGACAAGGCCGTGAAGGACAGCTACCGGAGCGAAGATCAAGACCCTGCGAAGCTCGAATCCGCCCTGGCGACGGCGAAGGCCGAGCTGGTCAAGGCCCGCGACGCCATGTCCGAAGGGACCTTCCGCGAGGCCCTCGACCGCCGCATCGAGGGGTTCGACTCGTCCATCCGCTACAGCCTCGACGACGCGAAACGGCGGGCCGCGGTGATCGGCAAGCCGGCCGCCTCCTGGAAGGCGCCGGGGCTGGACGGCAAGGCGCACGATCTGGCCGATTATCGGGGCAAGGTCGTCGTTTTGGACTTCTGGTATCGGGGCTGCGGCTGGTGCGTCCGGGCGATGCCGCAGATGAACGAGGTCACCGAGCATTTCGCCGGCAAGCCCGTCGCCGTGCTGGGCATGAACACCGACGGGGACGCCGGCGATGCGAAGCTCGTCGTCGACGTGATGGGCCTGAAGTACGACACCATCCGCATCCACGACGATCGCGAGCTGCCGGGGAAATACGGCGTCCAGGGGTTCCCGACGGTGATCGTCATCGACCCCGAAGGCATCGTGCGCGACGTCCACGTCGGCTACTCGAAGGATCTCCGCGAGAAGCTGACGAAGTCGATCGAGGCCCTGCTGCCGAAGTGACCGTCCGTGAAGGCGTCGGGCGGCCGTCAGTCGTCCGACGTCCCCAGGTCCTTGCGGCGGGCCTTGCTCGCGCTGTGCTTCTTCTTGGAGGCCAGCCGTCGCAATTGCGAGCCGTGGGTGGGCTTCGACGGCCGACGCGGCTTGGGACGCTCGCACGCCTTGGCGATCAGTTCGACGAGGCGGTCGATCGCCTCGCGGCGGTTCGACTCCTGCGTGCGCTCGGACTGGGCGAGGATCGTCAGGAAGCCGTCGCCGCCGATCCGACGCCCGGCCAGCGTGAACAGCCGTCGCCGCACGTCCTCCGGCAGCGACGGCGAGTTCGTCGCGTCGAACCGCAGCCGGACGGCCGTGGAGACCTTGTTGACGTTCTGCCCGCCGGGGCCCGACGACCGGATGAACTCGAAGTCCAGCTCCGACTCGTCGAGCGAAACCCGCGGATTGACTTCGATCATCGTGCTTCGCCCATGCCGCCGGGAGTCGAGTGGTGGTCTCCACCCGCCAGTCTATCCGGCCGACGGGCCTACTGTCGAATCGCCTCGGGGTCGACCGGCCGGAACCAGGCGGCGAACTCGGCCTCCGTGGCGCCCCTCGCGATCGCCCGCCGCACGCGCGCCGCGGCCAGGGCGGGGGCCGCACAGGCCATGAGGGCCGTCGCGACCTGCCAGCACCGTCCCCACCACGCGACGTCGACCACGGCCAGCGCCGCGAGCCCCGTCAGACCGATCAGGACGACGTGGGGTTCGCACGCCTTGAAGGCCGGGTAGGTCAGCACGCCGAGGCCCCGCCGCGGCCATCCCGGCGCGGGGGAGGGGCGGCCTCCCGAGCCGCCGTCGACGCGGTAGCTCGTCGAGGTCGCCTTGAGTCGCTGGACGAACGCCTTGTAGCGGCAGTCGTTGTGCAAGCCCAGCACGGCCCAGCCGGCGGCGATCGCGAAGCCGGCCGCCGCCCAGGCGACGCGGCCCGTCCGTATCGCCGGGCCGAAACCCAGCGAGAAGCCCACGGCCAGGTTCTGGACGTGGTGCATCAGGTAGTCGAAATAGACCCCGTCCAGGCTCGCCGTCCCCCGCCAGCGCGCGAGCTGGCCGTCGACGTGGTCGAGCCAGAACGCGAGCCAGAGCAGGCCGACGCCCGCGACGAAGCCCCGCGGGTCGCCCGTCCCGATCGCCGCCGCGCCGGCCAGGCCGGAGAGCAGGGCGGCCGTCGTGGCCTGGTGGGCCGAGACGCCGACCCGCACCGCGGCCCAGGTCCCGTAGACGGCCGACGGCCGCGCGAACCGGCGGGCCAGGACGTTGCCGATCTCGCGATGCCGCCCCTTCTGGACGACGGCCCGCAGCTCGTCGAGCGTCGGCCGGGCCGGCCTCATCGCACGACGCCCGGGGGCTCGGCCGCGCCGGTGGCGTCGTTCAGGCCCAGCTCGTAGATCGAATACCGCCGCACCAGGCCGTCGGGCTCGGACAGCTCCTCGCTGTACAGCGGCCGGCGCGAGGCCAGCCAGGGGGCCAGCAGCCGGCCGAGCGTCGGGTCGAACTCCACGTCCGAGCCCTCCCGAGGCGGGCACATCATCAGGTGGGTGTAGCCCTCGTGCAGCAGCGCGGCGACGATCTCGCGGTCGGTCTCGCCGTTCCCGCCCAGGTCGGTCCGGCGGCGGTGGGCCAGCTCCATCGTGTATTCCCGCGGGATGTAGAACCCCCGATGGTCCTGGCCGATGACGTGGGCCCCGGCGGGCAGGTGGGCGTCGATCCAACGGCCGACGCGGTACGTCGGCTCCCGGCGGGCGAGGTACTGCGCCGCGGTCTCCGCCCCCAGCACGGCCCCCGCCGCGCGGCCCGCGCGGGCCATCGCCACGCACGACTCCATCCCCAGCACCGCCAGCAGCGCGAACGCCAGCGCCCGCGCCGGGATCGTCCGCCGGTCCAGCCACGTCGAGGCCAGCCAGGCCACGCCGATGGACAGCGGCCCCACCGCGATCAGCAGGAACCGCATGCTCTGGCGCTGGGTCATGCAGAGCATCAGGAAGACGTATCCGAACAGCACCAGCCCCAGCACCCGCCGCGGGGCCCTCTCCAGCAGGAGCGCCGGCAGGAACAGCAGGAAGACCGGGCCGAACTGATGGGCGAAGCTGTCGAAGCGGTGCGGCTCCAGCGTCAGGGGCGCGAGCGACGTCAGCAGGTTCCACGCCGTCACCGGCAGGGGCCTCTTGATCGGGTCCAGCACCTCGTCCAGCCCCGCGCCGAAGACCGAGCGGAAGAACGGGTGGACCGGGTTCCCCGTCGCGATGTACGCCCGCAGGTACCACGCGCACCCCGCGGCGATCAGCGCCGGGACGAAGTAGGAGGCCAGCGTCAGGCCGTCCGTCCAGCCCCGCAGCGGGGCACCCTTGCGGGCGACGAACGGCCGGGCGACCAGACCCGCGACGAGCATCGCCGCCAGCACCAGCGCCGGATATTTCACGCCGATCGCCAGCCCGGCGAACGCCCCGGCGACCAGCGCGGCCTTGCGGCCGGGGGCCTCGTACAGCCGCATCCACGAGGCCAGCGCGGCCGTGCCGAACGCCGCCAGCGCGACGTCGTTGAGCGGGGCGGACATGCCGTTCGTGACCGCCGGCACCAGCAGCGCCCCCGCGCCGGCCCACCACGCGCGGCGGCCGAGCGACGGCCTCGCCAGCGCCGTCACGTTCGCGGCCATCGCCAGGCCCAGCGTCCACTGGAGGCATCGGCAGGCGATCGGCCCGCGGAACGCCAGGGCGATCAGGTAGAGCATCTCCGTCGCCAGCGGATAGACGGTCTCGTGCAGGTCGGGCTCGTAGACCGTCGCCCCTTCCATCAGGAAGACCTTCGGGACCTGCAAGTGGTAGCAGAGCGCGTCGCCGTCCATCACCGGGGCGAGCGACGAGACCGCCGTCGCCGCGACCGTCGCCAGCAGGAAGACCCGCATCAGCCGGTCGAAGGCCGACGGCGGGCCGTCGACCTGCGCGAACGGGACGGCGGCCAGCGCGCGCGTCAGCCGGATCCCCGTCAGCAGGCCGACCTCCGCGACGACCGCCAGCATCAGGGCGAGCGCCGGGGCGTTGAGGGCGTGGAATTCGCCGAGCAGGAGCGTCGCCAGCGCGACGAGGCCGGCCCCCAGCGGGAAGGCCAGGCCGAAGCGGTCGACGGGGTGCTCGGGCGCCAGCCCGAGCCGTTGCAGGAGCTTCGCTCCCAGGCCCGTCGCCAGGAGCGTCAGCAGCAGGGCGAAGCCGAGGTCCAGCATGGCGGATCCAGCAAGGGGGAGGGGGGCGTCGGGTCAGCCGTCGAGGCGGGCCACGCAGAACTGCGACGTCGCGGAGTCGGCGTCCATCGGGATCGGGCCGACCTCGGCGATCCGGATCCCCTCGGCCCGATACCAGGCGGCGGTGTCGTAGCCGTACCGGTTGTAGCTGAGGTTCATCTCCTCGTTGTGCGCCGCGAACCGGCGGGCCACGCGGACGACCTCGCGGCGGATCCGCTCGGCGACCTCCGGCGGATTGTGCAGGATCACCGCCGAGGTGACGACCATGTCGAACGACCCGTCCGCGAACGGCAGCCGGTCGCCTCGGCCGAGGAACAGCGAGACCCCCTCGACCCCGCCGGACGCCAGGAACTCGCGGGCGCTGCCGAGCTGCGTCGGGCTGAAATCGAGGCCCGTCAGCGCCGCGTCGGTCCGCTCGCGGAGGGCGTTCAGCAGCTTGCCGTAGCCGCAACCGACCTCCAGGATCGAGGTCGGCCGGTAGGCGGCCAGGCGGCCGGCGATCCACTCGGCCCGCAGCGTCCGGGCGACCTGGCCCTCCTGCTCGCGGAAGTAGTCCCGGCCGCCGCGGAGGGTCCAGTATTCGCGAGGGTCTGCGTAGACCAGCCGCCGCTTCCACGACGGCCAGCGGCCGAGCGTGCGGCGCATCGCCTTGTGCCAGGCGTAGCGCGGGCCGCGCTCGCGGACGGCGCGCCAGGCGCGGAGGGGCAGGGGGGGATCGGCGGCGAACGTCGTGTCCATGGGCATGACCGTCCCTGGTCGTCGCGGCGCGGCGTCTGGGGGCGCGTCGGCCTCCGCCCGCGTTTCGCGACGGAGTGTACGGGCCCCGGGGAAAGGGGTCAAGTCGAGGCGGCCGCCGGCCGATCGCGCGCGGATTGCGGTTTGCCGGCCGGGGGGGGCCGACCTATAGTTGAGTTCGACGACTCATCCCGGCCTGGAGCGACGGAGGGCGAGGTCCATGGAGGTCGGTCCCGGCAAGCTTCGCGTGGGCGACAGGACGTTCCGGGTCTTCGGGAAGGCCGTCCATCCCGAATGGTTCTCGGTCCGCGCCCACGAGCGGTTCGCCCTGGGGCCGTGGGAGGCCGACGTCCGGATCGTCGAGGGGGGCCACGCGGTCGTCTTCTCCGCGGGCGGGACGGTCGTCACCGAGGTCTTCGGATCCCGTGCCGTCCCCATGCCGGCGGGCGGGCTGCTGCTGGCCTCGCCCGCCGACCGCGAGCGGTCGGCCGTCGTGCGGGCGGGGCGCGACGTGACCTACCAGGTTTGCCACGAGGTCGAGCGCGTCGACCCCGAGGTCTTCCGCCACCTCTGCGAGGAGGAGGCGCTGGACGCCCATCGCGGCCGCCTGTTCCACGCGGCCTCGGCCGCCAACCGCCTCGCACCCCGGCCCATCTCCCGCATCCGCGTCGACCGCCTCGCCCGCGGCGTCTCCATCCAGGCGTTCCACTCGTTCCCCGACGAGTTGGCCGTCCTCCGGTCGCAGTCGCTATTCGAGGTCGACCCCGCCTGAATCGGGCGTCGGCATCGCGTCGTCGGGATTCGGACCGAAGACGTTCCCGGACGTGGCGATGCGACCGCGGCGAGCCCCGCGTCGGCGGGCGGCCCGGCGCCCCGGTGGCGGTCGCGAGGGTCGCTCCGGATGCGCCCGGCGCGTCGGGCGGCGGCGGCGAATCGTCGGCCGGCGGCTCGCTCGCCGGGGGCCCGCGATCCGATAACCAAGGGGCGGGCGAGCGGGGCCCGCCCCCCGCCGGGGCGCCGGCCGGGGAAATGGGGGCCGGTCGAAAAAAAACCGACGTCGCCGGATCGTGCCTAAGTGGCTCGCGGGGCTCGCCCCGGCGGTGCCACCGGGGCGTCGCAGCCGGGGCCGGGGGGGGCATCGCGGCCGGAAAACGGTTGGCGGGGCCGCCCCCGGTGGTTATCTTGCGATTCGTCCCGCGGGGGACGTCGCCGGGCCGACGGTCAGCCGGTCGGCGCTCGAGGAGCATTGCCACAGATGCCGGAAACGTCCCGTATCGACCGCGTCCGCGGGTGCCTCCTGGGCCTGGCCGTCGGCGACGCCCTCGGGGCGCCGCTGGAAGGGCTGACGGCCCAGCAGATCCGGACCCACTACGGCAAGGTCAAGAACTACGTCGACGGCGTCCAGGCCTGGAAGCGCAAGCCCTACCGCTGGCGGATGCGGGGCCTCTACTCCGACGACACCCAGCAGGCCCTGGCCCTCTGCGACGTCCTGCTCCAATGCGGCCGGGTCGACCAGGGCCGGCTGGCGGCCCTGTATGTGGCGATGGCCGACGCCGAGGGCGCGTTCCTGGGCGCTCACCGCGGGGTCGGCCGCAGCTTCCGCCAGGTCGTCTCCGACCTCCGGCGGGGGATCTCGCCCCGGTGGACCGGCCAGACCAAGGCGGGCATCGGCGCCGCGATGCGGATCGCTCCGGTCGGCCTCTTCCACGACGACCCGGCCGACGTCCTCGTCCCGACGATGGAGGCCAGCGTCACCACCCACCGCGACGTCCGCAGCCTGGCCGGCGCGCTCGCCGTCGCCCACGGCGTCCGCCGCATGGCGGCCGGCGAGGCCCGCGACCCCGGGCTGCTCCTCTGGCTCGCCGCCGACGTCGCCCGCGACGAGGGCCGCATGGCCGAGGCCGGCTACGCCGAGGTCGTCCTCGCCGCCGACGCCCACGGCCGGGCCCTCTCCAAGGCCCTCGCCCACGCCGAGACCCTGCTGGACTCCCCCCGCGAGCGTGCCCTCCCCGCGCTGGCCGAGGAGGCCAACCGCCACGGGGCCGAGCCCGACTGCAAGCGGCCCACGATGGGCTTCCCCCCCGCCTGCATCCCCACCTGCCTCTACGTCCTCCTCACGACCGACTCGTTCGAGGAGGCGATGCTGGAGATCGTCAACCTCGGCGGCGACGCCGACACCACCGGCGCCATCCTCGGCGCGATGGCCGGCGCCCACTACGGCGTCGACGAGATCCCCCGCCGCTGGCTCGACGGCCTCCAGAATCGCGAGGGGATCGAGCGCCGGGCCATCGCCCTGGCCCATCGCTCGGCCGACGGCCTGGCCGTCCCGGACCTCGTCGCCACCGAGGTCGAGCTGAACGCCCGCGAGCGGGCCCTCCTGGCCTGCCAGGGCTCCCTCCCCCGGGGCGACCGCGGGGCTAATCAGGTCATCTGACGCGGGTCCAGCAAGCACGCGCCCTCTTTTTCGGCGCGGGTCGTTCGAGTAGGATAGACTGGAACGCGTCGCCCGCGCGCCGCCCGGCTTCGGGCGGCGCGGGAGGGATCCCCCGCGCCCGACGCGCGTCCGTCCGTCCCGCTCGGAGCGCCAGCCCGATGAGCACGACCATCCCCGTCCGGATCCGGCGCCAGCTCGACGAGGCCGAGGGCTATCTCATGCTGGAGATGCCCCGCAACGCCCTGCGCATCCTGGAGGGCCGGTCCGAGTGGCCCCTGATGACCTTCGAGGCCAACTTCCTGAAGGGGGAGGCCCTGCGGTCGCTCGACCGCCATCGCGAGGCCCTGGCCTGCCTGGAGGTCGCCGCCTCCCTGCGGCCCGAGGACGTCGCCGTGGCCCTGGCGCAGGGCTGGTGCTACAAGCGGACCAACCGCCTGGCCGAGGCCGTCGACGCCCTGGAGCGGGCCCTCCGGCAGGAGCCGGACAACGCCCTGATCCACTACAACCTCGCCTGCTACTGGAGCCTCGCCGCCAACGCCCCGAAGGCCCTGGAGGAGTTGGCCGCCGCCCTGCAACTCCGCCCCGAGATGCGCCGGATGGTCGCCGACGAGGGGGACTTCGATCCCATCCGGAACGAGACGGCCTTCGAACGCCTCGTCCGGGACGCGACGCCGTCGAAGTGAAGCGGCGGGCGTCCCTCCCGCCACGCGAGGGGACGCCCGTCGTCCGCGGGCCGGATCGCCCCTCAGGCTTCGTCCAGCACCCGCTGGGTGATCTCGCGCTCGCAGTACTTGCACCACTTCCAGCGCTTGTCGCCGACGGCCTCGTCCAGGTGCTTGTGGGCGACGCGGACGCTGCGGAACCAGATCTTGGTCTCGTCGTCGCCGATCTTCTCCAGGCGGGCGCAGCGCGCGAAGTGGAGCAGATTCGTGGTGCTCGAGACCTTGCCTTTCCCCTTCACCACCGGGATCGAGCCGTGGAAGATGAACCCCACGGCTTCCACTCGCGCCTCGGCGAAGTCGTCGAGGGACTCGATGACGTGGATACCGGCCTGCTCTTGGATCGGCATGCGAAAGATCCCCGAAGGAGGATGGGTCGACTACATCGATTCGACCGATAAGCGAGAGTTTAAACAAATCGTAAAAAAACCGCAAGGTGGACGGATCGCCGGGGGTGGAAGCCGCCCGCGCGACCCCCGCGCCGCCCGTCATGTCGCCCGCACCGGGCCGGGGCATCCGTGATCCGCGAGACCGTCGGACATCTGCGCGACCTGCCCCGCTATCGGCAGATCCTCGCCACGCTCGCCCGCTACGGCTATCAGGACGTGGTGGCCGCCCTCCGCCTGGAGGGGATCGTCCGTCCCCTGGAGCGCGCGGCGCTGGGCGAGGCCGCCACGGGCCTCGACCGCCCCCGCCGCCTCCGCCTGATCTGCGAGGAGCTGGGCCCCACCTTCGTCAAGCTCGGCCAGGTCCTCTCCACCCGCCGCGACCTCCTGCCGGAGAGCTACACGAACGAGCTGGCCGCCCTGCGCGACGACGTCCGGCCGTTCCCGTCGGAGCAGGCCGAGGCGATCCTCGTCGAGGAATACGGCCGGCCGCTCTCCGCCTGCTTCGCCGACTTCGACCCCGCGCCCATCGCCGCGGCCTCGATCTCCCAGGTCCACCGCGCGACCCTCCGCGACGGCCGGGCGGTGGCGCTCAAGGTCCGGCGGCCGGACATCCCCAAGCTCGTCGCCGCCGACCTCGACATCCTCAAGAACCTGGCCCAGCTCGCCGAACGCCACCTCCCCGCCCTGGCCGTCTACCGGCCGATGGCGCTGGTCCGAGAATTCGAGCGCACCATCAAGCGCGAGATGGATTTCAGCGTCGAGCTGCGGACCATCCGGCGCTGCCAGTCCCAGTTCGCGGGCGACCCGACGGCCCACATCCCGTTCGTGGTCGAGGAGTTCTCGACCCCTCGCGTCCTGGCGATGGAGTTCATCGGCGGCGTCCGCGTCGACGACCTGGAGGGGCTCCGCGCCCTGGGGGTCGACCCCGCGGAGGTGGCGGGCCGAGGGGCGGAGATCCTCATCAAGCAGATCTTCCAGTACGGCTTCTTCCACGCCGACCCGCACCCGGGCAACCTGCGCGTCCTGCCGGGGGGCGTCGTCGCCCCGCTCGACTACGGCATGTTCGGCCAGCTCGACCTCCGCACCCGCGAGCGCATCGCCGACCTGCTCATCGCCCTGATGGCCCAGGACGTCGACGGCGTGCTGAAGGCGCTCGACGACCTGGACGTCCGCGGCGAGGACGTCGACGGGGCCGAGCTGCGGCGGGACGTCGGGGAGCTGGTGCAGACCTACTGCGATCTCTCGCTGGAGTCGATCGACCTGTCGGTCCTGCTGGGCGAGCTGGTGGCCCTGGTGCGGCGGCATCGGCTGCTGATCCCGCCGGACCTCGTACTGCTGATCCGGTCGCTGGTGACGATCGAGGGGACCGGCCGGGCGCTCGACCCGAAGTTCGACATCGCCGCCCGGCTGAAGCCGAGGCTCCAGAAGCTGGCGATGCGGCGCTTCAGCCCCTCGCGCCTGCTGCGCCAGGCGACGGCCGCCGCCCAGGACGTCCAGCGCATCGCCACGCTGCTCCCCGACCTCCTCAGCCACTCGCTGGAGTCGATCAAGCGCGGCGAGCTGAACGTGAAGTTCGACCTCCAGGGCTTCGAACGCCTGGTGAAGCAGCTCACCCGGGCGGCGAACACGCTGGCCGTGGGGATCGTGATCGCCGGCCTGCTGGTCTCCTCGTCGCTCATCTACCGCGGCGGCGCGACCTCCCTCGCCCAGGCCGGCTACGGCCTCGGCGTGGCCCTCAGCCTGTGGCTGATCTGGAACATGTCCCGAGGGGGGTGACGAAGGCGACCGGGGCCTTTTGACGGGAGCCCACAAATCGAACGAAAATGGCTAGACTGGCTAGATGCCGAGGAGGTGTCGATGACCTGGAATCTCGCCGAAGCGAAGAATAAGCTCTCCGAGGTGGTGAACCTCGCCCTCACCGAGGGGCCGCAGACCATCACCCGACGGAAAGACTCCGTCGTGGTGATCTCGGCCGAGAAGTACGCGGAGTTGACCGGCCGGCGGCAGAGCTTCAAGGACTTCCTCATGAGCGGGCCGTCCTTCGAGGGGCTCGACCTGGAACGCGACCGGAGCCCCCTGCGGGACGTCGAGCTGTGAAGGTGCTGCTCGACACCGGCACGCTCGCCGAACTGCGGAAGCCCAGGCCCGACGCGGCGGTGGTCGCGACCGTCTCGGCGATCCCCGACGAGAAGCTTTTCCTGAGCGTCGTCTCGGTGGGCGAGATCGTCCAGGGCATCGGCCTGCTCGCGGCCGGGAAAAAGCGGAATGAGCTGTCCGCGTGGATCGCCGCCCTGGAAGGGCAGTTCTCCGAACGCATCCTCCCCGTCGACGTCGCGACCGCCAAGCTTTGGGGCGAGTTGACGGCTCGCGCCCGGAAGAAAGGACTCATGGTCCACGCGGCCGACGGCCTCATCGCCGCGACCGCCCTCCGTCACGGCCTGCACGTCATGACCAGGAATGAGGCCGATTTCCAGGCCACCGGCGCTCGCATCATCAACCCGTGGCGGGGGGAATGCTTAGAGCGGCGAACGATCGGATCGAGGACGAAGGCTTGTGCAAACATCCTTCTCCCTCAAGGGGAGAAGGTCGTCCGTGCGACGCCTCGCCGTCAACCCGACCGTTCACCGCTCATTAGGATGGTGGCGATCTTCTCCTCGGGGATCAGGCGATGCAACCCTTCGACCTACGGCAGCGGATCGCCGGTCGGGCCGGCCCCGCCGAAGACGTTCGAGTCATCGGGGCCTCCTTGCGTTCTGGGGACGGGTAAGTACCCTCATGATAGCAAGGGGCCCTGATCTTAGGGCTATCTAACGGGCATTGGGCTTAGACGGTCCCTTGGCGGGCCGCTCGAAGCCCGACGCCAAGAAAGCCCATGGCGATCAAGAGGACCGAGGGGGCTTCAGGGACTGCACGGGTGACGATGGCAGCAAGCCCCGTTCCATCCTTGCCATTGCCGTTACCCCCGTCGCCGATCGCGAAATCGAGGATATCGCCGGCTGCAAAGCTCTGGGAGATCGAAAAAGTAAGCGGAACGTATAGCGAATTGATGCTTCCTGAGAACAGCACCTCGGAGCCATTGAGCACGATTCGCACGTCCGTGGTGGGGGTTGAGCCGTTGTCGGATTGCAGCCCTTCGAAATGTCCTTCGATGAGGAATACGCCGGCGTTTGGGGCAGTCCATCGAAGCGTTGCCTCTTCGTTGGTGCCGGCAGGCGAAGGGTGGAGGAACAGGAGGTCTGTGGGGAAAGCGGGGAGTTCTCCTGCAGTGGCGACGCCGCCGGTCTTGTTGGCCATGATCACTGGAAAGAGGCCTCCGGACCCCGAGACCGCGCCTCGCCAACTCCATAGCCCATCGACGCCCAACTCCTGCATGTTCGATGTCGAGAGGAGAGTAAACGAGGAGCCGACGCCGGCACCGTAGCTCCAGACCCCGTCGACGCCTGGGTTGGCCGCGACGCTGAAGTCGTTGACCGCATCGTAGATGATGTCGGCGCGGACCGCATCCCATCCTACCGCGGCCGGGAAGATCAGGGCGAGGAACGCGTAGAACTGGATACGCCTGAGCATGACTATTGTCTCCGGCTCATGATCCCGGATCGGTGGAACGCGGTAGCCCGAGGAGCAGCCCCAGGAAATCGTCGGTGACCCGCTTCAGGTTGTTCGCCCACTCGAAGATCGCCACGTACCCGGCC
>MKTT01000006.1 GCA_001898385.1 Planctomycetales bacterium 71-10
TCACGTTCTTCCCGGTCTTGGCCGTGATGAACGCCATCGGCATGTAGCTCATGTTCCGGAAGGCGTGCTGGAGCGCCTGGGCGAACCGGGTCATCCCCTTGCGGCCCTCGTGCTCCTCGTCGTTGAGCATGAGGTCCCACTTGTTGATGACGAACACGCAGGGCTTGTATTCCTTGGCGATGTAGTCGGCCAGCTGCTTGTCCAGGCGGGTGATCCCCTGGGACGCGTCCATGAATAGGTAGACGACGTCGGCCCGGCGGATCGAGCGCTCGGCGCGGTGGACGGAGTAGAAGTCCAGGTCGTCCTTGATCTTGGCCTTGCGCTTCACGCCGGCGGTGTCGATGGCCATGAACGGCAGGCCGTCCAGTTCGAAATGGACGTCGACCGAGTCCCGCGTGGTGCCGGGGCGCTCGGAGACGATCATCCGCTCGGCCTGGGCGAGCGTGTTGATGAACGTGGACTTGCCGGTGTTCGGCCGGCCGACCACGGCGATCTTCATCACGGCGTCGGCCGGCTTCTCGGCGTCGTCCCAGGGGAGCAGCTTCTCGATCAGGCCGAGGAGCTTCCCCTTGTTGCGGTTCTGGTGGGCCGAGACGGCGATGGGCTTGCCGCGGCCGAGCTTGTAGAACTCGCCGCCGCGGTCGTCCATCTTGGGGTCGTCGGCCTTGTTCATCACCAGGATGACGGGCGTCTTGAGGTAGCGCAGGCGCTGGGCCACCACCTCGTCGAGCGGCATCAGCTCCTCGCGGATGTCGACGACGAAGAGGATGAGGTCGGCCTCGTTCATCGCCGTGTCGATCTGGCGCTCGACGTCCTGGTCGAGGTCGTCGCGGTCGACGATGCCGACGCCGCCGGTGTCGATCAGCTCGAAGAAGCGGGGATCCTCGTCGTCCTCCCCGATCTGCACGAGCGTCCCCACGCGGTCGCGGGTCACCCCGGCGACGTCGTCGACGATCGCGACCCTCCGCCCCGCCAGCCAGTTGAACAGCGACGACTTGCCGACGTTGGGCCGGCCCACGATGACGACCTTGGGCAGCGCCATGGTGCGAAACTCCCCGCGAAGACCCGAAACGGACGACGGCCCGGCGCGCTGAACCAATGCGGGGAGACCGAGGGGGGATGCCGACCCGCCCCCGGACGCGCACGCCGTCCGATTCGCCCGATTCACGTCAAGAAGCCCGATCCCGCCCGATGCCGAGCGGTGCCGCCATTATACGAAGGTTGATGCGATCTCGGCAAATGCGACGATCGCGGCGGGCCTGGCCCGGGTCTCTGGCCTTCGCCGGTCGATCGAGTCCGGTCGCCGTGCCGGTGATCGACGACCGCGACGAGGGGAGGAGTTTCTTCGGAATCGTGAAATCCGGTCGCCCCGCCCGGCGATTGTATCGAGATGGAGGGGCCTCGCCCTTTCGGATCTTTGACAACTCGTTCGCGGTGGAAAGGCTCAGGCGCAGGCCGCCCGCAATCGTGTTCGACATTCAGGTTGCGAATAAAACGGCGAAGCCGCATCCGACGTCCCCTCTCCCGCCGGGAGAGGGTGGCCCGAAGGGCCGGGTGAGGGTCGTCGGGTCGGCCGAGATAGCCCAGGTCCCACGTCTTCGCGCGCCGACACTCCCTCCGCGCTGCGACGACCCTCACCCGCCGCTGCGCGGCTACCCTCTCCCGCCGGGAGAGGGGACGATGCCGGGGCTCCAATTCCTTGTGCCGAATACTTTGGGGCGGCCCGTGGCCACGGCTCGCGGGGGAGACGAGGCCCGCCGGTTCGACGTCCGACGCCGGCGGCGACGCCCACATTCAAGCATCGCAAAACGACGAACGGACCCGATTGTCGCGAGTGCTATGGTGATTTGGCGAAACGGGTTGCGTTGTTTTCAGGCGCGGTCGCCGCTTGCGAACGGACCCAAACGCGACGGGGGCTCCGCCCTCACCCCACCGCCGCGTCGTCGGGGTCGAGGCCAGGCAGGAAGGCGAGGCCGGCGCCGCGTCGGGGGCGACCGGGGCGGCCGGACATGAGGGCGGCGGCGTGCTCGTGGAAGCAGGCGAGGTGGGCCGAGGCGCGGCGCAGGCCCTCGTCAGGGTCGATGCCGTCGCGGGCGGGGTACGACCAGTCGACCTGCTGGGCCCGCAGCAGCGAGCGGAGCATGCCGGCCACGGACTCGCGCTCCGGGGCGGAGAAGGTGCTCCGGCGTTCCAGGGCGAAGGCGAGCAGGTCGGCCGCGGCGCGGCAGCGGTCGAACAGGTCGGAGCCGGCGGGGCGGGCGGCGAGCAGGCCGCCGACGCTGGCGGCCGGGCGGCCCAGGACGCCGACCGGGTTCCGCGCCAGGTGACGATCCAGCGACGAGGCGCGGATGGCCTCGGCCCCGGCGAGGCGTTCGAGGAGCTGCACGAGCCAGAGGTCGGCCCCGCCGTGCGGCCAGGCCCGCGCCAGGTCGTGGGCCGAGATCGCGACGACCGAGATCGGCTCGGGCGGCGGCTCGGCGTCGGGGGGGCTCGTCCCGGCCTCCTCGGCCCAGCGGTCGAAGAAGTGCTGGGCGTGGTCGAACGCCGCGCGCGGGGCCTGCTTCGGGTCGGCGTAGCGCGGGTCCAGGCCGTAGCCGGCGTGCGGGTCGACCGCCGGGCCGGGGGGCGGCGAGACGGCGTACGCCGCCACGCCCGCGGGCGTCACCATCGGCGCGAGCGTCCGCGCGGGGGGCAGGACCGTCCCGCGCAGGAAGGCGTCGGCCGAGACGCCGAAGAACCGCAGCCGGTGCGCGGCCATCGCGGTCTCCAGGCCCGGCGCATAGGCCAGGAACGGCAGCCAGACCCCGGACGGCCTCGCCTCGAACCGCGCGGTGTGGTCGGCCGCGGCCAGGCCGACCTGCGCCCCGGCGATCGTCGGGTCGGTCGCGACGCTGGGGAGCCAGGTATGGGTGGCGGTCGTCGGGATCGCGTCGACCGCCCCGGAGGCGTTCCAGCGGCGGATCAGGGCGAGGGGGTCGCCGCCGGCCTCGGCGAAGAAGCGGAGCAGCGGGCGTTCATCCTTGCGACGGTGGGGAGCCTTCTCCAACTCCCGGCGGACGAGGCGGCGGGCGGCCGGGTCGGCGGCGAGGGCCGACCAGCTCGGGCTGACGGCCAGGGTGATCGAGGCGTCGCCGGCACGGTCGGCGAAGGCGTCGAGGGCGCGGAGCAGGGGCCAGAAGACCTCGGCCGCCGCGCTCGCCCACTCCGGCCCCGCGCCCCGGCCGGGGGAGGGGAGCGGGTGGTGGAGTTCCAGGACCAGGGCCAGGCACGGCATGGCGGTTCGCGTCCCTCGGGCGGCGGCGGTCGACGGTCAGGGTCCGGGCCGGCGCGGCGTCGCGCTCAGCCGGCGCACGGGGGGGGCCGGCGCGGGGGCCAGGCCCTCGCGCGGCAGGTGGCAGATCCGGCAGTGGGTCAGCGGGTGGAAGTACCCCCACCGCGACCGCACGCCCAGGCAGGCGGCCAGCGAGCGGCCGTCGAACGGCAGCGCGATCGTCCGGGACGTCTCGGCCAGGCCGACGTCCACGTCGGACGTGCTGTGGGCGTTCAGGCCGTCGAACGCGGCGTCGGTCACGTCGAACAGCCGGATGGCGAGCACGGCGCGGACGGCCTCCGGCCCCAGCCAGTCCAGCGCGACCCGCCAGTCGTCCGGGCGCACCGACCACGACGCCAGGGCCTCGCGCGGGGAGAGGGGCGTGAGGGTCAGCCGCGACCGCAGCTCGGGGAACGGCGTCGGCGACGGGGAAGGGCGGGGGGGCTCGGCGGGGCGGGGGCGCTCGCGGAGCCGTCGGTAGGCCCGCAGCCATGCCGCGGCCACGGCGTCCGGCTCGATCCGGCGAGCCTCCAGCGCGGCGCCCAGGCGGACGTCGGCCTCGCGGCGCTCGCGGTCGAAGAGGCCGGTGAGCACCTCGCGGGCGATCGCGCCCGGGTCGCGCCCGGCGACGGAGACGGCCGGCGTCCCCAGCAGCCACGCGGCGCGGGCGGAGGGATCGTCGACGAGGATCTCGGCGGGAGTCGCCAGCGCCGCGGCCTGCGAGACCGCCCCGTTCCAGCGGCCGACGCCTGGCTCGCACGTCTCTCCCCAGCGCGCGGAGAGGAGCCCGTCGGCCTTGAGGAGCCGCCGCAGGCGCTCGCCGACGGGGCCGATCCCGAAGGCCGCCGCGACCAGCCCCGGGGCCTGGGCCCTCGCCCGCTTGAGCCCCCACGCGACGGCCCGGGGCGAGACGCGGACGCCCTCGCGGAGCGCCACGACGACGCAGGGGCCCTCGGCGGGGGCGTCGCGCGGGCCCTCGCGGTCGGCCCAGAAGGCCAGGCCGGCCTGGGTTGGGATGGACGCGACCCGGGCGCGGCCGGGGCCGAGCCTGGACCGCCGACGTTCGGCACCCCAGGGGTGGTCGCAGAACCAGGCGTCGGGCGGCCGGGGGCCGCAGCCGGCGTCGTCGGCGTCCTGGTCCTCGGCGCGGTCGGAGGCGATGACGATCGCCCGGCCGCCGCCGCGCGCGGCCAGCTCGCCGGCGGCCGGTCGGGTCCGCCAGTCGAGGGCGTGGACGACGTCGAAGTCGGAGCCCAGGCCGGACGTGCTCGCGGCCCGGACGGCCGCGACGCCGAACGCGACGGCCTCGTCGCGGGGCTCGCCGCCGATCTGGTGCGGGCAGCGGACCTCCAGCCAGCCGGGATGGGCCTCGCGCTCGGGCTCGCCGGGGAACCAGCGCGTGAAGGCGACCACGTCGGCCCCCAGGCGGGCGACCGCGCCGACCGCCTCGCGATCCAGGTCCCATCCCAGCAGGGCGATCCTCATCGACGACCTTCCCCCTCGCGACGCCCTCGCGACGGCGCGGGCCGCCGCCATCGCCCCGAACTATAGCACGCGCGGGGGTCTGGCGAACCTCCTCCCGGGGCGCGAATCGTCGGGGCGGCGTCGGTCGTCGCGATTGCGACGGTCGTCAGGACGCGCGGATGGCCGCGACGGCCGCCTTCACGTCCTCGGTCTCCGCGGCCCGGCCGGCCAACGCCTTCATGGCGACGCCCAGGGCCATGCCGTCCTTGGGGGCGGCGCGCACGGCGTCGGCGACCGGGGCGAGGGCCTCGCGGATCTGCTCGGGCGAGAGCCCGGCCGGGACCCACTCGCGGAGGAGTTCCAGCTCCTCGGGCGTGAAGGTGGTGACCCCGGACTTCGCCTCCTTCAGCACGGAGCGCATCTTCTTGATCGCGTCGGCGTCGGCCGCGTCCTCGCCGGTCCCCAGGGTGAGCTGGGCGATCCAGTAGCGGAGGAACGCCGTCCGGGCGGCGTCGCGGGACTTCATCGCCGGGCCGAGCTGGGCCCGCATCTTCTGGACGATCGTCATAACGGTTCGACTCCTGGCGTTCGGCCCGATCGCGCCGGCTTCGCCGGCCGGATCGACGGCCCCTCATCATCCCCGCCCGGCGGCCGATCGTTCAAGCCGTGCGACCGGCGGGGCCGATGGGAAGAGGGACGTCGGATCAACCATATCCACGGAGGGGGATGGACCATGAGCGAGGAAACGACGCTGACGATCGAGATGATCCGCTGGACCTTCACCGTCGACCCGGCCCATCGCGCCGCGATCGAGGGCTACCTGACGGACCAGGGGCTGGAGGTGATGGTTCGCGGCGAGGAGACGATGGTCGCCACCTGGGACGAGCCCGAGGGGGAGATCGAGGAGGTGATCGAGGGGATGTGGGCCGTCGCCGGAGCCCCGTTCGAGGTCACCCACGAGGAGTTCCACCGGGCCAACCTGCTCGTCTACCACGACGAGGCCGAGGGCGAGGACGAGACGAAGGCCGTCGCCTGAGCCGGGCCGGCCCCCACCTTGCAGCGCCCGGGCGACGTCATGGCGTCGCCCGGGCGTGGTCGCGCGCAGATTGCGTAGATTCGCCAGTTTTTGGAGTTTTTATGTAAGCGACTCGCGGCCCATCCCGTATAGTCGTGTCGAAATCCGACCCGCTTCGAGCGGCCCGCACCACGGGACGTCGAGGGGCGTTCGACGTGAGTCCATCGGGAGCCGCGCCATGAGTTCCGCCGCGCCGGGTGCTTCGGGGGTCGTGCGGGGCCGGGCGGCGCTGCTGGGGCTGTGGCTCGCGGCGGCCGTCGGGGTCGGCTGCTCCAGGCCCGGGGGCGTGGCGGTGGACGACGAGGCCATGGCCCGCGCCCGCCGCGCCGGCCGGTCGCCCGCGGAGGCGGCCGGCGACTTCGCCGCCCCGCGGAAGGACTACTTCCCGACGATGGACGCGGTCGGCCTCCGCTCCGCGAAGCCGTCCGGGACGCCCGACCAGCTCCTCGACAGGACCTCGCGGCGTCCCGGCGCCGGCCGCCCCGCCGATCGCAAGGCGGAGCCGCTCAAGCTCACGACCCAGGAAGCGATCGGCCGCAACACCTGGATGATCTGGTGCGCGGGGAACGAGGGCTTCTGGGACTGGCTGGCGAACAACAGCTTCGGCGGCAGCGACCTCCTCAAGGCCCTGGACGGCCGTCTGCGGTCGACCCGCTTCCGCGACGCCGGCCTCATCAACGAGCCCGAGACCGCCGCCCCCGGCGCGCCCGAGCCGACCGACTACGGCCTCCGGCTCGCGGTCCCCTCCGACCCGAAGCGGAGGGAGGCCCGCGCGGCCTACCTCCGCGAGACCTTCGGCCGCCAGATGGCCGACGACTACGACCCCCTCGACTCCCCGGAGCCCCCCGAGGGGGGATACGGCTACGGGCCGGGCTACGAGGACGAGGAGGGCAAGGTCCCGACCCCCCCGCCGCAGATCTACGGCCTGTCCAGCGGCGTCATCGGGCTCCGCCTCTTCCCGAACCCGAAGTTCGACGCCAGGGCCCGCGCGGCCTGGGACGCGAAGCGGTACTACGAGGATCCCGAATACTACAGCAACCCGGAACTCATCCGGCCGTTCCGCGTGGGGATGAGCTGCGCGTTCTGCCACACGTCGTTCCACCCCCTTAAGCCGCCGCGCGACGTCGACGACCCGGCCTGGGAGAACCTCTCGGGGAACATCGGGGCGCAGTACCTGCGGATCCGCGGGGTGTTCGGCAACCTGCTGGACGAGTCCAGCTTCGTCTACCACCTGCTGGACAGCCAGCCGCCCGGCACCATCGACACGTCCTTGCTCCCGTCGGACAACATCAACAACACGAACGCCATGAACTCGGTGTTCGGGCTCGCCCAGCGCGTGGCGCGCTCGCTGGAGACGCCGAAGGAGGACCAGGGGCCCGCCTCCGCGTCACTCCCCTCGCTGTGGGCCGACGCCGAGATCGGGGAGTCCGAGAGCTACAAGGCGGTCGCCAAGTACCTGGAGGGGCGGTGCCCCAAGTCCGGCGTCGACGAGCTGAAGGCGTCGAACGGCGACCCCAGGCGGGTGCCGCGGATCCTGCTGGACGGCTCGGACTCGATCGGCGGCTTCGGGGCGCTGGCGCGGGTCTACCTGAACATCGGGTCGTACTGGGAGCAGTGGATCCGGATCCATCGGCCGATCGTCGGCTTCCAGGAGCAGGAGCCGTTCAAGCTCGACGACTGCGAGGGCCACTCCGTCTACTGGATGGCCACCCAGCCGCGCGTCGGCCCGATGCGCGACTACTTCCTGAAGATCACGCCGCCGATGCGCCTCCTCGACGCCGACGAGCCGGTCGATCGGACGGCGAAGGTCGACGAGGCCCCCCTCCGGGCCGAGGCCGGCGAGGACGAGGCGCGGCTCGCCTCGCTCCTGGCCCGCGAGCGCGCCCTGAGGGTCGACATGAGCAAGCTGGCGCGCGGCCGGAAGGTCTTCGCCCGCAACTGCATCGCCTGCCATTCGAGCATCCAGCCGCCGAAGCGCCAGGAGGAGATGGCGAAGTACGCGGCGATCGGCGAGTTCTGGGACCACGACCCCGGCCGCTGGCTGGCCGACGCCGAGTACATCCAGTGGGCCGAGAAGGTCGTCGAGGAGGAGGCGTTCTGGCGGGACAACTTCCTCTCAACGGACTACCGCGTCCCGATCAACTACGTCGGGACCAACTCGGCCCGCGCGATGGCGACGAACGCGATGACGGGCCACATGTGGCAGGACTTCAGCTCGGAGGACTACCGCAAGCTGCCGTCGGTCGGGTCGATCCCCTTCTTCAACCCCTTCAAGGGCGAGGCGGGGGGGATGGACGAGTACACCTCGCGTCACAAGGCCCCGGCGGGCGTCCCCGAGGGGGGCGGCGGCCCGGGGTTCTACCGCGTGCCGACGCTGATCTCGATCTGGGCGACCGCCCCCCTGCTGCACAACAACAGCCTGGGCCTCTACAACGCCGACCCCTCCGTCGACGGCCGGCTGCTGGCCTTCGACGACGCCATCCGCAAGCTCCTCTGGCCCGCCCGCCGGCTCCAAAGCTCCAGCTACAACGGGGCGACCCCGGAGCGGCTGGCGCAGGACCGCGGGCTCATCTGGCGCACTCCCGTGGAGTCCTACCTGACGCTCCCCGCGCGGCACCTCCCCTACCTCGCGACGACCAACCTGGAAATCCTGATGAAGCTGGTGGAGGGGCGGTCGTGGCTCCGGTCTCCCTGGGCGTTCTGGATTCCGACGGCCCTGGCGGCGGCCGGGCTGGTCGCGCTGATGAAGGGGCGGGGAGGCTTCAAGCGGCGGCTCGCGTTCGGCTACGCGCCGATCCTCGCGGCCGTGGGGCTGGCGGTCGTCATGTCGTTCCTGGTGGGCCGGCTGGGAGACGTCCGCCTGGGGCCCATCCCCGCCGGGACGCCGGTCAATCTGCTGGCGAACATCAACCCGGACGCGAGTCGTTCCGACCTCAAGGCGGCCGTCGTCGAGACCACCAAGGCCCTGGGCGAGATCGAGTCCGGCGGGCTCGAGGGCGAGGCGATGCGCGACGTCCTCCGGTCGCGCGTCGCCCCGGCGCTCATGAAGGTGAGCAAGTGCCCGGACTTCGTCATGGACAAGGGGCACGACTTCCCCTGGTTCAAGTCGATGACCGACGACGACAAGGACGCTCTGATCGAGCTGCTCAAGACGTTCTGAACGCATGCGCGGCGGCGGGGACGGTCCGGTCCGTTAGTCGAAGAGATCGAGGCGACACATGGCGACGGCCGAGGGGCACGCCCGGCGAGACGAGGACGAGCGGTTCGACTACATCATCGTCGGCTCCGGTGCCGGCGGCGGGCCGCTGGCGGCGCGGCTGGTCGAGGCGGGGAAGAAGGTGCTCGTCCTGGAGGCCGGCTCGCACGGCGGCCCGGCCGATTCGCCGGAGATCAGCCAGGTCCCCGGCCTCCACGCCGCGTCGACGGAGGATCCGGCCCTGAGCTGGCGGTTCTTCGTCGAGCACTACTCGAACCCCCCGGCCGGGCCCGACCCGAAGCGGTCCGACCCGGCACCCCCGGATCCGCAGCGGACGGGGATCTTCTACCCCCGCGCCGCGGCGCTCGGGGGTTGCACGGTCCACAACGCGATGATCACCATCGCCGGCCCGGACTCCGACTGGGACGACCTGGCGAACTACCTGGAGGACGACTCCTGGCGCTCGCCCGCCATGCGGACCTACTTCCAGAAGCTGGAGCGCAACGAGTACCTCCCCCGGCCCCGCCCCCCCGCGACGTCGTGGCACTGCAAGCTCCGCGACGGCTTCCGGTGGCTGATCGGGAAGGACGTCGACCACACCGGCGGCCGGCACGGCTTCGACGGCTGGCTGCACACCAGCGTCCTGGACCTCCAGCTCGGCCTGAACGACCGGCAGCTCATCGGGGTGCTCAGGGCGGCGCTGCGGCAGGCGAAGTCGGCCGGGCTGGACCGCGCCTGGACGTGGATCCGGACGATCCTCCGCGGCCGGGCCTCCCAGGCCCTCGACCCCAACCACGCGACGACCCAGGCCGAGAGCCCGGAGGGGGTCGTCCTGATCCCCCTGGCCGTCTGCGGGGAGCGGACGACGATCCACGAGGACCGCGCGGAGCCGAACGTCCGACGCGGCCGACGGTCCGGCCCCCGCGAGCGGCTGCTGGCCGTCCGCGAGGCGAATCCCCTGCTGCTGGAGATCCGGACCGACTGCCTCGTCACCCGCGTCCTGTTCGCCGAGCCGGACCGCGACGGCTCGGGGGACCCCGCGTCGCCCCCGAGGGTGATCGGCGTCGAATACCTGCGCGGCGAGCGCCTCTACCGGGCCCACGTCGACCCGAGCGGCGCGGCCGGCAAGGTGGAGCGAGCCTTCGTGAAGGACGGCGGCGAGGTCGTCCTCTGCGGCGGGACGTTCAACACGCCCCAGCTCCTGATGCTCTCCGGGATCGGCGACGCCGGCCGGCTCGCCGCCCTGGCCGGCGGCGACCCCGGCCTGTGCGCCCTGCGCGACGCCGAGTCCCGGCCGATCGCGGGGCCCGCCGGCGACCCCTGGCGCGTCGACCTGCGGGGTGTCGGCTGCAACCTCCAGGACCGCTACGAGGTCTCGCTCATCAGCGAGATGAAGGCCGAGTTCGACCTGCTGAAGGGGGCCACGCTCGGGCTCAACTCCTGGGATCCTCACCTCCGGCAGTGGCGCGAGGAGGGGGCCGGGCTCTACTCCACCAACGGGGCCGTGCTGGGCATCTTCAAGCGCTCGTCCCCCGAGCTGGCCCAGCCCGACCTGTTCCTCTTCGGCGCCCCGTTCCCGTTCCGCGGCTACGAGCCCGGCTACTCGATGGTGGGCCATCAGCACGACAAGTTCACCTGGGTCATCCTCAAAGGGGGGACGCGGAACAACCGCGGGACCGTCCGCCTGCGCTCCGCAGACCCGCGGGACACGCCCGAGATCAACTTCCGCTACTTCAACGAGCCCGACCAGCCCGACGCGTCCTGGCCGGACGAAGCCCGCGAGGACCCGGACCTGCTGGCCCTGGTGCGCGGCGTGAAGTTCGTGCGGGGGATCTCGCGGAACGCGGGCCTGCACGTCGAGCGGGAATGCCACCCGGGGCTGGTCGACGTGCCGACGGACGACGACGAGAAGATCAAGACGTGGATCCTGCGCGAGGCGTGGGGCCACCACGCCTGCGGGACCTGCCGCATGGGGCCCGACGAGGATCCCTCGGCCGTGCTGGACTCGCGGTTCCGCGTGCTGGGGGTCCGGGGCCTGCGCGTGGTGGACGCCTCGATCTTCCCGCGGATCCCGGGCTACTTCCTGGTCACGAACATCTACATGGCCTCCGAGAAGGCGGCCGACGTGATGCTGGAAGACGCGACGACCGGGCCGGACGACGTCGAGTACCCGGCGGCCCTCCGCGCCCGCGAGTCCGGGGCGATCGGGGCGCGCCGGACTCGGGTCGGCGAGTCGCCCGACGCCTCCCTGGCGGGGCCGCCGCCGGCGACGGTCGGCTCCGAGACGCGGGAGTGGCCGCGGGACCTGACGGGACTGGCCCTCTCCGGGGGCGGGGTCCGCAGCGCGACGTTCAACCTCGGCGTGCTCCAGGCGATGGCGCGGGCGCGGCGGCTGCGCAAGGTGGACTTCCTGTCGACGGTCTCCGGGGGGGGCTACATCGGCTCGTTCCTGGGCCGCTGCTTCGACCGCCTGCGGCACTCGAAGGTGCAGGGGCTGGAGGGGGTCTCGTATCCGCCGGGCCCGGCGCACGTGGAGGGGGAGCTGGCCGACCCGACGTCGTTCGAGCTGGCCTGGCTCCGCCGCCAGAGCAACTACCTGGCCCCCGCCGGCCTCGGCGACGAGACGCTCAACGCGGCCAACTATTTCCGCAACCTGCTGAGCGTCCACCTGGTGGTCGGCCTGCTGATCTTCACGATGTTCGGGACGATGGCCTTCGTGCGATACACGCTCGTCGACCCGGCCGGCGGGGCCCTGCGGCTGTTCACGATCGGCGGCGGCGGGACGCCGGTCGCGGACCTGATCCGGAGCCTCCTCGGGCCCTTCTACAGCCCGTGGTTCCTCCTGTTCGAGGCGGCCCTCCTGCTCCTGGTGATCCCGCTGGGCGCGGGCTACTGGATCGTGTCGCCGGAGCGTCACGAGCGGTTCCACGGCGTGGGGACGGCGCTGCTGGGCCTGGTCGCCGCGACCCTGCTCTACCTGGGCCTGTCCGGCGGCCTGGCGTCCGAGCCGCTGCTGCTGGGGCTGTCGCTGCTGCTGGCGTTCTGGCACGTCGAGCTGGCGTGGCGGAAGGCGAGGAACCAGGAGGCGGCGCTGGGGGCGGGGGACGTCTCGACCCGCCGCCTCCGCACGCGGAACATCCTGACGTACGAGCTGGGGTTCGCGCTGACGCTGGCCGCCGGGGCGTTCGCGCTGGCCGTCGCCGACGCCCTGGGGTTCGCGCTCCAGCGATACGCGGCGAGGCGGGACCAGTACGGCTGGACGTTCTCCGCGCTGCTGGTCACGGTCGCGGGCCTGGCGCCGCTGGTCCGGATGGTCGCCGGGCTGTTCCTGCCGGGCCGGGGCGGCCGGGACGACTCGTCGTCCTCGCGGGACCTGCGCGCGCAGGTGGGCGCGGGGCTGCTGGCGGCGGCCCTGTTCGCGGCGCCGATGATCCTGTACTCGTACGCGGCCCACGCGGCGTACGGGGGCGGGGCCGCGGTCTGGCGGGGGGGCTGGGCCACGGCCTTCGCGGCGGCCCTCACGGCGATCCTGGCGCTGCCGGGGGCGCTGACGTTCGTGAACCGATCGTCGTTCTCCCAGATGTACGCGGCGCGGCTGGCGCGGGCGTACCTGGGGGCGACGAACCCGGAGCGGCGTCGGCCCGAGGCCGGCGACGTGACCGAGGTCGTCGCTGGCGACGACGTGGCGTCGCTGGAGGAGTATCGGCCGCACGAGACCGGGGGGCCGCTGCACCTCATCAACCTGACGGTGAACCAGACGGTCGACTTCTCGTCCCTGCGGGGCAACCGCGCCCGCAAGGGGGAGAGCCTGGCCGTCAGCCCGATCGGCATGAGCGTCGGCGTGGGCTGGCACTCGGCCTGGGGCGGCGACGCCGACCCCCCGGGCCGGCCGCGGGGGCGCGTCCGGGTCGAGACGCTGGGCGCCCAGCCGGGCTCGGGCCACCCGTCGCTCGACGTGACGGGGAGGCCGAGCGGCCGGGTCGAGATGCTGCCGTTGCGCGAATGGGTCGCCCTCTCGGGCGCGGCGGTCGGCCCGGCGCGGGGGCAGGGGACCCGGCTGGGGACGTCGCTTCTATTCGGCCTGGCCAACCTGCGGACCGGGCGGTGGTGGGACAGCGGCCTGGCCCTGGCCGCCCGCCGGGGCTTCCCCGAGGTCGGCCTCCTGCGCCGGATCCTCTACGTCGGTCCGCGGGCGCTGATGACGCAGACGCTCCTGCTGTCGGAATGGCTGGCCCTCTACCCGGGCCCCTGGGGCCGCTACTGGCACGTCTCCGACGGCGGCTTCTTCGAAAACCTGGGAGCCTACGAGCTGATCCGCCGCCGCGTCCCGCGGATGATCGTCTGCGACGCCAGCGCCGACCCGGCCTACACGATGGACGGCCTGGGCGAATTGATCCGCAAGGTCCGGATCGACTTCGACGCCCGCGTCGAGCCCGTCCCGCCGGGGCAGGTCACGGCCTGGATGAACGCGGGGCTCGTGCCGGCCGCGGTGGCGGCGAGGCTCGGGGCCCTGGACGACCTGAAGCCCTCGGCCGACGGCCTCTCCCGCAGGCACGCCACCCTGTTCCGCGTCCATTACGGCCGGGGCGGGGAGCCCTCGTACCTGCTCTACCTGAAGGCCGGCGTCACCGGCGACGAGGACCCGGACGTCCTGGAGTACAAGGCGCTCCACGGCGACTTCCCGCACGAGAGCACCGTCGACCAGTTCTTCGACGAGGCCCAGTGGGAGAGCTACCGCCGGCTCGGGGAGCACGCGGCGGGCGAGCTGTTCGGCGGCTCGGACTGGTTCTGGAAGATCCCCTGAGACGAGATCGGAGCCCCCCATGCGACCGTCCCACGCCCATCCCGCGGGGATCGGCCTCGTCGTCGCCCTGTCGGCCCTCCTGGCCGCGCCGGGCCCGGGCGGGGCCTCGGACCACGCCGACCCGATCGACCCCTGGAACAAGGAGCGGCTGGAGGGGGGCCTCACCGACCTCTTCGTCTTCCCCGCCCTGGAGGACGGCACGCCCGCCTTCCCGTTCGAGCGCAAGGACGGCGTCTCGCTGGCGACCCCCGATGTGTCGCCTCGCCCGCCCCTCACCGACGAGCAGCGGGCGAAGATCAAGCGCCTCGTCGTCGTCCTGTGCGTCCGCCGCGCCCTGACCGAGACCGGCAAGCTGAGCCTGGGTCCCTACACCTACCGCGTCCACATGGACACGCACACCACGGTCGACTTCAACGACACCGACGACGAGGTCGCCGCGCGGAAGGAGCCGGCCGTCGCGCCGGGCGAGGGCTCCATGTTCGAGCGGCCGGGGCTCGCCTCGAAGGTGAAGCGCCCGACCGGATCCGAGGCCCGCGCCCGATACGGCGGACGGATCCCCGACCCGACGACGATCGGCGACGACGCGGTCCTGGAGTTCACGCTCAAGGACGACGCCTCGCTCCGCGAGTTCCGCACGCCGGGCCTGCCGCAATCGGTCGCATTCGATCCGGAGCATCCGGCCGACCCGGGCCGCATCCAGGGCTACGCGGGCGTCCGCGACGACCCGTTCATCTTCCCCGCGTTCTTCCAGACCAACATCGTCGCCATGGTCGCGAGCATCCCCATCGAGGCCTTCGGCGGGAAGACGGACTGGCTGATCTGGGCGACGTCGCACAAGGGCGCCCGCCAGGTCGACCAGGTCGGCCGGTCGCTCCGCACCCAGAACCCCCGCTTCGAGTTCCTCAACACCCTCCCCCCCCGCGAGCACGCGGAGGCGGTCCACGAGGAGCACCACGACCCCAGCCTGATTCGGGATCTCGCGCTGCGGTTCAACGTCCAGTCCCTGTTCGCCTACCGCGCGTGGGACCAGGTCCCGGACGTGATGGTCTTCACCACGCGGTTCCCGGTCGGTTTCCCGAACGGCCGCCTGCTCACCGACGACGTGGCGGCGCTCCTGGCGCAGCACGGCGACACGCTCCTGCTGGAGCTGTCGCACCACGTCGGCGGCTGGCCCCGGCGCACGAAGAACGACAAGGAGTTCCAGCCGACGTTCCCGTATCTCGCCGAGCCGTGGCCCGACCGCAAGGTCGAGCCGCCGCCCGGCCTGAGCGCGAAGAACCGCTGGAAGTTGGCGGCGATCGGCGTCGGGCTCGTCGTCGCGATCTTCCTGGAGCACTGGGCCGTCGCGTACTGGTATCACCGCCGCAAGCTCCGCCGCCGGTATCAACTCTGAACCCCGCGGCCCCGGACGAGCCGAACGCCATGAACTTCGACCCCGAATTCAACGGCCCCCAGGGGGCGACCCCCGACGACGAGCGAGCCCGGGGCTCGCGCTTCGCCGAGGTCCGCGACGCCGTCTTCGCCAACACGTATTACCGGACGTGGGGCTGCGACACCCGCCTCCCCGTCTATCGGGTCTCGCTCCGGCGGGTCCTGCGCGGGGTCCTGCCCTTCGGCCGGCGCTGGGGCTTCCTGCAAGCGGCGCGGCGGGCCGTCAACACCCGCGCCGACCTCCGCTGGGGCCCCGACCGCCGCGGCTTCCGCCGGCTCCTCCACCCCAACGGCGTCTGCCTCTTCGGGACGTGGGAGATCGACCCGGCCTACGACGGTGCGCAGTATACGGGCTACTTCGCGCCCGGATCGAAGGGCCTGGTCGTCGGCCGCTATTCGACTTGTTGCACCGAGACCCGCCGCGGGCGCTGGCGGTCGCTCTCGCTGGTCGGCCGGATCTACCCGACCACGGACCGGAAGCATCGCGACCGGCTGCCGACCGCGAGCTTCATCACCCAGGAGGACATCGGCGGCAAGGATACGCCGTTCATCAACGACGCCGAGCTGCGCAACGCGCCGGACACCACCCCCCACCGCCGCGGCTGGGCCCTGCCGGTCCTGCTCGCCACCGGCCTGGCCTTCAGGCGGGCCAACCCGTTCCCGACGATCCGCCAGCTCTACGAGATCGCCGAGCTGGGCAAGCCCGAGGGCGTCCCGACCCGCACGCCGATCTTCATGCGGCTGACGGTCGCCCCGGGGCAGCCGAGGATCCCGGGGGACGACCTGGACTTCCGCCACGAGGTCCTGGGCCAGATCTACGACCCGGGCTATCCCATCCCGCTGCGGACGCTGACGTTCGAGATCCAGGTCGCCGACCGGGGCCACGCCCGGGGCGTGTTCCTCCAGCGCGTCCGGATCGAGGGCTGGCGGACCATCGGCCGGATCGTCTTCAGGGAGGCGGCGGCCTCGTACAACGGCGACTTCGTGGCGCATTTCCCTCACCCGCCCTGGCGGGCCGACCCGGACGACCCGCGGAGCGTCGACCGGACGCGCCCCGCCCGCTGACCGGCGCGTTGCGGGGGGCCGGCCCATCGGATAGCTTCGGGACCGACGGCCCTCGGCCAGGGCCCAACACCCGGGAGACGCCGAACGATGACCGAGCCCCGACGACCCACCACCCGCCGCACCGCCCTCCTCGCGGGCGCGGCGACCCTCCTCGCCCTCGGCGTCGCCGACGCCCGGGCGCAGACGCCGCCCATCCTCGGGACGATCGAGCGCCTCGACCCGGCCCTGGAGGCGCTCATCGCCCCCGACGCCCATGTCGAGCGCGTGGCCGAGGGCTTCGACTGGGCCGAGGGGACCGTGTGGGATCAGGCCGGCGGCCGCCTCCTCTTCTCCGACACCAAGGAGAACGTCGTCCACCAGTGGACGAAGGCCGGCGGGACGTCCGTCTTCCTCAAGCCCAGCGGCTACACCGGGTCGACCCCCCGCGGCGGCGAGCCGGGCTCGAACGGGCTGACGTTCGACCATGACGGCTCGCTGATCCTCTGCCAGCACGGCGACCGCCGCATCGCCCGGCTCAAGGCCGACGGATCGTTCGAGACCCTGGCCGACAAGTTCGAGGGGAAGCGGTTCAACAGCCCCAACGACGTCGTCGTCAAGTCCAACGGCGACGTCTACTTCACCGACCCCCCGTACGGCCTGCTGGGCGAGAACCACGACCAGGGGAAGGAACTGGCCTTCAGCGGCGTCTACCGACGGTCGGCCGACGGCAAGGTGACGCTCCTGACCCGCGAGCTGGGCTTCCCCAACGGCCTGGCCTTCTCGCCCGACGAGAAGACGCTGTACGTCGCCAACTCCGACTTCAAGCGGGCGATCTGGATGGCCTACCCGGTCGCCGACGACGGCACGCTGAAGCCGGGCAAGCTCTTCGCCGACGTCACGTCGCGGGTCGGCAAGTTCAAGGGCCTCCCCGACGGTCTGAAGGTCGATAACGCCGGGAACGTCTTCGCGACCGGGCCGGGCGGCGTCCTGATCTTCTCGCCCGACGGCAAGCACCTGGGGACGCTCGCCACCGGCGAGGCCTGCGGCAACTGCGCCTGGGCCGAGGACGGGAGCGTCCTCTACGTCGCCTCGGATATGTACATCGGCCGTCTCCAGACGAAGACCCGCGGCCCGATCCCGGGCGAGCCGCGGCCCTGAGCCTCGCGCCCGCCCCCGCTTCCGGCCCATCCGGTGGCCAGGCGGGGGCGGTTTCGTATAATCTGGAGTGGCGACTTCGCGGGGCGTCGCGAACCCGGGACGACCCCGCGCGTCCGTCTTCGACGAGCCCGCGGCCGGGATCGAAGCCCTCTCCAGACCTCAGGAAGCCGGAATGTCCGAGAACGAAACGACCGCCGCCCCGACGCCCGAGCCCTCGTCGCCGACGGCCCGCACCCGCGCGATCAAGACGCGGTCGATCCGCGAGGCCCAGGACGAGTCCGTCCCGGAGGCCGTCGAGCGGCGGAATCCGGACCGGCTGGCCAAGGCCCTGGAGCACGCCAGGGTCGCCGCCGGCATCGCGCACGAGAACCGCGCCAAGGATATCCTGCTGCTGGACCTGCGCAAGGCCACGCCGCTGCTGGACTACTTCGTCATCGCCACCGCCGCCTCGCGCCGGCAGGCCAACGCCATTGCCGGCGACATCGACGCCGAGATGAAGAAGCGCGGCGAGCGCAAGCTGGGGATGGAGGGCGAGGAGGAAGGATCCTGGATCCTGATCGACTACGGCGACTTCGTCGTCCACATCTTCTCGGGCGAGGGGCGGACGTATTACGCCCTGGAAGAGATCTGGGGCGACGCCCCCCAAATCCCCTGGCGCGACGAGCCCGCGCCGGCCGCCGCCGACGCGGCCAGCCCGGAGCCCCCGCCCTCCGAGACCCCGGCCTGACCCCCCCGCCGCATCGAATCGGAATCGACCCGACCCGGACCCCGCCCCATGAACGTCCTGAACCGCCTGCGCGCCGCCTTCGCCGCCGCCACGCCCGAAGGGGGCGACCCCTCGGCCTTCGCCGCCGCCGTCCGCCCGGCCGGCGACCCCAAATTCGGCGATTATCAGGCCAACGGCTGCATGGCCGTCGCCAAGAGCCTGAAGAAGAACCCGCGCGAGGTGGCCGTCGCCGTCGCCGAGGCCGTCGACCTGGAGCCGCTCGCCGGCAAGCCCGAGGTCGCCGGCCCCGGCTTCCTCAACGTCCGCCTGCACGACGAATGGCTGACGGCCCAGGTCGCCGAGCTGCTGCGCGACCCGGCCCACGGCCTGACCGCGCCGGAGGCGAAGAAGACCGTCGTGATCGACTTCTCCTCGCCCAACGTCGCCAAGCCCATGCACGTCGGCCACCTGCGGTCGACCGTGATCGGCGACAGCCTGGCGCGGATCTTCGAGGCCCTGGGCCACACGGTCGTCCGCGACAACCACCTGGGCGACTGGGGCGCGCAGTTCGGCATGATCCTCTGGGGCTGGAAGAACCACCGCGACCAGGCCGCCTACGACGTCGACCCCGTCGCCGAGCTGTCCCGCCTGTACCGCCTGGCCTCGTCGAAGATCAAGGAAGGCGACAGGGATGTCGAGTCCGCCGCGCGGGCCGAGACGGCCAAACTCCACGCCGGCGACGCCGAGAACCGCGACCTGTGGGCGCAGTTCATGCCCCACTGCCTCAAGGCGCTGCACGCGATGTACGACCGGCTGGGCGTCCGCTTCGACGTCGAGCTGGGCGAGAGCTTCTACGACCCCATGCTCGCCGACGTCGTCTCCGACCTGGAGGCGAAGGGGATCGCCGAGACCAGCGAGGGCGCCGTCGTCGCGTTCGTCGAGGGGATCAAGGCCCCGTTCATCGTCCGCAAGCGCGACGGCGCGTTCAACTACGGCACGACCGACCTGGCCACGATCCGATACCGCGAGCAGACCTGGGATCCCGACCAGGCCCTCTACGTCGTGGACGCCCGCCAGGCCGACCACTTCAAGCAGCTGTTCGCCGTCGCTCGCCGCTGGGGGTACGGCAAGGTCGACCTCCAGCACGTCGCGTTCGGCACGATCATGGGGGCCGACCGCCGGCCTTACAAGACCCGCGACGGCGACGTCGTCGGCCTGGAATCGCTGCTGGACGAGGCCGTCGCCGAGGCCCGCAAGGTCGTCGACGCCAACAGCCCGGACATCGAGCCGGACGACCGCGCCCGCATCGCCGAGATCGTCGGCCTGGGCGCGGTGAAGTACGCCGACCTGTCCCAGAACCGCATCTCCGACTACGTCTTCGACTGGTCCAAGATGCTGGCGATGAACGGCAACACGGCGACCTACCTCCAGTACGCCTACGCCCGGATCCAGAGCATCCTCCGCAAGGGGGGCGTGTCGTCGGAGTCCATCCGAGACCGCGCCCCGGCCATCCTCCTCTCCCACCCCGCCGAGCGCGGGCTGGCCGTGCGCGTCCTGCGGCTGCCGGAGGTCCTGGAGCTGGCCGCCTCGGAGCTGAAGCCGAACATCCTGACGGACTACCTGTTCGACCTGGCCAACGCCTACAGCACGTTCTACGAGGGATGCCCCGTGCTGAAGGCCGAGTCCGACGAACGTCGCGACAGCCGCCTGGCCCTCTGTGACCTGACGGCGCAGACGCTCAAGCACGGCCTGAGCATCCTGGGCATCGACGTCGTCGACCGCATGTGACGACCCTCACCCCGACATCCCCGCGCGACGGAGCCCCCGCCATGAGGAAGATCGGCCGCCCGACGCTCGTCACGCTCGCGATCGCCGCCCTGCCGTGCCTCGCCGGCGGGGAGGGGCCCGCGACCGTCCCGCATCGTTCGCCGATCGCCCTGGCCCTGTCGGCCGACGGCAAGCGGCTGCTGACGGCGAACCAGACGGCGGGGACCGTCAGCCTGGTCGACGTCGAGGCCCGCAAGGTGCTCGACGAGGTCTCGGTGGGCGAGAAGCCGGCCGGCGTGGCGTTCGCTCCCGACGGCCGCCGCGCGGTCGTCGCGAACTGGTACGGCTACGACGTCGCCGTGCTGGAGGCGAAGGACGACAAGCTCGCCGTCGTCGGCCGGGTCGAGGTCGGCCCCGAACCCCGAGGCGTGGCGATCGCGCCCGACGGCAGGACCGCCTACGTCGCCGTCGGCGCGGCCGACGAGGTGGCGCGGGTCGACCTGGACGAGCGCCAGGTGACGGGCCGCCTCCCCGTCGGCCGCGAGCCCCGCTCGCTGGCCCTGTCGCCCGACGGCGGCACGCTCGTCGTGAGCAACGCCCGCTCCCGCGGGGTCTCCGTGGTCGATGTCGCCGGCTTCCGCGTGCTCAAGGACGTGCCGGTCGAGGGCGAGAACCTGCGGCAGGTCACGGTCGCGGCCGACGGCCGGTACGCCTACCTCGCCAACATGAAGGACCGCCAGTTCGCCACCACCCGCAACAACATCGACCAGGGGTGGGTCCTCGGCCAGCGGCTCACGCGGATCGACCTGAAGGAGCCGCAGCCCTACGCGACGATCAGCCTGGATCCCCGCGGCCGCGCCGGGGCCGACGCCCACGGCGTCGCGGTCGGCCGCGACGGGAAATACATCGTCGTCTCCCTGGGCGGGACGCATGAACTCATGATCTTCCGGGCCGCGCCGGAGCGGTTCCCCTGGCGCGTCGACGGCTCGCGCGACCTCATGCAGCCCGACCTGCTCAACGACGAGACCGGCCGCTTCCGGCGCCTGGAGCTGGGCGGGCGGCCGACCGAACTCGCGTTCGCGGCCGACGCCAGGACGTTGTACGTCGCCAACTACCTCGGCGATTCCGTCCAGGTCGTCGACGCCGAGTCCGCGAGCCTCGTCGCGACGATCCCGCTGGGCTCGCCCGAGACGCCCTCCCTCGCCCGCCGGGGGGAGGTCCTGTTCCACGACGCGACCCGGTCGTTCAACCAGTGGTATAGCTGCAACACCTGCCACAGCGACGGCCACACCAACGGCCTGCACTGGGACACGCTCAACGACGGCCGCCAGGACCTCAGCAACAACCACGAGCGCAGCCGCAAGAAGTCCCCCACCCTCCGGCGCGTGACGCGGACCGCCCCCTGGACCTGGCACGGCTGGCAGACGAGCCTCGAACAGGCCACGGTGGAATCGTTCACCAAGAGCATGCAGGGGACGAGGCCGACCGACGAGGAGGCCCGCGCGGTGGTGGCGTACCTGGAGACCCTGGAGTTCCCCCGCAACCCGCACCGCAACCCCGACGGCTCCCTCACGCCCGAGGCCACCCGCGGCGAGGCCTTGTTCCGGTCCGCCAAGGCCGCCTGCGCCACCTGCCACAAGGGCCCGGAGTTCACCGACGGCAAGGTCCACGTCGTCGGCCTGGAGGAGCCCGACGACGCCTACGAGGGCTACAACCCCCCCTCGCTCCTCGGCGTCTATGACAAGTACCCCTACCTCCACGACGCCCGCGCCGCCACCCTCCGCGACGCCCTCTCCGGCCCCCACGCCCCGGAGATGGTCGGCGGCGAGACCCTCAGCGAGCAGGAGCTTGCGGACCTCGTCGCGTACCTGAAGGCGCTCTGATCCGAGGGGCGCGTCGCGACGCCGGCGACGGCCCCTCCCGAGCCGGCCCGGATCAGAGGAGCTTCCGGAGCTTGGCGACATGGTACGGCATGGCGGTGAGGACGTCCTCTTTGGCCTCGTACTCCAGCACGACGTAGCCGGAGTAGAGGGCGTGGCGGAGCATGTCGACGATCTTGCCGAAGTCGACGTCCTCGGTGGGCCGGCCCTTGGGGTGGATCTCGGTCTTCACCTGGACGTTGACGGCGTAGGGGGCGAGGAGCGCCAGGTCGGCGTAAGGGTCCTCGGTGCGGAAGTTGGCCGTGTCGAGGTTCACGCCGAAGTTCTTGTGGTCGATCGCCTCGATTATGCGGAGGAGCTGCTGCGGCGTGGCGGTGATGCCGCCGTGGTTCTCGACGGCCAGGACCACCCCCCTGGCCTCGGCGTGGGGGAGCACCTCGTTGTAGCACTCGACGACCCAGCCGAACGCGGCGTCCTCGGTCGCGTCCTTGGGGACCGTCCCGGCGAACGTGCGGATCACCGGCGCCCCGATGGCCGCGGCGCGGTCGATCCATTTCTTCGTCAGCGCGATCTGCTCGTCGCGCTTCGGCCCGGACGGCACGCAGAAGTTGTTGCCGATGGCCGTGCCGGAGACGTCCATCCCTTGCAGGAACGCGTGCCGCTTCCAACGGGCGAAGTAGGCGTCGTCGGCGTCGACCGGGAAGTAGTACGAGGTCGGCTCCACGGCGTCGAACCCCAGGTCCGCGGCCAGGTCCACGAACCCGAACATGTCCATCGTCGGCGGCTTGGCGGTCAGCATCTGGCGGTACGAGTACGCCGCCACGCTCAACTTCAGGTGGCTGGGACGCCTGTGGAAGACGGGCGGGATGGCCCGCGCCGTCGAGGGCCGCAGCACGGCCGGCGCGGCGGCGGCGAGCAGGGACCGGGTCAGGAATCCACGTCGATTTTCGCGGGACATTCTCGGGCCTCCGGGCGGATCGCCCGCGAGGACGCCGACGGTGGCCTGCCCGTCCGGCGCGCGGGCGCAATTCCTCGAATCTAGCCTCCCCCGCGAGCCATCGCCACGACCTACCCGGATTCCCCCGCGGCGAAATCCCCGCGCGTCGGGGCGGCCCGTGGATTAAATCGAATTTATGGCGCTCGCTTCCTCTGGCCGTCGCTGATGGAAAGTCGTAGGGCAGAGTTAGCCCTGGCGACGCAGGATGCGTCGTCGCCGGCCCGAGATCAAGGAGGATGACGATGACCGACGCCCCTCTTTCGCCCTCGCGCGTCGCCCGTGGACGCGACGAGGCCCAGTTCGGGCCGATGGATCTCCTGCTGATCGGGCTTTGGTTCGGCCTGGTCGCCGGGCTCCTGGAAGTGATCGGCGGGCTGGCCGCGGCGAGGTGGGCGGGGGTGATCACCTACGACACACTCCGCACGAACCGGCACCACGCCTGGCTGACGCCGGCCTGTTACCTCGCGATGGCGACCGCGGCGGCCATACTGCTGATCGCGGCCTCGGCTGTCCTTCGGCGTCGGCCCGGGAGGGCGGCGATCTGGCTGTATGCCGCGGGAGTCGGGTGGTCGCTGGCCCTGGCGGCGCCCGGCGTCCACGGGCTCGCCCGGATCGTTCTGGCCGGCGGCCTGGCCACGATGGGGGCGCGGGCGGCGCTGGGCCGGCCGGAGGGGTTCCGCCGGCTCGTCCGCATCACGACGCCGATCGGCCTCGCGGTCGTGGCCCTGACCGCGGCGGCCTCGACGGTCGACCGTCGAGCGGCGACCTCGCCGCCGAAGCCCGACGCCCCCAACGTCGTCCTCATCGTGCTGGACACCGTCCGGGCCGATTCGCTGACGCCTTACGGCTCGGCGCGGGACGTCACGCCGAACCTCGCGAAGCTGGCCCGCGAGGGGGTCCTGTTCCGCAACGCCCGCTCGACGGCCTCGTGGACGCTCCCGGCGCACGCCTCGCTGTTCACGGGGCGCTGGCCGTCGGAGCTGTCGGCGGACGTCGGCCGGCCGCTCGACGGGACGTTCCCGACGCTGGCGGAGGAGATGGCCGGCCGGGGCTATGCGACGGCCGGGTTCGTCGCCAACACCGAGAACTGCAACGCCTGGTACGGCCTCGCCCGGGGTTTCGAGCATTACGAGGACTTCTACGAGAACGATCGCATCACGCCCCTGGAGGTCCTGCGCGGGTCGCGGCTGGGGCGATCGCTCGCGACGTCGCGCCTGGGGTCGAAGCTGATCGAGGCCGCGGTCGGGCGGGGGCGATATCAGTATCGCAAGTCGGCCGAGATGATCGGCCGGGATGCGCTGGCGTGGCTCGACGGCCGCGGCGACCGGCCGTTCTTCCTCTTCCTCAACTACTTCGACGCCCACGACCCCTACGTCCCGCCGGCCGGGGCCGAGCACCGCTATTCGACGCCCGGGGCGATGGGACCGCAGGCCGCCCGGGACGCCTATGACGACTGCCTGGCCTACCTCGACGACCAGCTCGGCCGATTCCTGGGCGAGTTGGAGCGCCGGGGCGAGCGCGAGCGGACGATCTTCGTGGTGACGGCCGACCACGGCGAGGGCTTCGGCGAGCACGGCCTGAACGGCCACGGGCTGAGCCTGTATCGCATGGAGACGCAGGTCCCGATGATCGTCGTCGCCCCGGGGAAGGCGCCGCGAAACGCGACCGTCTCGCAGCCCGCCAGCCTCCGCGACGTCGCGCCGACGATCCTCGGCCTCGTCGATGGCGGACCGGCCGCGGCGGGGCCGTTCCCCGGCGAGTCTCTGGCCTCCGCATGGGCCGAGGGCGCGCACGACGAGCCCGCCCCGGTCCTGACCGAGCTGGACCGCGCCGAGGCCGTCCCGGACGAGGCCGGCGAGGCCCCCGCGCGGCTCGGGATGATGCGGTCGCTGGTGACCGACCGCCACGCCTACATCGTCAACGGCGACGGCCGCGAGGAGTTGTACGACCTGGTCGCGGACCCCGAGGAGCGCCGGGACCTGGCCGATTCGCCCGAGGCGGTCGCCCACCTCGAACGCTTCCGCGACCTGATGAGGCCGCTTGAGGATCCGGGGGAATGACCCCGGCGCGGGGATGAATCCCGCGCCGGGGCCGCGGCTCGCGTCAGGCTCCGGCCTTGGGGCCGGGGCCGTAGACGGCGTCCTTGCCCAGCTCGCCCTCGATGCGGAGGAGTTGGTTGTACTTGGCGATGCGGTCGGAGCGGCTGGCGGAGCCGGTCTTGATCTGGCCGGCGTTGGTGGCGACGGCGATGTCGGCGATCGTCGCGTCCTCGGTCTCGCCGGAGCGGTGGCTGATGACCGACGTGTAGCCGGCGCGGTGGGCCATGTCGATCGCCGCCAGCGTCTCGCTCAGGGTGCCGATCTGGTTCACCTTGATGAGGATGCTGTTGGTCGCCTTCTCCTGGATCCCGCGGGCCAGGCGCTCGGTGTTGGTGACGAAGAAGTCGTCGCCCACGATCTGCACCTTGCCGCCCAGCTCCTTCGTGAACTCGGTGTAGCCGGCCCAGTCGTCCTGGTCGAGCGGGTCCTCGATCGAGATGATCGGGTACTTGGCGACCCAGTCGGCGAACAGGTCGATCATCTGGCGGCTGGAGAAGAGCTTGTCCGGGGCGGACTTCCAGAACTTGTAGCCCTTCTTGTCGCCCTCGTCGAACAGCTCGGAGCTGGCGCAGTCCAGCGCGATGGCGACGTCCTTGTCGCGGCCGGGCTCGTAGCCGGCCTTGGCGGTGGCGTCGAGGATGTACTGGATCGCCTCCTCGTTGTCGAGGTTGGGGGCGAAGCCGCCCTCGTCGCCGACGTTGGTGTTGTGGCCGGCCTTCTTCAGCACCGACTTGAGGGTGTGGAAGATCTCGGCGACGACCCGGATGCCCTCGGAGAAGCTCTCGGCTCCCACGGGCATGATCATGAATTCCTGGAAGTCGATCTTGTTGTCGGCGTGCTTGCCGCCGTTGATGATGTTGGCCATCGGGACGGGGAGGACGTGGGCGTTGGCCCCGCCGATGTAGCGGTAGAGGGGCAGGCCGTGGGCGGCGGCGGCGGCCTTGGCGGCGGCCAGGCTGACGCCCAGGATGGCATTGGCGCCCAGGTTCCCCTTGTTGGGCGTGCCGTCGGCCTCGATCATCGCCCGGTCCAGGCCGAGTTGGTCGGCCGGATCCCGGCCGACGACGACCTTGGCCAGCGCGCCGTTGACGTTGGCGACGGCCTTGGAGACGCCCTTGCCGAGGTACCGCTTCTTGTCGCCGTCGCGCAGCTCGACGGCCTCGTAGATGCCGGTGCTCGCCCCGGAGGGGACGGCCGCGCGGCCGAGCGTGCCGTCGGCCAGGATCACGTCCACCTCGACGGTCGGGTTGCCGCGGCTGTCCAGGATCTCGCGGCCCTTGACCTGGGCGATCGCTGCGATCGACTTACTCATAGAACTCCTCGGATTCCTGATTGGTCTGGCGGCCCGTCCCGTCGCGATGCGGGCGAGCCCGGCCGATGGCCGGAGGCCGTGCGGCCCCGGCGGGGCGTCTCCGGGGCCGAGGCGGGGCGACTGCACCCGGCCTGCGGCCGCGTCCCGATCGGCCTCGCGATCGCGAGCGGCCGTGCGGGGGCGCCGTTTGGGTTAACATCCCTTATCCGACAACCGCCCCGCCCGGTCAAGGCTTCGACGACCCACCTCCCTCGACCGGGAGGATCGGCAGGCATCCGCGGGGGTAGTCGGGGCGGTGGCCTCTCGCGTCCTTCCAGGCACTCCGGCGAATAGCGACGACCCCGCCTTATAGTCGACTCCCCAGATGCTGCGACCGGCGCCCGCTCCTGCGCCGCGGTAGAAGGCCGGTCATGGGAGGCGAATGATGTGGGAAGTCATCTTCGATGCCGATTTCGAAGCGGAATTCCAGGCGTTCGCCGACGCCGTCGGGAGGGCCATCCTTGCAAAAGTCGACCTGTTGAGGGATGAAGGTCCGAATCTCGGACGTCCGAACGTGGACACGGTCAAGGGCTCCGCGTTCAATAAGTATGAAAGAACTGCGGATCCAATGCGGCGGGCAACCTTGGCGAATCCTGTTCGCCTTCGACCCTTCTCGGAGGGCCGTCTTGCTGGTGGGGGGAGATAAGGCGGGGATGAAAGGTGGTATAAGCGGTCCATCCGGGTGGCCGACGACCGATTCCGCCCTCATCTAGGGAGTTCATGACATGGGGGTTCGATATGAGGACGTCCTGGCGAAGGAGTCGCCCGAGCAGCGGGCTGCCATCGCAGACGAAGCGGCCCGGCTGAAGGCCGAAGACGGCGTGTTCGTTGAACTGCGGGATGCCGACGACTCGACGCGAGCGACGGACGGTTACAGGGCGAAGTTGACCACCCTGTCCCACGAGTATCGGGCGGAGTTGCTTCGGCTCGAGGCCGAGAAACTCCGCCGTTACGTCGGGGCGATGGGAGGGACGCTGAGGGCGATCGCCGAGTTCCCGGACGGGTCTACGTTCGACCTTGATGGCTGAGGACGACGAAGACTCGTCGGTGAGCGATGAGGCCGCGGATTCGGCTTCGTCCCGGATCTCTGCGTCGGAGGATGGGGAGAGGCGGTGCGGGCGGCCCCCGACACCCCGTTGCAAGGGGCGGCGGATGGGTGGGTCGTCTCCTGAGGAGGCGGGGGCCGCCGCGCGGTGCGGATCACGGCGCACGTTCGCGCGGACCGGCCCGTGGCCGCGGCGGCCGGGACGGGTCGTGAAACCGTCCCGGCCCCGCGACGGGACGAGCGTCCGGAGCGGGGCCCTTCGGCGACTCGCCGCAAGGCTGCGCTCCCGACGCTCGGATCGGGTCCGCGAAGGGGTGATGCCGTCCCGAAGCCTGGTCGCTCGGGCGGCCCTAATCCTATCGGTCCGCCCCGCGCGGCGGCTTGACCCGGGGCCGCGATTCAACCTCCGGCCGGCGTCGCAACCCGCAGCAAGGGCACGACGTACCGTGTCAGGAACAGCGGCGAATCCGGACCCAGGTGGCCGCCGAGATACCCCGTCGCGCTCATGCCGAACGCCCAGCGCACCTGGCGGAGCTTGCGGTAGGCCGCCAGCCGCGCGGGGTCGTCCCCCGGCGACGGCGTCCGGAACCCGACCAACCCCGCGCCCCGGCCCCGCACCCGGTCCGACGTCCCGAACACGCCCGTCCCCAACCCCAGGAAGAAGACGTCCAGCGGCGACCAGTAGACCACGATCTCCGCACGGACCTTCCCCAGCGCCCGCGTCAGGTCGTAGCCCGGCGACAGCGCCGGCGCCAGCAGGACGGCCCGCTCGACCTCCGGCCCCGCCAACCTCTCCAGCGCCTTGACCATCACGGCGCAGCCGCCGGACTTGCCGACGAGGAAGATCGGCACGTCCGGCCGCCTGTCGCGGAACAGCCGGATCGTCTCCGCGACGTCCGCGGCGCGGGCCTCGCAGTCGGCGGCGTTGGTCAGGTCGGAGTACCACCGGCCGACGCCGTGGCACCAGCGGACGGTCCACGTCGTGTAGCCCAGGCCCGACGCCTTCACCACGCGCGCCAGGGCCCGGCCGCACATGTCGAGCCCGCCGATGCCGTCGGCGACCAGCACCAGGCCGTCGCAGGGCGTGTCCGGATCGGTGATCGCCTCCACGGCGGCCGTCGGCGACGTGCGGCAGGGGCGGGGCTTTCGGAACCAGCTCATGGGTCTCCCACCCCATCCATCAGAACCCGCGGGTCCCAGCCCCGCAAGGCCGCAGCGTCGACCGTCGGGGTGGACTAGGATCGGCCAGCCGACCTCGAATGGCCCGTGGGTCGCATGGGTGGGTTGAGCGGTTCTTCGAATGGTTGGCGCAGGGATTCAGGAGGTGGAACTTTAGAGCTCAGCTTTCGTAAAGCTGCAGTCCAAAGCAACCTCGCTCGTTCTCGAAGGCACCGTTCAAATGGGTGGCTAATGAACGACAGATGGGAGTGAAATTTTGGAGACCCATCGGCCGATCAGGGCAGAAAAAAGGTCGACCGTCTGGTGGAGTATACGCTTGTGGGCGCAAGGCGACCAGCCCAACGAACCTGCCTCTGCCTTGCCTGGCTCCTATTGGGCTTCACCGCGTCGGGGATGGCGAAGGAGTCAGGAAGCCACCTCAGGGACTCGAACCCTGGACTTCAGCTTTACGAAAGCTGCGCTCTACCAGCTGAGCTAAGGTGGCAGGGCGTGACCCGATTGGGGATGTCACGCGAGACAATGATTATAGCGACGGCGGCCGGGGCGTCAAGACGGCGTTCAACGCGGGCCCTGGGAGGGGGTGCGGTAACGGAATCCGGTCGTCAGCCCGCGGCGGCCTTCCAGTAAGCGTCGAAGAGGTCGCTGTACCAGGTGCAGCAGAGGG
>MKTT01000007.1:0-3275 GCA_001898385.1 Planctomycetales bacterium 71-10
CGACGCTTATGACATCGGGGCGACCCTGCCGCTCTAGCCGCAAATCCTGGAATCCATGTGATTTACGGCCGAACCGTCAACAGGCCCTAGTTAAAGCAGGATCATCAACGCGAGCGGAAGGCCATCGGCCTGAAGGCAGAATTCGGTTTGGCCCCAACTGGGCACCGAGCCCTAACTAAGTAGAGACGGAGGGAATCCCAAGCGTCATCGAGGATGGAGGACGAGCCCGCGCCCCCCATTCCAACCAGGGTCGGCATGCACAGAAACACGTAATAAATAGCTGCTTCTGCCCCCGTTGAGAAATATGTCGCCATTGACCCCTTGAGTGTTTTCGAAAGGCCGAAACGAGGTAACGGGTTCCCCGTCGTGGGTACACTCAGCAACGATTTCGAATCCACCGATGATCCGTTCTGGCCCCCTTGGCGTGACCGTTTCGACGGGGACGGATGGTTTGAGAGGTTGCCCCGGCTCCGATGGCTGAGGCTGCATGGTGGTTTCTATCCTGCGTCTTCGTGCAGCACGGGCAGTAATCTGAAATCGAACGGCTTCGCCCGGGGCTAGAAAATAATTTAATGCGGTCTCATTTAGGTTGCGCTTGCCGCCGCCTTGAATATTGTCCAATTGCTTGTCTCGAAAGATTCGAGGTTGGTTGCCACCAAAACTTTGAGTTTTCGATATGGTGAACCAGACATCTTCGGGTTGATTTCCCTCGGAAGTCGATTTGCACTCGAGTGAGTCGAGGACCACACGTACCTGCACCTCCTTTCCAGCTCGTATTGCCGGGTTGGTGGGAATGATCAGCCACCGTTGATTCGGTTGGTCGCCGTAACCAGTCGTCTGGAGAAGCGACAACTGTCCTCCTGCGCCGCGAACGTCGAATGACTTCCCGCTGTGCCTTGCTTCAATCCGGAAGCGGTGAGGAGCCATGTCGATGATCCGAAACTCTCGATTCGGCTGACCGCCATGACCTGCGGTCTGGACTAACGCCATCTGGCCGCCAGCGTCTCTCACATCGAAGGAGAGATCGTTGTGGACCGCTATGATGTTGTAGTAACCGTCGTGGGCGGGAATAATCCTGAACCGCTGATTGGCTTGCCCCCCATAGCCGGCGGTCTGCAATAAAGCCATCTCCCCGCCAGCATCTACGACGTCGAGTCCTAGCCTTGAGTGCTCAGCGATAATGACGTATTCGGTTTCGCGGGAGAAGGTGGCATTGGATTGACCGAGAAGGGTGGCGATCGCGGGGATCAGTGAGAACAATCCGGAATACACGGGCTACCTCCAGTAATTCACGGGGAGAAGTCGGACGACGCTAAAATTCGGGCCTAGTCGTTTTACGGCCTGGCCAATCGCCTTGTAAAATGTTCAATCCCATTCTATGTGTCGTGAGTTCATGATTCTATCGAAAACCGCTGTAAGAATCGGATTTTCATGCCTGGCCGCCCTCCAGGTTCGCCTGGGCCATCCTGATCACCGCGGCGTGACCTTCGGCCACGCGACGTCCACGCCGCGGGCCTTCAGCTTATTCTGGAACGCCTCGAACCGCTTGCGGTCGGCGCGGACGGCCTTGGGCGACTGCTTCGTCGCCAGGGCATGGGCGACGAGCGTGCCGGCGGCCTCGCCGATGAGCCATTCGACGGGGTGCAGGCGGTAGCAGCCGTTCGAGATGTGCGTGACGCCCAGGTTCTTGCACGCCGGCAGCAGGTTCTCGACGCGGATCGGCAGGAGCGAGCCCAGCGGGATCTGGAACGGCAGCGAGCTGACGTCGACGTAGTTCTTGCCGCCCGTCGCCGGGTGCAGGTCGATCCGGTAGCTCCCCACGCCGACCGAGTCCCAGAACGGCTCGGCGTCGACGTCGTCGCGGCCGAGGGCCTTGCGACGGGCCTCGGTGCCGACGTGGTTCTCGGTGACGGTGAACTCGGCCTTGATGCGCCGGGACTCGCGGATGTACGGGGCCTTGGCGAGCCCGTCGTCGGTGCCGACCATGTCGGGCCGGAGCCGCAGCCCCTTCCAGCCGGCGCCGCCGTCGGGCCGGGGGCATTCGGTCTGCAACCAGTAGAGGAGGGACAGGCTCAGTTGCTTGGCCCGCTTGACGTGCGCCTCGGCCTGCTCGGCCGTCTGGCCCTCGGCGACGAGCGGGCCGAGGAGGTAGTCGTTCTGGGGCCAGTTGACCAGCGTCACGCCGCCGCCGTCGTACGCGCCGGGGCGGTAGATGGAGGGGTCGAGGATCCGGCGGTAGCGCCAGAGGCCGGTCCCCTTCACGGGGTCGAAGCCCTGGTTGTTGGGCTTGAGGGTGATCGGGTGGGTGTAGCTCAGGTCCAGGAGCTTCCCGGGCCAGGGCGGCGACAATTCCGGGGCGTAGTCGCGCCAGAAGGCGTACTCCTCGGGCCTGTCGATCGTGTGATCCTCGCCGGGGCGGTGCTCGATCGGGAAGCAGACGGTGAACGCCTGCTGGACGCCCGGGTCGGCCGTCTCCAGGGCGTGGGGCTCGCCGGTCTCGGCCCGCGACTCGGCCCCGACGACGTGCTCGACGCCGGCCATCGGCAGGAGGTCGCCCAGCTCGGTCGCGTCGAGGAAGTACGGGGCCGTCAGCGTCGCCTCGCCCCCGGTGCGACGGTTCCGGACGACGACGGCGCGGATGTGGTCGCCGTGGACCTCGGCCCGGACGGGCTCGTGCTCCAGCAGCGTGACGAGCCTCCCGAGCGAGGCGTAGGGGGCGAGCATGTCGACGAGGACCGACAGCCCGACGCGGGGCTCGTGGCAGAGCCGCGAGACGCCCCCGCCGCCCGGGTTGAGGAACGGATCCGCGAGGGCCTCGACGGTCAGCGGCGCATGCTTCTTGTAGTACTCGCGGACGCACGAGCGGTATGCGCGATAGCTCAGCGACGACCCGAACTGCTCGACCCAGGGGTGCTCGTCCGGCGGCACGGCCTGGCTGGTGAGCTGCCCGCCGATCCAGTCGGTGGGCTCGGTGAGGACGACCCGCAATCCTTCCCGCAACGCCGCCAGCGCCGCCGCCACGCCCCCCACGCCCCCGCCGACGATCACCACGTCCGCGGCCAGCTCCCCGCGCGGGGCCGTGAGCCCCGCGAGCGCCATCCGACGAGACAGGGGGGCGGCCAGGAGAGGCAGGAGCGAGAGGCGTCGAATCCAGGCGCGGCGAGTCGTCATGACGATACCCCTTGGGACGGAACTCCGATCCTGCTACGATAATCCCACGCCGGCCCGCCCGCGACGGGCCGCCGTCGCGAGAGTGGCGGAACTGGCAGACGCGC
>MKTT01000007.1:3316-32394 GCA_001898385.1 Planctomycetales bacterium 71-10
CGTTCCGCCGGATTTCCGGGGAGAAAGTGGGGAGATCGTCCCCCGCTTCGGAGGAGCCTCGGCGGCGTGCCATTTGGGAGGCGAACAGGGCGGGGTGGACCGGGAGTCGTGGTCGATCAGTCGCTTCGCCTCGGCCATGCTTCAATCCATTAGCACGCAATCCCCTTCGATCCTGATTTCGGCTGCTTCGACGTTGCTGTATCGACGATGACGCCGGCCACGGAAGCTGACGTGCAACCGCCCGCCGTCGATGGGGCCGAGCGTCAGTTCGAGGACGTGATCGCAGGCACCGCTGGCCTTCAGCAGGAAAACCGACCATAGCCGGGCGGCGGGCAGGAATAGCTGGGGCCGCTTCTTGAACGTGGCCCACAGCTTCGGGAAGGCCCCCTCCGTGACCCGCAAGTCCGAGGTCAGGCCGCTGATCATCGACTCCAGCATCCGGTCGTTGAGGGTCCCCTGACCCGACGACGACTCGTTCAGGAGGATCAGTCGTGCCCGCCGAGCGGCGATCTCGTCGGCTGAGACTCCATTGAAGTTGCCTAACTCCATCCCGGCGTTCGCCCGTACGTCCCTGTCCGACCTGAGCGTCACGATCCAAACCGATTTGCCGGCCACCGAGCGGAGTTCGGCGGACAGGATGCGAGCGATGAAGCCGTCGTTCTTGTAGGCGTAAGGGACCGGCTCGATCCGGTGTGAGGCCCCCGGCCGCAGCCCCCGCAGGGCGGCGTCCTCCTCGGCGTTGATCGGGGCGATGTGGACTTCCACGGTCCCGTCGTTCCGCTCGGCCACCTCCTGGGACTTGTAGTAGGCGTTGTTCAGCAGCACCCAAGCCCCCGAGTCGCTGACGTGGAGGACTTTCGTGGGGGCGGACGAGGCATCGGCGGCCCTCCGCTTGGGCGTGCTCGCCGTGTCCCCGGATCGCCCCGGATTCCGTTCGGGCGGCGGCTGGGGCGGCTCGCTCCCCAGCTTCCTGAGCCACAAGGACAGGTGCTTGTTGAGCAGCCGGCGGAACTCATCCACTCCCCGGTAGTCCCAGGTCAAGCCCTGCTTCTGGAGCTTCGACCGGAACTCCAGGACCTTTCCCTTCTGGGCCACCTGTTCGGGCGACTGGAATGTCGTGGGGCGCTGGCAGAAGTAGAACATGATCTCGGGACGCTGTTGTCTCCGATGCGACTCGACCGCCCGATCGAACTCCTCCTCGGTCCCCGATCCGGCCCGAGGCGTGACCGTGCCGAAGCGGTCCCAGAGGATGCCGACGAACAGGTCGTAATGCGTCATGTCGGCGATCTGGGCATTGACGAGGCTCTGGGGGTCGCCCCCGAATGCCGGCCTTGCGTCGGTCTCCCAGCCGACGACCTGGAGCGTGACGCCTTTCTCCTGGGCGACGGAGCGGTTCAGGTCATCGATCACTTCCCGGACGACCTCCCTCTCTTCCGACACGTCGCCCGGCGATGCCACGAATACCTTGAGCAACTCGACCTGCATCTCTCCCTCCCCGAGATTCGTCCCCGCCCGAGTCTGCCTTGAGGGCCGGAGTCCCATCTGTCACCAGCCCTGGCGATGGACGGTCTTATCGATCTGCTCCTTGACGAGCTTGGCCCGTTCGATCGACCCGCCGAAGAAGCCGGCCTTGAGCGGCGGCCAGTCCCCGCCCAACCCGTCGATCTCATGCCCGACCTCCTCTAGCACGCCCCTTCGCCACAGGAAGCAGCCTATCGGACCCCAGATATGCCCCGTCGAGCCGTCCTTCTCGCAAAGGTCCCCGTGGACGAGGGCGAACAGGTACTCGAAGCGATCGAACGCCCCTTGATACTCCATCTCGTCGATGGCTAGGCCGCTCAACGGCTCCTTGAGGACGGCGAAGAGGTGATCGCTGGTCGGCGACCTGTGGCGCTCCAACTCGGGCCGCCGCCGGAGGAGGCCGCCGTCGATCACGTCGTTGTGGGCCAGAGCACGAACCAGGGGGACGGACTCGTTTTCCTTGCGGCTCCTCGTCGAAACCAGGATCGTCTTCAGCGTGTCGTACCTGCCGGCGAGGATGGCCCCGACGCCGCAGGAATAGACGCACAGCAGGGCCGGGTAGCATCGGAGATTGAGCAAGGCGGTGATGCCGCTGCGTTCGCCGGGCGGGTCGGCGAGCCTGCCGAGGCAGCGCCCCAGGAGCCGGGCGTGCTCGTCGACGGCCCAGTGGCCCCCGGCGGCCAGGATCGGCAGGAGCGGCCCGGCGAGGGTTTCGTAACGCTCGACACGGGCCAGGTAGTCCTCGACGCCGAGGTCATGGACGTTGCGGACGGGGAACTGCTCCTCGCCCAGGATGTCCTGGAGACCCTTGATCTCGCCGACCAGGGCGTCATGGAGCCGAATCCGACGGCGATCGTCTCTGAGGAGATCCTTGTAGCGATGCAGCGGCAAGGTCGGCTCGCAGACGATCCCGGCGGTCGCATCGGTCGGGGCGGATGTCATGGGGAACCTCGTTCTCAGTCATTGATAGGGTGTGTCCTCGCCAACGTCGGTTAGCTCAGCGTGTACTCCCGCCACGGGACACACCGTAAGGGCACGCCGGCCATGAAGCGGGAGATATCCCGGCGACCGTAGTAGGTCGGGACGCCACGGTAGTCCTGGGCCATCAACACGACCGGCATGCCTGGGAAGGCCGGCATCAGGGCCGAGATCATGCGATCGGCCTCGAACGAGTTTTGCAGGACGTGCGACTTCACGATCACCACGCCGAACGTGACGCCCTGCTCTCGAATCACTGCCCCCTGGAAACGCATCTCGCCTCCCGGTTAGTATGGACTCACGGCTCAAAATCTTGTGCAACCTGGCTCTTGGCCGCCTCTAATGCACAGAATATTGTGCGGTTTCAGGTTAGGCAAGCGGAAATTGGATCAGAATGCACAGATTTTTGTGCTTCTCTGGAGAGGGCTATCAAGATTCCTGACGATGCCCGAGTTGGGGGGTGGGAGGGGATGACTGTCCAAGGAGCACGTTCCGAGGAGCTAAATGTGGTCGGCGAATTGATCCGCAAACGCCGAGAGGTGATCTCGATGTCGGTCGCCCAGCTTGCAAAGAGGATCGGCGTGAGCCGGAACACGATCACCAACTACGAGAGCGGCAGGACGGAGCCGACGGCCAGCCATCTGATGATCATCGCCGAGTCCCTCGGCACTTCGATCGGGGACCTCCTCGACGTGTCCGGGACTGTGCCGCCGCCTCGCTTCGCCTTCCGATCCCATGCGGCCTTGAGGAAGGACCCGGACGTCCTCGCCAAGGCCCGCAAGTATCTGAAGGCGTACGCCGAGATCGAGCAGATCACGGGCTCTCCGCTCTGCGTCAAGCTGCGCCAGTACGTGTGCGACTCGGACGGTCCGCTCGGCGACCGTGACATCGAGACGGCAGCCGAGACCCTCCGGCGGACTTGCGCCCTCAGGGATACAGGCCCCGAGAACCTCGTCCGTGTGCTTGAGGGTTTGGGGGTCCGGTGCCTCTTCTTCGAGCACTCCACGAAAGGTCTCGACGGTATCAGCACGGTCCAGGACGACCTGATGCTGATCCTCCTGAATGATCGGAAGAAGAACATCGAGCGGACGATCTACAGCGGGGCCCACGAACTCGGGCATCTCGTCCTGCATCCGCACCTGTTCACGACCGACGCAGAGGAATGCGAAAACGGGCGGGACTACGAGAAGGAGGCCAACAAGTTCGCCGGCTTCTTCCTGGTCCCGAGCGACGAACTCCTGGGGGTCTGGAGGGAGGAACGTCTGAACCGGCTCCCCCTGTTCCACTCGCTGCTGCTGCTGAAGCGGGTATTCCACGTCAGCTTCCACTGCCTCTTTCGGAGGGTCTCGGACCTGGGCCTGGCCTCGGTCGATTACCCCGTGTTCATCTCGACGATCAAGGGGAACCTCGGCATCAGCGGCAAGGCGGCGATGGAGGATCTCGAACCCGAACCGTTGGATCCCCAGGCGTTGTACCGCTCGACCCGATTCCATAGGCTAGTCCAGTCGGCTTACTTGCAGGGGCTCATCAATCCAACCAAGGTCGCCGAGATGCTCCAGGTGGGCGTGGATGACGCATTGAAAATTACTCAAACATGGATGAAGCCGGCGTATGAAATGGAAGACGGCCCTGTATGACGCCCTCTCGCTGGTCATCCTCGACGGCCACCTCCGGTACGATGCGGGGCTGGCGGGCAGGCTGCCCCGCATCCTCGCCATCGAGGAGTGCTTCCGGCCCTGCGTCATGGGGTGCGACGTCGCCGAGAGGATGCGTCGCCGTTCGGAATTCCTGCGTCTCCCCGGCCCGCTGGTCATCTCGTCGATCCTCCGGCGCACCGGCCTCCCGATCACGGTCGCCGAGGTCGATGCCCTGACCCTCGTCGCCGCCGTCCACTACGAGGTCCCCGTCGTCACGGGCGACGAGCGGTTCGAGGCATCGCTCAAGCGGATCGCCGTGCCGGCCTCGCAACTCTCAACGCTGATCGGACGCCCCAGCAGATCGGGCGTCGGGGCTCCCGGCTGAGTGACGGGGGCCGGCACGCCCCCCGCACGTCGAAAGGGTTGGCCGGGGGAGGGAGTCACCGTCCTTTAAACCTCTTCCACGGACTCCTCGCTCTGGGATAATGGTGGCTTATTTGGCGGGGCAGGCCGCCCGCTCGCAGAGTACATCCAATCCGAACGGACGCAGTATTGGCCGCACGATCGGCGGGACCCTCTCAATCCGGCGGCGGTCTTGGTCTTCGGAAGGCGACATGGCAAAGCACGATGCTCGGCAGATCCTCCCCTTCTCGAAGCCGAATGGCCGGGTTCTGGACCTGCCGGCACTGGAATCCTGGCTCTGGGACGCCGCCTGCCAAATCCGGGGGCCGCTCGACGCCCCGAAGTTCAAGGACTATATCCTCCCGCTGATCTTCCTGAAGCGGCTCTCGGACGTCTTCGAGGACGAGATCAAGCAACTCGCTCAAGAGTTCGGCGGCGAGAAGACGGCGGCCGAGATCGCCGGGCAGGACCACAAGCTCGTCCGGTTCTACCTGCCCGAGAAGGCCCGGTGGTCGTACCTGGCCAAGGAGACGACCGGGCTGGGAGAGAAGCTGACCGACGCCGTGCGGGCCATCGCCAGGGAAAATCCCAGGCTGGCCGGCGTCATCGACGTCACCGACTTCAACGCCACCACTGCCGGACAGAGGATCGTCGATGACAAGCGGCTCGGTGCCTTGGTCGGGGTGCTCAACAACCCCGAGTACCGCCTCGGCCTCGACGACGTGGAGCCCGACATCCTCGGCCGGGCCTACGAGTACCTGCTGAGGAAGTTCGCCGAGAACCAGGGCCAGAGCGCCGGGGAGTTCTACACTTCCCGAGAGGTGGCCGTCCTCATGGCCCGCATCCTCGACCCCCAGCCGGGAATGACCGTCTGCGACCCATGTTGCGGCTCGGGCGGGCTGCTCATCAAGACCCACCTGCGCTTGCTGGAAACGAAGGGCGAGAGGGCGAACGGGCGGCTCCGGCTGCCGTCGAGCGTGGCCCCGCTGCGGGTCCATGGCCAGGAGATCAACCCGGCGACCTTCGCCATCTCACGGATGAACGCCTTCCTCCACGACATGGAGGCCGAGATCGCCCTGGGCGATTCGATGCACCGCCCGGCGTTCACCGAGCCCGACGGCAGGTTGAAGTCGTTCGACATCGTGATCGCCAACCCGATGTGGAACCAGAAGTTCGACGCCGCCACCTACGAGAACGACCCCTACGAGCGGTTCAAGAAGGGGATACCCCCCTCGTCGAGCGCCGACTGGGGTTGGGTGCAGCACATGGCGGCGTTGATGAAGGACGGCGGGAGGCTGGCCGTCGTCCTCGACACGGGGGCCGCCAGTCGGGGGAGCGGCAACACGGGTTCGAGCAAGGAGCGGGACGTCCGCAAGGCGTTCGTCGAGGCCGATTGGGTCGAGGCGGTCCTGCTCCTGCCGGACAACCTCTTCTACAACACGACGGCGCCGGGCATCGTCCTGTTCCTGAACAAGCGGAAGGCTCACGACAACGAGATCCTCCTCATCAACGCCTCCAAGCTCTGCTCGAAGGGGCGGCCCAAGAACTACCTCGAAGACAAGCACGTCGAGGCCATCGTCGGGATCTACCACGGCTGGAAAGCCGAGCCGGGCGTCTCGGCCGTGGTCAGCAAGGACGATGTGGTCAAGAACGACTACAACCTCTCCCCGAGTCGGTACGTATCGACGGGCGAAGTCGAGGACGTCTTGCCGCTCGAAGAGGCCATCGTCCTGCTGCAAGAGGCCGAGGAGGAGCGAGCCGAGGCCGACAAGAACCTGGATGCGGTTCTGGGGAAGCTAGGCTTCAAGGAATGGCGGAATGTCTGAGCCTCTTGAAATCGATTACCCAGAGGATTGGCATGTCGTGCCCTTCTCAAGCATCGTCAGAGAGTTGAGGGGAGGAGATTGGGGCGACGAATCCGCTGGTCCAGATGCCCATCCAGTCTTCGCACTCCGAGGGACGGACTTCGTTCGTGCCGGCAGCGGCAATCTTCAGGGAACACCCCTTCGATACGTTAAGCAGAAGAGCATCGAGAAAAGACGCCTGCTTTCCGGCGATCTTCTCGTAGAAATGTCGGGCGGCAGCGTTGATCAACAGACCGGACGCATCATGTTGGTTAGAGAAAGGACTCTCGGAAATTCATCCCTACCGATCCTCTATAGCAACTTCGTCAAGCGGCTGCGGATCGACGAGTCTGTTGTATCTCCCGACTATGCGGCGTGGTTCTGGAACTTCCTGTACCAACGACGCAGGATGTTCGTCTACGAAAAACGCACTACCGGGATTCGCAATTTCAAACTGAATGACTTTCTCGATAATGAATCGGTTGCCTATCCATCTCCGAGAGAGCAGAAGGTCATCGTCTCAACTCTCGAATGCGTCCTGGCAGCTAAAGAAGCCGCAGAGAAGACAATCGCCGCAGCCCGGCAACTCAAGGCCAGCCTGATGCGTCACCTGTTCACCTACGGGCCGGTGCCCGCAGGTGCGGCCGACCGAGTGACCCTGAAAGAAACCGAGTTCGGCTCCGTGCCCTCGCACTGGGAAGTCGGACGGATCGGCAATCATGCCAAGGTCGGAAACGGCTCGACGCCTCGGAGGACGAACGCCAGCTATTGGGAGGGGGGAACGATCCCGTGGCTGACCAGCGGCAAGGTTTACGACCGAATCATCCGAGAAGCGAATGAGTACGTCACGGAGATTGCTTGTGAGGAATGCCACCTGCCGCTCGTGAAGAAGGGCAGTATCGTCGTGGCCATCACGGGGCAGGGAAAGACCCTCGGGAATGCGGCGCTACTGGATTTGGATACATGCGTCAGTCAGCACTTGGCCTACATCCAGCCCAAGGACGATCGCATCGTGCCCGAGTTCTTGTTGGCCTTCCTCCACCAGCGATATGAGCACTTCCGGGATGTCAGTAGCGGTGGCGGAAGCACGAAGGGTGCCCTAACCTGTGGGTTCCTGAAGGGCTACCCCTGTCCATTGCCACCGAAAGACGAGCAGACCGAGATCGCAGCAATCATCAAGGCCGCTGAACGAAAGTGGGCGGCGTCACGATCACGGGCACAGGCGCTTGACGCCTTATTTCGATCGCTCCTCCATCACCTGATGACGGGCAAGATCCGGGTTGGGAATTTCGCCCCGACGACTCCCGAGGGATGTACGTCATGAGCACCGACCCGGCCAGAATCGCCCTCCTCGAAGAATGGATGCGGGACAAGGAGGGTGAGAACCTCGAATTCAAGGAGTGGAAAAACGACGGTGATTTCGAGAAGCTCGCCCGCTATTGCTGTGCGCTGGCCAACGAGGGAGGCGGGCGATTCATCATGGGAGTTACGGATAAGCGACCTCGGAAGGTCGTGGGGTCGAGCGCCTTTTCTCAGCCCGAGCAGACCCGAAAGTCTCTCTGCCAACGCATCCCGCTTGCGATCGATTTCGAGCAGATCCAGCACCCCAGCGGGCGGGTGCTGCTCTTTCGAATTCCGGGCCGCCCCCTGGGTACGCCGATCAAGTACGACGGCCGTTATTGGATGCGGAAGGAGGACAGCCTCGTCGAGATGTCCGAGGTACGCCTCCGGGAAATCTTCGCCGAGAGCGGGCACGACTTCTCTGCGGACGTCTGCCCCGACCTGGCACCGGCTCACCTCGACCCGGACGCCATCGAGGAGTTCCGCCGCCGCTGGATCGCCAAGGCCCGCAAGGTGGAGGACTTCGCCCTCGCCGATCGGCTGGCAAGCCTGACGCACGAGGAGTTGCTGACCGACGCCGAGGCCCTGGTCGATGGGTCGCTGAATTACGCCGCCCTGGTCTTGTTCGGGACAGCGCAGGCCCTCGGTCGTCACCTGGCCCAGGCGGAGATCGTCTTCGAGTACCGCTCGTCCGACCAGTCCGGCCCGGCCCAGGACCGGCAGGAATACCGCCGGGGTTTCTTCTCGTACTACGACGAGCTTTGGAACAGGATCAACCTGCGGAACGACAGGCAGGACTTCCAGGAGGGGCTCTTCGTCCACCCCATCCTCACGTTCAACGAGCGCCCGGTCCGTGAGGCGGTTCTGAACGCCGTCAGCCACCGGAACTACCAGCTTGGGGGTAGCATCTTCATCCGCCAGTTCCCCCGTCGTCTGGAAATCGACAGCCCCGGCGGCTTCCCCCTCGGGATCACGGTGGAGAACATCCTGGACCGTCAGAACCCCCGGAATCGGCGGATCGCCGAAATCTTCACCCGTTGCGGCCTGGTCGAGCGCTCGGGCCAGGGTATGAACCTGATTTACGAGGAACTCATCAAGCAGAGCAAGCCCATCCCAGACTTCGCCCGCACCGACCAGTATCAAGTGGGCCTGACCCTCCACGGGACCGTCCAGGACCCGGCCTTCATCCGGTTCGTCGAGAAGGTGTCGAAGGAGACAGCGGCCATCTTTAACACCCATGACTGGATGTTAATGGCCGCCGCCGCTCGGGGTGAGAAGTTCCCCAAGCACTCGGACGGCCGGTCGGCACGCCTGCTCGACCTCGGGGTGATCGAGCGGGTCAAGGGCCGTACGTACATGCTCTCCCGCCGGTATTACGAGTCCGTGGGCCAGCAGGCCGAGTACACCCGGAAGCGGGGGCTCGACCGGGAGCAAAATCTGGCTCTCCTCCTGAATCACATCACCGCCTATTCGGAGACAGGGAGCAAGCTGGAAGACCTCTGCGACGTCCTGCCCGCCCTTCCGATAACGCATGTCCAGTCCCTCCTCCAAACCTTGAAGCGGCGGGGGGCGGCGTACTCGGTCGGGGCGACCAACGCAGGGCGCTGGTATCCTGGCCCCAAGCCGCCAGAACGCAAGAAGGGCCGAGCGACGTAATTCAGCCCTTGATGACGCAATCAGTCGGGCCTCGCCGATTCCGCAAGCCTAGTCAGGAGAGCGATTTAGCGAGTTAGGTCGTTTGGCGTTCGACGTAATTCGACGCAACTTGACTCAATCCGCCGAGGCCCGAGATCGACGGAACCCTGATCGACCGAAGGGGGAGATGTGAGACTGGGCACCGAGCGTACCGCCGTCCAAAATCCTTTCGTCCGCTACGCCGTCGATGCCGGCTGGACGTACCTCTCGCCCGAGCAGGCCCTCAACTTCCGTCGTGGCCTGACGAGCCCCGTCCTCGATTCGGTCCTGGTCGAACAGCTTCAGCGTCTCAACCCCGGCGTCGTGGACCACCTCCGGGCCGAGGAGGTGGCCAGGCGACTCGCCCGAGTCCGGCCGAGCATCGAGGGGAACCTCGACGCCTGGGAGTACCTGAAGGGGCTGAAGACCGTCTTCGTCGAGGCCGAGAAGCGGGAGCGGAATATCCGGCTCCTCGACCCCGAGAACCTGGATGCGAACCGCTTCCACGTCACCGACGAGTTCACGTTCACGAACGGGGTCCCGCCGGACATCCGCACGGACATCATGTTCTTCGTCAACGGCGTGCCCGTCCTGGTCGCCGAGACGAAGGCGGCCACGCACATGGACGGTGTGGGCGAGGCGTTGGAGGACATCCGGTACTACCACCGCAAGGGGCCGGAACTCCTCTGCGTGATGCAGGTCCACGCCCTGACGCACCTCATCCAATTTTTCTACGGGGCCACCTGGAACCTCTCCCGCAAGGGCCTCTTCAACTGGCGGGACGAGCAGGCCGGTGACTTCGAGACGCTGGTCAAGACGTTCGTCTCGCCGAGGCGATTGCTCCGGGTCGTCACCGAGTTCATCCTGTTCACCCGGAAGGACGAGGAACTCTCGAAGGCCGTCCTCCGGCCGCACCAGATGCGGGCCGTCGAGCGGACGGTGCAGCGGGCCAAGGACCCCGAGAAGCGGCGGGGCCTGGTCTGGCACACGCAGGGTTCGGGCAAGACGTACACGATGATCACGATCGCCAAGCGGCTGATCGAGGACCCGGCCTTCCAGAACCCGACCGTGATCATGCTCGTGGACCGCAACGAGCTTGAGGCCCAACTCTTCGCCAACCTGGAGGCCGTCGGCTTCGGCAAGGTCGAGATCGCCCAGAGCAGAAGGCACCTCCAAGACCTGCTCAAGGCCGACCGGCGGGGCCTGATCGTCTCGATGATCCACAAGTTCGAGGGCGTGCCCGAGAAGGCCACCGAGCGGGCCAACGTGTTCGTCCTGGTGGACGAGGCCCACCGGACGACGGGCGGCGACCTGGGCAACTTCTTGATGGGGGCGTTGCCCAACGCCACGTACATCGGCTTCACGGGCACCCCGATCGACCGGACGGCCTATGGCAAGGGGACGTTCAAGGTCTTCGGCACCGACGACCCGAAGGGCTACCTCGACAAGTACACGATCAAGCAGTCGGTCGAGGACGGGACGACGGTGCCGCTGCACTACTCGCTCGCCCCGAACGACCTCCGGGTGGACCGGGAGACCCTGGAGAAGGAGTTCCTCGCCCTGGCCGAACTGGAGGGCGTCAGCGACGTCGAGGAGTTGAACACGGTCCTGGAGCGGGCCGTCACGTTGAAGAACATGCTCAAGAACAGGGAGCGGGTGGACAAGGTGGCCCGCTTCGTCGCCGAGCACTTCCGCACGACGGTCGAGCCGATGGGCTACAAGGCGTTCCTCGTGGCCGTGGACCGGGAAGCGTGCGTCTTCTACAAGCAGGCCCTCGACCGATACCTGCCGGCCGAGGTCTCGGAGGTGGTCATCAGCAGCGGGGGCAAGAAGGACTCGGACGAGTTGCGGGCCGCCTGGCTGGCCGAGCAAGAGGAGAAGCGCATCCGCAAGGCATTCCGCAATCCCGAGGGCAACCCGAAAATCCTAATCGTCACCGAGAAGCTCCTGACCGGCTTCGACGCCCCGATCCTGTACTGCATGTACCTCGACAAGCCCATGCGGGATCACGTCCTGCTCCAGGCCATCGCCCGAGTCAACCGTCCCTACGAGGACGACGAGGGCCGCCGCAAGCCGTCCGGGTTCGTCCTCGACTTCGTGGGCATTTTCGAGAAGTTGGAGAAGGCCCTGGCGTTCGACTCGCAGGACGTCGAAGACGTGGCGGAGGTCGTGAAGGATCTAGGCGTCCTCCGGGACCGTTTCAAGGACCAGATCGAGGAAGGGCGTAAGGGCTATCTCCCGATCACGAAGGGCCACACGGGCGACAAGGCGGTCGAAGCCCTATTGGAACGCTTCCGGGACAAGGAACTCCGGCACGAGTTCTACTCCTATTTCAACGAGATCGAGGAACTCTACGAGATCCTCTCGCCCGACGCCTTCCTGCGCCCGTTCCTCGAAGACTACGGCCGCCTCTCCGAGATGTACCGCCTGCTCCGGGCCAGCTACGAGCGTGGCGTTCCGGTGGACCGGAGCTTCCTGAGGAAGACCGCCCGGCTGGTCCAGGAGCACACCGACACGGGTGCCATCCAGGCCCCCGAGAAGGTCCATAAGCTCGACGCCAAGACGCTGGGCAAGATCGCCGAGGCCGACACGCCCGACACGGTGAAGGTCTTCAACCTCCTCAAGTCCCTCCACTCCCTCGTGGACGAGGAGGGGCAGAAGCAGCCGTACCTGATCAGCATCGGCGATAAGGCCGAGGAGGTGGCCAGGGCGTTCGAGGATCGGCAGAAGACGACCCAGGACACGCTCCTGGAGCTTGAGCGGCTGGTCCGTGAATTGAAGGAGGCCGAGGCCCAGAGGGACGAGACGGAACTCACGCCCGAGGCGTTCGCCGTCTTCTGGATGCTCAAGCGGGCCGATGTGGGCGGTGCCCTCGACGTGGCCAGGTACGCCGCCAAGGCGTTCGAAGAGCACCCGCACTGGCAGACGAGCGGCCACCAGGAGCAGGCCGTCCGAAGGGCGCTCTACAAGGCCCTGATCGACGCCGGCGTCGATGGAGTCGTCGAAGTCGCCCAGGGCATCATGAAGATGCTGCGGAGGGCGACGTGAGCGAAAAGAAGGGCGAGACCTGGGCACCCCTGGAGCAGGTCGTCACGAAGGAACTCCTGAAGTCGGAGGTCTCGGCCTGGGCCAAGCGGATCGGCGTCGAGCCCAAGGAGGTTCACGTACGGCCGATGAGCCGGAAATGGGGGAGTTGCTCTACCACCGGGCGTCTGACGCTCGACTCGGGCCTGACCGCCGAATCCGCCGACTTCCGTCGTGAGGTCATCGTCCACGAACTCGTCCACCTGAAGGTTCCGAATCACGGGCCGCTCTTCCGGGCCTTGTTGAAGGCGTATCTGGGCAAGAGCGAGGTGGGGTTAGGTCGGAGGAGGGTGAACGCCACTTCCTCGTAAAATCTTCCGGGCGATTCGCCTGGCCATTACGATGCGAGTGAGCTTGCCGGACCAACTTTCAAGCGGTCTCGTTTAGTTTCACAACGGGGCATTATGATGATTCGAATGGAGCCGATCGACGAGAAATCGCCCCACCTTCAGGCCGTGAAACGGTTGTGGCGTGCGAACTCGGATTGGCTCGGATTCTATCCCGAAGGAGCGTTCCTGGACCGTGCTCGTCGCCGGGAGATCCTGGTCGCCCTCGACGGTCAGATTTGTTCCGGCTATCTGCTCTACTATAAGACGGAACGGCGAAAGGTACGGCTGACCCACCTCTGCGTCGAGGAATCTCATCGGAGCCAAGGGCTCGCCAGGCGACTCGTCGATTCGCTCCGCAACCTAACCAGGGACTACTTGGGAATTGGCCTGTACTGCCGCCGTGACTTCTCTACATGGTCAGCCTGGCCCAAGCTCGGGTTCGTGGCTTTGGCCGAGAAGCGGGGCCGGGGCGAAGACGGCGGCGAACTCACCTACTTCTGGATGTCGAACCTCCGGGCCAGCCTCCTCGGTGCCCCACGGCCGCACGAGGACGAGCGGGTCGATGTCGTCCTGGACGCCAACGTCTTCTTCGACCTGGACGACCCCGGCAGGAACGGGGCCGAGGAGTCGCAGGGCATCGTCGCCGACTGGCTCAGGCCGCTGATCCGGCCCTGCATCACCGACGAGGTGTTCAACGAGATCCAGCGGCAGGAGGACCGCACCCGCAGGTCCGAGCGCCTGCGGGCCGCAAAGAGGTTCGACTCGCTGGAGTGTGCGACCGAGGACTTCCAATCGGCCGAGGCACAGATCCGTGCCCTGGTCGGCGACCCGAGGAACGCCAGGGACGAGGCCGACATCAGGCAGGTCGCCCGTGCCGTCGCTTCGAAGGCCGCCATCTTCGTCACCCGAGACGAGGCCCTGCTCGGGCACGCAGGCGTCGTCTACTCGAAGTACGGCCTTAGCTTGGTCCGGCCGGCGGAACTGGTCGGCCGCTTCGAGGAGTTGAGGAACGAGCCGGCATACCAGCACGAACGCCTCGCCGGCACTTCGATCGACAAGTCCCGGATGAGTCGCCCGTCCGAGTGCTTGATCTCGGCGTTCCAGGACTCGACGGGCGTCGAGAAGAAGTGGCAGCTTGAGCAGAGACTCAACGCATACCTCTCGGCACCCGACAAGTACAACTGTTTCCTGGTCGCCGACGCCTCGTCCTCGCCCGAACGACGGTCGCCGCTGGCCCTCTACGTCGTCGAGCGGGCCTCCGAGCACGTCATCAACGTCCCGCTCTTCCGGCTGGCCGCATCCGTCCGCACAACTCGGGCTGCGAACACCCTCTTCCGCACGCTCCTGGCGGGGATCGTCGAGCACGCCTGCCGGTCGCAGACGAAGGCGGTGATGTTCGGGGAGACGCTGACAGATCCGGCCTGGATGGAACCGCTGCGGGATTCCGGCTTCTTCCCGGTGGGACCGGCGTGGGCGAAGCTGAGCCTGAGGATGGCCGCACCTCCCGACCGCATCTCCCTCGCCATCCGTTCCGCCCTGGCCGATGCCGGGCTGGAGTGTAAGGAGTTGGCCGAGGTCGCAGACCTCCTGGCCGACGACTCGATCCGGGGAGACCCCCTGGCCGCCTGGGAGGCCGAGCACCTTCTCTGGCCTGCGAAGCTCCTGGACTGCGGCATCCCGAGTTACATCGTCCCGATCCGGCCCGGCTGGGCGTCGGACCTCTTCGACTCGGGACTCGCCGACGGGAGGTTGTGGGGGGCGGACGCCGACCTGGCCCTCAACCCCGAGTCGGTTTACTATCGCTCCGCTCGCAACGGCCCGTCCCGGCCCTTCGGTCGAATCCTCTGGTACGTCAGCCAGGTCAAAAGGGACCCCGAGACCATGAGGATTCGGGCCTGCTCACGCCTGGCCGACGTGGTGGTCGGGTCGGCGAAGGATCTGTATCGGGAGTTCCGAAGGCTGGGCGTCTATGGCTGGGGTGATGTCTTGAAGACCGCCGACGGAGATCCTGAAGGCCGCATCATGGCGATGCGGTTCGACGACAACGAACTGTTTCCCAAACCCCTCAAGTGGGATGACTTTCAGGGCATCCTGGACCGGCACGGGAAGCGGACGAACATCCAATCCCCGGTCGAGATCCCCGAACCCGCCCTCGTCGATCTTTACAGGCGTGGTCTCGGGATCGAGTAACGCCGCCTTCCACGCCGGAGCCCGATGTTGCTTCTTTTATCGATCAAGCCTCGCTTCGCCCACATGATCCTTCGTGGGGAGAAGTACGTCGAGTTACGGCGCCGTGCCCCACGATGTCCGACCGATTTCTGGCTCGCCCTCTACGCCACGACCCCGGAGAGGGCGGTGATCGGCGTCGTCAGGGCACGACAAGTCGTCGTGGCGACCCCGGAGGAACTCTGGGAGCAGGTCGAGGACGGCTGCGGCCTAGGCGGTGATGAATATCGGCGCTATTACGAAGGGGCGAGGCGGGCGGTTGGGATCTGGCTGGAGGCTCCAATCCCGGTCCCAAAGCCCGTGAGCCTGGAGAGCCTCCGCATTGCATGGCCAGGCTTCCAGCCCCCACGGAGCTTCGCCTATCTTTCGCACGAGCAGAAGAGGGACGTCTGGAGTCATGCGGGGCAATGCGGCTTTGGTGAGATGGCGGGCTAAATCCTGGTGGATCGGGGTGTCGGTATCCAGGTCGTTCGCCGTAGCTCGATCTGCTGCTTGGTACATCGGTGCTGCATTCGCACCTCCAGTCGATCCCACTCAACCTTGCTCCTCACTCACCTCTGACGACCACCCGCTTCTCCTGGCCAGCCCTTTTCACGACGAACGGCACGTCCTTCCCCGCCGTGAGGTCGGACAGCCTATTCACCGTGCCGATCACGTTCGAGACCTTCTCGCCGTCGATCGAGACCAGTATGTCCCCGGCCTTCAGCCCAGCCTTCTCGGACGCCCCGCCACGGATGACGGCGTTGATCTTCACGCCGTCCTTGTCGGCGTCCAGCGAGACCCCGAACGACGGCGTGACCCGGCCCCGGACGTCCAGTCTGGCGATCGACGCCGGCTCGTGGCCCTGCAAGTGGACGTTCAACTCGCACCGCTGCCCGAGCACCGACGGGTCGGCCGGGATGCGGAAGGCATACTCGGCGAGTTTCTCGGGCTCCAGCCGCCCCTCCAGCATGACCGACTCCTTGCCGGCCCTCTTGTTCACGATCGGCATGAACGTGGCCCCCAGGCGGCTCCCGTCCTGCTGCCAGCCGGGGTGCCTGGGCGAGGCCCGGACCTGGAGCACGCCCTCGGCGAACTTCAGCGTCAGGAAGACCGTGTAGTTGTCGAACTTCTCGAAGTCGATCGACGCCGAGAGGGGTGCCTTCAAATACCTCGGGAATGAGAAGCTCGACTTCTTCACCGGCCCCTTGTCCACGAGGATGGGGGACAGGAGCAGGACTCCGGCGGTCCTGTCGATCGAGAGGCCGTCGATCGGCATCGGGCTCCCATTCAGGGCGGCGAAGTCGGCGGTCGTGGCCACCTCGCCGAACGAGTAGACGGCCCTGTGCGTGCCGTCCTCCTCCAACGTCACCTTGGCGTTCGGGAGGCCGGCGATCGTGGCCGGCTTGCCCTGCGACGGCTCGATGGGCGGAATCTCGGCTCTCGTATCCACCGAGAGCGAGCAATCGCCAGTGTCGGTCAACGAGAGGGAGATACGGCGTACCTGGATGACCGACCGCTCACCCGCATCTTTCTGTCTTTCGGGAGTTGGTGGGGCCAGGGCCGGTGTCAGAGGTCTGACCCCCGACGCTGCGACGGCGACCCCACGACTGCCGGGCTCCTGGACCGGAGATGGCGCTGCGGCTCGGAACCTCGCCGTCCGCATCATCCGGCCCCAGTTCTCTCGGATGTCCGGCGGCATCTGGTCCATCCGTGTGTCGGCGAAGGGATCGCCGGGCTTGGCCCTCGGGCTCCTGGCGTAGGCGTCCCCGTAGTTGCTGTAGCCCACCAGCTTGATGTCCCAGGACTCGATCAGTCGGAAGGCCGGGGCGTACCAACCATCCCAGGTGCCGTCCCAATTCCAGGCGTTGGGCGAGCGGTGCCCGAACTCGACCAGGGCGACGGGCTTTCCGTGCCGACTGGCCATTCGGACCAGCCGCTCGGCGGCTTGGACCTGGGGGCCGGAGAACATCGAGATCCCGAACCAATCGACGTAGCGGTCCCCAGGATAATAGTCGAGCAGTTCGCCCTCGGTCATGTTCGGGCGGGGACGGCGGCCGTGGGCCAGGTCGCCGATCGAATGCCAGACGTAGGCGACGTTCCTCACCCCGAGGCGGTCCCAGGCATCATGGACCTTGCGGTAGGCGGCGACGTACTCCTGGGGCCGGTCCCGGAAGTCGGTCTCGAACTCCCCCTCCAGGTCGGCGAAGACGGGGCCGCCGAACTCCTTGATTGCCTCGCCCACCATCCTGACGCCCTCGTCGGTGATCCCGTTGAGGTCCGTCTCCATGACCAGGAAGCCCCCATCCGGGATGTTCTTTTGGGCGTTGTGCCGGAAGAAGTTGACGTTCCCCTCGTCCCTCAGTGAGTTGTAGAACTTGACGCCCTGAGGGCGGTGTCTCGTGACTTTGGTGTAGGCGGCGATCTCGTCCCAACCGGCCCCGATGGCGACGAGGGTCTTGCCCGGCGGCGGGGCGAATTTGCCGCCTCCCGGACCCGGAGGGCCTGCCGTCGCAAGCTGGGGCGAGGCCAGGATCAGCAGGGCCAAGGCGAGTCCACGAGGCTTCATCGGCACGGGTCCCAGGGGTTGGTGGAGGCTCTCGGCGGGGCGAGCGAGGCCCGATCATTGATCCGGGAGAAGGCTGCGATGGACGACGGGCGTGTCTTCCTCCCCGTCGCTCGTTCCACGGGAAGCATCAATCGATCTTGATCCTCGTCGTGGACTTCCACTTGTCGTAGCCGATGACCATCTCGCCACGGGTCGGCTCCCCGGCCTTGATCGCCTGGCCGAAGGAGAGGATGCCATCGCTCAGCTTGACGCCCCCGGCGTCGTACGCCGCCCAGCTTCGGCCCGGTGCCCCGTTCCGCTCCGGGTTCCAGACCGCCGTGAATTCCAGGATGCCGGTGCTGCCGAGCGTGAAGTCCTTCAATTCGAGCCCGATGTCGTACTGGTCGGTGATTTCGACCGTGATCTTCCCCCGCCCGAACCCCTTGCTGACCGAGTAGGTCTTGGTCTCGGTGAGTTCCTCGGCCGGGGTCGCTTTGAGGGCACGGTACTTCTGCACGAGCGCCTCCGGCAGGGAGATCCCGTTGTCCGAGGCGTTCTCGACGAGATACCCCGCCTCTCGAAGCTCGCCCTGGAGTTCCCTGGGACGCTTTAGATAGCTGGCGAGATAGTCTTCCATCGTCCTCTCGTACAGGGCCGGGAGATGCGGCCCGAACGTCGCTTTCTCCTCCTGGGCGAGGTGCGGCCAGGAGTAATACGACTTCCAGAACTCCCTGTACTTCTTGAGGGCGTCGTCGGCCCGGCCGGCATCCCACAGGGCATCGCCCTCGGCCAGCATCGACCGCCTCTTTTCCAGCATCGGATCGGCTTGGCTTCGGGCCTCCTCCCGTTCCGCTCGGGCCGAGGAGAGCAACTCCATCGCCCGGCCCCCCAGGTCGGGGAGCGGGACCGAGGCGTCGAGAGCTTTCTTCATGAGCGCCTTGGCACGGTCGGTGTCGCCCCGCTCGACATCGAACTCGATCGTCCTCCCGAAGGCGGTCGAATCCTTCGCCGAGTCCAGGAACGACGAATACCTGTCGGTGATGTCCCGATACTTGGCGACGGCACCAGCCCGGTCCCCCGCCGCCCAGAGGGTCTCGGCCTCGGCGAAGGTCTTCTCTCCGTCCTTGCGCCCCTGGTTGTAGCCGGCGACGACGAGGAACAGGAAGGTCGTCGCCGCCCAGGCTCCCGTCCAAGTCCACTTCCTGGCCGTGCTCCAGGCCGGGTGCCTCCAGACGAACAGCAGCCCGACGGGGAAGCACATCAGAAGGGAGAGGCCGATCACGACCGGAGACTGCCACGGCCGGAGGTCTCGGAACGACCCCGCCCTGAACCGAGCGAGCCCCTCCCTGGCCTTCGCCTTCAAAGCCTCTCCCCGCTCCGACTTCGAAAATTCGTGGGCTTTAACCTTGGCCTGGGCCGCCGCCTGCTTCGTGCCCTCGGCCAGACGCTTCGCCCCGGCCGTGGCCATCCCGCCGGCCTTGATGGCGTTCTTCTTCATGACGTCGAGCTTCTCCCTGGACTCGTCGGACCGGACGTACTCGCCGACCTGATCAACCAGGCGCTTGGCCCTGCCCAGGATGCCGTGGTCCTCGGCCTTCGGCTCGTCGCTCATCGAGTGGCTCCGATTGACTCGTGCGGGCGGGATCTCTTGGCCAGGGTAGTCGGACCTCGAAGGCCGGAGGGCATCATCGCCCGAGCCCACGCCACGGACGTCTCGCCTACTCTACTTGCAATATCATGCAAGTCAATAAGCCGAACAGTGCTTATCAACTGTTCCCCTGCCGGGGCGATGTACGGGCGGGGAGGGTCCGGGATGGCGAGGCCGAAGCGGAAGGTCCAGATCGAGCATGAACCGATCGTCGGCGTCTTCGCCGCCCGGCTGCGGGAGGTGCGGCTGTCTCGGGGGCTGACGCAGGCCGACCTGGCGCATAGGGCCGTCGTGACGCCCACGTACATCGCCAAGCTGGAGGGGGCGAGGGTCGCACCGGGGATCGACTTGGTGGCTCGACTGGCGAAGGCGTTGGGGACGTCGATCTCGGACCTGCTGCCCGAGGCCGAGACGCAGGACCCGCTGCCCTTGTTGAAGGAGCAGGCTCAGAAACTCACCGAGACGATGAAGGCGGCGGACAGGGACACGCTGCTGATGCTGGTGCCGCTGCTGACCCGGCTCCTGGAGTCTCCCACCCGAAGGCGGTGAACTCTGACCATCACGATGGTGTAGGAATGGCGGCCAGCCTGACCTTCGGGCCGCCGACCTGGCGGGCAAGCTCCCGAGACAGCGCCGTGAACTCCCGAGCGAAGGCTTCGGGGTCGAAGATGGGGCGGCAGACAAGATCCTTGTTCTGCACCTCGAAGAAGCGGTTCAGCCTGGAAGATGGGGACAGCAGTCCGATGTTGTAGTAGTCGAAATCGTTCAGGAAGGCGGCCTTCTGCGGGGCAAACTGGCCGTAGACGTAGAAGTAGCTCGTCTGGCCGACGATCTCGGTGAACAGGGCTGCCGCAGCCAGGCACTTCCCGGCCCTGGCGTCCTGGACGTTGCAGAGCGTCTTGAGGTGCCTGTTGTAGGCCCCGTACTCGCCCCTCGCCGAGAACGGGTGGTTGCCCCCAAGGTGGGCGATGGCGTCGTGGACGCCCCTGATGAGCACGTTCTGGTCGTTCGAGAAGACCGGGTGTCCCTGCTGGGAGGCGTCTCCCTCAGGACCGGGCGGCTCGGCGTACACGTACATGTCGGCCCGCCGCTTGCCCGCCTGTCTTTGGGCGTCGATCGAGCGCCGGAGTTGCTTGAGGCTGTTGTAATGGTCGCCGGATGACGGGATGAAGCGGTAGTCGTGCCTCAAGAAGGCGTTCTGGCGATCCATCTTGCGGGCGAGTTCTTCGAACGCCGGTCTGGCGGCGGGGTCGCTGACGGGGGCGAGTTTGTAGCTCGCCGCCACCAGCCTCATGAAGACCCCGCCCTTGTACGAACCGGCCAGGGCGAGCGTCTCGTCAAGCAACCAGTTCTTGAATCCCAGACCCGACTCGATTTCTCCGCTCACGCCTCGTCCTTACCCGGAGCGGGGTCGGCCCCGGCCAGCATCTCGTCCACGTCGAAGCTCTGGCTGCCCTTGAGCCGCAAGTGATGGGTCAGCCATTCGGCATTCGTCCCGGTGGATGGGGCCGCCAACACCTCTTCGGCCAGGCGGATCTGTTCCTCGACCGTCGAGACGCCCCGCCCCTGGCACAACGCCCTCCAGCGAGTGAACCTGCCGAAGTGACCGGAAAGCTCGGCCTTCAGTTCGTCGAGCCGGTCGGCGTCCTTCTTCTCCAGATCGTCGCTCATGACCCGTCTCCCAACGTGAACCTGCGCCCAGGTCGCCCCTTGATCGTACCGAGGTCATCCGGCTTGTCGAGGTCGTCCAGCATCGAATCCGACGCCCTCGGGCCGTACCGCAATTGGGTGTAGTAGGGTTCTGCTTTCCGGGGCCGGGCAGTCGTCCCGAGGTGGTCGCCGACGTGATAATCCTCGGGGCCGGTCGGGTCGCCATGGTTATGGACGATGAACGCCCCCGGCCGGCTCGGGAGCTTGACCACGCCGCCCCATTGGGTGTGAGGGTGCGGGCCTCCGCCGGTCTCGCCCGTGGGGTTGTGAAGGAGATGCTTGATGTGGGCCAGGAATTCCTTCTCGGGCATCTCGCCGACCGGCTGGACCAGGAAGCTCTCCTCCCTGTTGGCCGTGAGAACGCCGCCCTCGCCCTCTTCCTGACCCGCCCCGACGACCGGGACGATGGAGAGGCCACGACGTCTGACCTCGGCCGCCAGCCTGCGGTTCGCCTGGTCGTTGAGCTTCCGCCTGACGGCCTCGGGATAGGGCCGACCGGAGGCGTCGGGTAGCTCGCCACGCCAGGCGGTCAGGATCGCCACCGGCTTGCGTGCGGGGGTCGAGTCGAACTTCGCCAGGGTCCTCGTGAGAGACCGCCGTGCGGCCTCGTTGAAGGACGTCCATTCGTGGAAAGTCAGGATCGCCATGCCTTATCTAGGTGTAGCACCCCGACAATTCAGGGGCGGACGGGGAAATTCCGAGGAGGCGGGTCCGTCCGGGCCTCTGTGATCACATCGACGTCGTCGCCCGATCTTGCTTACACATGTGAAAGAAAGGATCGCCGCTGGCGATGAGAATCGCCGCCCAACCCTCTACATACCGGCATGGAGGACGAGTTCAGGCCGGTCGGGGGCTACCCAGGTTATCGTGTCAGCAGGGACGGGAGGGTCGAGTCGTGCTGGACCCGGCGTGGCCGCCTCTGCATCCCGACCGAGGCGTGGCACCCGCTGAAGCCGATCCTCCGGGACGGCTACCCGACGGTGAACCTGGCCAGGGCGGGTAAGAAGACCGCCTGCAAGATCCACCGCTTGGTGTTGGCGGCGTTCGTCGGGCCGTGCCCGCCGGGTCTGGTCGCATGCCACGGCGACGGGGAGAGGGCGAACAACGACCTATCGAATCTCAGATGGGATACACCGAGAGCTAACAGCGAGGATAGTTTACGCCACGGCACGATGGTGCGGGGATCGAGGTGCGGGGCGTCGAAGCTCACCGAGGACGATGTGGTCCAGATCCGGCGGCTGAGAGGCGAGGGCGTCTCGACGGGCGAATTGGCCCGTCGGTACGGAGTGACCCGCAAGAACATCGAGGCGATCGTGAGCAGGCGGTCTTGGCGGCATCTTTCCTGAATTCGCCGCCCGACCGGCATGCAGCGACCGGACGGCTTCGTCCCGCCGGCCCTCGGGCAGGCCGCCGGGGTGATCCGACCGCCCCCAAGCTGGTCGTCCCGTAACCCCGTCCGGTGATCAGGAACCTTGATGTCGGATTGCCGACGTGATAATGGTGCCCTTTTCGCTCCTTGCCACCCGTCACGATATGAGATGCTCGACATGCCGAAGAAGGCCACGAAGAAGGACGCTGGTCAGGAAGCCGAGAAAGAATTGGTCGAGACCGCCGCACGCATCGGCGTCAGCGTCGAGGAACTGAGGCGGCGTCGAGAGGAGATGGAGGCCCGCAACAGGCTGATGATGGAACTCTGGCACAAGGAGGAGCCGCTCCACCCCGATCTGGTCCCGTGCCTGAACGTCGGCGGCCTCTCGGGCCTCCCGATGATCCATCACCCGCTCTATGTTGCGTCCTATTCGGTCAGGTCGCCCAAGCACAACGCCCGGCTCAACTACGAGTATTCCTGCATCAAGGCCGAGGCCGAGGAGTTCAAAGCGGCCGGCGACTGGATCGGGTACATCGGGTGCCACGCCAGCGGCTACCGGATGGAGGCGTTGGACGCCGTGGTCAGTCACCTGGACGACGAGTCCTACTGGAGGACGGTCGGGGGCGTCTTCACGTCGATCGACAACGCCCACCAGTATCAGCGGGTCATCAGGAGGCTTCTGAAGAGCGACCGCCCCGGCCGGGAGCACATCATGCACGAGGAGGAGCGGGCGGCCCTGAGCGGGCTTCCCGACGTCCTGACGATCTACCGAGGATACGGGCTGCCCAAGTGCCGCAAGGGGTGGAGTTGGACCACGGACCCGGAGAAGGCCCGGTGGTTCGCCGACCGTTTTGCGGCGATCGACGAGGTGAAGCCGAAGGTCGTCCGAGGCACCTGCCGCAAAGCCGACGTCATCGCCTATTTCACGAGGCGGAACGAGTCCGAGGTCGTCATCGACCCGAAGGACATCGAGGGCATCAAGGCGGCGTAGCGGGGGCCAAGCGGGCGGCCTGAGCCATGTCGATCGGACAGGATCGTTTCCTTCGGGAGGAAAATGCCCAGATGGTGGGGTCTCATCCCCGGAGTCCCTTGCCCGAGGACGCCACCGTCCGCTTATCAATCTCCTCACCCGTGATCTTCGCAGCCCACATCGTCGGTATCTTCACCAGCCGCTTCACTTCGTCACAGGACAGCCCCGACTCGACCAGACTCCTCATCGTCGGCATGAACGCCTTCTTGGTGAAGCTCCCCACCTTCTCTACGACCTGAAGGTCGAACGACTCGGTGGCGATCGACGTCGTGTTCTTCCTTTCGGCGGCGTCTTTGCGACCTTGTAGTCGTCTGATGAAGACCGCTCGTTCACCCCTGGCGGGCCTTGGCCCCCATGACCGCCGCCACCATGCCCCGCTCATTGGCCTCGCCATCGCCCAGCCCGTCGAGCAGGGCCTTGGCGTAGGTGTACGTGGCCAGGACGTCGAACTTGCCGATGCTCACGTCGCCCGGTTCATGCTTCTCGGCCATGTCGATCACTCCCGCTCCCATCCCGCCCGGCCTGAGGACCGACCCGTCGTCCCTGGTCAATCGAACAAAGTCGGCGTCCGGCCCGCTGGCGGCGGCGGGTAGCTCAGGTCCCCGTCGTCGATCACGGACCCTTCGGTCAGTACGTGCGGGCGCAACTTGCCGTCGGGCATGATGTGCCGGACCTCGATCCCACGGGCCAGGAGGTAGTCGCTCACCAGCCGCCGGTGGCAGCGCCAGTACAGGCCCTCGGAGCACATGTAGGCCGTCCTCTTAGTTCGGGCCAGCGACAGCAGTTCCCCGGCGGCCTCGTGGAACTCCGGGGTCGCCATGAAGTCGGCGTAGTTGCGGAAGCTCTCGTTCCTGAGGCCGAGGTTCTTCGACGGGCCGCCCGACCCCTTGCGACGGCCCCCCAGGGCCTCGAACCAGCGGTACTCGACGCCCGCCTCGGGCAAGGCCGAGGCGAGGTGGTCCCGGTTGAAGTGCGGATACTTCCTCGAACCGGGGAACCGGCGGATGTCGGCCAGCGCCTCGATGCCGTGACGGTCGAGGAGCATCAGGAACTCGTCGAGCGGGTGCGTGGAGTGGCCGATGGTGTAGAGCCCGAAGGCCAGTGACTCCGGGCGGGCGATCTCGGTCGGTTCAAGATCCATGAGCGTCTCGTTTCGGGACCTGCGAGGGATACCGCCACGGTCGGCCCGTCGTCCCGGCGGGGCCTCTGGGCGGGCCGTCGTGGATGGCCTCGGCGTGAGTTCAGGCGTCGAGGAGGTCGAACTCGCCGATCGAGAGGTCCTCGGGCTCCGGCTTCGCCATGACAGCCCCTCGACCGATGCCGATCGTCGCCGTCGTCCCGACCGCCGACGAACCGGGCAGAGTCTCATGGCGGGCTCAGACGGATTTCATCTCCAGCAAGACGTCCGCCAAATCCCCGAACGAAGGGACCGTGATCTCGATCGCCGGGCCGAGCGGGTAGACCTGCTGGCCCGGCCGGGCGACGAAGGCGGCCCGCATCCCGGCCCAGGTCGCCCCCGCCACGTCCCACCCGTGGGCGGCGACCATCAGGCAGCCGGACACGTCCACGCCGACCCGGCGGGCGGCCCAGCGGTAGACGTGGCCGTGCGGCTTGTAGAGCCCGACCTCCTCAACGCTCAGGGACGTCTCGAAGACCCCCGCCAGCCCGGCGTTCTCCATCTGGTCGGCGACCGCCGCCTTCCTGGTCGGCGACCGCCGCCTTCGAGGAGTTGGTCAGGGCCGCCAGGCGGAAGCCGTCGCCCCGGAGGCGTTCCAGGGCCGGAATGACGTCGGGGTGCGGCGGGAGGGATCGCATCGGGACCAGTTGGCGTCGAGCGGCCTCCTGGCTCAACCCGACCCCGTGGGCCTCGGCGAGCATCCGCAGGCAAGCCGCCCCGATCTCGTCGAAGTTGCGATAACGATCGGCGACCGTCGCCACCAGCGAATACTGGAGCAGGGTCGTGAACCAGAGCGGGGCCAACTCCGGGCGGCCGCCGAGGGCTTGCCCGATGCTCGCCTTCAAGGGCGCAAGGTCCAGGAGGGTCTCGTTGACGTCGAAGAAGATCACCTCGGGTCGTGTCATCGCCCGGTTCCTTGTTCTCGGCCTGGTGCCCGTCCATCCCTCTCCGATGCCTCTGCACGAGGTCTCGTGCTCAACTCTTTCGTGAGGAGGCCCCGGCCGACGACATGGGCGAATACCATACCGCTCATCGGCGAGAGCTTCCGTGCGATCTCGTGTGAATCGAGGTTGATAAACCAGCCGGAGCGGTTCCTCGGGGCTCAGGGTTCCCTGAGATAAACCGGCGGCACCTCATCCGTCAGCCACACGCCGTTGGCCGACGGGAGGAACATGTGGCCTTCCCGGTGCATTTTCTCGGCATCGACCGGCGGGATCACCGGCCGCCCCCGCCTCGCCCCGACTTTACTAGCCGCCTCCACGTCCTACGACGGGCGGACGTGGTGCCGCCTCCCCTCGTCCAGCCTCTCGGCTAGGATCGGGAGCAGGAAGCACTCCAGCGTCCCGTGGTCGAGCATCTCGGAGCAAACACGCTCCTCCAGTTGGAAGTCCACCTCGACGCCGTGCCCCCGGTTCACCCGGATCAGGTCGCCGGTCTCGTCGGACGAGTATCGCCGCTTGTCGTTGGTCTCGACGCACTCGGCTAGTTCGTCGTAGGAGATCGGGAAGCCTTTCCTGCGAGCGGTTGAAAGTAGGTCGTCCACCGGGGCATCCAGACGCCGGGCTGAAGCGTCAAACCCAGTTCCTCTGGGGCGTGCCCGAGGTTGCTTCGTCAGAGACTTGCCGACGCTCGTCAGCCGGTTGTTCATGATCGACCTCGTCCTCGGCCAGGGGGACGGCCTTGAATACCCCGCCGAACCGTCAACACTTCCTGGGCAAAGAGCGGAGTTTGTACCGCCTCCGGCTCCCCGTGGTTTACACTATGGAGAATCGGGCTTACACACCACGGGAGAGCAAAGATGGCGACCGCCGGCGGCACGAACAAGAGCGCCTTCCTCCGAGACCTGCTCGGGAAGAACCCCGACCTGAATCTGGGGCAGGCGACCGAGGCTTGGCATGAGGCGGGGAACGAGGGCGAGGTGGGCAGCAGCCTATTCTACAACGTGAGGCGGCAACTCCAGGGCGGGACCGCCCCCGAGGTCGAAGCGACTCGGAAGCCCAAGGCCAAGGCGGCGGCCCAGGGGGCGAAGTTCAAGCGTGTGGACCGGCCGGTTGACCCGGCCCGCACCGAGCCCGACAAGATCGCCGCCGCCGGAACGGCGGTGCGGCAGCCGACGTCGGGCGGGCGGGAGCGTTTGCTGGACAGGATGGAGGACCGGATCGACGACCTGATCGGCGAGTTGAAGCAGATGGGCGGGTTGGAGGACGCTTTAGAGGCGCTGAGGAAGGCCAGGCGGGTGGTAGTCCGCAGCCACGAGGGGTGATCCCGATCACCGGAGTCGTCACGGACTCGTCATCCTGGACGACCGCCTCGCCGTACGCCGACCGGACGGGGGAGAGGGACTGCGGGGCCGTCATGACCTTCCGCCTCACCCACAAGCTGGCCATGAAGATCAAGGCCGGGAAGCCGTCCCCGCCGCCTCCCGCCGAGGACCCATTTACGGACTGGTCCGGGCACCTGTTCGTCGCCGGCAGGGTCCAGTACATCCTCCTAAGCAACACGACGTCGCTCTACTCGACGGTGATGTACGGGCGGGGCGTCACCGACGTGGACGGCTTCCTCAAGGGTGCCCTGTTCGCAATCCGGGGGACCCTGGAGGCCGATGGGCTGGGGGACGTCTACGAACGGCACGTCCTGCCCTCGACCGGCCCGATCGAGTTCGCCGGGGCGATCGACCGGGCCGTGACCGGCTCGATGAACGAACTGGTCGTCCAGGCGAGGTTCCTGCTGTCCGGCGGTGAACTGTCTCCCTCCGACCTCGGCCCTCGGCTCAACGACGTCCTGCTGTCGGCTATTGCGGTCTATGGGAAAGGCGGATACGCCACGCCACGGGCGGCGTTCAGGGCGATGGCGAGCCGCATCGCAGGTTGACGTGAAGCCGACGGCACGAAGGCCCTGATCATCCCGTACGACGTGCGGCCGTCCATCCGAGAGGGGGATGCACGGTCGCACAACTCGGCCCGCCATCCCTGCCCGTCCCCGGCAACCTGGCTTCGAGGGCGAGTTCCGGGTCGGCCTCGACCTGCTCGATCATCTCCCAGGTGATGCCGCCCAGCGGCACCTTGATCCTCCGATCCCACACGCAGCCCGGCTGGCCCGCCGACTTGCCGACGTCGATGTAGAGGAAGCGACCGCCCGGAGGCCCCTGGGTCAGCGGGCCGAGGAAGTTCGGGAGGCCCTCGCCACGGTCGCCCTTCGCCGTCACCTTGCCCTCGAAGGCGAGGTCGTCCCCGCTCGATCTCTGGGTCTGGATGGTCCGGTATTCGGTCCCCTTGCCTTGTTGCAGGCCGAAATCGACCCCGGCCGGCGGCCTCTCCAGGACGATGCGGAGCCGCAGTTTCACGTCCATCGGCACGTAGCTCCCCGAGACCTTCCCTACTCGCCGTCGCCCCGCCGCAGGCCGCCCCGGCCTCGACGCCGTGCTCCCTCGCAGGTCGAGATGGCCCCGTCGGACTTATCCTGCTCGACCGGCGGTTGCCTCATCCATCGTGAAGATCACGACTCTCACGCACCCACGGACCGGGGTAGCCAAACGATCTCGCAGCGGTGGGGGCATTTGCACCGCCAGACGCCCGCCCTGGGCTTTCGCACCCGGAGATGCACCGTCTCGCAGCCCGCACACCTCGCCTCCCATTTCGCCGACTCCTCGGCGGTCATCGGCACGACGGGCCTGCGTGCCGGGTCGCCCACGAACTCGAAGATCAGCGGCGAACGGGCCTCGCAACGGCATCGGTAGCCGCTCAGCCGCATCGGCCTCCTGTAGCGGTGATAAGTCTTCTCGCAGGACGGGCAGGTCGCCCGCCAGTCGCCGGGCGGCACCACGGCCTGGCCCGAAGTCTCGCACGACTCGGGCGTGGCCCCCAAGCGAACGGCGACCGCCTTCCACTTCGGGCCGTGCCCGGCGGCGGGGCCGGCGAGGGCGTGGGCGATCTCGTGCCGGAGCGTGTCGAGGACCGTCTCCTCGGGGCTGTGCCGGGCGTAATACTCGGCGATCTCGATCCGCTTCGCCCGGTACTTGCAGACGCCCAGCCGACGCCTGGTCCTCGCCAGGCCGAAGGACCAGCCGTGCAGGCCGTTCTTCCTAAACTCCTGGGCGACGATGGCCTCAAGCTGCTCCAGTTCCACACCCCGCCCTCCGTGGCATGCTATCGGCCGGCGACCCGCTCCCGGATGGTATCGTCCTCTCCGGCCCACGTCACGAGGAGAGAGGCTCCCCATTCAGGGCCGTCCGCATCCGCTCTCGAAGGCCCTCGTTCGGCTCGCATTCAACGGCCCGGCCCAACGACTCGGCGATGCCACTTGGCCACGACTCCCGTGGCCAGGCGGCGAGTGCAGCTACGGCCATGTTCCGGTTCCCGACGACCGGGCTCCGCAACCCGGCCTCGATCAAAGCCGTGCCCCGGCCGGGGAACCTTCGGACTTCCTGGAGAATGTAATCCAGGCAGCGATGGGCCTCGAAGCCGGGACCTAGTGCCCCGTCAAGTCTTGATTCTGGGGTAGAGCCGCTTCAGTTTCATGCGGGCGTCTTCAATCCGGAATTGCCAATCGACGCCCCGTTGCTTGGCATTGGTCTTGTCTGAC
>MKTT01000008.1 GCA_001898385.1 Planctomycetales bacterium 71-10
CCCCGAGTATGGCGTGCTTGACCTGTGCGACTTCAAGTGCGGCCCGCACGAGCCGAGCTAACTTCGCCCGACACAGCCGTTCTCCCTTGTTCAACTAGGACCGGACACCACCTGATGGTTGCACGTAATGATTCGACCGATGGAGATTCGCAGATGATCAGCTACGATCCCAGCAAGACGCCGGATCTGCCGTTGGGGGCGCTTGAGGCCGGATTGCGCGAGGGCCTGCGGCCCGTGAACATCATCTGCGATCCGCCGGGAGCGAAGCATGGCGACCAGACCGGCGTCTCTTTCGCCGTCATGCTTTCCTTCCTGCCCCGGATGGGCGACCGGCTCAACTTGCAGGACGGAAGCACGTGCGAAGTCGTCCGGGTGTATCACAAGGTAGCCACCATGCCCAATGGTGGTTACTTCACGCTCATGCCTACGGTCTACGCGGTCGCGCTGGAGAAGGACGCATGAGCGGCGCGGGCTCATGTCGGCGGATCACCTGGCCCCGTCGGGCCGCCCCGATGAGGACCAAGGGACGGTCAACCCGTGCCGATCCTCCCGAGTCGGCCCCGCGGGTTGACCGTCGAGGCCCCACCGCGCGAGCTTGCGGCGGATCAAGGCGGCCTCGGCTTCGATCCGATCCTGAGCGTCTCGGCGGACCTCGATACGCTCGCTCACAGGTCGATCCCCTCCAGGGCCCGGAGTTCGGACTCCGCGGGCCTCGCAAACCCCTGGTGGACGTTCTGGACGCTGCACCCCAGCACGCCCGCGATGTCCGCCAGGCAGTACCCCCGCGACCTCAACCGGTGCATCACAGCCCTTCGGACGTCCGCCAGCTCCTTCCGGTTCAGGCGGCGTCTGCGGCTCGGAACTCCCAAAGCCGTCCCGGCGGAGCCGACGACGCTCACAGCTCGACGGCCTCCAGCCGGCGGCGATCCTCGTCGGATATCGCCCTGTCCCGCTTGTGGACGCCCATGGGGCTCATGCCCAGAACGCCGGCCCACTGGCTTCACGGCGTCCCCCCTCCCCCGGCGGCGATCTTCCGCAGCCCGCCCGACTTCGGACCGCCGTCGCGCTCCAGGCCGAGGAGCCGCAGCGCCTGCGCCTCCAATTGGTGGACGTTCCGCCGCGAGCATTCGAGGCGGTCGGCGACCTCCCGGAGCTTCAACGGCTCCTCGCCCCCCAGGCCGAAGCGGAGGATCAGCACGGCGCGGTGCAGGTCCGACAGCCCTTCCAGGCGTCGCAGCAGTTCGGCGCGGCTGCCGTCCGGCTCGTCCAGATCCACGGGGGCCGCCTCGCCCTCGACCTCCACGACCTCACTGCCCCCGCCGGCGCGCGACGCCGCCAGGGCCTTCGCCGTGATCTCCCGGGCCTCGTCGTCCAGCCCCAGGCGATCGGCGACGTCGTCGAAGCCGGGGCGGTGACCGGTCTCCAGGTAGAGGGCCTTCTCGGCCCGACGCCAGGCGTTCAACTTCTGGCCCATGTGGACGGGGATCCGGACCGTGGTCCCCTTGTCGTGGACCGCCCGGCCGATCGCCTGGCGGATCCAGTAGGTCGCGTAGGTGCTGAACCGGAAGCCGAGGGCCGGGTCGAACCGCCCGACCGCCTTCATGAGGCCGATGACGCCCTCGCTCACCAGGTCGTCGCGGTCGAGCCCGCGATTCAGGTAGCGGTCCGCCGTCCGGTAGACCAGCCCCAGATTCCCGACCACCATCGCATCCCTGTCGATCTCCATCGTCGTCGTCATCGACGCCTCCCCCTCGCGTGCGAGCGACGCCCCGCCCTGGCGCCCAGCCGGCCGTCCTCGATGGCCTCGGCGGCGACCTCGGCCCCGGCGTCTTCGTCGGCCGCCGCGTCGCCGCTGCCGCCTCGGAGGTTCGACGGCTTGTAGGCCCGGCGGTCCCTGGGCAGCGGCGACGCGTGCATCCCCGGATGGTGATCCCAGCCCGAAGAGGTGCACACCACGCAGACGAGCAATTCGCCCGGCTTCAGGGGGTTCTCCCGGCAGGTGCATTCGGTCCGCAGGCCGAACTCCCGGGCGTGCGGGGCCTTGCCCATGAGGCCGTCCTCGAACGCCTTGTTGATCCACCGATAGACCTTCGAGGCCGGCACGCCGGTCTTCTCGGCGATCTCCTTCGGCGCGACGTCCCGGATGGCCAGGGCGATCACCACGGCGCGCAGATCGACCGCGGGCTCGTCGGGGGCGTCGTCGTCTCTCGCGGGGGCGATCACGGGGCATCCTCCAGGCGGGTCGCTGTTCAGAACATCCCGATGTCGAGAATGCTGGGCCGGCGCGACTGCTGTCGCTGCATCCGGCCCATGCGTTCGGTCAACAGGTCGACCTGGGCCGCGATGGGGTTGATGGCGGCCCAGGGGTCCGCGGCGTCCCCCTGGGCCCGATCCTGCCCGGCGCCCCATTGGAGCAGCGACGGCACGCGGCGGGCCTGCTGTCGCAACTGCTGGATCTGGCCGAAGCCCTGGTTGCCCTGCTCGGCCATCATCATCTGGTTGTTGATGATGTCCTGGAGCACGGCCGCGATGGCGTCGCCCTGCATCATCCCCTGGGTTTGCTGGCCCCAATCGACCTGGCCCGCCGCCGCCTCCAGCTGCTCGCGCGACAGGTCCATCCCGTAGGACTCGGCGACCTGGCGGATCGGCTTGCGGAGGGCCGAGCGACGTCGGACGCCGGCCAGCCTCCCCTCTTCGTCCATCGCCGCCGTCTGCTCGTCGTAGTACCCTTCGGCCCCCGATCCGACCCCCGCGTACCCGACCGACCCGAAGCCGCCGTAGCCTCCCCCGCCGCCCGAGGTGCCGCCGCCGCGGCCGGACGGGGCCGATCCGTAGCCGCCGCCGGTCGCCGTCCCCATCGCGCCGTAGTAATCGGCCAGGAACCCCTCCTCCTGCTCCTTGCGAGAAGCCTTGGCCAGCGGATCGGACTCGGCCGCCTTGCGGGCGTCATCCCATCCGGCGGGCTTCCTGCTCCTGCTGGCGGCGTTCCTCCCGGGCCCGGTTCGCCTCGTCTCGATCCTCCTCGGCCTGCGCGGCGGCCTCTTCCTTCTCGCGCGCGGCCCTCCGCTCGGCCGTCGCCTTCTCGCGACGGGCCAACTCCGCGTCGTCCCGTTTCTTCTGCTCCTCGCCAGCGGCGAGGTTCGCCTTGTCGCGGGCGATGCCTTCGGTGGTCGCGCGGCCGAAGCCCCGGCCCGGGAGCGAGCGGTCCAGGTCCCGGATGGCCCCCTGATCCCCCTGGAGGGCCTTGGCCACGAGGTCCGACGCGCCGGCCTGGGCTTCCTGGAGGGCCTTGGCGAGCGTCGCTTGCGCCTCGGCGATCTGCCGGGCGAACTGCTTCCGGACGCCCGCCACGGCCGAGGGGTTCCGCCCCGCCGCCTTCATGGCGGCGTCCTGCTCCTTCATCACCTGATCGAGCTGGGCCTGGGCGGCGTTCGTCGCCCCGGGTCTCGCCGACAGGACGTCGGCCGTCACCCTGTCGACGCCGCCGGCCGCCTTCACGGCCTCGGAGACGGCCTTCTGCGACTCGGCGTCCGGGGCGGCCTCCTTCTTCCGCTGGGCGTCCAGGGCGTTGCGCTTCTCGCGCTCGACGTTGAGCGCCTTCTCCTGCTCCAGCACCTCGCCGCCGAGCTTCTTGTACTCGGCCAGCTCGGCGTTCGTGAGCGTCTGCTGCTCGCCCAGCTCCTTCAGCCGCTTCTTGCTCGCGTCCAGCTCCTCGGTCATGCGGACCAGGGCGTCCGTCGCCTGCGGGACCTGATTCGAGCCGTCGATCAGCGACGAGAAGAACTCCCCCACCGGCTTCCGGAGCGTGAGGAACGCCACGCCGGCCAGCGTCGCTACGCCGGCCAGCCCGGGACCGCCTCCGAGGGCCCGCGCCAGGCTCTCAAGATTGTTGATTATCCCACCGATGCCGCCCTGGGCGAAGTCCTGGACGATGCGGCCGGTTTCGAGGGCGGTCTGGCCGAAATTCGCCGTGCCTCGGCCCGCCTTCTTGGTCGCCTCCTCCATCTTGCCCGCGCCGTCGGCCGCCTTGTCAGTGGCGGCCTTCAACGACTCTACCGCCGCCTGGGCCGACTTCACGTCCCCGACGTCGATGTCGTACTCCATGCTGACCTTCGTATCCGCCACGTCAGGTCCCCTTGTTCCAGCGGAGTTGGTCCAGGCCCCAATTCCGGAAGGCCGTCTTGAGCTTCTTCACGCCCTCGGGCCGGATGCCGGCCAGGTCCCGCTTGGGTAGGCGTCCATCCCCGTTGAAGTGGTGATGCAGGAACGTCCGGCCCTTGGCGTCCACGACGTTGAGCCACGCCCCGACGACGCCGAAGCGGAGCGGGCCGTAGACGATCGGGGTCGTCATGTAGTTCGTGACGACGCGGCTGAACGCCCTGCGCGGGGCCAGGGGCGGCCCCTTGAGCTTGCGGTACTCGGCGGAGGTCAGGTTGTTATGCAGGCCTGCGGCGGCCGGGCCGAACCCCGAGAACGTCCCTCGCCGGCCCTTCGCGTTGTTCTTCTGGCGGGGGGAGGCGGTCTTACCCTTGCCCTCCGGCCGGTACGTCACGGCGAGCATGTAGCCGCCGTCTTTGTCGGTGCCCTTGAGGATCCCCTGGCGGTTGTCGTCCGTCATGATCCGCTCCGTGGTGTCCAGCAGCGGCAGCGGGTTCGGATGCTGGATCTTCCGGAGCTGGTCGACGAGCCGGCCGAAGTCGTGGGCGTCCATCTTCATGGCGTCACCCCTCCCGCGGCCGGGACAGCAGGCCCCCGGCCTCGCTCAGATTCGCCTGGACTTCGGGATCCTTGATGGCGTCGGACACCGCCTTCACGACCACCGGCAGCAGCACGCCCGCCAAGGCGGTCAGGCAGGCGGCCACGTTCACGGCCCCCGCCAGGCCGCGCAGGTTGTTGGCGAAGGCCGCGACTCCGGCGGCGGCCATGTCCTCGGCGATGCGCCCGGGCCGGTCCTCGTTCGTCTCGCTCATCGGGGTCTCTCGTTCTCGGGAAGGCATTCCAGGTCGATCAGCGCGAACATCAGCCGGTTCCTCATCGCCGCCCACGCCTCGCTGGCCACGTCGTCGCAGCTCGCTTCCGGGAGGAACGACATCCACCCGGATTCGCCCTGGATCTTCAGGATGTCGGCGAGCGAGTTGGTGTGGTGGTGGAACCGCCAAATCGCGTTCATGGCCATGATGTCGACGACGTGCTCGCGGAACGCCGCCGCCCCCCGCACCGGGGCGAAGATGCTCCGAGCGGCCAGCCATTCGGCGATCGGCCTCCAGGCGTCCCTGTCGATCACGGCGGGCGTCTCCGGGGACGGCGACGATGGTCCTGGAGTCGTCGCCCCAGGATCGAATCGCTAGTTAGGCATGGGTCAAAAGCGAACGTCCACTGCAAGTCTACAGCGGACGAATCGGCGGGGCCAGATCGAATGGCGCCGACGGGTACATAATCTAGAACGCCTGTGCGTCGGTCCGGCCGCCGTCCGTTCGGCCTCGGCTCGTCGGACCTCGTCGTTCATCGCGGCCCGTCCCGGCCGAGGACGCGCCCCGCCGTGCCGTCGCTCATTTCATGGGACGGCTGGGCGCGGCGGACGTCATGATTGAGACAGGGGGTCGTCGCCGACGGCTCCCAGCCCACGCCGGCGACGCCCGCGGGATCCCGACGCGCGTCCGACCCGGTCTCGTGCATCGCGAGGCGACCAATCCATGATCGGCATGCTGCTCTCGCTGCTCCTCTACGCCGAGCCGTCCTCGGGTCCCGCCGCGGGCCAGTCGCCATCTCCCGCCGAACGATACGGCGAACTGGCCCGCGACTGGCGGGAGTATGTGGATAGGTCGACCAAGGAGGCGGCCGAGGCGACGACCGACGAGGCCAAGAAGCGGTTCTCCGAGGAGAACTTGAGGATCACCCACGCGACCGGAGCCCGCGCGTTGCAGATCGCGCGGGACCATCCCGACGACCCGGCCGCCCTCGATTCGCTCCTCTGGGTGGTCCACCAAGGCTATGCGCCCGAGACCGGGGAGGCGTGGAAGCTGCTGACCAGCGACCACGTCGAGAGCGAGCGGCTGGCCCAGGCCTGTCGCGACACCCGGCGGTGCGTGGCGGGCGACCCCGCCCTGATCGAGAAGTTCCTCCGCGAGGTGACGGCCCGGAATCCGCACCGCGAGGTCAAGGGCCAGGCGTGCTTCGCCCTGGCCGTCTTCCTGAACTTCCGCGTCGAGGTGATCCGGCTCATGGCGACGAGCCCGGAGGACCGGGCGCGGTGGCGGTCGATGCTGAAGACGCCCGAGAACCTGTCCCTGTACGAGCAGCAGCCCGGCGACCTCGAGAGGGAGGCGGAGGGCCTCTACCGCAGGGTGGTCGAGGAGTACGCGGACCTGGTGGACGTGCGGGGGCGACGGCTGGGCGATCGGGCGAAGGGGGAGCTCAACGAGATGGGCGACCTCGGGGTCGGCAAGACGGCCCCGGAGATCGAGGGGGAGGACGCCGAGGGCCGGAAGTTCAAGCTGAGCGACTATCGCGGCAAGGTGGTGGTGCTGACCTTCTCGGGCGACTGGTGCGGCCCGTGCCGGGCCATGTACCCGGCCGAGCGTGAGCTGGTCGTGAAGTTGAAGGACCGGCCGTTCGCGCTCCTCGGCGTGAACACGGACGAATCGAGGGACGTCCTCAGGAGGTCGATCGAGTCGGGCGAGGTGACCTGGCGATGCTGGTGGGACGGCGCCCCCGGCGGCCCGATCACCCTGGCCTGGGGGATCGAGGCGTTCCCGACGATCTACGTCCTGGACCACCGCGGCGTGATCCGTCAAAGAGGGGAGGCCGGCGAGAAGCTCGAGGCGATGGTGGATGCGTTGCTCAAGGAGTGCGAGGAGACGCCCCCGAAGCCGTGAACGATGCGACCTCGGCATCGGCCGCGCCGGGGCCGTCACGGCCCGCCCGGCCTGCAGGCCGATGCGGCTTCGACCTTGGCCTGGTTCACCTGCTGGGAGCCGGCCTGGGCGACGTTGACCTGGCCGATGACCACGGCCAGGGACAGCTTCCGGGCCCTGGCCACGGCCAGCAGCGACCGCTCGTAGCGGGCCGACGCCTGGGACAGCAGCCGCTCCAGGGCGGTCGCGTTCTTCGCGTCGAAGGCCTGCGCATTCCAGACGTGGATCAGCTCCTGCTCGACGCGGTGGACGTGGAGCCAGTTCAGGGCCGCGCGGGTCGCCAGCAGCTCCTCGACCGGGGTGGAGTCGAACGGCGGCGCGAGCCGGCGGCGGATCTCCTCCATGCGGGCCTCGATCGCGTCCTTGTGCAGCCGGCCGTACCCGTCGGACGTCGACCGCAAGGCCCCGTCGATCATGACGTCCTCGTCCAGGTCCCCGTGACCTTCGCACACCGTCTCCCGGAGCCAGTACGGCGCCCGCTCGGATATCTCCGCCTTGGCGAGCCGGTCGCCCTCCTTCGCCAGCCGCACCAGCTCCCGGACCCTCGACCGCTCCAGAACGCTCCCGGCCATGCCTCGCGCCCTCCGCCATCCGCCCCGGTTGTGCCGCCTGTAGCCGATCGAGCCCAGGGCGGCGACGATCGCGGCCTCGACCTTCTCCCCATACCCGCCGACGACCCCGCCGCGCTCGACGACCTCGGCCCGACGCCGCCGCCCCTCCGCCTCCATGTCCCGCCAGGCCCGGGCCTCCGCCTTTCGATCGACCTCGGCCGCCCTGCGACGCTCCCGCCGCTCGCGCCGGCCCGCCTGGATCGCCTCCACCATGAGGGTCGTGACCGGGTCGGCCGGGCCGAGGTAACGCGACCGCACCCGCCCGCCCTCCCTGACGGACTCGTAATAATACATGCGTCCATGTATGACCTTGAGGCCCATGAGTTTCGCCGTTTCTTACCCTACATCCGGCCCGGATTTCGGGATGCCCCGCTTCGCCCGCCGCCATTCGGAAGTCGCCGCTTTCAGCTCGGCCTTCGCTTCGTTGAAGTCGGCGAGGCTCGCCGCGTCGATGGCGAACCTGGGGATCCAGGGCTTGGACGGGTCGCAGGGCGCGGTCGGCCCTCGGAACTTGCCGTCCCTCCCGACCGACAGCTTCACGCCGCCCCGCTTGAACGGGACCCGGTGGGAGCCGCCGCAGTAGCCGCAAGTGGCCTCGATCGCCAGGTAGGGCGGACGGCCTTCGGGCCGCTCGACCACGAACTTCCTCGCGAGCGGGCGGATGGGGTCGCTCGTCAACTCGGCCATGGCGATGCCTCCGAAACGAGTTTCATGAGGAAAGTCCGCCGGACGATCGGCGTAACGTCATGCAGGGCGGTCGGTTGCCGCCGAGGAAATATCGGGTTTCCGGGCCGAACGCCGATCACTCGGCGGCGGTCCTGGACGCCTGTCGGTACACATCGAGGATCAGCCGCGCAACGGCCATCATCCGGGTCTTCGAAGCGCCCACGCGAACGCAGAAGGTTCGGAGGCTCACGTCACCGAAGCCCTCCCGGCACCACCAGGCGACGACTTCCAGGCAGGCGTCGTCGTCATCGGACCAGGGGTCAAACCGGACCGCCGTCTCCAGCCCATCGCCCGCCTGCTCCCCCAGCCAGTCGAGCACTTCCGCCAGGCGTCCAACGGCCAGCCGGATCACCTCAGCGTCGGCGAACGACTGCCGACGAATGTGACGCTCGGCTTCTTCCCGGCCTTCGATCGCGGTCTTTCCAGACGTCGCCATGATGCTGATCCTCGGTGAAGGTGTTGGGTTGTCGGTCAGGATGGGATGCCGTCGTCCCCGCCGGGCGGCGGCCTCCGAGCGGCACCGGCCGTGGCTAGGGCCGGGCGAGCCTCCAGCATGGCCCTCACGTCGGCCCAGGCGCGAGCCTCGCCCATCTGGATCGCCTGCATCGCCTCGACCAGCCTTTCGACCTGGTGCCTGGCGGCGGCTTCGGTCGCCACGCTGCTGCACCGGCCGCCGAACTTCCCTATGCATGCCCTGATGAATCGAGAACGAACCTCCTCCACGCCGCCGCCCGGATTGGCCTTCTCGCGCGCGTAAGGCGCTGGAGTTGCAGAGTGGGGCGGCGGCTTAATACAGGGAGCAGTTCCCGGTGCAGTTCTAGGAGCAGTTGTTACGACATTTTTGTCGTGGATACCACGACGTTTTTGTCGTGGTTCCTGCGCTCAGATGCACGACGTTTTTGTCGTGGTTCTCGGGGCTCGACGGCCCCGAACCGGGGGCCCAGGACGTAGCGGCGGCGCTTGCTGTACTTGCTGGCGTCCGGATCAGTCGCGACGATCCACCCCTCCCTGACCAGCTCGGCGACGAGGCGCGAGACGGCCCGCTCGGGACTCCCGTCGTCGCCCGTCCTGCCGATGTCGTCGGCGAGGGTCGTGTTCGACGCCCAGCACTCGCCGTCGCCGTTGTGGGCCCGGCTGTAGATCGCCAGCATCAGCACCTTGGCGGGCTCGCCCAGGGCCGTCGTGCGGAGGATCTTCGCCTGATCGCCGAAGATGCGCGACTTGCCGCCCGGTCGGCTCACGCCCCACCTCCGACGCCGAGGACGGTGAGGCCGAACCGATGCCTGCCGTCGCGGGCCGCCGACACCAACTGCTCCCGCACGGCGGCCAGACGCCACCGCGGGCGCCCGGCCTCGAACCGCTCGGGCGTGATGTAGCCGGCGAGACGCCATATCTGGATCGACCGCCGAGAGTAGCCCAGCGCCTCGGCCAGCTCGGGCGTGGACAGCAGCCGGCGGGGCGTCGACTTGCGTCGCCGCACTGGATTCCGGGCGGGCGTCGAGATATGATCCATAACTCAGTCCTTTCGCTTGGGGACGAAGACTCCGCCGCTCGGGGGTGCAAACCCGGCGGCGACCGGAGCACACGCGAACGACCCCGAGGGCCGCGAACCCCCGGGGTCGTTCCATGCGCGTCGCGGGTCATGTAGTCGCCTGGAGCCGGCTGGCCCATTCACGGCCCCGGACCCGCTCGCCGATCGCCATCATCGCGGCGACCTCGGGCCGTCGGGACCACTCCTCGACTTCGCCGCGATCGAACCTGAGCACGCCCAAGCTGCCCTCCCGCCGATGAGGAAGGCCGTTGTAGCGAGCGTACAGCCGCACGCTCTGCACCGACCGGCCCAGCATCGCCGCGACATCCCGGACTCCCATGGCCCCCCCGTTCGTCGCCATCGCCATCGCCTCCCCCCTTTACGCCGGTCGAACCATCAGGCGCCGACTTGCGTGTTCGTCGATTCGACTCGGGGTAGTATACTAAACCATCCTATCGCGGTGCGACGCCAACCAGTCCCGGATCCGCGATTTTCCCAGGGTTTTGGACGTTTGAGACGCAGCACATGCGCACAATGTGCGCTCTTGCACGGCTTGCCCGTTCCGACCCGCCCGACGCACGGGGACGCGGCCGTGCGCGTCGGGCGGGTCGGAACGGGCAAGGCCCGGCCGATAGCGCGTCATGGGATCAGTACGCCCCGCCCGGACCGCAGGACGCGGGCGTTGTGCTCGTCCTTCTGCGCGGTCGTCCAGGAACTCGGGTCGACCAACCCGACGCGCCCGACGGCGAGCGCCCACTCGTCGACGCTGGTGGTCCCGAACCCCCAGGCCGCCGTCATGTGGTCGGCCCCCTCCTCGATCGCGAAGTGGTCGCCGGACGTCATCTCCTCCCAGCCCGCCGCCCATTGGTAGACGTGGGCCAGCTCGTGGGCGATCAGGTCCATCGCCACGTCGTCCGGCATCTCGGCCGCGCGGTCGCCGCGGAACTGGATCCGGAAGCCCCGGCCGTTCACCAACCCCAGCACGCGATCGTCGGGGCGATCGTCCAGGTGGATCGGCCCATCCATGAGCGCGATGGACGGCCCCCCGTAGATGAACACTCCGGCCGCCTGGCGTTCGTCTCGCCAGTGGCCGAGGATCTTCCGCCGCCCCCAGAGCGGCATCTTCGCCCAGACCGACCGGAACAGGCCGGCGAACCTCTCGCCTCCGCCGTGGGGGGCCAGGAGCATGATCTTGTGCGCCGGCAGAAGCGGGACGACCCCGCCGCCGCCGCCCGACCGCCTGAAATGGCCCCACATCATCGCCCGGCCGTCGGGGATCATCGTCTGCGTCCTCCGCGGTGTGCCATCGCCCTCGCCTCGACTGTACCAGCAGGGAAGCCCCGGCCAGCGGGTGCCGGGGCTCGGTGCGGGGTTCACTGGACGATGCGCGTCATGAACCAGCCGACGGGCGTAAGCATCGGCCCTGACCAGCCCGGGGCCGGCTTCGGCTCCTCCGTCGAGACGTGGACTTCGAAGTCGACGATACGGCCGTTGGTTTCCAGCAGGTAAGATATGGTGACCCGGCGGGGCTCGGCCTTGCGCTTCGGCTTGGCCTTGCGGGCGGGCTTCTCGGGCTCGGGCCGGCGCTCGGCGTCCAACTCGGCCATGACCGCGGCGAGGCGGTTGGAGGACTTCACGGGCGGCCCCCTTTCCGCCGGCGCTTCGGCTTGGGGGCCGGCTCGGGCGGCGGCTCGCCGAGGACCGCGTCCTCGCCGAAGGCCAAGGCGTCCAAGAAGATGTTCCCGCGCATCGCGGCGATCCGCTCGGGCGAGAAGCTGAAGTTCTCCAGGATCTCCCCCGCCCGCAACGCGCGGACGGCGGCGACCTCCGTCCGGTTGAGTCGGCCGATCCCCTTCAGATCCTCGATCTCTTCGAGGCTCGGCCGGCCCGCCCGCCTCCAGGCTCGAAGATGATCCAGGTCGCCCGCGCCGCCGTCCTCGCGGAGGGCTTCCACCAGCTCGGCCTCCTCCTCGGTCAGGACGTGGACCGAAGCGCCCCCGTCCGTGACGAAGACGTCGCCGATGTCATCCAGCGCGATCTTCGTGCACCGCTCCGAGTCGTCGCTGCTATAGAACGCCTCGACGTCCACCCCGAGATCGACCAGCACGAACGCCCTCAGCGCCTCGGCCAGCTCCCGGTGGTCGCCCGGCCGGCCGTATCGCTCGATTACGCGCATCGTCATTCCCTCGCCTCGATGATCCGCCATGAGATGTGAGGCGGCCGGGGGCCCTCATCGAGTTATCAGATTTGATAACTCGATGCTTGGGGCCGTCCGATCCCCGGCCGCACGCCAGGGGACGTCAGCAGCAGCCGTGGGCGACCAGGTGGTCGGCCTCGCTGATGCCGGCGACGTCGAGCAGGCTGTAGGCGTCCCAGTCGACGCAGTCGGTGTGGGCGTCGCGCTCGGCGGCGAGGATATGGTCGGGGGTCGGCTCCCAGGTGTAGTCGTCCAGCTCGGGCGAGTATTCGGAAGGCCAGCCCTCGGGGTCGATGGTCTCGTGGTCGTCCGGGGCCCCGCCCGCGATCGGCGAAAGGGCCGCGTACAGGGCGTCGCGGAGGACGTCCATGCGGTCGGCGGCCACGGCGTCGGCGACGGCCTCCGGGTTCCTCGCGAGGGCCTGGATCGCGTCCAGGGCGTCGTTCACCGCCCCCGTCAGCGTACCCAGGGCCGCCGACACGACGACCCGGTCGGCGTGGCCGATGTACTCGACCGCGACCTCCAGGCGGGACTCCAGCTCGGCGGCGATCTTGGCGAGGGCGGAATGCAGGATAGACTTGGACATGGGCAGGCTCCTGTTCAGGCAGGGGTTCGCCAAGGGGTCCGGGGGTGCTCGTAACACCCTCGGGCCCCGCTTTCGTTTCCGGGCCTCATCGACCCGACAGCTACATACTACCGTGTACGTACAGAACGTCAACCCCAGCTTGAAAGTTTTCTACGGTGCGTGTACACTTCGGCATCGGCGGCGTGATCCTGTACGATGGGACGCTGACGTTGGACGAGAGGTGTACCCATGCCAGAGGCGATCATGGCGAAGCGAAAGAGCGCGACGCCCCGGAAGCCGCCGGTTACGACCACGGCGAAGTCGGTGGCGTTCCGAGTCAGCGCGGATTATGCGGAGTGGCTGGAAAGGGCTTCGTCCTTCGACCGCTCCAGCGTTTCGGCGTTCCTGGATAGGGCCGTCGCCACCTACGCGAAGACGATCGGATTTGAATCTCCGCCGGAGCGGACTTGAAGAGGACGAAGACAGATGAAGATCGAAGAATTGCGCGCGGCGAAGTCGCAGGTGCCGTTCGAGCCGTTCCTGATCCGGACGAGCGACGGGCGGGAGTTGAGGATCGGACACCCGGACGCAGTCGCCTGGGACTCGGAGAAGTCGCCGAGGTCCCTGCTGTGCGTCTCGCCGGAAGGGTGGTCGGTGCTAGACCTGGCCCACGTCACGAGCCTGGCGGCGGCCCCCAAGGCCGAGGCGGGGCCGAAGGCCAGGCGGAAGGGCTGACCATGCGGACCGTGGAAGCCTTCCGCGAGGCCGAGGGCGCGGAGCCGTGGCGTCGCTACCTCATCAACCTGAGCAGCGGCTACGAGCTGGGCGTCGATCGGCCGGGGCTGGTGACGTGGGACGAGCCCGACCCCGAATACGTGCGGGTCGCCCAGGGCGACGGCGTCACGGTCCTGGTCGCGCTGGACGCGGTCGTGTCGCTGGAACTGAAGCCGGCGGGGAGATGACCCGCCCTCGCGACGCGTTCCCTCCGCCGCTGAAGCGGAGGGTGGGTTGAAACGCAACGCACCCCGGACTCCGGCGGCGGTTGAGACCGGGTCCACCCCTAAACCCTAGGAGATCGAGCCATGGGCGAGCGAGCGAAGCCCGCGAGGATCCCCACCGTCCTGGCCGTCGCCGCGACGGCCGTCGTCTGCTACTTGCTGGGGGCCGCCGGGCCGAAGACCGTCCTGGGCCAGGCCGGGAAGCCCGCGAACGAACCGACGGGGCCGGTCGGGACCTATCAAGTCTCGTGGCTGCCGCACGCGGACGATCCCAAGGCCGTGTCCCCCTTCCTCCTCGATACCCGGACCGGCGTGATCTACCAGGGCGCACGAATCAGCAAGGACGTAAGCGGCTACTTCTGGCAGACGTATGTCGACCACCCGACGACGAAGCCGTCGGCCGATCCATCGGGCAGATGAAGTCCCTGAACTGGCGCGCGCCTGTAGCATCCCGGCCCGTCACGTGCGAGCCTGGACCTCGTCCACTCCACGGACCCGAGGAGCCCGCGCCGCCGCGGTGATGGTCGACGTCGGGCGTCGCGTCTGTCTCGAGGCTCGGTCAGACAGGCGTGGCGCGTACACCGGGGCGTCTCGAGGCGGAAGGATTGAACTCATAACGCCGCGGAGATCCGAACCGATGACCTCGAGCCAAGTCCGCGAGGCACTGGAGGCGTCGCCGTTCACGCCGTTCACGCTTCGGTTGGCGGACGGCTCGGCGGTGCGGATCGGGCACCCTGAGTCCGCGCTGCTGCCCCCGAAACGAAGGGCGATCGTGATACTGCCGGACGGCGGATGCTCGGGGAGGCCGTGGCAGCTGGACGTCGGCCTCATCGTGGGTCTGGAGTTGGATAAGCCGCGGGTGCGGGAGAAACGTCCTCATCCGCGGAGCGTTGAAGCCCGCCAAGTTTACGGGCTGGATTGCATCCGACTGTACCTGATCCTCTTGGGGGAGATGCGCCCGCCGAAGTGGCGGCGGGACGAGCTTCGCGGCTGGGATCGGCTCGTCGGCGTCTGCGACAAGGACACCCGGCGGCTTCGGAAGCTCATAGGGTCGCCGCGCATCGACCTGTACCATGCCCGCCTCACGGCCATCCATCACATGGACCTCGCGGAAAACCTCCACGAAGGCTGGGTGTGGCGCGAGGACGAGCATGGCAGGTCGTTTCAGGCGGCCCGCGGGGCGGGCGAGGGGATGTACATCCTCCGCCCCGACGATAAGGCGTTGGACCAACTCCACCGGTACTACCACGTGCCGGATCAAGAGATCCACGCCATGGTCGAGGAAGCGTCCGGGCATCCGATCGTCGTCCCATCGGCCCCCTACGTTGCGCCTGGCCGGCTACGCGTCTGGGATCCTGAGGAAGAGGGCTGACCCCGCCGCCCCCCCCACACGCGCCGGGATGGCGATCGTGCGGGATGCGTGCGATGCTCTTCGGCGCGGCGAGCCCTCCCGGCCCAGCGACGTTGACGCCCCGCCCTGCTCCAGGACGTCCGAGTTCCAGACCTTGTGGATGTTGGAGGCCTGGTCGGAACCACCGGACCTGGGCGGAGTTCCCTCCCCTGTCCCCCGCGTCGCCGACGTGGAGCGGCTGGTGCAGATCCTGGACGAGATGCGCCACGAACCGCAGGGCGACCCGCCGTTCCTCGATCGGCCGGGAGGCGTCCTCCAGGATCGCCAGTTGTTCGCGGAGGGCGTCCACGATGCGGCCCGTCGAGGCCGAGCGGCCGGACCACCGGGCGTCGTACCTGGGCTCGTCCAGCGGGACGTCGACGTAGTGCCACGACGCCGTCCGCCGCATCTCCCGCTTGTGCTCGTCCGCCCACGTCGAGGCGTCGGCGAGCGATTCCCCCGGCTCCAGCAGCGCGGCGACCGCGGCGCGGGCCCGAGGAGTCAACCGGGCCTCCGCGTATCTCCCGGCGATCCGATGGCCGAGCTTCCCCCAGACGAGCGCCGGGGGCGACGACGAGGCCGCCAGGGCGACGGCGATCACGACCGGGGCGAGGCGGCGAGGCGACACGGCGGATGCTCCTGGCCACGGGCCGTCGCAGCGAATGTTACGGGACAACCGTACCATGTCGGAGGATGGTTGTAACGAAAACGCTTCCCGTCCCTCTTGTATCTATCCTATAACATGGTATAGTTTCTGTCGAGCCCAGCACTTCGCTTGGCTCGTATTAAAAACCTCACCCTCCATGGAACGGTGACGTGTCCGAAGACGAAAATCACCGCTTCATACGGCGTTTCAAGCTCAAGAACGACGACCTGGTCACCGTCGAATCCCTCGATCTGTTCGACAAGCAGCTCGCGAAACTAGGGCTCCCGGACAGCGTCAGGAACATCATCGAATTGACGATCCTCGCGGGCGACGCCCGGGCCGTCGTCGTGCAGGGGACCAACGGCATCCGCAAGATCCGCTTGGCCCTCCCCGGCGAGAACGTCGGCAAGAGCGGCGGCTATCGCGTCTTCTACCTGTTCGAGAAGGAATACAAGTTCCTCTTCCTCATGGCCATTCTGTCCAAGAGCGAGGAGGACAACCTCAGCAAGGCGCAAAGGAACGTGCTGGCGGGCTTGGTGGTCCGCCTGAAGGCTTACGCCAAAGAGAGGAATCCCAGAAGATGACGGACGAAAAGGGTTCGGCCTTCGGCGACGAGCTGATCGCGAGCCTCGAAGGCTTCCTCGATCACGTCGAGGCGGGGAAGCCCGCCTCCGCCCGGTACACCGTGCGGACCGTGGTCTTCGACCTGGAGCCGCACGAGTACACCCCCGAGGAGGTCAAGGAGGTCCGGCGCAAGCTGGGCGCCAGCCAGGCCCTCTTCGCCAAGTTCCTCGGGGTGAGCGTGAAGACGCTCCAGGCGTGGGAGCAGGGCGTCCACCCGATGCCCGCCATCGCGGCCCGGTTCCTGGACGAGATCCAGGCCACTCCGGAGATCTGGAACCGGCGAATCCAGGTCGCCGCGAAGTGATCGCCCGGCCGAAGCCAGCCCCGCGAAGACGATGAGCAGCCCTCTCCCCCGCCCCGGCCGACCGCCGGGGCTTTTTCATGCGCGCATTCGTAGGGGGTTCGCACTTCCAACGGCGCGGGATGCGCGCGAAGATAGGCCGCCCTTCTCTCCGTCCAAGCGGCGGGAGGGGCGCATAAAGAAGCCCCGCCAGCGAGTCCAAGCGCCGACGGGGCTGAATACACAAAGGTGAATCTCATGATCCGCTCTGCCCCCGCGAGAGTCAAGGCCGGTGCGCGCCCTGACTCGAATTCGCCCCCCCGACAGATCCCCTATGCCTTCCGGGCCGACCCGATCGCCCTCGACGACCTCGGCCTCGACCCGACCGCCCGGTCGACGTTCGTCCTGATCCTGGACAACGCGAAGAACCGCGGCTGGACGTCCCGCCTCAGCAACGCGACCATCGGCCGCATCCTCGGCCGCTGCCCCATGACGATCTCCAGGGCCCTCGGCCGGCTGGAGGCCGCCGGCCTGGTCCGCCGCGAGTTGATCGCCGGGGGGAGGGTCCGCACCGGGATCGCCGTCACCTGGGAGGGGGTCCAGGCCCAGCGCCTAACTGAACAAGCGCCGGTTAGGCGCGAGGGTCTAACGGGTTCGGCGCGGGCGTCTGAGGGGTTAGGCGCGAGCGCCGAACAGATCAGAGCCCCCATCCAGAGCGAGAGATCAGACGGGGGGACGTCTCCCTCGAATGGGAAGGAAGCCGCCGCCTACCTCCGGGCCTGCGTGGAAGCCGGTCGCCGCGGACTGCCGATGCCCCCGCCGCTGGGTTTCGCAAAATGCGAAACCGCCTCGCCGGGGGGTGGGCATGCTGCGACCACTCCCGCGACTGGTGGGTACGCAGCCCCCCCCACTCCGCCGAAGGGGGCATACGTCGTGGGGTCCCCTTCGCCGAAGGGTATCCCGATTCAGGACACCCCTTCGCCGACGCCCACGGTTCGGCCTGACGTCTTCGTGCCGAGCATCAACCGGATGGTCGCCGCGCTAGGCGAACGCCTCAAGGCGGAGGACGTGGGACGCCGCAGGGTGGGCCCGGCGAAGCTGGCCCGCCAGCTCGCGGAGATGCGGCGCAGGCACGGCGGAGGATCGCCGCGATGAAGAGACCCGATCCATCGGATGGCGTGGGCCGCCCCCGGCCGAGGCTGTGGGACCCGCGGCGGCGGGTGTATCCCAAGGACTACCCCGTGTACGCGATCCTCGCGGGCGTGCTCACCGGCTTCATCGGCGGCCATCGGTCGCTCGGCGAAGGCATGGCGATGGGGCTCGCGGCCACGGCGTTCTGGCTCGCCCTGGGCCCGGCCCTGTTCCGCCGTCGACCCGGACCGATGCGGCCGAGCGAACCGGACCCCTGGGACCCCCTGGCTTGGACCTGCTCGACGGGAATGTCGAGCAATGGATTCGGAACGGCGACGGGGCAGGGGAGTCGATCGGATCAGCGGGGTCGTCGCGCCGAAATTCGGCAAGTATGATCCGCATTAAGTCGTTCAGGGCATGGGGGTTAAGCATCGTACTACAGGTGTCAGGTGATCCACCGGCATATTTTTCGACGTAAGTCATTGGAGGGTAACGAACTATCCTAGAGGATCTAGGAAGCGGGTTGCTCAACCTTCGGGCGCGCCGATCCGCACCGCATCGCCGAAGGTTCACGGTGAACCGACGGTGTGCCGGGGCAGGGGGTGAGGGTCCTTCCGGCCGTCCGGTTCACCGTGAACCGAGGGAACGGGAAAGCCGCATCGCGAGGTGCGTGGCGGACCGACAAACACCCTGGAGGAAGGGCGAGGTTCACGGTGAACCGGCCCCTCTCCGGGAGATCGCCGAATGCGGACCCTGACCCTGTTGAATTTGAAAGGAGGCGTCGGCAAGACGAGTTCGACGCACCACCTTTCGGGCGCCCTGACGCTGGGCCACGGGCTCCGCGTCCTGGTCGTCGACGCGGACCCCCAAGCCTCGCTCACGCAGGGCTGGTGGGGCCCGTCCGCGACGATGGACCTCGATCCCAAGCAGACCATCACGAGCATCCTCGCCGGGGACATGCCGTCGCCCTCGATGGTCATTCACGAGACGGGAATCCCGGGCCTGTCGCTGCTCCCCGGGGCGGAGGCCGCTGGCTGGTACAACGATTCCCGGCCGCTGGAGTCGCCGCGCGAGGCGCGCGAGACGATCCGGGAGTTCCTGGCCGAGGTCCGCGACGACTTCGACCTGGTCCTGATCGACTGCCCGCCGAACTTGTACGGGTGCTCGTTCGCGGCGTTGGCCGCGTCGGATTGGATCATCGTCCCCGTGCAGCCGGAGGACTACGGCAGCCAGGGCATCGCCAAGGTGCTCAACTCGCTGGACGCCGTCCGGGCCGAAGGGTACGACGTCCAACTCCTCGGCTACCTCCTGACCATGGTGCAGCCGCGACGGGCCCTGCACCGAGCCTACGAGGAGCGGTTGCGGTCGGCTTACGGGACGCTCGTCTTCGACGCGAGGTTCCCCGAGCTGCCCGAGTTCCCCGAGGCCATCGCCGCCCGGAAGTTGATCCAGACGTACAAGCCGAAGGGCGCGGCGGCCAAGGCGACAAAGGCCGTCGCCGACGAGCTGCTGGCCAGGATCGCCGGGACGCACGGCCGGGTCGAAGAAGGGACGGAGGTGGCGGCGTGAGCAAGGCCGATCTCATGGCGAGCCTGGCGGGGAACCTGGACGACTCGATCGGCCTCAACCGGAGGCCTGCGGCGGCGGTCGGGGCGAACGCCCGGCCGATCCCCGCGCAGGAAGTAGGCCGCTCCCGATCGAAAACCTCTTGGGAGATCGAGGTCGATCGGATCGTCCCGGACCCCGACCAGCCCCGGAAGGAGTTCGAGCCCGAGGCCCTGGACCGCCTGGCCGAATCCCTGCGGACTCGCGGCCAGCTCCAGCCCATCCAGGTCCGGTGGGACGCGGGCCTGGAACGGTTCGTCATCCTCATGGGCGAGAGGCGTTGGAGGGCGGCCCAGGTCGCCGGGGTCAAGGCGCTGTCATGCGTCGTGCGGGACGGGGCGATCGCGGACGGCGAGAAGCTGTCCATCCAGCTCGTCGAGAACTGCCTGCGCGAAGACCTCTCTCCCGTCGACCAGGCGAAGGCGTTCCGGGCCCTGATGGATCTGGAGGGATGGGCGGCCGAACGCCTCGCGGGCCAACTCGCCATCTCCAAGGCGTCCGTCATCAAGGCGCTGTCGCTGCTCAACCTGCCGGAGTCGATCCAGGAGAAGGTGGACAGCGGCGACATCCCGCAGTCGACCGCTTACGAGATTTCGAAGCTGGACGACCCGGCCGCCCAGATCCGCCTCGCGACGGCGGCGGCGGAGCAGGGGCTCACGCGTGACGATGTCGTGAAACAGGTCCGACGATCGCCGTCCAAGAAGAAGGCCCCGGCGGCGAAGAAACTCCCTGCCGCGAGGGTGTGGCGAGTCGAGGGATGCCGCGTCGAGGTGTCCCGCAAGTCGGGCGTCGACCACGCAACGGCCAGGGCCGCCCTGGCCGAGGCCATGGCCCGCCTGGACGCCGAACTCGCGGAGGGTCAGGCTGAGGCGGCCTGACCGCCCCTCCCCCAGCCCCGAGCATTGCGGACGCCCGGCGCGGGGCCTACCCTTGGAGGGGTGCGGACCTCGTGACCGGGCGTCCCCGTTCCGTCAAACGTTGATGCTGTGCCGCCGCTTGGCTTGCAGCCGGCAAGCCCCCATGAACCACATTCAGGATAGAATCCGGGTGAGTACGATCTCGGCGGCTCCCGCTCCGTAAAGAAAAGCTCTCTCTAGTCCCTCACTCTCATACGGGACGCGCCGCTCGGAGATCACCCGAGCGGGGTTGTCGTCGTCATACTCCACATGCCAGGCGATCATGCTCAGTTCGTCCTTGCGGATGAAGGCGGGCATCGGCCATCTCTCCCTCTGCCACTTCGGCGAATCACCGACGATGGGCCAACTGCCTTCGAACAGCCCCAAGTCACCGACTCGAATGACCTTGATCGCCATATCGGGCGTGAGACCCTCCAGCTCTTCCATCGACGGGATGGTCTGCCGCTTCGGCCCGAAGAAATAAGCCAGGACGATCTTCCCTTCGCCGGGTATGTGCCTGGCCACGAGGCCCGTCGCATAGCCTCCACCACGGAGTGGGACTGCAAACCACGTCCCCTCCTTGTACGGCAGCTTCGCCATGTCGTCGCCCTCCACTTCCATTGCCCTGAAATCTTCCGGCCGCTTCGCGATGCTCTACCGCGATGGAGTTCCTAGGGTCGATCCCCCGGATGCGGTTGAGCGGCGGCATGAAGGTATCATGGAGCAGCGACAGCGCCGCCTCCATTGTCCAGGAACCTTCTGGCCGCTTCGCGATAGGCATTCGCATTGGGATTCCGGGGGTTGATCCCCCGGATGCGGTTGAGCGGCGGCTTGAAGGTGTCATGGAGCCACTGCTCCAAGCCGCGCTGCTCAAAATAGTCATTCGTCCGATGAAAAGCCTCGAATAGTAAATCTCTGAAGCGACGAGCATGTTCGGTTTCGCGTCGTTCAAGGTCGTTGGTCCGACCTGACCGCACGATCTGACCGGTCTCGGGATCGCGAAGGACGTAGGTCCCGCCTTGTCGGAGGCGCACCGCGCAGCACACTTGGCCGGCAGCTACCCCCGAATTTAAGGAGAGGGTGCCGGCGCCGACCGTCACGAGGCCGTTGACTACTTGGAGGCTGGGGCTACCGCTGACGCTCAGCGCCGGGGCTCCCCGCAGGCCACCCAACCCGAGCCGGCCGCTCATCAAGCCTCTACCGAATCCCATCGCCTGGCCGCCGCCCCATCCCGACGCCGCGGCTACGACGATAGATCCGGCCCCTCGGCTTATAGCATGGACGGCGGGCGTTTCCTCGACGAAGAAGCCGTCGCTCCAGTCCGACGTCCCCAGGTATCCGAACTCGGGGGCACCTAGTCGCCCAGCCGTATTGTTCCATACCAGGGACAGGAGATCGGCGGTCCCCCTCAACGAGTCCGTGCCGCTGTTCAGCAGGTTCGCACCCGATTGCAGGGTGCCCATGCCGGCCCCTTTGGCCGTCTCGGAAGCCACGTATAGGTCGTCGCAAATTCGGCCCGCCCAGCCCCGCAGTCCCGTGGGATCGACGTAATTGATCGGGTTGTTTCCGACGAACCTATACAGATTCAGGTCCCCTCCGGCGAGGCCGATGGGGTCGCGCTGCATCCAGGTCCCGGAGGCGGGGTCGTAGTCGCGGAAGCCGAAGACGTAGAGCCCGGTCGTCGAGTCGTAGCGGCCGCCCTGGAAGAGCTGGCGCCAGAGGAGCCCGCTGGAGGTCTTGGCGGCGCCGGCGGCGTCGAGGATGGAGACGGCCCCGTAGGGCGCGTAGGCGTAACGCTCGGCGACGTTCGAGGCGGGCGACACCAGGGCGACGACGTCGCCGTTGGCGTCCTGCTGGGCGAAGTATCGCCAGTCGGACCTCGGGGAGCCCGCGACGTCCTCGTAGACGTCGCGGAGGACGACGTCGCCGGTGACGCCGATCACGTGCCGGTAGCCGAACGAGCCGACGCGCTCCTCGATGGGGGTCGAGCCGCTGAAGTAGACGTCGGTCGCGACGCCGCCGGAGTTCTCCGCGACCCGGCGGCGGAGGGCGTCGTAGGCGTAGGAGGCCAGGGTGGTCGCGCCGGACTTGACCTGCTTGAGGCGGTTCCAGGCGTCGTAGACGTAGGTCCGGCCGTCCTTCGCGGTCGTATTCCCGGCCGCGTCGTAGGTCGGGGCCGCTGCGGACGAGCCGCCGACGGTGGCCGTCTCGTTCGACTTGTTGAAGGTCTTGGAGACGGTCGAGCCGTTCGTCGTCGTCGAGGCCTGGTTGCCCCGGGCGTCGAGCGTCCAGGACTGCTGGAAGGTCGGCGAGGCGATCGCGTCGTTGGCCGCCGACAGGGCCCCCCGCTTCATCGAGACGAGGCGGTCGAGCTGGTCGTACTGGTAGAGCTCGCTCAGAGCCGAGTTGACGAGGTCCTTGCGGTAGGTCGCGTTCCCGGCCCGGTCGTAGCCGTACTGCAGTCGGACGGTCGACGCGCCGCCGGTCCGCACCCAGTTCTGGTCCACGACCCGGCCGAAGCGGTCGAGGCCGGAGTACATGTCTCCCGCGTCCGATCCGGCCGCGACGTCGGCGGCCTGGCGGATGTACGTCAGCTTGGCCGCGTCGCCGGGCTGCGACCGCTCGACCACCGTGCCGAGGCCGAGGTACTGGTAGGACTCGAGGACGGCCGAGCCGGGGGGCGTCCCCTCGGTGATCCTCGTGACGCGGCTGATGGCGGCGTCGAGGCCGCCCTTGGCGACGTCGTCGTAGACGTAGCCGATCGTGCGCGAGGCCGACGACCCGGAGGCCGGGTACTTGACGGATTCGAGCCGGCTGTAGTTCTTGCCGGCCGCGGGGTCGGGCGTCGAATAGGAGTAGGCGACCTTCAGGGTCGAGGCGTCGGCGACGGCGTTCGAGTGCGACTGGTATTCGGCGGCGAGCTGGCCGTAGCCGTTGAACGTCCTCTTCACCTGGTTGACGACGTTGCCGCCCGAGGCGGAGTCGTAGCTGGTGAACAGGTAGGCCCGGCCCGCGGAGTCGTAGGCCGTCGCGAGCCGACGGACCGTCCCGTCGACGCCGGAGCCCAGCGTGGCGACGGAGTCGGACAGCAGCCGGCCCAGGGGGTCGTAGGCGTACTGGTGGACGTTGCCGTCGGGGTCCTGGGCCTTGACGACCCCGCCGAGGGCGTCGTAGGAGTAGGCCGTCGTCGCGCCGTCGGGCTGGACTTCGGAGGCGAGCAGCGCGTTGGAGGCGATCTTGCTGCCGGTCGGCGAGGCCGTCACGCCGTAGGTGTACGTGGTGACCTGGTCGTCGGCGGCGTTCGGCATCGCCGCGGTGACGGTGGTGACGCGGTCGAGCCCGTTGTACGCGTATCGGGTCGTGGAGTTCGCCGAGGCCGACGGGGCGCCGACGGCGGCGGGGAGGGCGGGGGCGTTGGCGACGGACTGGACGAGGCGGCCGAGGGCGTCGTAGGAGTAGCGGGCGTTGACGCCGCGGGCGTCCGTGGACTGGGCGAGCCGCCCGGCGTCGTCGTAGGCGTAGCCGTCGACCAGGACGACGTCGGATCGGGACGGAGCCGAGGCCGGCCGGTCGAACCCCCGCCCGCCGTTGGTGCCGACGTCGACGGCCTGGACCGGCCGATGGGCGGCGTCGTAATAGAAGGCCTCGTAGGAGGCGCGGGCCCCGGACGAATCGAGCGAGACGGCGTCGATGAAGGCGGTCTGATCGCCCGCGGTCGCCCCGGCGAAGACGAGGCTGTAGACGCCCGACGACTGCAACGTGAACGAGGCCGCGAAGTCCTGGAACGCGGAGCCCGACGGCTTGAAGGTGGCGACGACGATTGTCCCGATCTTCAGCTGGACGACCTGCTGCTGATCGGCGAGGTTCTGACGCTGCGCCGCCTTGAAGGAGACGGTGTAGGTCCCGGCGGCCAGGTAGACGGACTGGGATGCGGCGCCGGAGCCTAGAAGGTAGAGGACCTGGGTCCCCTGGACGCCGGCCGGGACGGCGGCGCCCGTGAAGAAGGCCGAGTCGGTGGCGGCGACGCCGGCGTTGGGCGTGAACCCCCAGTTGGGGCTGGGATAGGCCGGCGACGGCCCCCCGCTGATCCCCCCGGGCGGGAGATCGGCGTCTTCGAAGCCCGTGTCGCCCAGGGCGACGGCGTTCCCGAGCGAGATCTTCACGTCGTCGATGAACGAGGTGTTGGTGCTCGCCGCGGGGCCCTTGAAGGCGATGACGTGGCGGCCGGAGGTCAGCGTGAACGACGCCGTGAACGCCTGGTAGGTCGTGGTCGTCGGGGTGAAGGACGCGACGACGACGCCGTCGACCAGGAGGTTGAAGGGGTTGGCGGAGCCCCAGTTGCCGCGCTTGGCGGCCTTGAAGGAGATGGAGTAGGTCCCGGCCGCCCAGTCGGTGCGGGCCTGTTCGATGGAGCCGTCGCCCATGAGGTAGGCGACCTGGCCGCCTTCAGGGGCGTTGCTGTTGCCGTAGGTGAAGCCCGACCCGTTGACGGTGACGCCGGCCCCGCCCTGGGACGGGGTGCCCTGGCCGTACGCCCACGGCGTGCCGGAGGGGCCCGCGACGATGCCGCCGGCGGCCGCGGCGTCCGCCGTTTCGAATCCGGAGTCGGCGATGCCCGACGCGCCGGGGGCGTCGAGGCGGCCGGTGGAGAGCGAGTCGTGGGACCGCTCCAGGGCCGTCGTCTTGACGACGTCGCCGTACGCGTCGTAGGTCGTCCTCGACTCGGACAAGACCTTGTCGCCGACGAGCGTGCCGGCGTTCGTCCACGAGCCGCCGTCGCCGTCGCCGTCCGACCAGGCCGTCGCGAGCAGGCGGCCCGCGCCGTCGTAGGAATACTTCGCGACCGTCCCGCCCGGCGCGTAGACGGCCAGCACGTCCCCGCGGCGGTCGTAGAAGGTCGAAGTCTGGAGATAGTTCGATGAGCTCCACGTCCCCGCGACGGGGTCGACCGCGAAGACCTTCTGCTTGTAGAGCCGACCCTGCGCGTCGTAGGCGTAGGTCGCGTAGGACCTGAGGAGCGACGAGCTCGGCTTGGCCTCGGCGAGCGTCACGCCGTCGGAGTCGTAGGCCGCGACGGCGACGACGCGCCCGAGGTTGTCCCGGTCGTAATAGATCGTCTGGCGCTGGACGTCCGTCCCTTCGACGCCCGAGACCCAGTCCGGCTTGACGCCGAACTTGGAGGCGATCAGGCGATCCCGCCAGTCGTAGAGGTGGTCGACGACGCGGGCGGTGGCGGGCGACGCGTCGGTGTCCGGATACAGGACCTTCCGCGTCAGGTTCCCGTCGCCGACGCCGCCCTTGTCGTACTGGTAGCGGGCGACGACGGCCATGTTCGTGGTGGCGGGCGTGCCGTCGTAGGGATCGTCGGTGCCAGTCGACTCCGAGGCCGGGCGGCCCAGGGCGTCGTAGGCGGTGGACGAGATCTCGTAGGCCCCCGCGGCCACGGTCCGGGCGGTGCGGGAGAGCCGGCCTCGATGGTCGTAGCCGTACTTCGTCGCGTAGTAGTCGGCCGCGTCGGCCCCGAGACGGACCGTGGAGGCCGAATAAGTCAGGCTTGCCAGATTGAAGTAGTCGTCGACCTCGACGACCCGGCCTCCGAGATCGTACAGGCTCCTGGAGAGCGACCGCACGTCCGCCATGGCGAACGTCTCGAGTCCGCTCGGCTTCAGGGAGCCCGCGGCCCCCGTGGTCGCCGGGGCCGTCGCGATCGTCAGGACTTCGTCGTAGCCGCGGGCGTAGTCCCGCCGCACGATCTCGATCGGCCCGGTCGTCGTCCCGGCCGTCGCGTTCCAGCCGCGATACGTCCTCACCTCGCGCTGGGCGTCCCTGTACACCCAGTGGGTGACCCGGTTCGCCGGGTCCGTCATCTTGACGGCCCGGCCCAGGGCGTCGACCTCGTACCTGGTGACGAGGTTGAGGCCGCCGCCGGAAGGCGTCGCGGAGCCGTCGTAGGGGGCCGCGAATTCGATCGGCAGGCCGGCCGTCCGGGCGTCGACCACCTCCGCGACGACGCCCCCGGTGGCGTCGTTGTAGGCCGTCCCGTGCAGGAAGCCGCCGCCGTCCTTAAACCACGTCTCGCGCCCGTATTCGTCATAATAGGCCGCCTCGACGTCACCGCCGGCCGGTCCGTTCTGGGCCGCCCCGATCTCGGGGTGTGTCGTCGTGAGCCGCCTGACCCGATTGGTGCCGTCGAACCAGGAATAGTCGTAGAGAGTCGTCTGGAGGACGGACCCCGTGGAGTTCGGATAGACCGTCGAGGAGGCCACGGGATGAACCGTCGACCCAGCCGCGGTGCGGATGAAATACTGATAGCCGTTGATCTGGATCGGGGTGCCGCTGTACCCCTCCTGTCCCCATTCGGACTTGAGGTAGCCGGCCACGTCGCCGCGAGTCGAGGCCCCTGCGGTCGTCGAGGAGGCATAGACGGCCGTGTAGATCGCCCCTGACGACGGGTTCAGATATTGATAGGCGCCCGTCGGCGAGCGGCCCACCAGGTCGGGATTCGACTCGGCCGACGCGAGCAGGGCCGTAGTCGTGATCGCGACGGAGGAAGGATGGGCCGTCTGGATCAGACGGCCTGCGGGATCGTAGCGGTACGAAGTGCCCCAAACCTTGCCGACGAGCGAAGGATCGACCGAGTCGGCCTGCACCACGAAGGCCTTGAACAGGAGTTCTCCGCCGGCGTTGAAGTAGTAGACGTTCTGATTGCCATCGGGTAGGGTCTCGACCGTCTTCGACTTCCAGATGTTCGGGTCGGCACCCGTGAACGCGCTGGCGTAATAAGCGTAGATATATTCGCCGGCGCCGGTCGAGCCGGCGCACGAGCATCCCGCCCCCTGGACGACTGACTTGGTCACGCGGTGGTCGGCGTCGTACTCGTAGTAATTGTCCGCGTAGGGCGCAATCGCCGAATCGGCGACGGAGGAGGGGTCGCCGACGGCGGCGTAGAGGCGGGCGTACGCTTCGTTGTGGAAGACGTACTTCATGCCGTCGGCGTAGCCGGCGAGGCCGTTGGAGGTGTAGTAGCGGAAATAGCTGGAATCGAGCGCCTGGCCCGCAGCGTCCTGGATCGTCTCAAGCCGGAGATTCCCGGGATTGCCGCCGAGTTGAGAACCGTCGTAGTAATCGAATTTGGCCTGCCGGACGACGGTCTCGGCATTCGTCGCGACGATTTTGCGGCTCATCACGACGCGGTCGACCAGGCCCGCGTTGACCCCCGACGTCAAATAGGTGTACGTGTAAGCCTCGACGACGAGTCCGTTCGTCCGCTCTTGCTCGAGCAGACGTCCGTTGCCGTCATAGGAGGTCGTCACGAGATGGCTCGATCCGCTGGTCACGGCGGGGCGGTAAGGGTCCGCATAGGACTTGAATTTGCCCCTTTGGGCCGCCGGCACTGAGCCGTCAAAGCCGTAGAAGCGGGTGACGCCTCCGTCGACGTCTGTGAGCACGAACTCGCCGGTGCCGCCGTCGTAGGCGAGCTTCTCCCGGCTGTAGAAGTCCGCCGAGTAGCCGCCGGCGCCGTCGTAGGAGAACCATTGCACATCGTCGGCGGATTTGACGATGCGCAGGCCGCCTGCGGTCTGTTGGAGGGTCGGCTGGAAGAGATTCAGAAAGCCCTTGCCGAATGAGCCGCCCTCGGCGTAGGCCGAGACGCTGGTCCAGTCGGTCGCCAGTCCCCACTCCATCCCGTAGCCGGCGGAGTATAGGACAAGCGGGTCGACGCTGGTCGAGCCGTTCGAAGCAACGACGTTGCCGGCCGTCCTTGTCGATGGCGACGAACCTCCACCCGGACTTTTAGACGAAATTCCCTGGGGCATAGGAGGGCCGCAGGGATCTTCACCAACCTTCGGCGGCGTCGGGGTAGGATTCTTGGGGCTGGGGGCGGGGGCGGGGTCCGGATCGCTCCCCGGATGGATGATGATCGACTTGGTGAGCGACTCTGGAGAGGCCTCGTACGGTGGGTATACGATCAGTCCAGCCGTGACCACGACCGGGCCGCTCAACGCGACGCCGGGCCTGGTCACGATATAAATGTCGATTTGACCCGTCGTGAAGGCCGCCAGCTCCGTAAAGCTGGGATTCGGCTTCGGCGTCGACGACAAGGAGCCCACGTAGGCGTCGTAGACGACGCTGCTGGTGCCCGTATAAGCCAGGCTTATCCCGACGGGTATGGGGTCGCGCGGGTCGAGGTCGAGGGTGAATTTGCCGACCGATCCGCCGTTCGTGTAATCGCCGATCATGTAGATGTCGGACGGGGTCGCCTTCACGATCGGCGTGTAGGTCGTCAGGAGGCTGCGCGCCTCGAGGACCTCGGCGGCGAGGCGCAGGGCGGGGGATGTACGTCGCGCGGTCCGTCGTCGCCGGGTCTTCATCGGGTGGGCCCCACTCCCGTCGCCCTCCGCGTCTCGGCGTCGCGCGCGCAGCGTCGCACGACGGCCCGGCGGGGCGACGTCCTCGTCAGGTGTCCATCGGCGTCGTCGACGGCCCGCGGGGGCGGGCGCGTCGGCGGAATCCGGCGTCCGGAACTCCGGACGCCTCGCGGCCGTGCATTCGCGGCCGCTCCGGTCGATGCCGCTATGCCTGTAACCAGCCAACGCATCGACGACGATCAAATTAGTCGACGTCGCCTGTAGATCGCAAGGGGGTCGAACACTAAAAATTATTCATCTTAGTTCGCTCGCGGGGCGGCTTTTCGATTAACTTAAATCGCCCCCCGAAGCCCGGATTTCACGCTGGAGATGAGGGACGGACTCGGCGACGAGAGCATAAATCCGAACATGCGAACATAAGTTCGATTATCGGACGTTGATGGTTGGTGGTGTCCTACGATGATTGCGCGGCCGGACGGTTGAACCATTCCGGCCATGTCCATACGTGATCGGTCAACCCGGCCGCCAGTGCCGGCGACCGCCCTTGCCAGCGTCCCTGCCCATCCTTGCGCCGCAGCGTCCGCACGCACCAGCAGAAGTTGTAGCTGTACAGCGTCAGGTAGGTCATCGCCTCGTGGACTTGCCAGTCCTTGCTGAAGCGGTACGTCTTCCTGATCTTCCGGGCGTTGCGGCCCCGGTCAGTGGCGTTCTGCCGCTCCACGAACGAGGTGTTCACCCGGTGGCTCGCCGCCGACTCCCCCAGGGCGTCCTCCAAGCCTTCCGGGGAGCCGAAGACCTGCCTCTGCTCCACGGCGACGACGCGGCCGTTCTCCCGGTGCTTGTGCACCGTGGCGTAGATCATATCCTCCGGCAATCGCCGCTCGGACACGACGCGCGGCCGTCCCGGCTTGCGCCGCGGGGGGTCGGGGACCGGCACGTTGAAGACCTCCTCGATCGCCGTCGCGTACGCGGGGTACTCGTCACTGGTCATCATCGGCGGCGGGTCGCGATTCACCCGCCCTGCCACCTCGGCGACGGCCGCTCGGGCGTTCTCCTCCGTCCGTGCCCCGGGGATCACCGCCAGGACCAGCTTATGCTCGGGGTCGAGGGCGACATGATCCCAGTAGTCGCCGCGGTGATCGTCATCAGGGTTCGAGGGGTCACAGTTCTTCTGCTTCTTGTAGACGAAGGCCCACTTCTCATCGAATTGGACCTCGCGGGTCGAGGGGGGAAAAGGCCACCAACTCGTCGTGGGTGTCCTTGGCGTGCTGACCGGCGAGTAAGGCCAACCGTGTGACCGTGTCCTTGTTGACCCCAAGCAGGCGGGCGGTCTGCCGGACGCCACAGCCCTCGGCCAGGTGCTCCAGGATCGCGATGGCCTTGTCGTGGGGCAGCTTGGAGTTGAACAGCGGCGTGCCCTTGAACTCGGAGAACCGGGCCTTGCAGGCATTGCAGTAGAGCAGGCGGTGATTCCCTTTGGCGAAGCGATCGCAGACCGAGAGGTTGCCGGTACCCCGTTGACCGTACCGGGGGCAGTCGGGATTCTGGCAGCAGAAGTGGGCGAGGTCGTCCATCGGCGTGAGTCATCCTGAAGCGGACCGCGTCGCCTTAACGTATCCTACCGGACAGGCTACCCGCCGGGTGGCCGGGTTGTGAACATGGCCACCACCGAGCCCGAGTTCTACTTCGATGGGATGGCCGTCGGTTACTTCGTAGGGGGAGACGGCCCTAGGTCGGCAGGGAGCTACCGCTACGAGCCCTATCGCGGCCCGGGGCACTATGAAATGCAGACGCTCCTGCGCGCAGGAGGCACGCCCCGGTGCTCGTATAACGCCGAGGGTGAGCGCGTGGACTTCTCCGTCGCGGGCTGCCCCGAGTATGGCGTGCTTGACCTGTGCGACTTCAAGTGCGGCCCGCACGAGCCGAGCTAACTTCGCCCGACACAGCCGTTCTCCCTTGTTCAACTAGGACCGGACACC
>MKTT01000009.1 GCA_001898385.1 Planctomycetales bacterium 71-10
ATCGCCTCACCGATGCGGACGTCGCCGAGCTGGCCCACCCGCACGGGAACACCGTTGCGGACGTCCACCACCGTCCTTGCGATGTCCTCCGGGGTGCGTACGCGGCCGATCCCCTGGATGAGCTGCTCCTGCCCGCCCTTGACGAGGAACCCGGCCGAGACGTTCTGGTTCGTCTCGCGCAGCTTCGCGGCGACCTGGGCGACGTCGAGCCCGTAGGCGCGGAGCTTCTCCGGTGAGAGCACCACCTGGTACTGCTTCACCCCGCCGCCGATCGGCACGACCTGGGAGACGCCCGGCACCGAGAGGAGGCGCCTCCGCATGACCGTGTCGGCGATCGTCCGCAGCTCGATCCCGCTGTGTCGGTCCGAAGTCAGCGAGAGGAAGAGGATCTCGCCCATGATCGAGGAGATGGGCGCCAGGATGGGCTTCTCCACCTCGGGCGGCAGCGAGCCGCCGATCAGCGTCAGCTTTTCGGTGACGACCTGGCGGGCGTTGTAGATGTCGGTGCCCCATTCGAACTCGACCCAGACGACCGAGATGCCGACGGCCGTCGCCGACCGGACCCGACGGACGTTGGCGGCCCCATTGACGGCCGCCTCGATCGGGAAGGTGATGAGAGTCTCGACTTCCTCGGGGGCCATGCCGTAGGCCTCGGTGATCACGGTCACCGTGGGCGCGGTCAGGTCGGGGAAGACGTCGACGGGCATAGTCGCGGCGACGTAACCGCCCACCCCCATCAGGAGCAGGGCGGCGAAGATGACGAGCACGCGGTTCGTGAGCGAGCCGCGGATGACGGCGTTGAGCATCGCGTCGGCTCCTTTAGTGGGCGTGTCCGTGGGCGGGGATGACCGAGGAGACCGAGGAGAGCCGGATTGCGTAGCCGCCCTTGGTGACGACGCGTTCCCCTTCCTCGATCCCGCTTTTGACCTGCACGAAACCCGAATCCCGGAGTCCGAGCTCCAAGTCGCGCTTCTGGAAGGACTCGCCGTCGAGCTCGACGTAGGCGACCGGCCGGCCGTCCTCGTCGACCACGGCCGATTCGGGGATGGCCAGGGCGTCCTCGGCGCGGGCGGTCTCGATCCCGACGTCGACGAGCATCCCGACCTTGAGCAACCGGTCGGGGTTGCTGACCTCGTAGCGGACGGGGACCGTGCGGGTCGCCTCGTCCACCACCGAGCCTACATCGATCAGCGTGCCGCCTCCGTTCCCGAGGATCGTGAACCGCCGGCCGGGGTAGGCGGCGAGGGTGAAGTCCGCGGCCGGCGCCTTCGTGACGCTCTCCAGGTCGAACTCGGAGACCTGCGCCTCGATCCAGACCCGGTCGAGGTCGATGGTGCTGATCAGCTCGTTCTCGGTGTCCACGAACTCGCCCTCGGTCACCTTGGCGGCGACGACCGTGCCCGTGCGGGGGGCGCGGAGCGTCATCTGCATCGTGACCGGCTGCGTCTGGCCGCCCGGCCGCGAGGGCGGATTTCCCTCCGGCCCGCCGACCGCCAGCGATTGGAGGTCCTTACGGGCCTGCTCGTAGGGCTTCCGCAGTTGCTGCTTGCCCTCGTAGGTCGCCTCGGCGACTCGCAGCTCGTGCTCGGCCTCCTCATAGGCCTTGCGCGAGACGGCATCCCCGGCCCTCAGCGTCTTCAGCCGCTCGAAGACTAATCGCGCCTGATCAACTTCGAGCTGGGCGGACTTGATGTCCACCTCGACGCTGAGTTGCTTGACGAGCAGTTCCGTCTCCAGGGCCTGGATCTGCGCCCGGTTGGCGACAAGTTGGATGCCCGTGGGGCCGGCGAGCGGCGGCTCGATCACGCCGACGACGTCGCCGGCCTTGACAGACTCGCCGACGAGGGGGAATCGGTCGCCGGGCGGGGGTAGCAGTCGCCCCGCGATCGGTGGAGTGACCACCGCCATCGCCCCGGCCCGCGGCACGATCCCGCCCGGAACCTTGAGCCGAGCCACGAGGCGTCGCCTGGCGGCGGGATCGGTGACGAGACCGATCTTCCAGGCTTGCTCCTTGAGGAAGGCGATCTTCCCTTCCGGCTCCGCTTCGTCCTCGGCGTCCGCGGCATTCTTCGCAGCGGTGGCATCCGGATAAACCGTCACGCGGGTCAGTATTGTGTCCTTCGCCTGCTCGCTGTCGATGGTGAGGGCCATCTCGTTTTCGCCCGGCTCGGGGAAGGCCACGACGGGGCCATAGATGCCGGGCGACCTAGGGGCGTCCTGCTCGACCTTCGCCGTCTTGCCCGTGGGGCCGGTGGCGACGACGGTGAGCTTGCCGGCGCGGATGGGCATGCCGTCCGCGAGCACCGTCAGGTGGACATTGAACTTGGCCCCTTTCCCCTGCACGAGGTAGGGGTGCTCCTGGAAGAGGCCCACGATCTTCCCGGCGATCGTCTCGGAGACGGTCTTTTCCTCCTCCTCCTCGGCCGGGGCCTCGGCGAGCGGCCTGCTGAGGGCCTGAAGGCGGTCACAACCCGTCCCGGACGCCCATGCCAAGGCGATTGCGAATACCAAGCCCGTCGCTCCGGGAGAGCGAGGGGGAAAATGACTGGCGGAATTCATGCGCTGGCTCCACGTCCTTCGCGGACGGACGCTCCGGTGTGCAATCATTTCCCAGCCTCCGGCAGGGGAACGATGCAGCCGATCCGGGGCCGAAAGCCCGAAGGGCGATGATTCTCTGGATAGACGCGAGGATAGGGGGTAGACGTGCGGATGCGGCGAGGGTCCCCCGCAGAGGGACCCTATGCGCAAGGAGGGGGGGGGCGAGGCTCAGCAGCGCAGGTTCATCGAACGCAGGCAGGTCGCATCCAGTTGGCGCAAGCCGTCGGGGGTGGATGGGCCCGGGCGCAATGGCGATGGCGAGATAAAATGGACGTGCAGAGTCCAGCAGGCGGGGCCGGTGAGCGGAGAGCCCACCGCAGGGTCCAAGCGCGTGGCGGAATTGCCATGCACGAGGTAGGCGTCACAATTTAGGGTCGAGCTGATTTTCCCTTCCTGCTCAGATCCCTCAGGGGTCGCCAGGCTGAATGGCATACCCATCCAGGCGGTGTGCAGATGGAAGACAGACTCTTCCATCTGCGGGACATCGTCGTGATCCGCCTCGAAGCCCGGGACCGGATGGTCGTGGTCGAGAAAGCCGGCCGCGGCGTGGCTGTGGGGCGTGGAAGACGAACCGTGGGCGTGGCCGAAAACGGGCGACGAGCCGACCCCGCCGATCCATGCCAGGATCGCGAAGAACGCCCGAGCCAGTTTCATCCCCCCGCCCCGATTCATGATCCGTAAAGCTCCTAATTGACGGCAGGCTTCCATGCGTTCTTTAGAGGTCCTGACAAAACCTCCGGAATCTCAGAGAAACCGGCCCTTGCACAGGGGTTTTGTCCGAGCCTCTTATGGCTTGCCCCATCGCCCGGAATTCTATAGCAACTTCAGGTTGAGATGACAAAGCAGGTTGGGTAATACGCCCTCGACCCGTGTGGAGGATTATCTTCTCCAAATCCTATGGATCGCAGACGCTGCCAGGGTAAGCAATAATCAACCTTTTTTCCAGCCCCGCTCGGAGCTTACGGCAACATCTCTTGCCCATCCTGGACAAGCACCGTCTCCCGCAGCCCGGTCCGGCTGCGGGAGACGCGGAGATTCCTACTCAACTATCGGACGCCAAGGCACCGTTCATTCGGGATATCAGAGTTTTTCCGAAGGCGTCGCGGAAATCGGCGGCAGGCGTCACGTCACGCTGTGCGGTGGCTGAGGTTCACGATTTCGGGGCCGACTGCGTCGCCTTGATCTTCTCCAAGACACCGATCTCCTTGTCGATGTCCTTGGAGACGCCGTCGAAATCGGGGGCCTTCTTGGCGTCGATGTTCGCGTGGACCTTGTTGAACAACTCTCGGATTCGCTTGGCAGTCGAGCCGACTTGCTCCAACTTGTCGCTCGGGACGCCGTGCACCTTCGCGATATCGGGCAGAGCCTTCAGCACGATGTTGAGCTCGTCGAGGGGGCGATGCGCCTTCGTAGGCCGACCTGCGGCGATCTCGTCTCGGATCGAATCGCGATAGCGCTTGATCCTGGACACGGCATCCGGGTAGTCGGTCGGCATCTTCACGTCGGCCTTCGTGATCGGCACGTCATCGGGATCGGCGGGGGGCTTGGTCGTTTCGGGCTGTGTCGACGGCTTCCCGGCCTCCTGGTACTGGCGGCCGTAGCTCGCCGAGGATACCATCGCGAGGATCGCGAGGGCGCATGCGACTGCGAAGTGGGAACGGACCATGAGAGTTCCTTCCTGCTGGTTAAGGGCTTGGCAATGCGTTGATCGGAATGTTGATGACGGCGCGCGGACGCCCGGCCGGAGGGTTCCGGGGCCGGGCCGGCGGAGGAGGCGGGATTTTCGATCTAGGTCCGCAGGACGCCCGTACGCTCTCGGCGCGCGAGGTCGCACAGCGGGGGCGAGTTCACCGGCGGGCGCGGCGCGACGTCCGGCCCGCGCGCGAAGGCTTCGCGGGGGGCGGACAGGGTCGTTGCGAAGGCGAGCGCATCGAGCCAGCCGGTCGCGGGCCCGGCATCGTGGGCGAAGTCCCCGAGGAGCCTGATGAGGCCAGCGCCGCCGTCGACCCCGGCGGATTCGCGGGAGACGTCCGGCAGCGATAGTTCGAAACCTAAAAGGCCGAGATGGGAGTGGGATGAGCCACCCGGCGTAGCCTCGACGCCCATTTCGATCCCGCTGCCATGATGATCGTACGCCTGCGTTCCGTCGTTCCAATCGCCCGCAAGGTGCGAGTGCGGACGCTCGGCGTCAACGTGAGAATGACGCAACGCCGGGGGCGTGACGGTCCCCGCCAGCACGATGGCCGCCAAGCAAGAAGCAAGGATATGCCTGGTTTTGTTGGGCAAATGTCGACTTCCAGCCGCCATCCCGAAATCAAACACTCGGGTAGGGTAACGATGTCCGACCTGCCCGGTCAAGCATGGGCGAGGGAGGATTTGCGGGTGCACCTTTAGAATTTGGCGGCGGATGGGGATGATGGGGCTGCCGTCGTTCGCGACCAGGGAGGGGCCGCCCTGCCGTCGCTGACGATCGGGCACGAGTGCTGATCAGCCGGCCCTGGCGATAGTCGTGGACCTGAAGCGGACTGCATTGGAGGCTCCGCACGGGGCGGTGCTGGCCGTTTGCAAGGCCGATGCCGTCGCGAAGGAGCGGGGGCTGACCGCCGCCCTGGAGGGATCCACCGGGACGGGGTATGGGACCTTATTTTCTCGGAAACACCTGGAGCACCTGGTTTACCCAAAGTGAAACCGGCCTCCATGTGAAGGCAGTTCCGGAGGGCGATCGCCTTTGTCTTTGCTCCATCATTGAGTCGGGTGCGGAATCCACCCTTCGCAGCCCATCCGCCGGTGTCAACTCCTCCCCGAGGCGGGGCAGGCCCTGCCCGCCTGATACCGCCTGTCTGCGGATCATCCCGGAGGAGCCGCCATGCGAGTTTGTATCCACCCCGAAGGCCGGATCCACCTGATCGAGGCACCCGCGGGCGCACGCGTCGTCTGGACTGCCGGGGAGGGCTGCCTGGTGTATCGCCACGGAGGACGCACCGAGTACCTGCTCACGCCGTACGTCGTCCTGCTCGTCGGGCGGGGGCTAGAGGCCTGCGTCCGATCGGCGAGGAGCCGGCGTCCCGTGAATAGAAGGCGAGAGGCCATCCTCTCGATCGCCGCCACCCTTTGCCCGCCACCATCTCGCCAGTGTCGGCCGGGGGCGGCAGGTCTTCGTGCCGCCCCCCGGTGCGCCGCTCACGCGGCCCAGTCCTCCAGGGGCAGGCCCGCGGCCTCCAGCGCCGCCGCCAGCTCCGCCGGGTCATCCGCCCCGGCGTCCACCGACCAGTCGAGCCAGCCGTTGATCCGGGCCGAGCGCTCCGACGGGCGGACCTTGCCCTGGCCGTCCAGGTCCTGCCGGGTCATCCGCGCCCGGTAGTCGAAGACGTCTGGGTTCCTGCCACGTCCGGCGATCTTGCGGTCGTAGCGGACCCACATCTTCGCCCAGTGGATCAGCGGCCAGAGCATCGGCTCGGGGTCCTTACCTCTCATCAGGAGCCTCGACCACTGGTCCCACATCTTGCCGACCATCTCGGCCATGGCGTCGTCCCGCTTGCGGCGGTGCCACTTGAAGAAGGCGGTGTGGGCCGCCTTCGCCGTCCGCTCGTAGGCCACCCTCATGAACCTGTCCTGCTCCACCCGCCAGTCGATCGGGTCGCTCATCGCCTGTATCTCCGGCAAGGCCGTTGGTTTTGATCCGACGACCCTTCCGGCGGTGTCTAAGGCTGCGACGACACAGATATGGGATCTCGTTAATTCGCTGACCCAGAGGGCACCCTCTCGGCCTTCAAGCCGTCGAGACGTCCCAGGCGGCCATGGAGCGACGATGTGGCTTGGCTGCCGAGAGGCGGCCCGCCCGACTTCATCCCCTCGTCGACGATACAGTCGCGATGCGGCCCACGCCGTCGAAGTCGTGGTCGTCCAAATAGTTCGGCGATCCTGACCAGGGCGGTCGTCCGCTCTTGGCGGGAGGACGATCAGGCCTCTTGTCCGGTCGGCTCCGCCCGGTTCAAGGAGAGCGAGGCCCGCCCGACACTATTGATAAACATAAATAAAAATTGCATTGTGATGATGTTAACGTTGGCGCCGTTCAGTCGAGCAGTCATCAGGCGTCGTCATCGCCACGACGAATTTCCTGCGATAAAAATCGGTCTTCACTCTACCTAATGCAGGGAGGACAACTATGAACGACAACTATTTCACGCTCAGCCAAGTCGCGAAGCTCTTCGCCAGAAAGCCCTATCATGTCACCTACGCTATCACCAGCGGGCACATCGCCGAACCCGCGATCCGGATCGGCAATAAGCGGGTTTTCGGTGATGTTGACATGGATAGGCTCGCCCGGTACTTCGGAGTTCCGACACCGCAGGTCGGTTCGGGGGGATATGCCTCGGAAGGTGGCCGTCAGCCGGGCCAAGTCCCCGAGCCCCTGTCCCTCGCCGGCCCGTTCACCGTCGAGCCGGCGGATACCTCCGGCCATGAGGTCCGGGACGCCAACGGCGAGGTGTTCTGCTGGGCCGCCGACCGGCCCCGGGCGCTTGTCCTCGCCGGGCTGCTGGAATACGCCTCTGGCTGACGGTTCGGTCCTGCTCATCCCGACCGCATCCTGCGGCCGCTCAGCATAAGGACATGGGCCGGGGTTGCCGCCCCGGCCCGTGCGCGTCCACCACCATCGAAACCACCACCAGGAGGTCCCATTGTATGATAGTGACCAGGCCCTCGAATTCCCCGGGAATCCCCAGCTCCAGCTCTATTTCAACCACTTCGTGAAGTACCACAAAAGGGGCCGGTGGAACCGCCGGATGACCTATGCCGACGGCTGCCCCCAGGTTAACCGGCGCGACACCGGCCGACCCGTCCCGCTCCATCCCGAATTGGCCGTCTCGCAGACCCGCGCCCACCTCGACGGCGAGCTCTGGCTGTCGATGCGCCCGGGCAGGATGGTCGACCACAGCGTGATCGACTACGACTGCAAGATGGCCTGCGGCCATGTCCGCGAGGGCCGAGACGTGCGCCCCGTCTGCTGCCCCGACGTGTCGTGGTTCCTCGAGCTGAAGCGGCTGATGGACGCCTTCCCGGGCCGCCTCATCTGCATCTCATCGGCCACGTTGGGGGTCCACCTCTGGGAGCGAATCCCCCTCTCCACTACGAGCCGGATGTGCGACCTGATCGCTCGACGCGTGAAAGTCACCGGGGTTAAGGCCGAGGTCTACCCCGACCCGAGCAAGCCGTTCCGCAGGCCGTTCGGCCGGGACTACCGGACGATCACCCCGCATGGCCTCCTCACCGACTGGCGTGATCAGCTGGCCTACTACCTGGACGACGATCGGCAGATCCCAGGCTTCCCGACCGTCGTGCGGGCCTTCGTCGAGGTCGTCGACGAGGAGGTCGCCAGGGCGAAGAAGGTGATCACGACATTCGACAGGGATGGGCGACCGGGCCGGATCGACTTCGTGACCATCGCCGAGCGATTGACCATCGTCGAGGGGTGGCTTAGGGCGGGCTGCCCGGACTGGAAGAGTTCGCGGGAGGAGAGCGTCGAGGAGCCGTGGGAGGAGGAAGCGACCAGGGGACAGCCCCAGAAGTATGAACTACCTGGGTTCTCTTGTTGCGCCGCATTAGGCGCGACCGATCATGCGCCGCATCTACGATCGGGGGAGTGGGCGAAGGGCCTGGAATACCTGGCCGTCCACGGCCTTCAGGAGCCGGACTCGGTGGGCATGGTGCTGCATGAGATGGCCACGTACCTCCACTGGGTCGAGCTGTTCGACTTGCCCGTGGGGGAGCGGGAGTGGAGGATCATTGCCCTGTTGAAGACATTCGTCCAGACGAAGCACAACGGCATGGTGGACCGCCTGGCCAGTGGCAAGGAGCATCTGGTGATGGGCCAGGTCGAGCGGGCCGTCCGGGCCGCAGGCAAGAACCGTTATCCCGGATGCCTGGAGCTCTTCGCCCTGATCAGGCAGCGGCGTGAGCGGGGGCAATACCGTCACATCATCGACCTTGCCCCGCTGATTGAGGGGGAAGGAGAGGCTTTGAGAGAACATACACCTGGGTTCTCTTATAGTGTGGTATTAAGCCGAGACAATTACCCCGCCCCTGATGCCGTCGAGGCCTCCCTCCTCGAGATCGCAAGGACCAGCAAGATGAGGAGACGGGGCGGCGAGTTCCCGTTCGTCCGGTTCGCCCGCCGCCTCTTGAACGTCCTCTGGGCCAGCAAGGGCCACGCGAGGATCTGCCGGCACGACCTCCTGACCCTGACCGACTCCGGCGACTCGCACCAACTCGTCGATTACCGGGAGCATCTCGTCCGGGCTAGCATTCTGGAGCCATTCCGGGGCTCGTACAGGGCCGGCTCGGCGGCCAGCCTCTACCGGATGACCGAAGCCACCCGCAGGGCCTACGAAGCCAGCTACGAGGCCCAGAGCCGGCCCCGTGCGGGGTGATCGATTCTCGTGGGATTGCGGCGGCGAAACGAACGTGCTGTGCGCCGTCACCTATCCTGACACCCTTGGACTCGACTTCTTTGGCCAGCTTGTCGGCGTGACGTGGAAGTTCCGCTTTAGTCGATTCACGAGGTCCTAGCTCGTCACGCCCAGGTTCAAGATCTCCTGACGTCCCATCGGCCCCGGCACGGGGCCGGACCGCTGGTCGAGCGGTCCGGCCGAATGAGCGTGGATCACCCGGGCTCCTGGGCGGCGAATTCGCGGATGATCCTCGCTACGACCTGTGGCGAGCAATGAAGTCCCTTCGCGTCCCACCGCTCGATGCGGTCGAGGATCGTGTGGGTGGCGTCTGAGTGACACAGTCCGGTGCGTGCCTCGCAGGACCGCACGAAGATCGGCAGGAAGTGGCTGCACAGATCCGTCCGGGCGACGAACTCGGCGAGTTCGCCCAGTTCGGCCTTCTCGGCACCGCTCAGCCCAACGGGGGTGATCCAGATCCCGTCGGGCACTCGCTCGTACCCCGTGCTTTCAGGGAGCGAACGACGGGAGTGGCAATCGCAGCCGGGGCCGTCAATGGTCCGGATCACGCGAGGGGCTGCATGGTTCCTCTCGTTGACCCTCGCCAAGTCATGCCAGCGGTAGGGTCGAGAGGGGGCGAGGAACGCCGCAGACCACTCCTCGGTGGACGGGTCGTCTATCGTGCCCATCGCCCCGCACTCGACGCACTGCAGCATCAACCATCCCTCCTTCAGAGCCGTGCTGAAGACGACCCACTCGTGGTTGTGGACGCAGCGGATGGGCATCTTGTCAGGGTTGGCCATGCCGATCTCGTGATGCGATCGCTTGCTGACTTGGACATCGATCACGTCATCCGCCGAGCGATCGATGATCTGAGCCTGCGGCCGCACGGGGCGGCGAACCCCAGCTCGGCCCGTTCTCCGGACGAACGTCTCGGCCGGCCGATTGGGGAAGATTTCTCGGGATTGCGAGGTCGAGAATATTGCATTCTTCAAAGTGGTGCCTCGTTTGGGTGACATGATTCAAGGGCGCGATCAACTCCTCCAATTCGCTGGAGGTAATCTCAGGGATGATTGGAGAGCAGCAGTTCGGGTTTCCTCCTGGGGCCGTTGATCGTGTAGTCGACCACCACACGATCGATCTGCGCCCAGCCCCGGTAGAGGTCGAGGATCGCCGGGTGCTCGTCGTAAGAGAGCAGCCAAGGCCGTGACTCTCGCCGGAGGGCTCGCATGAGCCGCTCGTGGTCCGAGTGAGTAAAGGCGAATTGGTACAGCCGGGTCCCGGCCTTGTAATACGGCGGGTCGAGATAGAACAGGGCCTCGCCCGGCTCGAAGAGCCGCTCGAAGTCCAGGCAGGTGCAGGTCCCCGCCTTGAGCCGCACCGAGCCCAGGATCTCGCCGCACGCTTCGATCTTGCCGATGAGCCGCACGGGGTCGTAGCGGCTCAGCTCCTCGCCCATCGGCCCGCCGGCGCACGTCCCCAAACCCGAGTACGAAATCTGATGCGCCGCGAGCTTCATCAGCCCGACGACGGCGGGGGGAAATCGCCGGAGGTCCGAGGGATCGGTTATCGAACGCAGTCGCCCCCTGAGCGTTCGGAAATAATTGCAATCCTCCAGGAGCCGAACGGCCTCGGGGAATGCCTCGACCATCACTTTAAGGCTGTCGCCCTTGTGAATCACGGAGTCCCACAGGGCGGCCATGGCCGGGTCGCGGTCGTTGAGCCAGGCATTGCGTGCCGCGGGATTGTGGCCGAGGAAGGCGAGCCCCACCGCCCCGGCCCCGAAGAACGGCTCCCGGTACTCGGCGTCGGGACCGAGATGCCGGCGCATCTGCGCGAGGCGGGTCATGATCTCGCCCAGCAACTTCCGCTTGCCGCCCGGGTAGCGGATCAACCCCGACTGTCGCATCATCGCTGCTCTCCACTAGGCGCTGTGGTTCTAGACAAATTTCGATGAGCCTGTGCAGACCGGAGACGCTGGAGTGGCTCGGGCTCCGGCAAATCTCCGCGTCCAAGGACCGCAGGCGGGCCGTCGCTCGGTGGTGCCTCGGTCATCCGATGAAGGGACTCTCCTCGGCGGACCTCTGCCGTGGATCCGGCTCCGAGTCGGTCACAAGCTTAGAGTCCTGAACGGTCCGATCGGCCTGGCTATCCCAACTTTGCACGCTAGAGCCTAAACGCTAGTCATTTCATGTCTTACGTCATTCCGGTTAGATTGAACTAGACCGGCCAATACTCGGCCCGGCGAGCCTGGTTGAGTGGACTGTTATTAGCCCCGACGTCATGGCCGTAGCAATGTGATCTCGAAGCTGGCGGCTCATGCCCCATTTGCTGGCAGCAACTCGTCTCAGGCAGCGTGGTCGAGGTCCCGTTCGTCGTCTTTCGGCGATCAGACTCGCGTTGGCACTGGCATAGATAACGAACTTTCGTAAAACCGACGGCACGCAACGGACGCCGGCCTCTGAACCTCAGAAGCCCTCCTTCGTCCAGTTCACACTGGATGCCGACTTCTTCAGCAGGGAAATGACCGGTCGCTCATCACCCAGGTAGCAGGCAATCTTCCTGGCTGCCTCGTAGGCGTAGCACGTCTCCATCTCGCCCGGGTCGTATCCTGTAAAGACGCCATCCAGAACATTGGCGAAGGCCTCCTCGTTGGCCTGTTGCTGGCGCTGGCGATCGTCGCTGACGTAATAAGGGGTCTGTCGAAATTGACGATAGAAGGCAGCTAGCCGATCCAGAGTCTCTTGCCGAAAGTCGAAGCAGACCTTCTCGGATACGATAGAGTAGGGTCTGGACTCGTCCCAGGTACGCCAAACCGATCGGATCAGATCGGTGAGGCGTTCCTTCTCTTCGGCGCCGGCCTCCAACCTCTGCAGGGCGGCGTTCAGGAAGCTGTCGGGGCTGATTGTTGTGAGACTCGAATCGAGACAACCTGCGAAGATCGTCACCAAGGTTTCATGCTCGTCAGCGGCGACCCGATCCGCGGCCACCGTGCACACTCCCGCCCGGAGGGCCTCCTCTGCCGGCGTCCCCACGGCTTCCCGCGCCTCTTCGGTGATCCAGGCCTGCGGGTCGAAATCATCAGTCATGAGCAGTTTCCCTCGATAGTGGACTAACCAGGCCTACGCCCCTCTACATACGAGGGACCTCCGGTTCAGCTTGGGCTGTTCACATGCCCTCGTTCGCGCCGTCGCTGAAGCCCTGAAGCTCTCGCAGCAAGTCCTGTTCAGCGTTCATCTGTTGGAGAGCCATGCGAATTCGACGGATGTCCGCCTGATCGATCCCCTGTGCCACCTTCTCTGCCGCGTCAAGCCGGGCGAGAGCCGCATCGGACTGTCCCCTGGGGATTCCCTCCAGCGCGATCCGAAGGGCGCGGGCCACAGAGGAGTCCAGCTCCTCGGTGCGGCTGCGGTAGAGGTATGCGGTCGCCTCTCTCAGGTCGAGGATGGCGAGCCTGGCGTAAGGTTTATCTTCCTCCTGGGACGACGCCAGCGAGTCGACCAGACCACTCAGGCTGCGTGTCGGGACCCCTTCGAGCATATGGACGACCGCACGCCTCAGTCCGGCTTCGTAGTCGGCCCATTCGTTGGGTCTCACCGGCTTTCGCCGGGCGATGGCCCCGCCCCCTTCGTTCTCTTCAGGACCGCCGTCGAGTTGGTCGTAATGTTCGGGATGGAGGCTTCGATACTCCTCTTCCATCCGCGAGGACCGCTCGAGCAGGCGATCTGTGACACGGATCATCATCTCGACTGTAAGTTGCGCGCTGCCGCCCTCCTCCAGGCCGCCGTAGGTCTGCTCGGCGACCAACTCGACGGCGGTCGCCAGGACCAATGCCCACTGCTCGAGTGCGTGCCGCCCCGGCACCCCGGCCGCGTCCAGCTCGTGGCGGACGGCGCTGACGCCTGCATCGTCCGAGTAAATTTCCAGGACCAGCGGGCGATTCCTGCCATGAATGTTGATGTGGTCTCTGATCATGATCCGCAACCTCAAGAAATAGTTGCCTGCAACATTGCCCTTCGCCTCACTCTCGAGCGGAACGCTGAAGTGTCACTCTCATTCTCCTTCCTCCCACTACTTCTCGAGACGTCGCGCAGTCTCGGGCCTGCCCTGTGTTTGGTGTGAATGGTCGGGGCTGGTTGCATCCGGTCTTTACATAGGACGGAGAGGCGGAGACCTCAGGGCCCGAGCGATCGATGGTGTGGGAGTGCCCACTCATGAGGTGCTTCCACTTCCAGCTCTTTCCTGCGTGAACTACCCGGTGGGGACAGAGGGAAGTCTATACGATTGCCCCAAAACATCAACAAGAGGTCATGACACATCTTGCGGCCGTTTCACGGCCATTTCATGGACGTATGACAGCGCCGGGTTCTCGCAGGGTGGTGCCATCGAGGAGGGCGGTATAGGCGATCAGATCACCTCCGCGACGTCTGACTCCATCGATATTGAGTTCCGTTTGACGGCTGACCTGCCCCCGGGAAAGCGGACCATCGCATTCGAAAACTCGGATACGATTGCGCTTAACCCCGGAATCGAGTCCATCGCATTTGAGACCGGCGATGCGATAATCGGCCCTTGAGAGGAGGGTCGATCCCGTGAGGAAGTCGAAATTCACCGAGGAGCAGATCGCGTTCGCCCTGAGGCAGGTGGAGGGCGGGACGGGGGTCGAGCAGGTCTGCCGCAAGATGGGCGTCAGCGAGGCGACGTTCTACCGCTGGAAGAAGCAGTTCGGCGGCATGGGCGTCGTCGAGCTGCGACGGCTGAAGCAGCTCGAGGAGGAGAACCGCAAGCTCAAGCAGCTGGTGGCCGACCTGAGCCTCGACAAGAAGATGCTGCAGGACGTCCTGTCAAAAAAAGACTGACCCCGGCCAGGCGACGCGAGGTGGCGGAGCGCCTGCAGGCCGCCTACGGGGCGAGCGAACGCCGCACGTGCGCGGCGTTGCGCTTCCCGCGGGCGAGCCTGCGGTACGTCAGCCGTCGCGACCCGCAGGACGCCCTGCGGGTCCGCCTCCGCGACCTGGCCGGGTCGAGGTTCCGCTACGGCTACCGTCGCCTGCACGTCCTGCTGCGCCGGGAGGGCTGGGACATCAACCACAAGCGGACGTATCGCCTCTACGCCGAGGAGGGGCTGGCGATGCGCAGCAAGACGCCGCGTCGCCACGCCAGCTCTCAAACCAGGGCGACGCGGCCGGCCGCCGAGGCGGCCAACCGCGTCTGGGCGATGGACTTCATGAGCGACGCCCTCTCGGACGGCAGACGCTTCCGCGTCCTGACGATCGTCGACGCATACACCCGCGAGGGCCTGGCGGCCCTCGCGGACCACCGCTTCACGGGCGACCACGTCGTCCGGGCCCTGGAGGGGATCGTCGCCGAGCGTGGCGCCCCGGCGAGCGTCCGGGTGGACAACGGCCCGGAATTCGTCGGACGGTCGCTGGACCTGTGGGCGTACTTCAACGGCGTGACGCTGGATTTCAGCCGCCCGGGGAAGCCGACCGACAACGCCTTCATCGAGGCTTTCAACGGCCGGCTGCGGCAGGAGTGCCTGGACCCGAACTGGTTCTTGTGCCTGGACGACGCCCGGGCGAAGATCGAGGCGTGGCGGTCGCGCTACAATCGCGAGCATCCGCACAGCTCCCTGGGCTACCTGGCCCCCGAGGAGTTCGCATCAAAGAAGGCCGGGGAGAACGGGCCGATCACCGCCGCCGAAGTCTCATAATCCCTGGACTCGAAGAGGGGGCAGGCGCAATCGCATCCGAGTCCTCGAATGCGATGGTCCACTTTCCCGGGGGCACGTCAGGTCCAAGGCTTGAGCCAGATGAAGGGTAACTTTCGTGTCCGGTTCTGAGAGGGCTGGGGATCAGCAATGGTCTCCGGCTACCCGAGACCACTTCCAGTAGGCTCCCGGCATGGAGCACTACCGAGGACCGCCCACACCCGCTTCGACGTCAAGTTCGACTTCGTCTGGATCACCAAGTATCGGAAGAGGTTCCTGCGGGGCGACGTCGGCGTCCGGCTCGGTACTGCAACTCCGTTTCTGTAAATTCCCACTCCGCCGAGCGGCGGGTCAGTCCGGCTCCGTGGTCAGGTACTTTCGGTTCGTCTCCCACTCCTCGCTGATCTCCATCGCCACGGCGCAGACGAGCCGCAGCGCCAACGCCCCGTTGGGGAACAGCCCCGCCACGCGAGTTCGTCGCTTCAACTTCTTGTTCAGCCGCTCCAGCATGTTGATCGTCCACAGCCTCCACCGGTGCGAAGGCGGCAGGGCGAACACCGACAGCCCCTCGGGGATGTGGGCCTAGCCACTCCGCCAGCCTCGGCGCACTCGTGCGGTACTTCTTCACGGCGATGTCCAACTGCCGCTGGGCCTCGTGCCGGTCCGGGGCGTCGAACACCGCCCGGATGCTGGCGACGACCGCCTTCCGCATTCCGGGCTTGGGCACGAAGGCCATTGCATTCTGCATCAGGTGGAATTGGCAGCTTTGCCACGCCACCCCCGTCAGCCGGGCGTCCGGCGCCGGCTTGAGCCCGGAGTGGGCGTCGCTGGCGACGAACTGCATCCCGTGCAGGCCCCGGGCCGCTAGCGAGGCGAGGAGGTCCCGCCAGTGGGCCTCGGCCTCCGACAGCGACACGCTCACCCCGAGGATCGACCGCCGGCCCTCCCGGTCGATCCCGATGGCCACAAGCACCGCACAGGAGAGGATCTGCCCGCCGTGGCGGACGTGCTCGTAGCGGGCGTCCAGGATCAGGTACGGAATCTCTCCCAGCGGGCGGGATCGCCACTCCTCCAATTCCTCGTCGAGGAGGGCGGCGGCCCGGCTGACCTGGCCGCTGGTGACCTCCAGGCCGCAGAGTTGCACGGTGATGGCGGCCACCTTCCTCGTCGAGGCGCCTTGGACGTACATCTCGGCCTTCAAGGCCCGCTCGGACCGGAGCCCCTTCTCCAGGGCCGAGGGGTAGAACTCGACGCCCCGGGCCTGGGGCATCTGGAGGGCCAGCGGGCCGACTCGGGTATGGACGGTGCGGGGCTTGAAGCCGTTGGCGTGGCCCCGCTCGATCTTCATGACCTCATTGAGCAGCACGGCGACGGCGGAGGCCAGGCCGTCGAAGCCGTTCTCGGCCAGGAGTTCGGCGATCTGGTCCAGGGCGGTAGACTGCATCTGGTGGGTCATCGTCGGTCGGTCTCCTTGAATGGTGTGGCAACCCTCAAGGGAACCGGCAGTGGCCCGCCGCTTCAAGCCGAGCCGAATTTACAGTCAGGATGATGCACTACCTCCGGCTCCGTCAGATCGTGCGAGCGATCTGTGCGGAGCTGGAGGTCGAGATCCTGAAGGGCCACGTGAGCGCCGACCACGTCCATCTGTTCGAATCGAGCCCGCCGCACGTGTCGGCGAGCTACATGATGCAGCGGATCAAGGGGAAGGGTTCCCGGATCTTGATGCAGGAGTACAGCCATCTGAGGAAGCTCTGCTGGGGGCGTCACCTGTGGGCCCGGGGCTTCTTCGTGGCGAGCTCGGGGAACGTGACGGACGAGGTGATCATGGAATACATCCGGACGCAGGAGGTGGAGAAGAACGTCGACGACTTCCGGGTGGAAGAGGAGTGATGAGGTTTTGACGGTCGGGCTTTCAGCCGACTGCCGAACCCACCGGCTTCCGGCCGGTGGTTGTTCAGCTCAGGTCGAATAATCGGCTCAGATGTTCGTTCGGTGTCGGTTTGATTGACTTTCTGAATCACCAACGAAAGGACACGATTTAAGGGATTCGCTGTGGCGAGGACGCGACGGACGGCAGGGAAGCGTCACTCTATGATGCCGGACACAGCCGGCGGACACTGGTTTCAGGTGAGCGGGGGAATGGGGCGGTTAATCCGTGGAAATTCCGCCCCCTGCGGATCGAAATCGACCTTACGGCTTAACGAGATCCTTCGAGAACGCCTCGGCGTCGCGGTTCATCGCGTCGAGCAGTTCTCCGAAGATGAAGTCCTTAGACTTGACACCGGCCTTGGTATCCGGGACCGACCACGGCTGGTTCAGCGATTCGAAGATGGACCCCAGCGAGCGCTCGCCCAGATATTTGTCCAGAGCTTCGATCATGGCCGTGTCGTCCTTGCCCGGGAGGTTGGAGCGACGAATCACGCAGTCCTCGACATGGTAGGAGCCGAAGAAGACCTTGAAACCGGCGCCCAGGCCGATCTTTTCGGCCATGTGGCGGATGTCCAGGTAGTTCAGTTCGGTGTTGAAGTGGCAGATTCGCCGCTTCAGCTCGTCGATGTCAGCCTTCTCCTTCGAGGCCGCGAGGTCCGGATTGAGCTTCATGACCACCCGCACAACGATCTTGAGCCTGGCCACAATCGCGTCCAGCGAGGGATTCGGGCTTTCCCTGAGCAGCTTTGCGAGTTCCTGCTCCCTGCTCAGAACAGGGTCCTTGCCCTCTTCGATGACTGCGTCATAGGCCGCGTCGATGGCCCCGCACTTGGTGTGTCCGAGAACGAGGATGGCGGTGAGCGGCTTTTCTTCCTCGACGGTTTCCTCGGCAGGCTCGCCCTCGCCTTTGCCCTTCGGCGGCTTCTGCTCCTTAGGGGGGCGTCTCGCATACTTGTTGAGGATGAATTCCAAACTTCCACGGGCCTCTCCGCGTTCCAGCAGGATGTTGCCCGCCGTGCGGACGGCGAACATGTCGTTGGCTGCCTGGCCCGTGATGAGTTCCGGCGGGACGCGGGCGTCGATGCAGCTCAGGACCGCCGCGTAGGGCTCCTGGTGTATGGCGTGGCTGTCGTGCGTGCCGATCTGGTGCTTGTTCAAGAAGACATGGAACGTGCGGTCTTCGGGGACGCCCTCCGACTTTTTCTCCAGCTTCTCCGCGACCTCCTTGGCGTAGCCGATGAAGCTCGCGTACAGCGAGTTCCCTTCCAAAATGAGCTTGCCGACTTCATCGGGGTCTATGGGTTTCGTCGGCATTTTCTGCGACGGGTCGGGACGCTGCGGGTCCTTGGGGTCGAAGGCAAATCTCGCCGGCTCCTGATGTCCGGCGTCAAAGGTCATGCAAAGATCAACCAGAGGGGCGGACTTCTTCGCTTCGCCGGGCTTAGACATGGGGGGGAGCCTCGCGGAGTCAGCAGGGGGTGAGCGATCCAGAATCCGAATCGTACCGGAACGGAGAGGTCGAATCTGCGGGCGAGCATGAAATATCAAGCTTGGTTGGCCGGCTGCTACCAGGTAAAATCGTCGGTTCCCTTCGACTTGGCGTCCTTTGCTGCGAAGCCGCAGTATGCAGCGCATCTTGCTGTCTGCTATAGCCTTGAGGAGACCGGATGCGTTCCATTATTCGCACTGTGAGGACGACCAAGGGGTTTCTCCAGAACGCCCAGATCGACTTTGAGCCAGGCCTAACTTGCGTTATCGGGGCTCGCGGTACTTGTAAGTCCACCCTGGTCGAGACCATCCGATTCGCCTTTGATTGCGACCCCCACCGGGTGGGCATCCTCGTCAAGCCTCGGAAATCCGGCGAGACGGAAACCCATACAAGCCAAGGGCTTATTCCAGCCACTCTGGAAGATGGTCGCGTCTGTTGCGTAGTCGAGGATCAAGACCCCCACGGCACGTCTCAACTGACGGTCGAGCGCGAGGCCGGAGTGGCCCCGCAAATCTATCGCGAGGGGGTCCGCGAATTGTCGGACACCTCGATCCTCCAGCGAGTCGAGATTTATTCCCAGGGGGATCTTCAGCTAATCGCTCAGGACGACAGGCTCCGCCTCGAACTGATCGACAGGCCCCACAAGATTTCGGTCGAGGATTACAAGTCGAACCGCGAGGAACACGCGGAAGCCCTCAAGGCCCTCGGCCCGCAGATTCGAGCGAAACGCATCGAGATCGAATCGAAACAGGCGGAGGTTCGTTCACTCGAAGGACTTCGCAGCCAGTTGGAGGAGATTCGTCGCGATCGCCCGGTGCTTTCTGATGAGCTGGACAGGGAGCGAGCGTCGCATTTGGCCAGGGTCGCCTTACTGGAGAAGCTGGAGAAGTCGGTGGCGGACCGACAATCGGTTCTGACCAACCTCTCCCGAGCCCTGGCCGCCCCCGACGTCCCCGAGTCTCTGTTGGGCGAATTGCAGGCCTTCGAAGTCCCAGAGGCCGAGGCCCTTAGGGGCTCGCTCATCTCCCACATGGAGTTCGTCGCCGAGACGAGAGAGGTAGTAAGGGAAGCCGGCGAGCAAAACCTCGATGCTCCCCTCACCGAGCTTCGTGCCCACTTCGACGAATTGAGCGCCACGTATTACGGACTTCGCCAAGACCGGCAGGCGGTCAACGACACGCTCAAGAAGGAGGACGCCCTCAAGAAGCAGATCGAGCACTTGGAGCGTCAACAGGCCGCGCTGGATCGACTGGACGCGGAAGTGAGGGAATTGACCAAGCTCCGCCAGGAGCGACGCGAGGCGATTCGTCGCATCAACGACGAGATCTGTGCCCTCAGGTACAAGGAAGTCGAGGAGATCAACTCCCGCCACAGCGATGTGATCGTCCTCACCCTTGAGCAAGGCGTTCGATCACCGGGATACGCGGACAAGCTCGGGGCCTTGCTGAAGGGCTCAAACCTGAGGAGCCAATCGGAGGTCGTCAAGGATCTCTCGGAGAAGGTGCGTCCCTCAGACCTCGTGGACATCGTCGAGAAGTCCGACGCGCAGAGGCTCGCGACCTCGCTCGGGCGTGACCTCGGTCAGATGACCCGGCTGATCGCCCACATCGCGGACAGCCCCGCCCTGTATGAGCTCGACGGCATCCTCTTCGAGGACCGCCTGGAGATCACCATGTACGACGACGGGGTGCTCAAGCCCGTCGGCGAGCTATCGAAGGGGCAGATGGCAACCGCGCTCTTGCCTCTCATCCTGCGTCCCGCCGACTACCCGCTCATCTTCGACCAGCCCGAGGACGACCTGGACAATCGCTTCGTCTACAAAACCCTCGTGGAGATCGTTCGCAAGCTGAAGGAAGAACGTCAGCTGATTTTCATCACGCATAACGCCAACATCCCGGTCCTCGGCGAAGCGGATCGGGTGGTGGTCATGCGGATGGAGACCCCGTACGCGGCCGCGCCTCCGACATGCGGAGGAGTCGACGAGGTGAAGGAACACATCCTCAACCTGCTCGAAGGCGGCAGAGAAGCCTTCAGGCAGCGTCAGGAGAAGTATAGGCCGCTTCTCGCGGAGTGAAGGGCGAGTCGTGAATCCAGCCTCGGACGACGTCATCAAGATGCTCTGCGACATCGATCAGCGTGCCTTCGAGCGAGCCCTCGATGACTGCCGCCGACGATGGAAGTCCATGTCCGACCCGGAGCGATTGGTCGACACCATCGAGCTCCTCGGCCGTCTGAGCGTTACGAAGCCTCTCGGGCCGTCCGAGATGTCTCGCCGATGTCGAATCTGCGTGGAGACGGTCGGGCTTCCTGACGTCCAATTGCGTGAACTCGCGTCGTCACTTTCCAAATTTCCCCCCGCCGTTCGGCAGGCGGTGACGTCCGCGCTTCCCCCTCCGCTGCGAAGGCTGGTCTATTCGTCCCAGCCTCAGGAAGCGTCTCCCGCTCCCGCATTGGTCTCTTCGCCGGCTCCGAGCAGGGCGGGTAAAGACGAGGCTGCCACGAACGCCCAGTCGGATGAGCCCCGGCGTGCGAGCAACGTAATCTTGCTCGGCACTTTGGCTGACCATGAAGAAAACGTCCTGACGCTGAAGAAGCACGATTTCTCCCCACTTCGAGCCACGACCATCGATCGGCTGAAGGTCTGGTTGGACCATGACGTCTGCGGGATCGTCGTGGCAAGAAGCTGGTGGTCCAGCGTGCCCCAGGCTGAGCGAGAAGGGATTCTATTCCGGATCGTCTCCCATTCGACATTCGCTTGGTTGAAGATCGACTCCCAGGATCTTCCCGTCACATCGCAGCGACTTGACGAGCTTTTGCTGGAGACTCGTCACGCCGTGCCGACCATGGGCGAATGCGTCTGCCACGACGGATGGCGGCTGAGCGGGCACGACATCACGGCCTTGAAGAACGCGCGTAAACTCTTGACGGGAGCGGAGTCGGTCCGGCTCTGCCCGGCTGATATCCAGGAGACCCAGGCCCTTGTTCTCGCCGGTGCCGCGATCAAGCAGGTGGCCCAGAGAAACGCTGCTGGGCCGTTCCGCGTCAACCGCGTCGACACGAGCCTCATCCCCGGAGGGCGGTCACAGGCCAAGATTATTCGCTTGGCCCCCGATGACGACGGCACTCCCTTCGTGGCCAAGGTCGACGATGTGGAGCGACTCCGCGAGGAGATGCAGAGGTTCCGCCGTTACGCCCAGAGGTGGGACGCTTCGCTCAACCCATGCCTTCACTTCCACTCCGGCATCAGCCTGATTCTTTTCGGCCTGGTTGAGTCTCCTGACAAGCCTGGGCAACCGGCCCCGACGCTTGAAGAGACGCTTGAGACGATGTTCTACTGCGAACATTGGGGTGATTACCAAGGGCCGTCGGAGGACGACCTTCGTGAACTGATCAAACGCACGATCAAGAAGCTCCAGAGGCTGAATTCGCAACCGGGCGACGGCATGCACAAGCCGCTGGCGTTTCTTCAAATCGAGCCATACCGAACCCTTCGAACCCAGGGGCACGAGTGGAAGATCGGTCACTCCGATGGGAGCGATGGAAGCATCTTCGATTACGAGGAGCGAGCGAGCGTCAAGGTCGCAGAACTGGAGGACAGATCGATCGTCCATGGCGATGTCCAGTTGCGGAACATCCTCGTCCGTGACGGTAGGGAGCCGCACTTCATCGATTACGCCTATTGCGGCCCTGGCCATCCATGCCTCGATCTGGCCCGCCTCGAATCGGCCATTTTGTTCTTCTGCGGCAGGATGAACGGCGACGAGCGAGAATTCGGTTCCGTCCTCTTCGATGTGCTCGACGGGAAAACCGAGGAAGACGTCAAGAGAAAGCACCCGTCGTTCTGCACGACGAGGACGAATCGCCTGGCGATCTTCACGAGCCTGGCCTGTCGAGCCGCTGCCTTCGAACTGCTGGGATCGATCGATCGAGGCGAGGATGACTGGCTCGCCATGAAGTACGTCATCTCCTGCCAGAGCCTGTTCATGATATCGATGCAGAGCGGGGTCGTCAGGGCTCAGCTCTCGGCCCTCGGGGCGTATATGAAGCTACGCCGAGGCTGGTAGTTACAGCGGTTTGCCCTCGGGCGGCATACGCGAATAATAGCTGACAGAGCCATGGTCGCGTGACACGGCGGCTCGGGAGGCGAGCCATGGGCAGGGCCTATACGGCGGACCTGCGGGAACGGGTGGTCGGGGCGGTGGACCGGGGCGAGGAGTCGCAACGGGCGATCGCCATTCGTGGGGAAGTCCAGTCGTTCGTGGTGCGGATGCTCCAGCAGCGACGCAAAAGCGGCGGCCTGGAGCCGAGGCCTTACGGCGGCGGGACCGGGCTCAAGCTCACGGTCGACGTCGCATCCGGCTGTTCGACCTCGTCCGTGAGCATCCCTACGCGACTCTGAAGGAGCTCAAGGAGCGGGGCGGCTTCGACTGCACTCTCGTCACGATCTGGCGGACGCTGCGGCGGGCGTGATGGACGCAGAAGAAGAAGAGCCTGCACGCCTCGGAACGCGACCGGCCGAAGGCGAAGGCCGCTCGCGGGCGGTTCCGCCGCCAGGCCCGAGGGCTCGACGCGAGGCGGCTGGTCTTCCTGGACGAGGCCGGCGTGAAGACCTCGATGACGCCGACGCGGGCCTGGGCCCCGCGAGGGCGCCCGGCCGAAGGGGAGGGCCCCCGGGCGTGGAAGACGACCACGGTGATCGCGGCCCTGGGGCTCGACGGCGTCCGCGGCGCCATGGCGTTTCCGGGGGCGTTGGACGAGCCGGCGTTCCGGACGTTCATCGCGGACGTCCTCGCCCCCCGCCTCCGCCCCGGCCACGTGGTGATGATGGACAACCTCAAGGCCCATCGATCGGACGAGGCCGCCGCGCCAGCGCCAAGTTCCTCCGCCTGCCGCCGTACAGCCCCGACCACAACCCGATCGAGAACGACCGGACAGACCCCACCTCAAGCGACAGGTGGTGCGAGCCCACTGGCGCGGGTTACCATCGACATCGCCCGGCTGCTTGAGCTGGCCACGTGGTGCAGGGCAGCACCTGGCCCAGACCTCCGGAGGGATGACATTCCGACACCGCCCGACGCATCGCTCCCCCCCGCCCCTGACGGCCCCACACGGCCCGGCGGCGATCCCGCCCACGGTCTGGGCCCGGCTCCCCGAGGAGCGGCGGAGACAGCTCCGAGACCTGCTCGGGCAGCTCATGGCGAGGCTCCTGGCGGCCACCCGCAGCGAGGAGGCCGGTCATGAATGACCCGCTCCGCTCGCCCAAGCTCAAGGCCGGGCACCTCGACAGGTCGGCCTTCGTCTACGTCCGCCAGTCCACGCCCCAGCAGGTCAGCGACCACCAGGAGTCGACCGCCCGGCAATACGCCCTGGCCGGCCGGGCCGCGGCCCTCGGCTGGGCGGCCGATCGCATCACCGTCATCGACGACGACCTGGGCAGGAGCGGCCAGTCGATCGAGGGCCGTCCCGGGTTCCAGCGGCTGCTCGCCGAGGTCGCACTGGACCACGTCGGCCTGATCCTCGGCCTGGAGATGAGCCGGCTGGCCCGGTCCAATCGCGACTGGCACCAGCTCCTCGAGCTCTGCGCCCGCTTCAGGGTGCTCCTGGCCGACGCCGACGCGATCTACGACCCGGCCGACCACAACGACAGGCTCCTGCTCGGCCTGCACGGCATGATGAGCGAGGCGGAGCTTCACGTCCTCAAGGGGCGGATGTATCAGGGCAAGCTCAACAAGGCCCGCCGCGGAGCCTTGATGGGCGCGCCCCCGCTCGGCTACATCCGGCTCGCTACGGGCGAGTGGGCCATCGACCCCGACGATCAGGTGCAGGCCGCCGTCCGGCTGATCTTCGACCGGTTCGATCGCGAGGCGACCCTGCACGGCCTGCTCCGCTCGCTCGTGCGCGACGGGATCCGCATCCCGATCCGCCCCGGCTCCGGGCCGAACCGCGGCCAGCTCGAATGGCGTCGCCCCAACCGGACGACGCTCTGCAACCTGCTGCACCACCCGAGCTACGCCGGGGCGTACCGATTCGGCCACCGGCAGGTCGACCCCAGGGGTAAGCTGCCGGGCCGGCGGGCCACCGGCAGGAAGTCCCGCCCGCCGGAGGACTGCCTGGTGCTGATCCGGGACCGGCTGCCGGCCTACATCACCTGGGATCGATTCCGGGCCAATCAGGATCGGCTCGCGGCCAACCGGGCTCGCAAGGAGTGGCCGGGCGCGCCGCGGCAGGGGCATTCGCTGCTCGCCGGGCTCCTGCGGTGCGGGCGATGCGGGCGGCGGATGATCGTCCTCTACTCCGGGCCGAAGGATCTTCATTCCTACACGTGTACCCGCGGCCCCACGGGCACCGGCGAGCCCCTGTGTCAGAGCCTCCCGGGCCCGGTCCTCGACGAGTTGATCGCCGGCCGGGTCCTGGCGGCGGTCGAGCCGGCGGCGCTGGAGGCGAGCCTGGCGGCGATGGCCGGCGTGGAGCGCGAGCGGGCCGAACTGGCCGGGCACTGGCGGCTGCGCCGCGAGCGGGCCGATCAGGAGCTCGACCGGGCGGCCCGCCAGTACCAGGCCTGCGAGCCGGAGAATCGCCTGGTCGGTCGCGAACTGGAGCGTTGCTGGGAGGAATCGCTCAAGGGCCGTAGGCGACTCGAGGAGGAGTACGAGCGATGGCGGCGGGCGGCCCCCGGCCGGCTCTCGCCGGAGGATGAGCGTGCGATCCGTTCCCTAGCGTGCGACCTGCCCGCGGTCTGGAGGGCGGCTACGACCACCCAGGGCGAGAGGCAGCGGATCGCCCGCCTCCTGGTCGAGCGGGTGAGCGTGGTCGTGGACAAGTCCAGCGAGCGGGTGGACGTCGAGCTGCACTGGGCCGGCGGGCCCGTCGAGTCGCACACCCTGTCCCGACCGGTGAGGCGTTACGACCTGCTGTCGGGCTACCCGCGGATGGTCGAGCGGCTCCGGGCCTGGTGCGTCGAGGGGCGGAGCACGGCGGAGATCGCCGATCGGCTCAACTCGGAGGGCTTCCGGCCGGCGAAGCGGGCCGATCGCTTTAACGACGGGATGGTGCAGCGGCTCCTGTGCCGCCTGGGGCTGATCCATCGCCGGCCGCACGGCAGCGGGTCCGGCCTCGGCGAAGATGAATATCGCCCGGGCGGCCTGTCCGGGCGGCTGGGGATCGGGCGGGACACGATCCGTCGCTGGCTCCGCGCCGGCTGGTTGACCTACCGCCGCGATGCCGAGGGCCATCACGTGATCTGGGCCGACTCCTCCGAGCTGGTCCGCCTGCGCGAGCTCCACGCCCTGCCCAGGACCTGGGCGAACGAAGGGTGGCTGGCGGAGTTATCCCGCCCCCGCCCTCGTCCGGAGCGATAGACTGGATCGCCCGGCTCACCCCGAGCCGGGCCACCCCACCACATCCTTGGACGGCATCATGGCTGGTTCTTCGAGCGGATGTTCTCCAAGCTCAAGGCGTGGCTCCGATCGGCCAAGGCGCGGACGATCGACGGCCTGATCGCGGCGATGGGCGACGCCCTGCGGGCGGTCCGCCCCGCCGACGTCCTGGGATGGTTCCGCCATAGCGGATATCCGGCCCATCGATCAAGCGATACACCCGACAACAAACCGCTCTAGCAGCCTGGGGCGCTGCTGGCCAGGGCCATTTTCTTGGGGGCGTCGACCTGCCAGGTCTCGTGTAGGGCGTCGGCCCGCTTGGTCCGGACGTCGGGATATCGTCCCGGCGGCGTCGGATCGAGCCCAACGCGGCGGAACCACCGCTGGATGGTCCGTCCGGGGGTGGCTTGCCGAGATCCAGGCCGAGCAGAGCGACGCGGATGCGGCCGGCTCCCCATCTGGGATGGGCCCGCCGCTGGTCGACGTCCGCCGCGAAGGCGGAGTGGGTCGGCCGCGGCACCGTGGCGGGATCGAATCGAGGCTTAAAGTCGGGGGCGAGGCCAGCCTCTCCGCGGGACCGCCAGCGGCCAAGCAAACCGCGGGCGGTACGCGACTGCAGGGCGAAGTTCCGGCTCAACTCGGCGGGGGAGCCCCCGCCTGCCAACGGTTCTACATTGCTCGACGAATCGGCAGCGGAACGGCGGCCGGCATTGGAGAGCCTCCCGAAGGTGGAATCAACCCCCGCAACCCTACCCCTCAAGTCTCCGCGTCCCCAGCCACCGGCGAAAGGGGAGGCCGCCTTTCACGGCGTAATTCCCCGTCGGGCGACTGGCAGCCGGCCCGAGTGCGCCCGCCGTCGGTCTTCCTGGTTGGACCTACGTGGGATCGCCGGGATGCGAATCGGCGTGAGGCCTAAGGTTCAGTTGGTAGGTCCCCTTACGCCCACCATGGATTTTATACCCCAGGACCAGGCTGCTCCAGGCTCCGCCCCTGCTGAAAACTTTATGCAACGGCTTGTCGCGCAGGCCATCCAGAGACCTCGTGACATCTGGGTCGCTGGCATAGAGCTTTTTGGCCCTCTCGACGAGCTCCCCTTCGAAGGGGGTCGTGACCCCCTCGTGCGTCAGGACATCCAGGGCGTGGACCAAGGCCCTGGTCACGCCGACGAGCGGGTACGTCACCCCTCCGCATCGGCACTGGCTGTAGTCGGGGGTGTGGGCAAACCCCGTCCCGTTGTCCTGCCAGATCGATCCGGACGTTTCTCTCGCTTTTCCACCCGCCGAAGCAGGTCCTTCCAAGGAGACTGCCACCTCCCCATTAGCATCCGGCCCGGAGAGGCATTGGCATATTTCGCAGTACGCGTCCACACAGCATCTTGAGAGATCGGTCAGGTTGCGATGCTCCAGCCGGAGTAACGTGGCCGCCAGGGCGCGATCTTCCACGGGGAGGCGATCGACGGCTCGGTTGAGTGGGTTCCAATCTGCAACAGGGATCGGGACCGTCTTGTAGACATGGAAGACGTGATGGGCGAATCGCGCCAGAGCATCGCCGACATCATACCAGGCACCCAGCGAAGAGTCGTTCCGGGCGATCCTCCTACAGAGGAACTCGATCTGCTCGACGACGCCCCGCTCTGACCTCGCGAGAGCCTTCCGCTCGCTCAGGGTCTCGTTCGGAGGCCCGATCCCACATGTGGAATCGTGGAGATGGCCCATCCGCTGTAACAAGGGCTTGAGGTTCGTATATTCGGCGGCGTTTGGGCCCTCAGCTAGGACGAGTGATGACCGATCAATCATCCCCAAGCAAGAGTGGACATCCCCGTTGTGCAGGATGTCGCCTTCGATGCCGGCCGCGAGAAGGAAACGCAGTCTCCCGAGGTTGTGCCCAAGTTGGAAGGCGGCGAGCCGCTTGGAGTCGACGAGAGTCATGGTTTTTCGCGGCTTTCAATCAACGAATGGCGTTCGCTCGTGGGCCCATTCTTCGCCAAAAACACTGTCAGTGCACGCAATCCGAAGCGGGAAGGCGGTGGCTCTGTGGCCAGAAACCGGGACATTCAGGAGATGGCTCATGAGGGGCACTCGGTGAGCGAGCGCGGTTCGCTCGTAGGGCGGACATCGCCCGTCGCCTGAACTCGTTATGTTATATCTGGTTAGAGCGGATGGCAATGCTCATTCTACGAAAAGGGAGCTCCTCCGTCACCTGATCCCCTTCATGAGCCTCAGGAGATTGACGAATCATTCTGTCCTGTACCACTTTACCGACAATGTTAGCTCGTCGGGAGACTGGTGCCGCCGAACGCGAACGAAAGACCGCGCCAGCTTTCACAAAAGGGGCATATCTGTAAGTCTGGAACTGTGCGAGGAGCGGCGCACCGGCTGCCTTAGGTTAGAACAGCGGTGACTCGTCTAACCGCGCGAGCTCATTCGTTCGTCCCCTATGTCACAGTTCCAGGGACCCGAGTCGGCCAACCGCTGGCTCGGCCGGTAGGTTGAACATTGCAGTGATGATAGAGATCAGCTCATTCTTCTGCTGGGAACGCAGGTTTGAGTGTGTTTGGGATGTCATGTGGTCCGAGTGAGTATCGCGACGGGGGTGCAATTTGCAGAGAATGCAACCGACGTCATGAAAAGCCCAGTCTGAGCCGGCTTCAAGGTGGCGGTGAAGAAGTCTCAAAATCATCCCTAGTGGTTGCCACTTTAGGGGCCAATTAGACTTGGGACGCCGACGTAAGTCCTTGTATTTCAGTAGTTGCGACTTGGCCTGGGGAGGCCCGCCGCCTCCACTTCGATGCAAGTTGCCATCCGGTGACAACTTGCGACAGAAGACGACACAACCCCTGAGCAATCAGGGGTTTGTTCGTTTCCGGACTTCGCGTCCCGGTCGGGCTCGATGACAAAGGGCGACACCTCCCGACCCAAGACGCCGCCCGAAATGCAGACAATGTGCAGACGATCAACGTGTGCCGATACGTCCGGCGAGGGCAGATTCCCCAGGGCCTCGGCCCTGTCCTCCATCCCGATGTGGGTGTATTTCGCCGTCTGGCGGATGTCGGCGTGCCGGGCCAGCTCCTTCGCCTCCATGATCGAGGCGCCGGATCGGACGAGCCCGGTGATGTGGCTGTGCCGCCCGGCCGCGTGGAAGTCGGCGATCCCGTCCGGCGTCTCATAGGGGATGCCGGCCCGCTCCAGGTCCTTCTTCACCATGTACCAGGTCTTCTTCCGCTCGATCCGCGGGAAGAGCAAGTCGTCCGGGCCTAGATCACTCACCCACTCGCGCACCATGGCGACCAAATCGGGGTGCATCGGCAGGACATCCTTGCGCCGATGCTTCGAGCAGGC
>MKTT01000010.1 GCA_001898385.1 Planctomycetales bacterium 71-10
TCGGTGCGGCGGCGATGATGCGCTCGTCGGTGTCGGGCATGGCGTGGTCTCTTGGACCACCCCGACCGAGGTGGTCTCGCCGGCAAATTGGCCACCGCCCGGTTCATTGGTCACCAAATTGGCCCCAGAGCGGTCGCCGCAAGTCGTTGCCGGACAGATCGCAAATCCTTCTGAGGCGAATCATGGGTCCCTTAAGGGCTGGTCGACTCATCCTTGGGGCTGGGACGGTGTTGGGCGTCGTCGGTCTCATCAGCCGAAAACCCTGGTTGTGGTCGGCCTGGCCGGTCGCATGCATCGTGATAGCGATGATGAACGAGGCCGTTCTCCGTGGGCGAGCCTCGGGCGTTGAAGCGAGTGGGACGACCAAGCGAGCCGGCGGAGGCGACGCCCGGCCCTTTCGCTCTGCCGCGGACCGTTCCTGAAGTCGTCGATCTAGGGATGACTTGAATCGAGGGTGGTCTGCTTTCCTGAACGGTGTGCGCCGATGAGAAGACCCTCCGCCTTTGTAGCCTGGTGGATGACGATCGTCGGCGTCGCCGCCGTCGACCTGGGCCTGCTCCTGAATCGCGCCTTCGGGGCGAATCCCTTCCAGCTCATCGCCGTGTTGATCGTCGAGGCCGTGCTCCTTCGACCCTGGCCGCCGCCGCGGATCGCCGGGGCGAGGTCGCGGCGACTCGGCTTCGCTACATGCGCGCTGGTTTACGTCGCGCTGGACGCTCGGTTCCACTACGAAGTACGCAATGCTGTCACGGAGGGCTACCTGGCGCTCTCGACGCAGCATCTCCCCTCGTGGCCGCTTCCTCAAGGGCCGATCGCGCACGGCCTGTTGGCGGCGGGGCTGCAGGTCATCCTCGCGATCCTGTTCGGGGCGGTCGGAGGCTCGATCGCGGGGAGGCTCGCCCGGTCCTCAGGAGCCCCTCCACGGGGAATCGACGGAGTCGCGAGACCTCCCGATGGCGTCCGTCCTTCGACGGTCGGACCTCTCCCTTCCGTACGGAGGACTACATTATGATCGACGACGCCTGGGATTCGTTCGCCGAGGCCGTGGAGCTGCTCCAGTCCAGGAGGCCGATGCGACGCCCGTTCGGCAGCGACTTCGACGCCTGAAAGTCGACGATCCGATTCAAGCTGCTGACGAGCTACAAGGGTTTCGTCAAGCGGTTCTGGGCCGGAGGCTTGCGCCTGGACGGCGGCCCCTGCAAATGGTACGTCCGGGCCCCGGGTTCACCGGGGAACCGCTTCAATTCCAGCCTGGAGCATAGCAGCGCGTCCCGCGTTCGCTCGCCGGCCGACTGGGAAGGACACGTCCCCGAGCCGGAGCGGGCCGCACGCCTCGTCGACTTCGCCGAGTCGCCCCTCAGCCTGGACGAGTACGGATGGGACCCCGGGGACCCGACCGATCCGGGCCTGAACGAGTGCGGGATCTATGCGGTCAACGGGCGGTACCCGCTCGACCAGATGCCGCGCCTGGCCCACTCCTTCTACGATTTCATCATGGGATACTGCCTTGAACGATACCCGCTTGAGAGGGGGGACACGGCTACCCTTGATTGGAAGAGATACGAGGACGTGAGGGAGTATTGTCGCCACTGATGACGTCAGGACGTCGGCCGTTCGTGTCCCCCCGCGCCGACGCCGACGGAGGGCGAGATGGACGCCTTCGAGGCCGCGCACGACTTCCGCCTGCCGCCGAGCTATCGCGCATTCCTCAAGGTCTTCGGCCCGCGCAAGCTCAACGGGATGTTCTTCATCGCCGTTCCCGGCGGCCCGAAGCACTTCAACCTGGAGGATCTGGCCTCCTTCCCTGGACGCTCGGGCGGCTCGGGGCCCGGATCCGGCTGGACGGCGAGGGCCGAATCCACCATATCGAGGTGGAGGACTATCAGGTGAACGTCGCGTCGCTGAGGGAGTTCGCGACCTATCCCGGACTGCGCGAGCTGGAGATCAGGGCCCATCGGCTGAGGCTCGACTCCACAGGCCTCACGGCGGCCGCCGTCCCCATTCTCAAGGAATTCATCGGGCTGGAGGAACTCGGGCTCTGGCGGACCAAGATCAACGATCGTGGAATCGCCGCCATCCGCAAGGCGCTTCCGAATCTCCGGGATTGAACCACGGGGCTCGCTCAGCCGGTCAGCGGCGGGTCGGGTGCCGGTCCAGTCGGTCCTCGTACCAGCCCAGGAAGTCGCGCCGCGGCTCGGCGGGCCCGAGGCCGACGTCGCAGAATTCCCAGACGCTCCCTCGGTCGGGCCCCGTCACGATCAGGCGCCATTCGATCCCGCATCCGCCGTCGCCCAGGAGGAGGTTCCCGTGCGCGACCTGGTCGGGCTCGCCCTCGTCGGATTCCTCGCCGTCCTCGGTGATCCATCCCCGGGTGAACGGGAACGGCGAGGCGAGGAAAGGCAGGCTCTGCCGGTCTCGCAGGAACTCGGGTGTGAGCGGCCCCTTCGGACGCCTCCCGAGCGGGAGCAGGCCGTAGGGGGGGATGGGGCCGCCGTCGCCGAGCTCGGCGATGAAGCGTCGGTAGCCCTCCGGGAGCCGGACCCCATGCCTTCGCTCGAAAGCCCCGATTCGGCCCTCGTCGAGCGGCTTCCGGAGCCGGAGGTCCGCATCTCTCAACTTCGCCTCGATCCGTCGGAGTGCGTCGTCCATCTTCGAGGATCCCGGTGGGATATTTCGTCGGCGACGATGGGAACCGCAATCGTCCCGGATCTGGTTCGAGTTTATCTCTTCGCCATGCTTTTTTCGCGTTACTACTCTCGGGTGGTCAACCCGAGGAGACGCTCAGCGACGGCCCGGATTTCTGCGTCGATGACCCGGGTGCAATTCTCCGTCCGAATCTCCTCAGCCGGCAATCCCCGCCGTCCATCCGCATGGCTCGGGCGGCGATTTGAGTCGTCCCGTCGTAACGCTCGGCGGCCAGCCCGCTCCTCCGGTCGCCATCGGACACGAACTTCGGTTATCGTGAAAGTCCAGAGGCAAAGCGAGACGGGCCGATGTTCGCTCAGAGGACCGTCCGCCGTGGCCGGCCGGCACGTTGCAAGCGCGGAAAACCGTCTCCGGGCCTCCCGCCGACATCGAGCGTGGCATGCGTGACGGCCGGGTCGTCGGGCAGGGAGGCCGACCTATGAATGCCATGTCAAAAGCCGCGATCGCCGGGCTCGCCCTACTCCTCTCGGGTTGCGGCGACCTCGAGGAATACGGCTCGCCCGGCGATGTGTTCGAAGCGACCTTCGGCGTCAAGCCCGGGCCGTCGATCCAGGGCCTCCAGGCGGAGGGCCGGGCCTTCCGGGATAGCTCGACCTGCTACCTCAGATTCCGGTCGCCGTTGCCGCAACTCAACGGCCTCCTCGGCGCGAGCTTCACCAAGTTGACGGCGGACGAGTTCGCATCCAAGACGTCCGGCGCCGGCGTCTCCGGCCCGACGCCGGCCTGGTGGACGCCCCTGGCCGGTTCGCCGACGGTCTTCCTGGAGTCGGGCGCATTCCATCCCGGCTTCACGCAAGGGCGGGCATTCGTCTCTTACGACTCGAGTTCGCAAGTCGCCCATCTGTACTGGGACGGCATCGACTGACGGCTGACGATCATGGATTCGAGTCGGCGAGGCCCGGCCTCCAGCTCGCGCCGGCCGAGGGCACGAGTCGAATAAAGCGGATGGGCGGAGAGTTCCCCCTTTTCGGACTCGATCTCACCGAGTACAGTTCGCAAGCCGAGCCAGTGAACATTTGGTCTAACCGGCGGATCGCATGCGATGTGGGAGAACGTCTTGAGTCGGGTCTTCGAGCCGGCGGATCGCCCCCGCGGGCCTTGTTTTTACGAAATCCGTCACCGATCGTCATCCCCTCCGTCTCTGTGCCCACCCGATGTCCCCGCGGGCCTTGTTTTTACGAAATCCGTCACCGATCGGCCTCGTGACGCCACCTAAGCGACGGGGGGCGTGTTTGCGGAGAAAGTCGATCCGGAGCCCGACGCGTCGTTCCAGTTCAGGGATGGCCCTGGGAATCCACGGCGCACGTGCGAATCGGGTCGTATGGAAGGAGGCGATGATCATGTCGGAGTCGAATCCCGATCTCGAATCATGGCGGGCGTTCTTCAAGACCTTCAAGGTCGACTCCAGTTTCGGGGAGTCGGTCCAGCCGACGAGTGCCGATTCGCTGGACCGTTTCGAGTCCGAGGCGGGCGTGCGGCTCCCGGCGGGGTACCGCGGCTACCTCCAGGTCTTCGGGCCGGGCTGCCTGTTGGTTGGAAGTGGATCCAAAATCGGCGAGATGTTCATCCGGGCCCCTTACTGCGCCGACCCCAGCTATGAGTTGATGAA
>MKTT01000011.1:0-28354 GCA_001898385.1 Planctomycetales bacterium 71-10
GAGCCTCCGGCGGGATCACGTCCCACGTCGTCTGCGGTATGCATTCCGGGCGCTTCATGAATCGAAGATGCTCAGGCAGCCGCCCTCGGGTCAAGTACCGGGCCGTGAACGGTTACCCACGAGCAACAACCGATCGGGCTCGCGGTCGTCCGCGTACTGCTCAAGCCAGCAGACCGCATGACGACCGTTCATCCGGAAGTTCGGCCACCACCGACGACCCGCCGGCGGCGGCGGTTCCCTTCGAGTCGCCTCCATGTGCCGAAAGTAATCGATCCAGGGCATATCGGTCTCGAACCAGGGCTGATCCGTCATCAAATCCCATAACGGACGGCCGCAATCGGCGAACGGCGCATGGCGGATGATGCCGCAGTCCAGGAGGAGCAACTTCCTCCGGGTCGCCCGTCGACGATACCACTCGACCACACGTCGCGTGCCGGCCGGCGTGGATCCGGCCCTGACGCGGACCTCCTCGGAATACCGGTTCAGAGACAATCGTGGGCTCCGAGCGAAGTCGAAGTCGCCTGGGGTGAGGCCAGGCCCGATTTGCGCGTCGCTTTCTCAGGGCCGGGTCGAGACCCAACCTACGAAGTCTGGACCAACGGTTCGTCGAACCAGACGTCCTCATAACCCGGGGCGATCAGGAACCGCCAACCCGGCGGGAGCAGTACGTACGGAATCGCAGCCGGGCACCAGGACGCCAGATGGTGGACGCACAGCGGCGAGAAGAAGTCGGGGTCGTCCGACCATTCCTCTCCCGCCCAGATGTACCATCCCGACGTATCGCCCTCGGGCCGAAGGCGAAGGCCGTTCAACGGCTGGACACCGTCGCGGACGTTGAACGCGACGCCAATCTTGAGATCGGCCGGAGTCGGGAACGGCCGGACGCCGAACCGTCGGCAGACCTCGGCCTGGGCATCGGGGATATCGTTCATCGCGCGGCCTCGAATTCGACGGCCTCCTTCACCACGCCTCGATCGGCCCCGACGGCACCGGCACATGCGCCTCAAAGTGGCCGGGGAGGGGGGAGCTGGGGCCCTCGGCGCGGACCTGGGCGACGGCCTGGTCGAAGACGGCGGAGGAGCGGAGGTTGATGAGTTCCAGGTAGACCCGCTTGGGCATCCTCGTGAAGTGGTAATACCACTTGAGGATCTTGCGGAACTGGAGGCAGGCGAAGTGCTCGCCCCGGCGCTCCAGGAGGCCGTGGAAGTGGATCGACATGAAGTCGAGCCGCTCGTCGAACGTCGGGTCGGGGCCGGGCTCGCCGGTGCGGGTCCAGTGGTCGAGCTGGCGGAAGAAGAACGGGTTCGCCAGCGCCCCGCGGCCGATCGACACCGCCGAACATCCGGTGTATTCCATCATCGAGGCCGCGTCGGCGATCGAGCGGACGTCGCCGTTGGCCACGATCGGCATCGCGTCGACGGCGTCGACCACCGCCTTGATGCCGTCGCGGTTCACCTTGCCGGAGAACCCCTGGGCCCGCGTCCGGCCGTGAATGATGACCGCCGCCACGCCGATCTGTTCGAAAGCCCGCGCCAGCGCCGGGGCCGTCAGCGACTCCTCGTCCCAGCCCAGCCGCATCTTGACCGTCACCGGCACGCCCGCGGCCCTCACCACGGCCGAGACCAGCTCGGTCGCGCGGTCGGCCTCGTTCATCAGCGCCGAGCCGCCGCCGATCCGCACCACCTTGCGGACGGGGCACCCCATGTTGATATCGACGATCGTCGCCCCGTTCGCCGCGACGTAGCGCGCCGCCTGCTCCATCTCGGCCGCCACCTGGCCGTAGATCTGGATGGAGAGGGGCTTGTCGGCGTCGCTGGTCTCGGCGAGTTCCAGCGCCCGCCGGCGCTTCTCGATCAGCGAGCGGGCGTTGACGAGGTCGGTCGTGGCCAGGCCCAGGCCGCCGAGCGAGCGCACGGCCAGCCGGAACGCCAGGCTCGTGTAGCCGGCCAGCGGGGCGAGGAAGAACCGCGAGGGGACCTCGATCCCCCCGATCCGGAGCGGCTCGCGGGCGATCGGCGGGACCGGCGGGTACAATGGTTCGGCGGGGCTCAACGATCGGCTCCGGGTCTTCGATTCGGCGTCCGACTTCATCGCGATTCCACCATGACATTCTACGCAGCCGGCCCGAATCCCTCGACCCAGGATCGCCGCGTCCGCGAGCCCGACGCCTCCGACGCCGAGTTCGAAGTCCTGACCACCGACGCCGGCCGCACGCTGCTGGACGCGGTCTCGGCCGTGAAATCCCCGAGCCCCGCCGACGTCGCCCGATGGCGCAAGGCCCACGCCCCGGAGGCCGTCGCCGCGGCGATGCGGCTGGCCGAGGCCCGGCGCAAGGGGGTCGCCAAGTACGCGCGGGCCGATCGGATGTGGCTCGACCCCGTCGGGCTGGAGCAGGCCACCGCCGAGGCCGTCGCGGCGCACAAGGCCCGGCGGTTCGAGGCCGACGTCGTCGTCGACCTCTGCTGCGGGATCGGCGGCGACGCGATCGCCCTGGCCGAGCGTTCGCACGTCCTGGCCGTCGACCGCGACCGCGGGATGGGCCGCCGCGTCGCCTGGAACGCCGAGGTTTACGCCCGCGGCGACCGCGTCCAGCCCTGCACCGCGACGGCCGAAGCCTTCCCCATCCCCCCCGGTGCCTGGGCCCACGTCGACCCCGACCGCCGCGCCTCGGGCCGCGGCCGGGCCGTCGCCGCCGAGGGCTACGCGCCGGGGCCCGAGTTCCTGCACGCGATGATGCGGTCCGCCCCCGCCGGCGCGATCAAGCTCGGCCCCGCCAGCGACTTCGCCCGCTTCGCCGAGAGCCTGCACTGCGAGGTCGAAATCATCAGCCTGGGCGGCGAGGCCCGGGAGGCGACCGTCTGGTTCGGGGAGGCCGTCACGTCCCGTCGCCGCGCCACCAGGCTCCCGGACGGCGTCACCTGGGCCGGCGACCCGACGGACGACTATCCGGCCGTCGCGCCGATCGGCCGATGGCTCTACGAGCCCGACCCGGCCCTGTCGCGCTCCGGCCTGCTCGACTCCTTCGCCCGCGCCCACGGCCTGGGCCGCATCGCCGCCGACCTCCCCTACCTCGCGGCCGACGAGTACCTCGCCACGCCCTGGCTCGAAGCGTTCGAAGTCCTGTCCGTCCACCCGCTCGACCTGAAGAAGCTCCGCAAGCGGATCGACGCCGAAAATCTCGGCCCCGTGCAGGTGAAGCACCGCACCACCGATCTGAAGCCCGAGGCCGTCCGCCCCCTGCTCTGCCACCGCGGCGAATCCCCCGCCGTCCTCTTCCTCACCGCCGGCGCGGGACCGGGCCGGGCGATCGTGGCGCGGAGGGGAGACCGCCCCATAAGTTGATGATCGCCATGCCGAGTCGCGCCCTATCCTTTCGAGGGGAGGGCGACGGGGTCCAATCGGAGATCAAGACGGTGGACAGATTCGTCAGGGTGGTTCTCGGCTACCACGGATGCTCGGCTCGATTCGCCGACTCGATCCTCGCGGGTCGGGTCAAGATCGACGAATGGGAAAAGAGCGAGAACCCCTACGATTGGCTAGGGCATGGGATCTATTTCTGGGAACATGCGCCGGAACGAGCGAGGTCGTGGCCGGAAGGCCGCAGGGCCGGCGGCGTCGTCGGAGCCGTGATCCAACTGGGACGATGCCTCGACTTCACGGACACGCAATACACCGAACTCCTTCGACTCCGCTACGAGTCGATCGCCCGGACGTTCGGCGAGGTCGATCTGGCGTTGCCGACGAATCGCGGCAAATCACGAAACCTCGACTGCTTGATGATTAATGAACTGACCCGCCAGCGAGATTCGCTGAGCGAACCCTTCCAGACGGTCCGAAGCCCATTCCTTGAGGGCGAAGCTGCGTTCCCCGGATCGGGAATTCTGCGAGAGTCGCATATCCAGATCGCGGTGATCGACAGACAATGCATCCTCGGCGTGTTCCGCCCGAACCTCGAACGGTGAAAGGGGCTGTCATGGCGACCCGAAAGCCCAAGACCATGGCCGAACAGTTGCGCGAGGCGATCATCCGAGAGAATGCCCGGCCGTCGAAGGACCAAATCCGATCCATGATCGAGCATGGATCGATCAATGAGAAGGGCGAAGTCCTGCTCAAGAGCCCTTTGACGGAAGCCCCGAAGGATCGGGCGCGGGCGGGTCGATCGAAGGATTCGTGAACCACGCCGGAGCCCCTCGATCCGCTGCGCCGACCGGGGCGAGTACGTCCACCGGCGGCGGAGCCGCAGGTCGGGGGAGTCCATCGGCATCGCAATTCTTGGTGACGGTCCTCCACCCAACGCCTTCCCTCCGCCCCCGGAGGGAAGGATCGTAGGGCGCTCGCTCAGAACTCCTCGGGCTTGGACTCCTCCGCGGGCGTCTCGACCGGGTCGTCGAGGCTGGGGAACGACGGCGGGACGTCGATGTCCTCGAACTTCGGGAACGGCGGGAAGCCGTCGTCGTCGCGGCGGCGGGAGTGGCCGTTCTCGCGGGCGACGGGCTCCGGGTCGTCCTTCGGCTCGGGCTCGGGCGGGGCCTCGGGCTCGAAGGGGGCCGGGCGGGCGGCGAACTTGGCCTGGATCTCCGCGGCCCACTCAGGGTCGGGGATGCTGTAGGGGCGGAACTTCTCGATCCGGTTCTCTTCCTCGCTGTAGAACAGCGCCCGGTTCTCGCCCAGCTTGCCCGCGGCCGGCGCGTCGATCACCGTGCTGGAGTCGTTGGCGCTCATCTGGAACAGGATGCGGAGTTCGAACTCGCGGAGCATGTTGCGGTCGAACATCCGGTTCATGTTGTTGACGCTGTCGATCCAGACGACCGTGTGGACGCCGAAGGTCGGCCCTTCGCGGAGGATCTCGCCGAACTGCTTGCCGGGCGAAGGCGCCTTCTCCTCGCCGAAGCTGCTGGAGAACGAGCCGAAGTCGTCGTCGGCCTTCTTCAGGTCGCGGAAGCGCTGGAGGTCGTAGATGAAGAGGTAGATCGGCGCCTGCTCCTCGGCCTCGGCCGAGTTGTCGCGGCGGCGGTCCAACTCGCGGGACACCTCGTTGATCGCCGTCGCCAGGTTGCGCTGGGTGACGTTCGTGACGTTGTGCGGCAGCCAGTCCTTCACCTGGCCGAGCTTGCCCGCCAGCCACGAGTCGACGGGCGAGCCGTCGAACAGGTAGAACTTCACGCCCGTCCGCTTCTTGGGCGGGTGCTGCGCGGCGATGGCGATGGTCGCCATCATCATCATCGCCAGCGCGGCCTCGCCGTTCTGGCCGATGATGAGGAGGTTCGAGCCCGACTGCGGCCGGAACACCGCGACGGTCGGGTCCTTGATCGCGATCGCGTCGCCCAGCCACGCCTGCTCGTACCGCGGCGACTCCGCGGGCCACTCGGTCGCCTCCAGCAGCTTGTTCAGCAGCGGGTTCTTGTGGACGTCGGCCGGCAGGTTGCCTTCGAAGACGATGGGCGTGGCCGGCGGCCGGTGCTGGGCCTTGGCCAGGTCCAGCATGTCCTGGAGGTACTCGACCCGGCGCTTGTCCGACAGCCAGACGACCTGGAACAGGTTGTTCCCCTCGGGCATGCCGTTGGCGTCGTTGTAGATGGCCTCGCCGGGGCGGGTCAGCAGCCTCGCGGCGCTGTTGTCCTCGCTGAGGATCAGGTGGGCGTCGGCCTCGGAGCATTGCAGGGCGATGCGGATGGCCATCTGGCCCAGCGTGGCCCGGCCCACCGAGTAGGCGCCGCCCAGCGTCTGCGAGCCCAGGATGACGTGGACGCCGAACGCACGACCCTGCCGCACCAGGCGGTCGAGCAAGAGCGACACCTCCTGCGCGATCTTGTCGTCCTCGACGAAGAACTCCTGGAACTCGTCGACGACGAGCAGGATGCGGGGCATGACCATGTCGGGCTTGGCCTCGCGGAAGCCCTTCAGGTCCTGCGCCCCGTGGTCGCGGTACAGGTCGCCGCGGTACTTCAGCTCGGCGTCGAGCCGCTGGAGCACGCTGAGGCCGAACTCGCGCTCGGACTCGACGGCGATCACCTTGGCGTGGGGCAGCTCCTTCTCGGCGTAGACCTTGAACTCGACGCCCTTCTTGAAGTCGATCAGGTAGAGTTCGAGCTGGTCCGGGGCGTATCGCAGGGCGGCGTTGACGATCAGGGCGTGGAGCAGGGTCGACTTGCCGGAGCCCGTCTTGCCGGCCACCAGGGCGTGCTGCGAGGTGCCTCGGCCCAGGAGCATCGGCTGGTACTTGGTGGCCCCGGCGCGGCCGAGGGGGATCTCCATGATCTTGCCGCTGTCGTAGGTCCAGAACTTGTCCGGCTTGGGGGCGATCCAGTCGAACGGGACCTCGACCTTGTTGGCGTTCTTGGACGCCTCGCCCATGTAGTGCATGAGCTTGCTGTAGTAGCCCGGCTCGGGGATGGAGTCGAGCCGGAGCGGGAAGCGGCCGAAATGGTCGTCGCGCCAGCCGAGCTTGCCGTCGCGCCAGCTCAGGTTGACGCACTCGGCCTCCAGGTCCTTGAGCTGGAGCCCGGCCGGCATGGGCATCTTGGTGTCGACGGAGATCAGCGCGTAGACGCCGCAGCGGGCGCCGCTGGCGACGATGCTCTGGAGCCGCCGCGCGGCGGTCTCGTTGAAGTTGCTGGGGAAGTTGGCGACCACCAGGATCCGGAACGGCTCGGCGACCTCGCCGGCGTGCTGGTTGTACGCCTCGATGCTCTCGAACTCGTTGCGCAGGTACTTCTGGATGACGTTCTCCATGTGCGCGGAGAGGTCTTCCAGGCGCTGGTCGAAGTCGCGGGCCTCGGTCCAGATGCGGCTGGTGACCAGCAGCTCCTGGTAGTCGGCCAGGTGCATGAAGGCGGCGAAGTTCTCGCCCAGGCCGACCGGGTCGAAGATGGTGAACCGGACCTTGCCCGGCGGGATCGAGGTCAGGAACCGGATCATCAGGCTCTGGAGCAGCCGGTTGGCCTCGGCGCGGCCGGCCTCTCCGGTCTTGATGAGGACGCTGCTGAGGTGTGGGAACGGCACGAACGCCGGCAGGTCGAACTCGGTGGGGCCGGCCTCCTGGAGGCGGGGGTCGGTGGGGCGGCCGTGGGGGAAGTCGGCCAGCTCGAACTTGAAGCGGCCGAACGGCAGGGCCGGCGGCACCTCCTCGGGCGGGCTCCAGTCGCCCAGCTCCGACTTGCCGTCCCATTCGAGGAACCGGCGGGCCGACTCCGCGTTCACGTCGTCGGCGATCGCGCCGATGTTCGCCAGGCCGTCGGTCCAGGTCTTGATGAGGTCGGCCCAGGCGGCGTCGTAGGCGGCCTTGGTGGCGTCGCGCTCGGACTTGATCCGGTCCTGGAGGGCCTTGGTGTCGGCCGCGTGCTGCTCCTTGCGGGCCTGGATCCGCGGCGGGTAGTGGGCGTCGGCCTTCTTCAGGTCGTCGTCGCGCTTCTGCTGGATCGCGGCCAGGCGGTTGGGGTAGATCGCGTCGGCCTCGTCGAGCGACTGCCGCATCCTCTGCTCGGCGTCGGCGACGCGGGCCTTCGCCTTCTCCTCGGCGTTGCGGTAGTTCTCCTCGCGGCGCTCGTCGGCCTGCTTCTGGCGGGCCTCGGTGTCGGACTTGATCCACTCCTTCGTCTCTTCGAGCAGGCGGGCGCCCTCCTCGACGCGATACTTCAGCGGGTAGTAGTGGGCGGAGACGGCGGGGCCGGCCTTCTTCTTGAGGACGACGAACGCCGCGACCCCCGTGACGACGGCCGCGGCCACGCCCGCGATCGCGGCGATCGCCGGGGCGAGCCCCGCGCCGAACGCCGCGGCGGCGCCGACGACGACGCCGATCAGCAGGAACGGCCAGACGAAGTTGGACGGCTTGAGGAAGTTCGGGAGCTTCAGCGACTCCAGCCCCAGCAGCTCCTCGTCGATCCGGCGGACGACCTCCTGGAGCAGGTCGAGCTTGGTCGGGTCCCCCTTGGGCTCGGGCTGGACGAGCAGCTCGGCGCCGTCGGGCTGGGGGACCTCGGGGGCCTCGGGGAGGGTGACGGTGGTGGTCGGCTCGACCGGGATCTCCGGGCCGACGACCTTCGCCAGCCGGGCGAGCATGGGCTCGGCGACGTCGCGCAGGTGCTCCAGGTCGCGGCCGGCGGCGGCCAGGGCCTCGTCGAGCGACTTCCGCCGCTTCACCGTGTTGTCGCGGGCCGCCTCGTACATCGCCAGCGACTGCCAGCGCGACTCGTCGCTCGCCTTCTTCGCCCTCGACCGCTCCGACTTCAGCGCCGCCTCGATCTTCTGCTTCGCCGCGGCGTACTCGGCCTCGGTGGCCTGGGCGTCGGCCTGGGCCTTGCGGGAGATGGCCGCCTTGATCTTGGCGTACTCGGTCTCCAGCGCGGCGATCTCGGCCTGCCCCTTCGCCGACAGCTCCTGCGCGGCCTGGTTGTGCTCCTGCGCCTCCCGGTCGCGACGGCGCTTGAAGTTCTGCTCGACCTCGGTCTCCCCCTTGGCCCGGCGGGCGATCAGCGCCTCCAGGTCGGTCAGGGCGGCGACTTCTTTCTGGATCAGCGGTGACTCGGGCATGTTCGCGATATCCGGTAGAAGGGAGCAGGATCGGGACGGGCGCGCGGGGCGGGAGGGGTCAGTTCTCCTCCATCGCCTTGCGGATCTTGGCCAGGGACTCCGACAGCTTGTCCATGCCGACCATGGCGCGCTTGACCAGGCCCTCGACCGGGGCGATGTGGTTCTTCTCGAAGTCGCGCGCGACCTGGTCGGCCCAGTAGTCGGTGGTGACGTCCCACTTCTCGCGCAGATCCTTCATCGCGTGCTGCATGCGGGCGGAGTGGCTGCTCATGGCTGGCTTCGGCCTCCCGGGGGCGGGTGACGCGGTTCGAGGTCTCGGGACGGGGATCAGCCCTCGGCGGCGGGGGCGGCCGGCGCGGCGGGGGCCGTCGCGGTCGCCTCGCCGCCCGACCGGGCGGAGGTCCCGGCGGGGGCGTCGCGCGGGGTGGTCGGGGCCTGGAGCGCCAGGTAGTCCTCCAGGGAGCGGACCATCTTCTCCAGCACGCCCAGCGACTTCTCGAAGCCGCCGGACATGTGGTCGCCCAGGGGCGCGGCGCACGACTTGTACTCGGCGATCTCGTGGTGGAGCACCGGGATCAGCTTCTTCACCAGCGCCACCTTCTCCTCCGCCACCCGCAGCTTCTGCATGGCGATGCGGAGGTTCTCCTTCTGCTCGGTGTCGGAGATGGAGCTGTTCCCCTTGGCGGCGATCTGGCGCTTGGACAGCTCGGACCGCGCGTTCATCACGGCCTCCTGCCGCTTCTTGACCTGCATCTGCCAGTAGCCGAGCTGGTCGCGCTCCAGCCAGTCGCGCATCCGGCGCAGCTCCATGTCGACGCCGGAGAGGGCCCCGCGCGCCTCCTCGACGAACTTGATCATCGAGCCCTTGAAGTCCCTCAGGGCCTGGACCGACAAGACCCTCGCGTCCTGACTCATGCTGCCGGCTCCTCGCGGGCGGGGCGGGTGCGACGCAACTCGGCGCGGGCCGGCCCCCGGCGGGTCGCGCGCCGGGGGCCCCTCCCGGGGTCAACGCTGCTGGAGGTACTCTTCCAGCCGCTCCGCCTTGCGCAGGAGGAACGGGATGTGCTGATTGGTCGTGTCGACGAACCGCTTGACGACCTGGAGCGTGGCGTCGAACTCCTCCACGAACTTGTCGTGCTCGCGGTCGCGCCACGTCTGCCCCAGGCCGGAGACCTGGCCGTGGATCACCGTGAGCTGGTTCAGGAGGTCGTTGTTGAACTGCTTCAACCGCGCGGCGAAGCGGCGGATCTCCTCGGGATTCGCGATGGCTTGGGCCATACCGGGACCTCGATTCGGCCAGGGGTTGGGTTTCGTCGACCGGGGGCGGGGCCGCGACGGGGCGCGACGCCTGAGATTTGCCGTCTTTTATGGTATACGGACTGATAGGGGCCCGCAAGTCCGCGCGCCCGGCCCCCCGGCGCATCGCCCATTATGGGGGCGCCGACGCCGACGAGTCTACGAGCCGCCGGCCCGATCGCCCCCCCGGCTCGCCTTTTGCAAGCCAGCCCCGGCGACCGACCGGGCCGGCGCGGCCCCGCGGGACCTCAAAGGGGACGGGTGGCTCCAAGCATGTGGGACTTGTATATCGTCCGCCACGGCATCGCCGTCGAGCGGGGGACGCCGGGGATCCCGGACGACGAGCGACCGCTGACCGACAAGGGGGAGAAACGGATGCGCGAGGTCGGCGACGCCCTCGCGGCGCTCGACCTCCCCATCGACCGGATCGCGACCAGCCCCCTGCCGCGCGCGCGGCGCACGGCCGAGATCCTGGCCGATCGCCTGAAGATGGCCGCGGGCGTTGAGATCGCCGCAACCCTCCGCGCCCAGTCCACCGCCCGCGACATCGCCGACTGGCTGGCGCTCCAGCCCGAGGCCCCGCTGATGATCGTCGGCCATAACCCGGCCCTGGACGAGCTTCTCAGCCTGCTCCTCCTGGGCGATCCGACCGCCCTCCCCTTCGAATTCAAGAAGGGGGCCGTCGCCGCCCTCCGCCGCCCCTCTCGCCCCGGCGAGCGCCACGCCCTCCGCTGGATCGCCCCGCCGGGCCTGCTCCGGAAGCTGTCGGACTGATCGCCGGCCGCTCACCCGCCGCGAGCCAGGATCGCGCCGTATTCGGCGAGGAAGGCGGGGTCGCCGTACCTTTGGACGTAGGCGGCGTCGACGTAGACGGCGAAGCTGGCGACGTGGCGGATCCCGCGGGCGGCGTAGGTGGCGAGGTCGGCGGCCAGCACGTCGGGACGCCACGGCAGCTTCGCGGCGGGGCGCTTCCAGCGCGAGAAGAGGGAGACGTCCAGCCAGTATTCCAGCACGCGGGCCGTCGCCGCGGGGAAGACTTCGAGGTTGGCGTCGAGCATCGGGAGGCCGTCTCGCCGCGACGGATCGGCCTGGCGGTCGTACGGCTCGTCGTAGCTCCGATGGATCGGGGCGTATTCCAGGAAGATCCCCGGCTCGGGCGCGACCTTCCGCGGCGGCGGCAGGGTGTCGTGATAGGCCAGGTGGGCCAGGGTCGCCCTCGGGTCGACGGCCTTCAGGGCGCGGAGGATCCGATTCTCGACCAGCAACGCCTGCTCCGACGGGCTCAGGCCGCGGCACTCCGGGCAGGCGCACCAGGGGAGGCCGTCGTCGCCCCAGTAGAAGTACCGTCCCGTCGTCGGCCGGAGCTTCGCGGCGATCGCGACGGCGTTCTCGGCGATGACCTCCAGCGCCCGCGCCGAGTGCGGGCAGCAATTGGCGTCGGGGTTGCGGCGGCCGTCGGCGTCGAGCCGGAACAGCGCCGGCTCCTGCGCGAACAGGTCGCGGGGGAGCAGCTCCTTCATGGCGTGCAGCTCGTACTCGACCTCCAGGCCGAGCCGGTCGCACGCCTCCAGCACGCGCGAGCCGGCGTCGGACGCGGCCCACGCGACGACGGCCCTCGGCGAGTTCTGGTGATGGATCCCGATCGTCGTCAGCCCCGCGCGCCTCGCGCGCTCGGGCCAGTCGGCGAGCGAGAAGTCCTCGGGCGTCAGCACGACCCCGCGCGTCGAGAAGCCGCCCCCCGCCATCGCGACGGCCCGCGACCCCGCCGCGAGCGCCGCGGCCGGGACCGCCGCCAGGAACGAACGTCGATCGAGCATAAGCCCCTCCTTCTCCACCACCGATGAGACTCGCGCGGGCCCCGCCCCGCAAGCCCTCGCCCCTTGCCCGCGGCCTGCGCGCGCGGCACGCTGGGGCCGCGGCGGGACATCGATCCGACCGATCCGGGCGAGGGGATGGGCATGACGAATCCGACTCGGCGCGAGTTCCTGGGGGCGGCCGCGGCCGCGACGGCGATGGCGACGGGCTTCGGCGGACGGGCCGCGGCGGCGTTCGCGCCCAGGCCCACGGACGTCGGGATCGAGGACGTCTCGTTCGAGTACGAGGACTATCGCTACCGCGCCCCGCTGAAGTTCGCCGGCATCGTCGTCGAGCGGGCGACGATCCTGAACGTCACCTGCGTCGTCCGCACCCGCGACGGCCGCACGGCGAAGGGGTTCGGCTCGATGCCGCTGGGGAACGTCTGGTCGTTCCCCTCGCGCAAGCTCTCCTACGACGTCACCCTCGGCGCGATGAAGGCCCTGGCCGAGAAGTGCCGCGCCCTCACCGCGGCCCACCGCGAGCCCGGCCACCCCATCGACATCAATCACGACCTGGAGCCCGACTACCTCAAGGCCGCCGCCGACGTCTCCCGCGACCTGGCCCTGGCCGAGCCCATCCCCAAGCTCTGCTCGCTCGTAACCGCCAGCCCGTTCGACGCGGCGGTGCACGACGCCTTCGGCAAGGTCCACGGCCTGAACTGCTATCGCACCTACGGTCCGGAGTTCATGGCCCGCGACCTGGGCGACTACCTCGGCCCCGACTTCCGCGGCGAGCCCGTGGGCCGCTACGTCGCGCCGAAGGCCAAGGGACGCATGCCCATGTACCACCTCGTCGGAGCCGTCGACCCGATCACGAAGGCCGACGTGACGAAGCCCATCGGCGACGGCCTGCCGGAGGCCCTCCCGGAGTGGATCGCTTACAACGGCCTGACGCACCTGAAGATCAAGCTGAACGGCGAGGACCTGGCGTGGGACGTCGGCCGCGTGGCGAAGGTCGAACGCACGGCCGCCGAGGCCCAGGCCCGCCGCGGCGTCTCGGACTGGGTCTACTCGCTCGACTTCAACGAGCGGGCCCCGGACGTCGCCTACCTGCTGGAGTTCATCGAGCGCCTGAAGGCCGAGGCCCCCGACGGCTTCCGTCGCATCCAGTACATCGAGCAGCCCACCGCCCGCGACCTGAGCCTCGCGCCGCCGCACGCGCTCGACGCCGCCGCGAAGGTCCTCCCCGTCGTGGCCGACGAGTCGCTGACCGACTTCGAAAGCCTGCTGATGGCCCGCGACCGCGGCTACAACGGCGTGGCGATCAAGGCGTGCAAGGGCCAGAGCCACGCCGTCCTGCTGGCGGCGGCGCAGAAGTTCGGGATGTTCCTCGCCGTGCAGGACCTCACCTGCCCGGGGGCGTCGCTGATCCACTCCGCCGGCCTCTCGGCCCACATCCCCGGCGTCCGCGCCATCGAGGCCAACGCCCGCCAGTACATGCCCGACGCCAACCGCGCCTGGGAGCCCCGCTTCCCCGGCCTCTTCCGAGTGACCGACGGCACCATGGACACATCCGCCCTGGACGGCCCCGGGCTGTCCGCGGTCTGATCGCCCGACGAGCGTCCGGCGGCGTCCCCGAGTCTTCTCGACGAGCAGCGGAGGCCCTCGCGTGTACGACTGGCTCCTGGAATACGCTCACGACGATGAGATCTATACGCTCCCCGAGACCGACGACGCCGCGATTGAGGACGCGTTGGGCCTGTTCGACGGGCGGCTCACGTTTTATTGCAGCCTCAGCGACAACGCAGACGAAAGCTGCCTGTGGTGCGTCGGCGAGCCCGACCGGCGGCTCATCGAAGGGCGGCTCGTCGAGCGGGACGAGGTCCGCCACTTCATCCTCCGACGTCGTCACGGAGGAGGGGGGGACGCCGGGCCGGTGCGCCACGGGATCCGGCCGGCCGACGCGGTCGAGGCGGCACCATCCGAGATCTTCACGGCCGCGGAGGCCCTGGCGATCTTCCTGGCCTTCTACCACCATAAGGAGATCCCGAGCGATTGCGAGTCGGTGCCCACATCGCGCCTGTTCGGCGCGAACTCGTTCGAGGATTGAGATGATCGACCCGAACGGCCACGACGAGGCGGCGACTCCGAGGGCGACTCACCTGCGAACTCGGGGCTCGTTCGCCCGCACTTAGGTCCCGAGGCATCCGTCGAGTACGATGAACCGAAACGGGGCGTCTCGCCGTCGGGCGGCCCGCCGGCACGATGGACGTGACACGAGAGGGCTCGATGGAAGACCGCAGCATGTTGATCGACGGCGTCCGCGTCCCCCGCTTCCTCTACGGGACCGCGTGGAAGGCCGAGCGGACGCGCGGGCTCGTGACGACGGCCCTCGGCCGCGGGTTCCGCGGCGTCGACACGGCGAACCAGCTCCGGCACTACGACGAGGCCGAGGTCGGGCACGGCGTCGCCGACTCGATCGCGGCCGGCGTGGTGGATTGCGACGGGCTGTTCCTCCAGACCAAGTTCACGTCCCGCGACGGCCAGGACCACCGCCTCCCCTACGACCCCGCCGCGCCGGTCGGCGAGCAGGTGCGGCAGTCGTTCGCGAGTTCCCTGGAGCACCTGGGCGTCGAGGCGATCGACTCCTACATCCTCCACGGCCCCACGCGACGCGTCGGCCTGGCCGCGGCCGACTGGGAGGCCTGGCGGGCGATCGAGGCCCTGCACGACGAAGGCCGCGCCCGGCTGATCGGCGTCAGCAACGTCTCGCTCGACCAGCTCCGGGAATTCCACCGCGAGGCCCGCTCGCCCCTCCGGTTCGTGCAGAACCGTTGCTTCGCCGCGCTGGGCTGGGACCGCGAGGTCCGGGCGTTCTGCGACGCCAACGGGATCGTCTACCAGGGCTTCTCCCTGCTCACCGCCAATCGCAAGGCCCTCGCCGACCCCGAGATCGCCCGCATCGCCTCGCGCCACGGCCGGACCGTCGCGCAGGTCGCGTTCCGCTTCGCCCTCCAGGTCGGCATCCTCCCCCTGACCGGGACCGCCGACGCCCGCCACATGGACGAGGACCTCGAAGCCTTCGACTTCCAACTCGACGACGCGGAGGTTGACCGGATCGAACGGCTGGGGGGCTGAGCGAGATCGCTGACCGTCACGGATTTGGGGGGCCACCCTAACGGCCTTCCCCCCTGGCGGGGGAAGGTGGCCCGAAGGGCCGGATGCGGGGGAGGACGAGCGAGACGACCGTCGGGATCCCGAGCCGGTCGGGCGGGCCTTCGAAGCCCGATGGTCCTCGTGCTTCGCGTCCCCCTCATCTGACCGCTTCGCGGTCTGTCTTCCCCCGCGAGGGGGGAAGACCGTCCTCGTCACAGCTCCCACAATCCGTGACGGTCAGGAATTCTTCTGATTTCGATGAAATCCCCGCGCTCGATCCGCGGATCATCCCGGAGACGGAGGCGAACGCCTCTCGCCCGCTCCTTGGCAATCCGCAGGCTGGAAGGCGCGACGGGGGCCGCCGAGCGTCGCGGACGCCCCCTCGCAGGGCCGCTCAGTAATCCGACGCCGAGATCACCTCGCCGCCGTTGCGAGTCCAGAGGGCCCGATAGACGCCCTCGGCGACGGAGTCCTTGAGGAACCGGACGGAGCCGTCGCAGAGGAGGGCGTTGACGCCCCCGGGGTGGTAGCTGCGGGCGGCGGTGAGCCGCGAGGCGCTGACGGCGTTGTCGGGCCTGGGGCTGTTGGGCGTGTAGTAGCCGTTCATCACCGGGCCTTCGGGGACCGTCGACCGGAACCAGATGGAAAGCCGACGGCCGTCCCAGGAAGGGTAGCCCGTCCCGCTCGCGGCGACGGCGTAGACGTCCGACCCGCCGTAGGTCCGGTACTTGCGCACGTCGCGGATCGGGGCGGTGTTCGCCGGCTGCGTGCCGTCGCCGCGGGTGGATTCGGTGAAGGCCAGGGTGTTGGACGTGCCGTCGGTCACCTCGGCCAGCTTCGTCCCGGACCCGACCCAGCAGATCCCGTTGCCGGGGTTCATGGGGTGGGTCTGGCCGCCCATCGTCCCGCCGATGTTCGTGCCGTCCCCCTGGTTCGCCGCGTAGTTGGTCCCGGCGTAGAGGATGGGGAGGGCGGCGTAGGTGATGGTCGCCGTCGCCGGCGCGCCGTCGCTGGGGCAGAAGAACGGGGCGATCGTCGTCGAGGCCACGGTCCGCAATTCGACGGGGAACTCCACCGCCGTGGGGAACCCCATCTGGATGTCGAAGTTGATCAGGTTGTGCAAGGTCCCCTGCTCCATGTACGGCAGGAGGCGGGCCAGGGGCGAATGGTCGTTGGGGAAGCCGGTCCCGATCCGGCTGCCGGCGTTGGGGATGGCCTCTCCCCACGCGCTCATGTAGTTGTGCATCGCCAGGCCGAGCTGCTTCAGGTTGTTGGAGCACTGCATCCGCCGAGCGGCCTCGCGCGCCGCCTGCACGGCGGGCAGCAGCAGCGCGATGAGCACCGCGATGATCGCGATCACCACCAGCAGCTCGATCAGGGTGAACGCGGGACGGTTCCTGGACATAAGGCGTCGCCTCGGGGTCGGATGCGGTCGGGGCCGGACGTCGGACGTTTGTCGACGTCGATGAACGAACGGTCCGTCCTTCTCAATTCTCGCGCCGCCTCGCGAGCCCCCTGACCGAATTGCCATAACGAAACTTCATCCCACGCATTGCGGCTCGGGCCTCCTCCGCCCGGGTCCTCCACGCTCGCACGAAATCGGCCGGCGAATGTCCAGGGGCGGCGGAGATTCCGCCGTGCCGACCATGATCCCGAAGGCCTGGGAGGTCGCTTCAAGCTCCGGCCGTGTCCGGCGCGAGGGCCGTGCGATGAATCGACTTCGACGATCGAAGCCGCCGAAAAACCGACGACAACCCATTACAAACAAACAACTTACAGAAAACATCAAACCCGTCGAACGATGACGAACGGACCCATCCCGGTCACGCCGCGAGAAATCCGAGCGGCCCGATCCTCAGGGACCGGCCGTTCGGGCGTCTAACGGGAGGAGGACCGGGAATCCCCTGTTCCGGACGGGCGTCGGCCCGGGGAGTCTGACCATGAGTGCGGGACGGATCGTGGCGGCGGCGGCGTTGGCCCTGGGGATGGCGGCGGAGGCGCGGGCGCAGGGGTGGATCATCGACCGCCGGCCGACGATACCCGTCCGGCGCTCGTTCGAGATCCGGGCGCTGACGATCGACGCCCGGATCCGCGACCAGGCGGCCGAGGTCCAGGTCGCGCAGACGTTCTACAACCCCGGCTCGACCGAGCTGGAGGCCGAATACTTCTTCCCCATCCCCGAGGACGCGGCCGTCGAGAACCTCGTCCTCATGGTCGATGGTAAGGAACTGCCCGGCCGGCTGATGGGGAAGGACGAGGCCCGCCGCATCTACGAGGAGATCGTCCGCAGCAAGCGCGACCCCGCCTTGCTGGAGTACATGGGCCGCGGCCTCTACCGCACCAGCGTCTTCCCGATCCCCGCCGGGGCCGAGCGCAAGGTGCTGATGCGCTACACCCAGCTCTGCCGCCGCGACCGCGACGTCGTGGAGTTCTCGTACCCGCTCTCCACCCAGAAGCACGCCGCGAAGCCGGTGCAGAAGCTGGAGATCCGGGCGACGATCGCCAGCAAGGACTCGATCAAGTCGGTCTTCTGCCCCAGCGACGAGGCCCGCATCGACCGCTCGGGCGACCACGACGTGAAGGTGAGCCTGGATCGGTCAGACGTGACCCCGACGAACGACTTCCGGGTCGTCTACACCCTGGCCGAAGGGTCGCTGGGGGCCTCGGTCCTCAGCTATCGGCCGAGCCCCGGAGACGACGGCTACTTCCTGGTCCTGGCCGGCCCGGAGGTGAAGGCGACGGAGTCGAAGCCCCTCCCCAAGACGGTCGTCTTCGTGCTCGACCGCTCGGGCTCGATGGCCGGGAAGAAGATCGAGCAGGCCCGCAACGCCCTGCGGACCGTGCTGGACGACCTCCGCGAGGACGACCTGTTCAACATCGTGGTGTACGACGACCGCGTCGAGACCTACAAGCCCGAGCTTCAACGCTACGGCCCCGACGCCCGCGCCGAGGCCCGGCGGTACGTCGACAACATCCGCGAGGGGGGCAGCACGAACATCGCCGACGCCCTGAAATCGGCCCTCGACCTGATCCGAGACGACTCGCGACCGAGCTACGTCCTGTTCCTGACCGACGGCCTCCCCACGGCGGGCGAGACGAACGAGTTCAAGATCGCCGATGCGTGCAAGAAGGCGAACCTGCGTCGGACGCGGGTGTTCAGCTTCGGCGTCGGCTACGACGTCAACGCCCGGCTGCTCGACCGCCTGAGCGCCGGCAACGGCGGGGCGACGGAGTACGTCAAGCCCGACGAGGACATCGAGGCCCACGTCGCCCGCTACATGGCGAAGCTGACCAGCCCCGTCCTCACCGGCCTGAGGGTCGAGTTCGCCGATTCCGACGTCAACCGGACCTACCCCCGCGACGTCCCCGACCTGTTCGACGGCGGCCAGGTCGTCTGGGCCGGCCGCTACCGGAGGTCCGGCCCCACGAAGCTGAAGGTCGCCGGCAAGGTCGGCGGCGACGCCCGCACCTTCGAGTTCCCCGCCGAGCTGGCCGAGGCCGATCGCGGGACGACCTATCGGTTCGTCGAGCGGATCTGGGCCGTGCGCCGGATCGGCGACCTGATCGACCAGATCGACCTGAACGGCCAGAACAAGGAGCTGGTCGACGAGCTGGTCCGGCTCAGCACCCAGTACGGCATCATGACCCCGTACACGTCGTTCCTGGCCGACGAGCGCACCCCGCTGCACGCCATGACCCAGAACGTCGACCGCGCCCGTGTCGCCCTCCGCGAGCTGGAGTTGGTCGACGGGGCCTCGGGCGTGGCCCAGCGCGGGATGAAGCGCCAGTACCAGGACGCCCAGCAGGCCGATTCGATGGCCCTCAACGAGGCCGTCCGCCGCGAGGGACTCGGCATGGAAGGCATGATGGGTATGATGGGCGGGATGGCCGGCAGGATGGGCCAGGGCCCGTTGACAGGCGGCCGTTTCGGTTACGCGGGCCAGGTCGCGGCGAAGGCCGGGGCCGCCACGGCCCCCGCACTCCAGCCGCGCGACCCGGCCGCCGCGGCCGTCGCGCCCGCCGAGACCGTCCGCCAGGTCGGCGCCAAGACCTTCTATTATAAGGAAGGCCGCTGGGTCGACTCGGCCGTCAAGCCCGAGGACGAGGCCGGCGCGAAGGTCGTCCGCCAGTTCTCCGACGACTACTTCAACCTCGCCCGCGCCCAGTCGGCCGACTGGAACCAGTACCTGGCCTTCCCCGAGCCCGTCGTGGTGAAGCTCGCCGACGCCGTCTACCGCATCGACCCGGCCGAGGAGGCGAGGTGAGGCGCGGCGCGGTCTTCACTCCCCCCGCTGGGCCGTGTAGACCGTCACCATCTCGGGCCGGATGACCTTGTCGCCCGACTGGAAGCCGGGGCGGAGGCGGGCGGCGACGGTGCGGGCGAGATCCGGGTCGGGCGTCGGGACGGTGGTCACGGCGCGCTGGCGGCGGGGATCGAAGGCGTCGCCGTCGACGCGGAAGGGCTCGACGCCCTGGCGGTACAGGACGTCCTCCAGGGCGGTCTGGATCGATTCGAGCGTGCCGCGGAAGCCCTCGGCGTCGGCCGGCTGCGCGGCGGCCATCTTGCCGACGTCGTCGTGGAGCTGGATCAGGTCGACGAAGATCGGCCGCTGGACCTTGAGCATCAGGTCCTGCTTATATTCTTGCAGCTCGGCGTGGAGCCGGTCGACGATCCGCTCGCGGCTGGCCTCGGCGCGGACCTCGCGGTCGAACTGGGCCTGGAGCCCCGCCAGCCGCTCCTGCACCTGCGCCCCCAGCCGGCCGAGGGCGTCGTGGATCTCCCCGGCGAGCGCCGCGAACGGCGGGGGCTCGTCCGCGGGCTCGGGCTCGGTCGCAGGCTCGGGCTCTTCGGCCTCCAGGTCGTCGGCGATGGCCCGCTCCGCCTCGACGTAGTCGACGGCCGAGGCGGGCTCGACTTCTGGCGCGGCCGTCTCGTAGGGGGCCTCGGGTTCGGCCTCGGAGTCGTCGCGATCCTCGACGTCGGGTGGCACGGCCGGGCTCCTGGGTGGGGCGAAGGTCGCGCCCGGCCTCATCCCGCTTGAGGGACGACGGCCGGGCGAGGGCGACGTCGGCTCAGGCACCCGCGGCGGCCTTCAGGGCCTGGAGGGCCGGCTCGTAGTCGGGCTCCTGGGCGATCTCGGGGACGATCTCGACGTAGGTGATCTTGTTGGAGGCGTCGACCACGAAGACGGAGCGGGCCAGCAGCGGGACGGGGAGGCCCTGGATCAGGACGCCGTAGTGCTCGCCGAAGCTGTGGTCGTGGGCGTCGGACAGGTTCTTGATGTTCTCGATGGCGGCCTCGGTGCAGAACCGGGCCTGGGCGAACGGCAGGTCGGTGCTCACCGTGTAGGCGGCCACCTTGTCACCCAGCTCCTTCAGCACCTCGGCGAAGTGCTTCGTCTGCTTGTTGCAGACCGGGGTGTCGAGCGACGGGACGACGTTGAACAGCCGGGCCTTGCCGGCGGTGTCGGCCAGCGAGACGAACGCCAGGCCCGCGCCCACCGCCTTGAAGTCGGGCGCGGCGTCGCCGGCCTTGAGCTTCGGCCCGACCAGCTCGATCGGGTTCCCCTTGAACGTCACCTCGCCCTTGCGCGTCTCGGCCATGGCTGCCTGCCTCTCACTCGTTCCCGGATGTCGACGGTGCTCCCGACGCCCCTTAAGGTAGCCTCGGCTCGCTTGCCGGTGCAAGCCGCGGACCTCGAAGCCGGCCGCGGAATCGCGGGCTCCTTCCGCCGCGAGGGTGCCGGCGATAGGCTGGGCCGAGGGCCAGCGCCCTGGCTCGAATTCCGACCGGCCTCGAACCGAGATCCGTCATGAAAGCGTCGCCCCGCAGACGGCCGACCTGGCTCCTCGCCGCGGCCGTCGCCATCGCCGCATGGATCGGATGCCGGACCTCCCGGACGACGGCCGTGGATCCCCTCCCCGCCATCGCCGAGGTCCGGTCGGTCACGGCCCGCTTCTTCGACCCGGATGCGGGACGAGACGTCCAGTTCGGCGTCCCCCTCGACCGACTGCCCTCCATCTATGCCGCCCTCTTGCCGGCCACCGTCGACGAGCAGCCGGCGAAATGGACGGCCCTCGGCGAATTGGAGATGACCCTGCACGACGGGCGACCGTTCCGGATCGACCTCTACCACCTGCGGCCGGGCGAGGACGGGGCCTTCTCCGCCGGGGAGACGTACGAGCGGCGGACCTACTATCGGGGAGGGTCGTCGCCCCGGCTGGTCGAGGCGCTCCGCGAGGCCCACGCGGCGGCATCCCAGGCCAGGACACCTATCCAACCCCAGGGCGCACCTCGGTAAGATGAATCCGCCCAGCTCCCCCGCGCCGAGACCGCCCCCCGAGAGCCGCACCGCATGCCCGCCCGTCCCGATCCGTACCAATTCGACGTGGTGGTGGTGGGGGCCGGCCACGCCGGGGTCGAAGCCGCGCTGGCCCCGGCGCGGATGGGGCTCCGCACGGCGCTGCTGACGATGAACGTCGACGCCGTCGGCCAGATGAGTTGCAACCCGGCGATCGGCGGCGTGGCCAAGGGGCAGATCGTCCGCGAGGTCGACGCCCTCGGCGGCGCGATGGGCCTGCTCACGGACGCCTCGGCCATCCAGTTCCGGCTCCTCAACCGCGGCAAGGGGCCGGCCATGCACAGCCCCCGCGCCCAGTGCGACAAGAAGGCGTACCAGGCCCTCGCCAAGCTGACCGTCGAGCGCCAGCCCAACCTCACCCTCCGCCAGGAGATGGTGGAAGGCGTCGAGGTCGCCGGGGGCCGCGTCGCGGGGGTCCGCTGCCGGGGGGACGTCCTTTATAAGGCTCGCGCCGTCGTCCTGACCACCGGGACGTTCCTCCAGGCGCTCATGCACACCGGCGAGGTCCGGACCCCCGGCGGGCGCGGGGGGGACGCCGCGGCCGTCGGGATGTCGGGGAGCCTCCTCGGCCTGGGCTTCGAGCTGCGACGGTTCAAGACCGGCACGCCGCCCCGCCTCAACGGCCGGACCATCGACTTCGGCCGCCTGGAAGTCCAGCCCGGCGACGCCGAGCCCGTCGCCTTCTCGTTCCTGACCGACCGGATCGACCAGGCGCAGATCCCCTGCCACATCACGGCCACCACGCCCGAGGCCCACGAGATCATCCGGGCCAACCTCCACCGCGCCCCGATGTACTCCGGCCAGATCAGCTCCACCGGCCCGCGCTACTGCCCGTCGATCGAGGACAAGGTGGTCCGGTTCGCCGACCGCGACTCGCACCAGATCTTCCTGGAGCCCGAGGGCCGCGGCACGCTGGAATACTACTGCAACGGCATCTCCACCAGCCTCCCGCGCGACGTCCAGGAGGCCGTGATCCCGCTCATCCCCGGCCTGGAGCGGGCCGAGATCATGCGCTTCGGCTACGCCGTGGAATACGACTTCGCCCCGCCCGAGCAGCTCGGGCCGACGCTGGAGACCAAGGCCGTCCCCGGCCTCTACTTCGCCGGCCAGATCAACGGCACCACCGGCTACGAGGAGGCCGCCGCCCAGGGGCTCGTCGCCGGGGCCAACGCCGCGCTCGCGGTGAAGGGCGAGCCCCCGATGATCCTCGACCGCTCGTCGGCCTACATCGGCGTGCTGATCGACGACCTGGTGACGCGAGGGGTCGACGAGCCCTATCGCATGTTCACCAGCCGTGCCGAGTACCGGCTGCTCCTCCGCCACGACAACGCCGACCTCCGCCTGACCGAGATCGGCCGCCGCGCGGGCCTCGTCGACGACGCCCGCTGGGCCCGGTTCGAGGCCCGCCGCGACGGACTCGCCGCCCTCCGCGATCGGCTCGCCGGCACCCGCCGCGAGGGCGTGACCTTCGATCGGATGCTCCGCCGTCCCGAGACGACCTGGGCCGACCTCGTCGCGCTCGACCCCGATCTCGCCTCGGCCGGCTTCACCCCCGACGTGATCGCCCAGGCGACCATCGAGGCCAGGTACGACGGCTACGTCGGCCGCCAGGTCGAGCAGATCGAACGGTTCCGCCGCCTGGAAGACAAGGCCATCCCCGTCGACCTCGACTACGCCGCCATCCACCAGCTCCGCGCCGAGGCCCGCGAGAAGCTGGCCCGGATCCGCCCCCGGTCGCTCGGCCAGGCGGGGCGGATCAGCGGCCTCAGCCCCGCGGACCTGGCCACCCTGCTCGTCCATCTCCGCCGCAACCCCGCGTCCGCCGCCGACGGGGCATCTCGCTGAGATCGCCCCGAAGCCCGGAAGCCTCGCGTCTCGTCCGTTCCCCCAGGCCGCGAACCTCCCCCCTTCGTACCCAGGCCGGAGGGGCGACCGAGATTGACAGAAACGCCCATCCGGTGTTTGTTGTGCGAGTTCGCGTTACTTGCCGATCTTCCGGGCCCCGGGCTCGGCCGGGGTCTGGTCATCGATTCGCTCGGGAGTCGGCGTGATGGCCAGGGAACCTCTTGCCGCCAATCATCCAATCAATCAACAATACAGAATTCCCGGTTTCGCCCGCGGGCGTCGAGCGATTGACAAACCCGGACGAGATTTTACAATTGGGCGATTCGGCAATCTCGGTAATCCTTGTAGTTTTCGCAGAATTTAACGCTTAGGCTTTCTCCAGGGGCCGACGATGTCGGCGATGGGGAGGTCGGATCGACCCCAGTCAGCGTGGCAGGGACGTGTCGCAGGGAGGCCGAGCGGGGCGGTGAGGAGTTCGCGAGAAGGCGGCCGGTACGGCGCGTCGCGGGCTTACCCCGACCTCGAAGGGATCATCGGGACTCAACCAACCATGAAGACCGTTTATACGACGGGCGAGGCTGCGAAGATCTGCAAGGTCAGCCAGCAGACCATCATCCGCTGTTTCGACTCGGGCCAGTTGAAGGGATTCCGGGTCCCCGGCTCGCGGTTCCGGCGGATCCCGCGCGAGTCGCTGTTCCGCTTCATGAAGGAGAACGGGATCCCGACCGACGCGCTGGAGAGCGGGCGTCGCCGGATCCTGATCGTCGACGACGACCAGGCGGTGGTCGACCTGATCGCCGAGGTGCTGACGGCCGACGGCCGGTTCGAGCACAGGGCGGTGAACAACGGCTTCGGGGCGGGGATGCTCGCGAAGGAATACCACCCGGACCTCATCATCCTCGACGTGATGCTGCCGGACATCAACGGCCAGGCGGTCTGCGAGCTGATCCGCAAGGATCCCAGCATCTCGGACATCAAGATCGTCTGCATCTCGGGCATGGTCGAGGAGGACAAGATCGACGAGCTGAAGGCGTCGGGCGCGGACGATTTCCTGCACAAGCCGCTGGATATCGATGAACTCATCGCCGCGATCTGCCGACACCTAGACATGGAGACCAGCCCCAACGCCTGAGGCGTGCCGTCCGTCGTCCGCCCCGCTTCCGCCGGGATGGTCGGCGGAATCCTGGGGGTCGGGAAGGAGCCCGATTCGTCGTGCGGTTCCAAACGGGACGAAAGCCGCCGGGAGAGCCCCTGCTCGCCCGCCTGAACGGGCTGGCGCGGCTCCCGGTCCGCGCCCAGACCGCCCGCATCGCGACCGCCGGGCCCGAGCCCGAGGGCGACGACGCGCCGACGCCGCCCCCCCTCCCGCGCGACCTGCCCGACCTGGACCCGGGCTGGCTGGCGGCCGAGTCCGCCGGCCGCGGCCGGGCCGAGCCCCTGGCGATCGCCGCCGCAGCTCCGTGGTGGCCGTCGCCCGCGACCGCCCCCGAGGCCGACGCCCTCCAATCGCTCTGGCGGCACGCCGTCGCCGCGGCGCTCGCCTGCCGATCGCTGGCCCGCGAGCGCGGCGACCCGGATCCGGCGGGGCTCATCCGCGCCGGGATGCTCCACGGCCTGGGCCGCTGGGCGGTCGCCGCCGTCGACCCCGGCTGGTTCGCCCGGTGGACGGCCGAGCCCGACCGCGACGCCCGCCTACGCCTGGAGTGGGCCGAGTTGGGGAGCGACCTGCGCGACGTCGGCCGCCGCCTGGCCGAGCGCTGGGGGTGCGAGCCCCTGGTCGTGGACGCCGCATGGCTGCACGGTGAGGACGATGCCCACCTGCTGGCCGCCGCCCGCGACCCCGCGCGCCTCGCCCTGGTCCGCGAGGCCGTCGCCCGCGCCGAGTCGACCCCCTGGGCGCTCGACGCCCCCCGAGGCCGGGAGTCGATGCCGTCGGAGCCCCACCTGCGGATCCTCGTCGCCGAGGTCCAGTCGCGCTGCGGCTCGGCCTTCGTGGCCGAGGACGCCTCGCCGTCGGAGGAGCGGGCCGTCCGCGAGGTCGCCCGCCTGCGCCGTCGCGTCGCCGACCTGGCCCGGACCAACGCCACCCAGGGACGGCTGATCGAGGCCCTGGCCGACTCCTCCCCCGACGAGGCCCCCGAGAACTGGAGCCTCCGCGCCGGGCGGGTGTGGTGCGGCGAGCCCGAGGTCAACGCCGCCCGCGTCGCCTGGCTCGACCCGGGGGCGACGCCCCCCGAGCAGCCCGCCGCCCCCGCGCGCCGCGGGGCGTCGTGGTCGATCCCGCTGGAGTCGGCCGGCGAGCCCGTCGGCGAAGTCCAGCTCTGGCTGGACGCCGACGTCGACGCCCTCCGCGAGCGGCTCGCCCCCACGCGGATCGTCGACGCCTGGAAAGCCTGGGCGGCGCACGTCGCCGCGCGTCGTCGGCTGGAGGATCGGCTGGCCGCCGCGATCGAGGGGGGCCGCGAGGCGTCGCGGTCGGAGCGCCGGCGCGTCCAGGCCGCCAAGCTCGACGCCCTGGCCGAGTTCGCCGCCGGCGCCGGCCACGAGCTGAACAACCCGCTCGCCGTGATCGTCGGCCGGGCCCAACTCCTCGCCGCCCAGACCGCCGACCCCGACGCCGCGAAGGCGCTGGGGATCATCCTCAACCAGGCGCGGCGGGCCCACCGCATCCTCCGCGACCTGATGTTCGTCGCCCGCCCCGCCGAAGCCCGCCCGCGCGCCTGCCGCCCGGCGGACGTCCTGCGGTCGACCCTGGCCGAGTTCCAGGCCGAGTGCGAGGCCCGCGGCATCCGCCTGATCGGCGAGTTCGAGGACGCGGACGCCCCCGCCTGGCTCGACCCCGACGGCCTGCGGCACGTCGCCGGCGAGCTGGTGCGCAACGCCGTGCAGGCCGACGCCGGGCCCGACGGCGGGTCGATCCGGCTCCGCTCGACCCTCCGCGACGGCGAGCTGCGGATCCGCGTCGCCGACTCGGGCAAGGGGCTGGGCCCGGCCGAGGCTGCCCACCTGTTCGACCCGTTCTACTGCGGCCGGCAGGCGGGCCGCGGCCTGGGCCTGGGCCTCTCCCGCGCCGCCCGGATCGTCGAGCGCGCCGGCGGCTCGATGAGCTGGGACTCGGCCCCGGGCCAGGGCTCGGTCTTCCAGGTCCTCATCCCGTGCGACCGCCCGCCCGACGACCCGAAGGCGAAGATCGCCTGAGCGACCGGGCGGGCCGATCGCGACGGCGCCGGCCGCTCAGGCGATCGCCTGGACGACCATGTTGTCGGCGACGGCGTGGCAGTCCGGGCAGAGGAACGTCACGTTCAACGGCTCGCGATAATCCCAGTGGTGTCTCTGGAGCCTCTGGCGGCGGCGGCACCAGGTGCAGCACCTGGGGCGTTCGATGAGGCCCAGCGACTCGGCCAGGGCGGCGGCGTAGCGCGCCGAGCGGGTGCGGATCCGCCGGGGCCTGATGGTGTCGAGGCAGATGTCCATGTGACGGCCGAGACGGGCGATCAAGTCGTGCTTGCGCTGGCGACGGATCTTTTTCATCGTTCTCAACCCGTGGTTGGAGCCGGTGGCCACCTCAGATCGAACGCCGGGAAGACGGGACCGATGCGACGAGTGCGGACCGAACGCGCGGGCTGGATGTGACGTCCCTGAACGGCCCTCCTGGAGTCGGCCCGTTCTCGACGACTTAAGTATAGAGCAAAGCGAATACCGACCTGATCTCCGACATCCTTCCTACGACAGGCCCGGGGGAGGGGTTTGCGGATTACTCCGGATACACGGGAGCGAGACGGCCCCGGTCTGCCGCGCGGGGCCCTCGCGAGGCCCCGGGGCGTCGCCCGGCCTGGACGAGACGCGGGCACTCCTGCATACTTTGGACGCAGCCCCGGCGCGCGGGGTTCGCGAGGATGAGGGGGGCGAATGCCGATGGACGACGAATCGACAGCGAGGGCGGGCCGCGAAGGCCCGGCGACGGACCGCCGCGGATTCCTGGGGGCCGTGTGGGGCGGGATGGTCGCCGCCGGCGCCGTCGGCCGGGCGGGCGAGACGCCGACGCGGGCCGAAGCGCCCGCCGCCGCGCCGGACCGCCGCATGATCGTGCGGACCGAGCGGCCCCTGAACCTGGAGTCGACCTCGCCCTCGCTCGACTCGTTCTACACGCCCAACGCCGAGTTCTTCGTCCGCAGCCACCACGGCGCGCCGGCGATCGGCCTGCGGCCCTGGACCGTCGAGGTCGGGGGCCTGGTCGAACGGCCCTTGACCCTCGGCCTGGACGACCTGGCCGCCTTCGACAAGGCCGAGGTCCCGGCCGTGCTCCAGTGCGCCGGCAACGGCCGCGGGCTGTTCCGGCCCCGGATGCCCGGCCTGAGCTGGGAGCGAGGGGCCGTCGGCCACGCGGCCTGGGGCGGCGTGCGGCTGGCGACCCTGCTGGAGAAGGCCGGCGTGAAGCCCGAGGCGGCGCACGTCCACTTCGTCTGCGGCGACGTCCCCCCCACCCCCAAGGCCCCCCCCTTCATCCGCAGCATCCCCCTCGCCCGCGCGCAGGCCGAGGACACCCTCCTCGCGCTGGCCATGAACGGCGAGCCGCTGCCGGTCCTGCACGGCGGCCCCGCGCGGGTCGTCGTCCCCGGCTGGGGGGGCGACTGCTGGTCCAAGTGGGTCCGGAAGATCGTCGTCGCCGCCGAGGAATCCCCGCACTTCTACATGAAGACCGGCTACCGCATCCCTCGCAAGCCGGTCCCGCCCGGCGTCAACCCGCCGCCCGAGGACATGGTCCCGGTCGAGTGGATGAACGTGAAGTCGCTCATCACCTGGCCCGGCCCCGGCGCGTCGCTCGCGAAGGCTCCGCAGGAGGTCCGGGGCGTCGCCTGGACGGGCGAGGGCCACGTCGTCAAGGTGGAGGTCTCCACCGTCCAGGACCCCACCTGGCGCGAGGCCGAGCTGCTGGACGAGCCCCGCCAGGGGAGCTGGCGACGCTTCAAGCTCGCCTGGACGCCCCCCGCCGCCGGCGAGTTCACGCTCCAGGCCAGGGCGACCGACTCCAAGGGGGACGTCCAGCCCGAGACGCCCCCGTGGAACAAGAGCGGATATCTCTGGAACGGCTACGACCGCGTCGCCTGCACCATCTCGTGAGGACCAAGACATGAGAACATCCCTCATCGCCCTGGCCTTCGCGGCGCTCGCGGCGGTCGGCCTCGGCCTCGGCTATTACGTCCGCTCGCACCAGGGTATGCGGATCGTGGAAGGCCCCACGGCGGCGGCGCCCGCCGCCCCGGCCGCGCCCGCACCCGCGGCATCGGCCGACGACGAGGACGACGACGAGGCCTACATGCGCGAGGGCCTCGCGAAGCAGGCCCTGACGGCCAACTGCCTGGTCTGCCA
>MKTT01000011.1:28378-35299 GCA_001898385.1 Planctomycetales bacterium 71-10
AGGCCGACCGCGAGCCGGTCGAGTCCTACCTGTCGAAGCACTTCGGCGCCGAGGAGCCCGTCCCGGCCCCGGGCCGCATCGCCCTGGCCGACGTGAAGACCCGCGAGGTCCCCGGCGACCCGCGCGAGGGGACCGCCGACGCCGACGTCGCCAAGGGGGGCCAGCTCTACCTGATCGTCTGCGCGAGCTGCCACGGCCCGACGGCCGTCGGCACCGAGTTGGGCCCCGCCCTGGCCAACCGGGCCGTCCTCACGCATGCGGAGGACTATCACAAGCAGGTCCGCGACGGCCTGCGGAAGATGCCCGCGATGAACACCGTGCTCAACGCCGAGCAGCAGCGCGACATCCTGGGATGGCTCCGCGCCCTCCCCTACGACCAGCCGCCCCCGCCCGCGACGCCGAAGTCGTGACGACCTCGGCCCGGCCGGAGATGCCGCACGTTTCGGCGAGACGGAACAGCCTGAGAACATCCCCTCTCCCGCCGGGAGAGGGAGCCGCGCAGCGGCGGGTGAGGGTCGCCGGGGCGCAGAAGGCATGCCGGGCTCGCGAACGCCGAACCGGGGCTATCCGTGCAGGTCCGACGACCCTCACCCGGCCCTCCGGGCCACCCTCTCCCGGCGGGAGAGGGGACCTTCTGCGCCATCGTCCGGCGAGTCGATCCGGACCTCACCCCCCGGCGATCATCTCGCGGGCGAACAGCGAGGCGCCCAGGACGCCCGCGTCGTCGCCGAGGGCGGCGGGGGCGAACTTGATGAGCTTCTGCGGGTCGGTGATGATCTGGGCGCGGGCGGACGACTCGATCATGTCCAGGAACGGCTGGCCCAGGGCCTGGGTCACGCCGCCGCCGATCACGACGACCTGGGGCCCGAGGACGTTGACCAGCCCGCCCAGGCCCACGCCCAGGTAGAACGCGGCCCGCTCGACCTCGCGGACGGCGATCGGGTCCTTCTCGCGCACGGCCTGCGCCAGGTCGCCGCTCTTGAGCCGCCCCTTGCGCTGGATCTTCTCGCCGAGCGGGCAGTCGCGCTTCTTCGACGCCTTGACGAGCCGGTTGGCGATGGCCGTCTTGCTGGCGAAGGCCTCCATGCAGCCCTTGGAGCCGCAGCCGCAGCGCGGGCCGCCGGCCTTGACGACGACGTGGCCGATCTCGCCGGCGTTGTTCGTCGCCCCGGCGACGATCTTCCCGCCCAGGATCAGGCAGCCGCCGATCCCCGTCCCCACGAACGCCGAGAGGACGTCGGAATAGCCCCGGCCCGCCCCCAGGACGTACTCGCCGTAGCCGCCGACGCGGACGTCGTTGTTGACCCGCACCGGGACCCCCAGCGCGGCCGACAGCTCGGGGCCGATGGGGTAGTCCTTCACGTTCAGGTTGGCGCTGTAGAGGATCACGCCGGCGTCGACGTCGAGCGGGCCGGGCGAGCCGATCCCCCCCGCGACGACGTCCTTGCGGGCCAGCCCGGCCTGGTCGAGCGCCTCGTCGACGCACTCCAGCATCGTCCCGAGGATCGCCGGGCCCCCTTCCTTCGCGGGGGTGTTGCGCTTGCCCCGCCCGAGGATCCGGTTGTCGGCGGCGACCACGCCCGCCATGATCTTCGTCCCGCCCAGGTCGACGCCGACCACGGGACGCCCGCCGCCCTTTCCAGCCATATGCTTCCGCTCCCGGCCCGGTTTGCGACCTCGGCATGTCACCGCCGCCGTCGTGCGGACATTCTACCGGACCGGCCCACCTCGCGTAAGCCGTCGCGCCGACTTCCCGCCGCCCCCGTAGGCCGGGTCGAGACCCAGCCCGGACGGGGCGACGCTTCTCCAGGGCTGGGTCTCGACCCAGCCTACGAAATTCGGGCTCGCGCAAGCCGGCGGGCCGAATTCACCCCGCCAGGATCGCGTCCAGCTCGGCGGCGTCGACGGTCTCGCGCTCGACGAGGCGGTCGGTCAGGCGGTCGAGGGCGTCGCGGCGGTCGACGAGGATCCGGCGGGCCCTGGCGAGGGCCTCGTCGACGATCCGGCGGACCTCCAGGTCGATCTCGCGGGCCGTCTGCTCGCTGTAGCCGCGATCCGGGGCGGCCCCGCCGGGGCGGCCGGCGTCGCGCTCGGGGGCGTAGCGGAGCCGGCCGACGACCGGGCTCATGCCGAAGTCCAGGACCATCCGCGAGGCGATCTCCGTGACGCGGCTCAGGTCGCTGGTGCAGCCGTCGGAGACCTCGCCCAGCGCGATCTCCTCGGCCAGCGTCCCGCCCAGCAGGCAGCAGATCCGGTTCTCCAGCGCCGTGCGGGTGCGGAGAAAGCGGTCGTCCTCCGGCCGGTAGAGCGTATACCCCAGCGCCGCGGCCCCCCGGCCCACGATGGAGACCTTGTGCACCGGGTCGGTCTGCGGGAGGCTGCGGGCCACCAGGGCGTGGCCGGCCTCGTGGCAGGCGATGCGCCGCTTCTCGTCCGGGCGGAGGAGCCGCTGGCGCTTCTCCGGCCCGGCGATCAGCCGCTCCATGCCGTCCTCGAATTCGGGCTGGCCCACCCGGTCCTTCCCCCGCCGGGCCGCCAGGAGCGCGGCCTCGTTGACGAGGTTCGCCAGGTCGGCGCCGACGAAGCCGGGGGTCATGGCGGCCACCCCGCGCAAGCTCAGTCCGTCGGCCAGCGGGACGGAGCGAGCATGGACCTTCAGGATCTCCTCGCGGCCGGTCAGGTCGGGGCGGTCGACGACCACCTGGCGGTCGAACCGGCCGGGGCGCACCAGCGCCGGGTCCAGGGTCTCGGGCCGGTTCGTGGCCGCCAGCAGGATCACGCCGCGGTCGGCGTCGAAGCCGTCCATCTCCACGAGGAGCTGGTTCAGCGTCTGGTCGCGCTCGTCGTGCCCCCCCGGGCCGCCGGAGCCGCGGGCCTTGCCGATGGCGTCCAGCTCATCGATGAAGATCAGGGACGGCGCCTTGGCCTGGGCGCGGGCGAACAGGCTGCGGACGCGCGACGCGCCGACGCCGACGAACAGCTCGACGAAGTCCGACCCGGAGAGGGAGAAGAACGGCACGCCGGCCTCGCCCGCCACGGCGCGGGCCAGCAGCGTCTTGCCCGTCCCCGGCGGGCCGACGAGCAGCACGCCCTTGGGGATCCGCCCGCCCAGCGCCTGGAACCTGCCCGGCGTGCGGAGGAAGTCGACGACCTCGCGCAGCTCGTCGACGACCTCGTCGTGGCCGGCGACGCTCTCGAAGGTGACGCGGGGCTCGTCGGCGCCGTAGACGCGCGGCTTGCTCTTGTTGAACGCCAGGGCCGAGCCCATCCCGCCCGACCGCATCATGACCAGTGACAGCGCGGCGATCATCACGACGAACATGGCCGCGGGGACGACCATCGCCCAGGCGGGCGACGGGGCCGATTCGGCGTCGTAGTCGCCGCCGGGCACGTGGGCCTCCAGCAGCGGGATCAGGCCCTCGTCGTGCTCCATGCCCAGCCGCGAGACGCGATACCACGCCGGCGCATCGCCGGGCTTCGCGGGGGTCAGCCGGCCCTCGATGGCCGTCGGGCCGACGCGGGCCGAGGCCACCCCCCCCTCGGCCAGCAGTCTGCGGAAGCGTCCGTAGGAGAGGTCCTCCACGGGGGCCCGTGTGGCCAGGACGCCGATCGTGATCGCCAGGGCCAGGGCGCAGGCGGTCGCGACCAGGCCCAGGTTCCGGCGTCCTCGCCGGGTGCGGAGCGAGAGCGGGATGCGGTTCATGGTGCTCACGTCGGGGGGTCGTCGGGGCGTCTCAGCGATGCGGACTTCGGAGCGGGACGATTCGGGGCGATCGATGCGGCGCGGGGCGGTCAGACGGCCGGGGCGTTCTTGCCCAGGCCGCGGAGCGGGTCGGCGCCCAGGCCGCCGGGGAGCGGCCGGGCCGGGGGCCGGTGCGGGAGCGGCGGCTGGGGCTCGATCCGCCGCGCCTTGGTCAGGTCGACGCGCTGGTCGGCCAGGTCGACCTCGAAGCGGTGGTTGCCCGCGAGCTGCATCGGGATCTTGACGGTGAACGTGCTGCCGCGGCCGAGCTGGCTGCGGAGGTGGACCTCGCCGCCGAGCAGCCGCGACAGCTCGCGGACGATCGACAGGCCCAGGCCGGTCCCCTGGTGCTCGCGGGTCAGGACGTCGTCGGCCCGGCCGGGGGCCTTCGCCTGGCGGAACTTCTCGAAGATGGCCTCGCGCTCGTCCTCCGCGATGCCGATGCCGGTGTCCTCCACCTCCAGGACCACGAACCGCCCCTCGGTGCGGGCCCGGAGCGTCACCCGGCCCCCCTCGGGCGTGAACTTGATGGCGTTGGAGAGGAGGTTGTAGAGGATCTGGCGGATCTTCCCCGGGTCCTGCCGCAGGAGCGGGATGGCCTCGTCCAGCCGGCACTCCAGCGCCACGTCCTTGCGGTCGGCCATCGGGCGGGTCAGGTTCGTGAGGGCCTCGCAGATGTCGCGGATCGAGAAGTCCTCGCTGCGGACCTCCATCTTGCCGCTCTCGATCTTCGCCAGGTCGAGGATGTCGTTGATCATCCCCAGCAGGATCTTGCCCGACGTCTGGATGTTGCCGACGTACCGCTGCTGCCGCTCGTTGAGGTTCTGGTTGCCGTTGAGCACCTCCGAGAAGCCGATGATCGAGTTCAGCGGCGTGCGCAGCTCGTGGCTCATGGTGGCGAGGAAGTCGCTCTTGATGCGGTTCATCTCGTACAGGGCCATGTTGGCCTGGGCCAGCTCGTCGACCTTGTGGTCGAGGTCGTTGTTGACGTCGCGCAGCTCCTGCTGCATGGCCACCAGGTTGTGGAGCATGCGGTTGAAGGCGTGCGAGAGGTCCTCGAACTCGTCGCCGGTCTGGATCTGGCTGCGGATGTTCAGCCGGCCGGCGGCGATGGCGTCGGAGACGTCGCGCAGGTGCTTGATCGGCTTGACGATGATGTAGCGGACGATCATCGCCGAGGCCAGGATGGCCAGCACCGTCGTCACCAGAGCCGCGGCGATCAGCACGGCGCGGTTGTTGTTCAGGGCCAGCCGGGTCGGCTCCATGGGCACCCGCACCACCACGGCCCCGGCGAGGTCTCCGGGCTTCACCGGGACGCTGTGGCGGCCGTCCGGGGCCAGCCGCCAGAGGTGGTTGTCGATGTGGACCTTCCCCCCGCCCAGGTCCTCGATCCCGGCGTCCTCGCGGCTGTGGCAGTCGACCAGGCAGCTCGACTTGAAGGTCACGGCCTGGATGTACTGGTACTCCTGCTCCTTCGGCCCGTTGACGATCCGCCCCTCCCACATCTTCGTGCCGTCGGCGAACGTGTACTCGTTGGGCCGCGAGCCCCCCGCCTTGACGATCGACTCCTCGTCGGTCGCCGCCTTCAGGAACCGCGCCAGGGCGGCCCGTTCGAAGTCGTCCTGCGGGTTCTTGGACTCGTCCTTGGCGTCGCGCGACAGGCGGATCGCCCGCGCCTTGAAGTTGGGGGCGTCGTCGGACGCGGGCTTGAGGTCGCGGAACAGGGCGTCGATGATCGGCTCGAAGAAGTAGTTCCCGAGCTTCTTGTAGTGGATGTTGAGGAGGGTCGGGTAGACGGACGACCGGGCCGCCTGGGTCGTCTGGTTGCGGACCAGGCCTTCGGTCTTCACGCCGTACATGAAGAAGCTGCCGACGACCAGCAGGAACAGCCCCACCCCGAAGATGAAGCGGCACTTGCGCTCCAGGCTGGTCTCGCCGAGCAGGTGCTTGAAGCTGCGATAGGACACCGGTCCGTTCCCTCAACCGTGCTGCGGGGCCGACCGCGGCGCGGCGATCGGGCCGGGGCCGCGCGGGTCCATCCAGGGCGAGCGAGCTTCCACCATCCTTCGGGGCCGTCGCGAGAGGAATCCTCAACCTAATCGAAACGCCCGCCCCTGGCCAGTGCGAGAATCCGCACCGCGCCGGCCCACGCCTCGGCGACGGCCCCTGGAACCAGGCCGCGAGGTCAGGCTTCGCCCCGGATGTTCCGAGCACGTCCGCGGCGGTCGTCGTCGAGTTCGCCGGGGTGGGCTTCGGCCTCAAGGATCTGGGAGATCCGTCGCAGGTCGTCGGCGAGCGCGGGGGCGTCGCGCAGGCGGGCTTCGAGCTTGCGGGTGAGGTTGGGGACGCTGTCGGCGCGGGAGAGGCCCAGGCGGGGCGCCAGCTCGCGGAGCGTGGCCTCGGTGTGACGGCGGGCGAGCCAGGCGGCGACGGCCCGCGCGACGTGGCCGTCGCCGCGCCGGCCCAGCGAGCCCGGCTCCAGGCCGTAGAACTCGACCACGGCGGCGAGGACGCGGTCCAGGTCCAGGCCGGAGAGCCGCCCGGCCTCGGGCCGGGGCGGGTCGGACGTCTGCGGCCCGACCAATGACTTCAGCCGCTCCACGAATCGCCGCGAGCCCAACGCCCAGCCGTCGAAGGCGTCGCGGAACGGCGAGGGCGGCGGGTCGGCCAGGCCGGCCTCCACGAATCGACGGTAGCTCATCGCCGGGTCGTCGCCGCCGAACTCGCCCCGCCGGGCCTCCAGCACCCGATCGTAGTCGACCCAGGGGAGGCGGCGCGACGGCTCCGCGTAGCCCGGATAGCTCGACCACGGCCAGGCTTCCGGCCGCTCGACCATCCCGGCCCGCACCGGGTTCAGGTGGATGTAGCGGCTCACGGCCCAGTAGTACGAGTCGTCCTCGATCATCTCGGCCCGATACCGCCCCTGGAACAGGTGCCCCGGCCGACGGCGGCGACGCCCGTAATACGACGCATACGACGAGAGGAACCCTTGCATCCCCGCCGCCAGGTCGGGCCGCGGCGTGCGGACCATGAGATGGAGATGGTTGGTCATCAGGACGAACGCCAGGACCTCCCATCCCGAGCGACTGGAAGCCCGTTCCAGGTCCCCCATGAGCCGACGACGGTCCTCGTCGTCCTCGACGACGTCCTGACGGGCGTTGCCCCGCGATATGACGTGG
>MKTT01000012.1 GCA_001898385.1 Planctomycetales bacterium 71-10
CCTTTTGTACACGGTAGTTCGGAGCCGTCCGTCCGAGCCGAAGGAGGAGACGCCATGCCGAGGTTGACGCAGGAAGAAGCTGCAGCCATCGCCGGCCGCTTCATCCGTCGCAAGAACCAACCGCCGCCGCCGATCCTCGGGATCGAGTTCCGGCCGGCCTCGAGAGATCCGACGCCGGGATCGGCCCACGACCGATGGTTCGTGCACTTCGACGCGCGAGGGCCGGAGGGCGGCGCTGTGATGGACCCCTGCACGCAGACGGTCGTCGTGAACGACGCGTCGGGCCGGGCGCGGCTCAAGTTCCAGGTTTAGGCGATGGGAGCGGCGTCGGATTTCCTATTTGGGCTTCGGCGAAAAGACGGCGGGCGCGATGCGATATTACAAACCCCTCGCGGAGTTCGGCCCGAGGCGGCCGCCGCAGGAACCCTTGGTCGACAAGTTCGGCGGGCTGCCGTGGGGGCTCGACCCGGCGGCGTGGCCGCGATGCTCGGCCTGCGGCGGCGTGCAGACGCACCTGGCGCAGCTCTCGCACCATCCCGAGCGCCTCGATCTCGGCGAGCCGGGGCGGGTGCTGCTCCTCTTCATGTGCTACCACGACCCGGGCGGGTGCCCATCGTGGGGGGCGGGAGAAGGGGCGAACGCATGCCTGATCCTCAAGGCCGATCAGGTCGGCGTCGGCCTGACGCCGCCGCCCGGGGAGGCACCGACGGCGCTTGAGGCGGTCGTCGTCGACTGGGTCGAGAAGGACGACGGCATCCCCCCGGAGCGGTACGGCGATTTCTTCAACGAGTCGGTCCTGTACGGCAGGTACACCGTGGAGGAGATCTGCGCGATCCCGCACGGAACGAAGCTGGGAGGCGTCCCTTCCTGGGAGCAGTCGTCCGAGCAGGGGCCGCCCCCACCCTGGCGATTCGCGCTGCAGCTCTCCGAGTGGGTCGACTGCCTCGGCCCCCCGCCGGAGCCGGAGGAGATTGGGAGGCCGGTGAGCTACGAGATCGGGGAGCGACGCTGGGAGCGACGTCCGGCCGCGCCCCGCAGACCGTTCGCAGAGGAGATCCTGTCGAAGCTGCGCGCTTGGTTTCCGAGTCGGCTCCCCTGGAAACCTTACGTCCACGAACCGCGGCGGACCGTCGAGGAGACGGGCTTCTTCGTGCGCGACGACGGCTGGGGCGTCCAGACGGCCGACTTCGCCTACGGGACCGCCTACGTCTTCCTCCGGACCGACCGCGAGCCGCCCGAGGCGGTCATGTTCTGGCAGCGGTGACGACGGCGCCAGCGTCACGGCTCAACAGAGAGAAGCACGATGCACGCTCGAACGAGAAGGCTCCTGGCCATGACCTCCGCCCTTTGGCTCGTGCTGAACTTCGTCCCCAGACCGGGCGTCGGGCCGCGAACGCCCCCGAAGCCGCCGGGGTCCGAGCTGGAGCGATACTTCGGCTGGCCCGCCGCCTACCGCGCCGACCTCTGGGAGTCCGACGACCCCAAGATTGCCGATCGCGGCGAGGGCTCGTTCCGGGTCTACGACCCGTCCCGGGAGATGAGCCGGCTGGAGCACGTCGTCGGAATGAAGGCCGCTGTGGTTGATGCGCTGTTCTTCGTGGTCGTGATCGTTATGACGGTCGTGGGGAGCGAGGCCGCGTCGCGGGACGAATGGCGTCGTCGGGAACTGGTCGTGGCCGTCGGCTGCGCGATCGCCCTCGCGTTGCTCTATCTCGCGTCGGATTCGGTCTCGGTCTCGCTTTGAGACGGGTGCGGCGGGGAGAATCGTCCGAGCCCGCCGCCGCCTCACGTTCCGGGTGCATGAAGATGACGCCGACGTCTTTTCACCTTCTCGATCTGCCGTCCCAGGTGCCGGCCGTCGGACGTATCCTGTCCGGGCTGTCCGAATGCGAGAAGCTCGCCTGGCTCGGCGAGAGGGGCAAGCTTTGCTCGATCACGGTCCACGGGTTGGGCGATCGGCGGGTGTATACTTTCGAGTCCGGCATCGGCCTGCAGTGCGTGTTCATGATCGTCGGCGACGACTTCGCGTTCTTCGGCGACAATACGACGTACGTCGTCCATTCTTGAAAAAAGGCTGTCACCGACGCCGGCGATCGCGCCACCAAGACTCGGGAGAGTTCCGCCGACCTCGGGGACGGCCCTGGCCGGCTGGGGTGCAGAAATTGAGATCTGCGGGACCCGCTTTAAGAGGCTATCCCGTAACTCCGGAAAATCGTAAACTCTTGCCTTCTCAGGAGGTCCGCAGGATTGATCGCCGCAGGAGCACACCCCGATGCGAAAGCCGTATCCGTCCGATTTGACCGACGAACAGTGGGCGATTGTGGAGCCCCTGATCCCCATCCCCAAGGTCGGACGGCCTCGGACCAACGATATGCGGGAGGTGCTCAACGCCATCCTCTACCTGAACCGCTCGGGGTGCCAGTGGGACATGCTGCCGCACGACCTGCCGGCCAAGAGCACCGTCTACAACCATTTCGCCCAATGGCGGGACGACGGCACATGGCAGCGGGTCATGGACGCCCTGCGCCGCCAGGTCCGCACGACCGCCGGGAGGGAGCCGTCGCCCAGCGCCGGGAGCATCGACAGCCAGACGGTCAAGGGGACCGAACGGGGGGGCGAACGGGGTTACGACGGCGGCAAGAAGCTGACCGGCGTGAAACGCCATATCGTGGTTGACACGCTGGGGTTGCTGCTGGTCGTGGTGGTCTCGGCGGCGTCCGCCGACGACGGGACGCACGCCCCCGAGGCGCTCTCGCGGCTGACGGCCGAACATCGCAGCCGATTGGAGTTGGTCTGGGGCGACGGGAAGTATCGCAACAACCACCTCGACGGCTGGCTGGCGGAGTCCCAGGCCGGCTACAGGATCGAAGTCGTGGAGCGCCCGCCGGGGAGCCAGGGGTTCGTGAAGTTGCCGAGGCGTTGGGTGGTGGAGCGGACGTTCGCCTGGCTGGGCCGGCACCGGCGACACAGTCGGAATTACGAGTATTACCCAGAGAGCAGCGAATCGATGATCCGCATCAGCACTATTCATCGCATGCTCAAGTTATTGAAGCCCGATCGATCAAGGCCGTCGATTCCGTTCAAGTACCGTAAAAACCAGGAAATCATTACGGGATAACCTCTAACCGCAGCCCGACCGGGCGAAATTGTACTGCTCCGTCCGCGATGCATATTTTCTTATGAGTTGCCAAGCTGAGTCTCTCAGTCGGTAGTCGGTTGTTATACTGCGGCGCTCGGGCTGAATAGGTAACGGCGGCGGGGTTGCCAGCGCGACGCCAGATTCCCTTTTTTCATTTGACTGACCGCCCATAGGGGCAACTGCGTAACTCGCATTTCTATTTGGAATTCGATCGCCGAAGAGTCGGTCGCGCGAGCCGATCGACGGCACTCGGCCGCGTGAATCGAGGATTTGTCGCCATGCCCATCACGTTCTCCTGCGAGGGTTGCGGGCACCGATATTCGGTCGACGAGTCGCTCGCCGGCAAGCGCGGTGAATGCAAGAAATGCGGCCGGAAGCTCACGATCCCCGGCCCGGCCGCGTCCGCGGCGCCCTCCGCTTCCCCCGCGAAGACGCCCGCCCAGGCAGGCCCCCTCCCGCGTGGTCGATCGGCCGCGTCGCCGGCGCGCCCGGCCCCGGCGCAGCCCTCGGCCGAGGAGCCCCGCCGGGGCCGGACGATCCTCCTTGCCTCGGCGATCGGCGCGATCGTCGCCGTCGCCGCGATCGTCTGGGTGTTCCGGCCGACGACCGAGCCGGCCGGCGAGGCTCCGATCGTCGCCGGGGAGCCGGCCGCCCCCGCAGATTCGAGCCCGCCGGAGACGGCGGCCGCGCCCGCCCCCGCGCCGCCTGCCGCGCCCGCCCCGCCCGCCCCCGCGCCGCCTGCCGCGCCCGCCCCACCCGCGGACCCCGTCGGAGAGATCCGGCGGTTCGAGGGCCACGCCGACGTGGCGACGTCCGTCGCGTTCGCGCCCGACGGCCGCACCGCCGCCTCGGGGGGCGACACGACCGTGCGGATCTGGGACCTGGAGTCGGGCAAGGAGGTCCGCCGCTGCGACAACCACGGCGTGCCGGTGAAGTTCGTGGCCTTCTCGCCCGACGGGCGCAAGATCCTCTCCGGGGGCGACGACGGCGTGCTCCGGCTCTGGGAGGCCGAGACGGGCCGGGAGCTGGTCCAGCTTGAAGGGCACGTCGGCCAGATCAATCGGCTGGCAGTCTCCCCCGACGGCCGCCGCGCTGCGTCGACCTGCTGGGACAAGACCCTCCGCGTCTGGGACCTGGAGTCGGGCAAGGAGGTCTTTCACGTCGACTTCGACGGCCCCACCGTGGGGGTCGCCTACTCCCCCGACGGGAGCAAGATCCTCGCCACCGGCGGCGACCAGACGGCCCGCCTCGTCGACGCC
>MKTT01000013.1 GCA_001898385.1 Planctomycetales bacterium 71-10
CGGGCCGAGTGCCGCGTGGAGACGGTCAAGTCGGGGCCGCATCGGGTCGTCTACCGCGTGCGGCTCCCGGCCGGGGCGATCTACGTCAAGCACTACCTGATCCCCGACCGCCGCGCGAAGTATCGCCAGTGGTTCCGGCGCGGCAAGGGCCGCAACGAGGGGAGGCGGTCGCAGGCCCTGGCGTCGATCGGCGTGCCGACCATCACGCCCATCGCCCTGGGCGAGCGCCGCCGCCGCGGGTTCCTCTACGACAACTTCCTCATCACCCGCGAGATCCCCGACGCCGCCCCGTTGGACGCCTTCGTCGAGAACGAGCTGCCGAACTTCGACGAGCCGAGGCGGTCGCGGCTGCGGCGACGGCTGGCCGACCGGCTGGGGGTCTTGACGGCGCGGCTGCACAACGCGGGGCTCCAGCACATCGACTTCCACCCGGGGAACATCCTCGTCCGCCTCGGCCCCGACGACGAGCCGACGCTGACGATGATCGACCTGGACGCCCTGCGCTCGGCCCGCCGGCTCACCTGGGCCAAGGCCCGGGACAACCTGGCGCTGCTGGACCATTACTTCTGGACCCGCAGCGGGCGCGTCGACCGCCGCCGGTTCCTCAAGGCGTACCTGGCCGCCCGCGACGGCGCGCCCGAGTCGGCGCGGGAGTTCGCCCTGGGCGTCGAGGCGGCCACCCGCCGCTGGGCCGAGCGGCTCTGGCGGCGTTGGGGCCGGCGCTGCCGGTCGACCAACAAGTATTTCCGCGTCTTCAAGTCGAACAACGCCCTCTGCATCGCCTCGCGCGACCTGGACCCGGCCGAGGTCGCCCCGCTGCTGTTCGACCCCGATTCGGCGTTCGAGGCCCCCGGCGTGCGGCCCATCAAGGACTCGCGGACGACCCGGCTGGTCGAGACGACGATGGTCGTCGACGGCCGGCCGACGCCCGTGGTCTTCAAGCGGTTCAACCGCAAGAAGTGGATCGACCCGGTCCTGGCCATCTTCCGCCCCTCGCGCGCCTGGCGGTCGTGGCAGGCGGGCCAGCACCTCTCCGCGCGGGGGGTGCCGACGCCGAAGAACCTGGCGTTCGTCGCGCGCCGCCGCAAGCCCTGGTTCTCGCCGTTCCAGGGGGTGTTGCCGCACGAGACGTACCTGATCACCGTCAAGGAGCCCGGCGCGACGACGCTCTCGGAGCACGTCTTCCGGGGGCTGCCGGCGCTGGGCCCGGGGGAGTTGAAGGCGGAGGTGGAGCGGCTGACGGCCGCGCTGGCCGGGCTGGTGCGGCTGATGCACGACCGCTCGCTGTCGCACCGGGACCTCAAGGCGTCGAACATCCTGGTCCGCCGCGAGGCCCCGCCGGGCGAGCCCCTCCTGACGCTCATCGACCTGGTCGGCGTGCGGCTGAAGGATCCGCTGCCGATGCACCGCCGGGTCCAGAACCTGGCGCGGCTGAGCGTCAGCCTGGCCGACGCCCCGGGTCGCACCCGGGCGGCCTCGCTCCGCTTCCTCCGGGCCTACCTCCCCCATCGGCTCGCCCGCGCCGACGAGTGGAAGGCCCTCTGGCGGGCGATCGAGGCGGCCTCGCACACCAAGAAGGCCCGCAACGAGCGCCGGGGACGCCCCCTTTCCTGATCGACGCCCCGAGGAGGGATCGGACGTGAACAGCCCTCGCACCCGCCGCCGGCCGGCCCTGCGCCTCGCGCTGCTGGCGGGGCTCGCCGCCTCCCTCGGCTGCTCGACCGTCGCCAAGCGGGGCCCAGCCCTGCTGCCGACCGCCCACCAGGTCAAGACGGGCCCGTTCGTCGTCTACTCCAACGCCCCCCTCAAGGCCGACGCCCCCCCCGTCCGGGCCCTCGACCGCCTGCGCGCCGACCTCGCCGCGCGGCTCGACCCGGGCGTCGACGCCGACCCGGGGCCGGTGGAGGTCTACGTCCTGGACGACCGCAACGCCTTCCTCCACCTGCTGCGGTTCTACTTCCCCGAACTCCCCCCGCGCCGGGCCTTCTTCCTGGCCCAGGACGACCAGCGGATCGTCTACACGTTCAACGGCCCGATGCTGGACGAGGACCTCCGCCACGAGGCCGCCCACGCGCTGCTGCGCGGCCGGTTCGGCGACATCCCGCTCTGGCTGGACGAGGGGCTGGCCGAATACTTCGAAGCCGGCCCCGACGACCTCCAGGACCGCGACGACCGCCTGGCCCGGCTCGCCGCCGACGCCAAGGCCGGATGGAAGCCCGACCTCCGACGCCTGGAGACGCTGGACGAGGTCCACCAGATGGCCCCGCGCGACTATCGCGAGTCGTGGGCCTGGGTCGACCTCCTCCTCTCGGATCCGAAGGGGGGCAAGCCCCTCCTCCTGGCCCATCTCCAGGAGCACGACGGCCGCACCGCGCTGACCACGACGCTCGCCGACCGCGGGACCGACGGCGGCACGCTCCTGGCGCACCTCGGCGCCGACCCGGCGCGGGTGGTCGCCCAGAAGCCGGCCGCGGACGGCCCGCATCCCGCCCGCGTCTTCCGCCTCCAGGACCGCCCCGCCGCCGCCGAGCCCTCCCGCCCGCCGGGCCTCCTGCGCCGCCTCGGGGCGCTCCTGGGGCTGTGACCGGGGCGACGGCTCAGCCCTTCTTCTTCGTCTCGATGGGGACCTCGTCGATCTTGGCGGCGAGGATGAAGTCGTTCTCGGAGAGGCCGCCGATCGCGTGGGTGGTGATCTCGACGGCGACGTTGCGGTAGCCGGTCAGGGACAGGTCGGGGTGATGGCCCTCGGCCTCCGCCAGCTCGCCGACCTTGTCGAAGAAGCGCAGGCCGGCGACGAAGTTCTTGGCGGTCCACTCGCGCCGGATCCGCTTGCCGTCCGACGACAGCGACCACCCGGCGACGGCCTTCAACAGCTCCTCGACCTCCTCGCGCGCCAGCGGCGGGACGCCCCCCTCGCACGGGACGCACTTCCTGGAGGTCAGTTCGGCGACGGTCGGGGTGCTCATGGCCCGGCTCCAGATGGGGAAGGATCGAAGCGACCGGTTTTCCAAGGCATGCGAAGCCCGCGCCGCCGGGTCGTCGATCGCCGGATTCTTCCTTGAACACCCGCTTTCCGACCCCGCCGAAGATCCGCGGGAATTCCGCCGAACCCTTGACGGTCGGCCGTCGTCGACTATGATAGGTAACGTCTTCGCCGCCCCCATCGTCTAGCGGCCTAGGATACTTGGTTCTCAGCCAAGGGACCGGGGTTCGAGTCCCCGTGGGGGTACTTTCAGGGGAACAACGCCCAGGCGGGCGTTGTTCCCTTTTTGCGTTGGAGCCGGACGGCCGACCCTCGACGTCGACGGAGGCTAGCCGCCCATGAACGACGATTTGTCGCGCGCGTTGCAGTCCCTCGCGGGCCGACTCGTCGAGATCGCGGGGCGCGACGACGGCCTGCGCGACGACCTCCGGGCCCTCGCCTCGGCCTTGCTGGCGGCCACGGATCGGCCCGAGGACGTCTCCGAGCCGGTCGCGGCGTCGGAATCGGAGCCCGCCGAGGTCGGGCCGGTCGCGACGCCGTCGCCGACGCCGCCGGCCCCGCTCCCCGAGCTGACGCTGGGGCGGTCGCCGGCCCCCGCGCCGAAGCCCGCGGAGATCCGGATTGATCGCGGGACGTCGGACGAGGACCTGCCGGGGGTCGAGGCCCGCTGCCGGCTCAAGGCCGAAGGGATCCGCTGGGCCGTCTCGCGACGGCGCTGGATCGACGAGGGGTCGGACTTCGCCTTCGAGGTCGCCCCCAGGGACCGCGACATCCTCGACCGCGCCCGGTCCGCCGGCTGCTTCCTCTGGATGAACTCGCCCGACTTCTCCGTCCCCGACGACCCTTCGCCGCTGGAGGACGCCGCCGGCTGCTACGAGGCCGTCGCCGACGCCGTGGCCCTCGTCCGCGGCCTGCTGCCGAACGTCGAGCGCGACCGCCGCTTCTTCGAACCGGCCCTCGACCTGCTGGCCGAGGCCCAGTCCGCCCTGCGGGTGGCGATCGAGCGCGTGGACGACCGCAAGGACCCCGAGCAGTTCGCCGCCTACGACTGGCTCCGCGGCGTGGCGGCCCGCGAGCAGATCTACATCCGGCGCTTCATGCGGCTGGACGACCCGGCCTCCCCCTCGGGGCATCCCAACATCCAGGCCCGGATCGAGAAGCTGGACGCCGGCTTGCAGGAGACGCTCCGCCAGGGGAAGGCGCGGAAGTCCCTGCTCAGCAAGGCCCGCTACCACGCCCGCCGGGTCGCCGGCGACATGGGGGACGACTACGATTGGGGCAAGATCGTCGCCAGCGTCGACGCACTGATCGCCGGCGGCGAGGCCGCCAGCAACGTCGAGGTCCGCGAGATCCTCCTGCCGATCCTCGACCGCATGCCCGACCTGGAGGACCCGCCGCGGAACCTCCAGCTCGTCCTCCGCGAGATCGACCGCTACCTCGCCGCCCGCCGCACCGCCGCCGAGCCCGCCCCCCCCGAGGCCCCCACCGCCGAGGTCGTCGAGGCCGCTCGGCTCCTCGGCGGCAAGTCCGTCGTCCTGATCGGCGGCGCCCGCCGGCCCGAGGCCCATGACGCGATCCGCCGGGCCTTCAACCTGAAGGAGCTGATCTGGATCGAGACCCGCGAGCACGAGTCCATCGACCACTTCGAACCCTCCGTCGCGCGCCCGGACGTCGCCCTGGTGATCCTGGCTATCCGCTGGTCCAGCCACGCCTTCGGCGACGTCAAGGCGTTCTGCGACCGCTACGACAAGCCCCTCCTCCGGCTCCCCCGCGGCTACAGCCCCAACCAGGTCGCCCACGAGGTCGTCGGCCAGTGCAGCGAGCGCCTGGCCCCCCTCCCCGAAGCCTGATCCCGGGCGCAATCCTCGCGATCTTCGCCCCGACGACTTCCTTGGGAGCCCGGCCCGGCATACGCTATCAACGACGCCCGCGGGAGCCCGCGGGGAGCCGACGCGAACACGGGCCGCCGATGCCGACCATCTCCCTGGACGATCGCGAGTTCTACTACGAGGAGGCCGGGGAGGGGCCCGACGTCCTCGTCTTCCTCAGCGGCCTGGGGGGCGACCATCGGGCGTTCAGCCTGGCGCAGCGCCATTTCGCGAAGGCGTTCCGGACCCTGGCCCTGGACTCGCGCGACGCCGGCCGGAGCTGGCGGGCCGAAGCCCCCTACACCACCGCCGAGATGGCCGACGACGTCGCCGCCTGGCTGCGGGCCCTGGGCGTCGACCGGGCCCATGTCGTCGGCCATTCGCTGGGGGGGCTGGTGGCGCAGGAGGTCGCGCTGCGGCATCCGGGGCTGGTCCGGTCGCTGGTGCTGGCGTCGACGCACGCCGAGACCACCCCCTGGCGCAGGGCCGTGATCGAGTCGTGGATCCAGCTCCGCGAGATGGCGGGGGGCGACGCCGTCCGGTTCTCGAACGGCACGCTGCCGCTGCTGGTCGGCCGGGCGTTCTACGAGCACCCGGAGCAGGTGCAGGGGCTGATCCGGTTCGCCGAGCGCAACCCCTGGCCGCAGGACGTCGCCGCGTTCTCGCGCCAGGCCCGCGCCGCGGCCGACCACGAGGCCCGCGGCCGGCTGGGGGCCGTCGCCGTCCCGTGCCTGGTGCTGGTGGGCGAGGACGACCTGGTCAACCCGCCCGCCGTGGCCCGGGGGCTGGCCGACGAGATCCCCGGTGCCCGGCTGGAAGTCCTGCCGGGCGTGGGGCATATGCCGCACATCGAGAACCGGGCCGATTTCCGCGACGCGCTGGAACGGTTCCTGCAGGCGACGGGCTGATCCCCCGAGGGCGGCGACGCGGGCCGCCGGGGCGAGATCGAGGCGAGGACCCACGAGGCGAGAGAATGCGATACCCCAGGTCCAGCGGCATCCTCATGCACCCGACCTCGCTCCCGGGGCGGTTCGGCGTCGGCGACATCGGGCCCGGGGCCCACAAATTCGTCGAGTTCCTGGCCGCGTCCGGCCAGCGCTGGTGGCAGACGCTCCCCCTGGGGCCGACGGGCGCCGGCAACTCGCCATACCAGTCGCACTCGTCGTTCGCCGGGAACCCGCTGCTCATCAGCCCGGAGGCGATGGTCGAGCGCGGCTGGCTGGAGGAGGCCGACCTCCCCGAGCCCGTCCCGGCGACCGACCACGTCGACTACATGGAGGTGATCCGGGCCAAGAACGCCCTGATCGCCAGGGCGTTCGCGCGGTCCTCGCCGGCCGACGTCGAGTTCCACCGGTTCGTGGAGCGGGAGAAGCACTGGCTCCAGGACTACGCGCTATTCATGGCGATCAAGGAGGTCCGCAACGGCTCCGCCTGGTTCCAGTGGGAGCCCGAGCTGGTCTCGCGCCGGCCCGACGCGCTGGAGGCGTTCGCCCGCGAGGCCGCCGAGGCCGTCCGGTTCCACGAGTTCGTCCAGTACGTCTTCTACGAGCAGTGGCGGGCCCTGCGCGAGACCTGCGCCAGGCACGACGTCAAGCTGATCGGCGACATCCCCATCTTCGTCGCCCACGACAGCGCCGACGTCTGGGCCCGCCCCGACCTGTTCTTCCTCGACGCCGAGGGCAGGCCGACGTTCGTCGCGGGCGTGCCGCCGGACTACTTCAGTGAGACCGGCCAGCTCTGGGGGAACCCCCTCTACGACTGGGCCGCCCACGCCGCCGAGGGCTACGCCTGGTGGACGCAGCGGATCGGCGCCCTGCTGAAGCAGGTGGACCTGATCCGCATCGACCACTTCCGCGGCTTCGAGGCGTACTGGGAGGTCCCCGGCGGGGCCGAGACCGCCGTGAACGGCCGCTGGGTGCCCGGCCCCGGACCGGCGCTGTTCCACGCGCTGAAGGGGCACTTCCCCGACCTGCCGTTCATCGCCGAGGACCTGGGGGTCATCACGCCCCCGGTCGAGGCGCTCCGGGACGAGTTCGACCTGCCCGGGATGCGGGTGCTCCAGTTCGGGTTCTCGCCCGACCCGGAGGCGGAGAAGCACCTGCCGTACCGCCACGTCGTCAACAGCATCGCCTACACCGGCACGCACGACAACGACACCAGCTACGGCTGGATCTCCAACCCCCACGTCGAGACCACGCAGTCGCTGGAGGAGATCGAGGAGGAGCGGCTGTTCGCCCTGCGGTTCGTGGGGACCGACGGCCAGGAGTTCGGCTGGGACCTGATCCGCCAGGCTTGGGGCTCGGTGGCGCAGGTGGCGATCGCGCCGATGCAGGACGTGCTGGGGCTGGACAGCAAGGCCCGGATGAACGTCCCCGGCCGGGGCGAGGGGAACTGGGGCTGGCGCATGCTCCCGGGCCGGCCCACGCCGGCCGAGGCCGCCCGGCTCGCCGACCTCACCGCCCTCTACGGCCGCTGGAACGGCCCGATCCCCGAGGGCCACGACCTCCACCGCAAGGCGGGCGGCCCCGGCCTGCCGCCGGCGCTCACGCCCGAGTCCGCGTCGGGCGACGTCGACGCGGATCCCGGGGCGGCGTGATCGGCCGGGCGCGGGTCAGACGACCCCCTGAATGTAGGACAACAGATGCCGGTTCTCCGACGAGACCTTGTCGTACATCACCTTGACCACGTCGCCGACCGAGACCACGCCGACCAGCGCGCCGTCCTCGACCACGGGGACCTTGGCGATCCGGCGCTCGCTCATCAGGCCCATCACGTCGTCCACCGTGTCGTCCACGCGGCAGGTGGCCGGGTTGCACGTCATGACGTCGACGACGCGGAGCCGGCCGAAGCCGTCGCCCCGGTGGTGCATCAGCCGGATGACGTCGCGCTCGGAGATCACGCCGACCAGCCGGCCGTCGTCGACCACCGGCAGCGACCCGACGTTGTTCTGCACCAGCTTGGCCGCCGCCTCGTGCACGGTGGCCTCGGGGTCGATCGTCACCGCGCGACGGCCCTTCATGTCGAGCACTTCGCTCACGAGCATCATGGCGACCTCCTGACGTGGAGAGGGACGGGCCCGCGAGGGGGGGCGCGACGGCCCCCCGGCCGGGCCGGGGGCGAGAGATGGGATTCGGCGCATCGTGACACGCCGATGCGAGCGATGCAATCGAAAATCGCTCGCGTTTCTTCTATGAGCGGATTTTCACGATAGAAAGCCCGGCCATCGCCATGACGACCCCCAAGCCCTCCGGAACGCTCGATGCGACGCCCGCCCCCCGCCGCGGGGCCGAGGCCGCGCGGCTGGCGCTGACGCTGCTCGCCGGCCTGGTCCTGCGCTCGCTCCACCCGGGCCAGCCGATCGCCGAGAACTACGTCGGCCGCCAGGTCCCCACGGCCATGGTCGCCCGGAACCTGGAGCGCGGGTCGGGCTTCCTCCGGCCTCGGCTCGACACCGGCCCGTTCCCGAACTACTTCCCCGTCGAGCCGCCGGTCTACCAGGCGCTCGTGGTCGGCCTGCGGCGGGCGTCGGGCCTGCCCCTGGACGCCTGCGGCCGGCTGACCTCGGCGCTGGCGGCCACGCTCGCGGCGTGGGGCGTCTACGCGATGGCGCGGCGGCGCTGGGGCGAGGGCCCGGCGCTGGCGGCGGCGACGGCGTTCTCGATGCTGCCGATCGTCATCCGCTACGGCCGGGCGTTCCAGCCCGACGCGCTGATGATCGGCGCCTGCACGGCGGGCCTGGCCTGCTGGGACCGCGCCGTCGCGCGGGGCGGGGGCCGGGCCCTGATGGCGGCCGGCTGGGGCCTGATGGCCGTCGGCCTGGCGGCGAAGGTCACGGCGGCCTACATCCTGGCGGTCGCGCTGCTGGCCGTCTTCCCGCGTCGCGACTGGAAGGCGGTCGCGCTGTGCGCCTCGGCGCTGCTGCCGGCCGTCGCGTGGTACGCCTGGGCGTCGCACCTGACGGCGCTGTCGGCCTCGGGGGCCTCGGCCGAGAACCGCGACATCTGGATGGGGATCCTCGGCCCGGGGGCGCTGGGCTCGGGCGAGACGTGGCGATCCATCGGGAAGTTCCTGGTCGTCCGCGCGTTCACGCCGCTGGGGTTCCTGGGGGCCCTCTGGGGCCTCCGGGGGGCGGCGACGGGGGCGCGCGTCTGGTGGGCCTGGGCCGCCCTGGCGACCGCGACGATGGCCGCGCTCGCGGCGAAGCTGCACCACGAATACTACTGGCTCTGCCTGGCGCCCGCGGCCGCGGCGGGCCTGGGCGCGGCCTGGGGCCGCCTGGACGCCCGGCGGCCGGGGCTCGCCTTCGCGTCGGCGCTCGCGTTCGCGGCGATGGCGCTCCGGCTCTCCGACTCCACCTGGCGGACGCCCGACGAGTGGGCGACGCTGGCCGAGGCCGGCCGCGCCGTGGCCGAGGAGACGGCCCCCGACGACCTGATCGTCGCCCCCGAGGCGCTGCTCTACCAGGCCGACCGCCGGGGATGCCGGCTGGAGTACACCGCCGCCGCGGCCACGCGGGCGGCCTCGGAATGGGCGCCCCAGGCGAACCTCATCTCCCCCCTGGAGCTGGTCGAGTTCTACGAAAGCCGGGGCGCCCGGTGGTTCGCGGACCTCGGCGTCGACCTCCTCGACGGCGACCCGGCGCGAACGGACTTGCACCAGGACATCGGCCATCGTTACAAAATCGTGATCGACCGGCCCGACGTCTTCCTGGCCGACCTCCACCCCCGAGAGCCCGGCCATGCCGACTGACGACCGACCCGTCTCCGTCCTCGACTTCGACGCCTGGAAGAAGCAAGGCCGCAAGATCACGACCCTGACGGCCTACGACTTCCCCACCGCCCGCTGGCTCGACGACGCCGGCGTCGACTGCCTCCTCGTCGGCGACTCGCTGGGCACGGCCGTCCAGGGCCGCGACACGACGCTCGGCGTGACGCTCGACCAGATGGTCTACCACGCGGAGATGGTCGCGCGGGCCGCGAGGCGGGCGTTCGTCGTCTGCGACCTGCCGTTCCTCTCCTACCAGGCGTCGAGGCCCCAGGCGATCCGCAACGCCGGGCGGATCCTGAAGGAGACCGGGGCCAAGGCCGTCAAGCTGGAGGGGGGCGTCCGGACCGCCGCGGCCATCCGCGCCGTGGTCGACGCCCAGATCCCGGTGATGGGGCACGTCGGCCTGACGCCGCAGTCGGTCCGCAAGTTCGGCGGGTTCAAGGTCCAGCGCCAGGCCGACGCCATCCGGGCCGACGCGATGGCGGTCGCCGAGGCCGGGGCGTTCGCGGTGGTGCTCGAATGCGTGCCGGCGAGCCTGGCCGCGACGATCACCGCCGAGGTCCCGATCCCGACCATCGGCATCGGCGCCGGCGCGGGGTGCGACGGCCAGGTGCTGGTGATCCAGGACATGCTCGGCCTGCTGGAAGGCTTCCGCCCCCGCTTCGCCCGCCGCTACGTCGAACTCGGCGAGGCGATCAAACAGGCCGCCGGCCGCTACGTCGCCGACGTCCGCTCGGGCGACTTCCCCGGCGAGTCCGAGAGCTTCCGCTGAATCAGGGGGAGTAGCTCTGTTTCCGGGCGATGGATCCGGGGCGAGCCCCGGGGGTGAAGGGTGGGGCGGCCGGCCCGGAGGGTATGCCTTCGGAATTTGGCGGATCGCGTCGGAGGTTGAAGGGGCATCATAACGGCCTTCCCCCCTGGCGGGGGAAGGTGGCCCGAAGGGCCGGATGAGGGGGAAGACGAGCGAGGGGCCGCCGGGTTTCGCGCCGGCGCGGACGGGCGGCCCCTCGAATCCCGACGGCCCGTGTGCTTCGCGTCCCCCTCATCTGACCGCTTCGCGGTCTGTCTTCCCCCGCGAGGGGGGAAGACGCCGGACGCCAAATTCCAAAGGCACACCCTGCCCGGTCGCCCCACCCCCGATCCACCGGAATCTCCGGGATCGAGAGCTATACCCAGTCAGGGGGCCAGCCGGTCGACCCACGCCGCCTCGGCGCGGTCCAGCCGCGCGACGCATTCCTCGGGGGTCTCCGCCCGCGCGAGGACCGTCAGGACCGGCTCGCCGGCCTCGATGACCGCGCCGGGATGCGGGACGTCGGCGAAGTCCGGCGTCAGGAAATCGTCCTCGATCGACGGCGGCGCGATCTCCGGGAACGTCAGCCGGCGCCCCGCGTAGATCACCCGCTTGCCGACGGCCTCGCCGCCGCGGATCTCCTCCGCCTCGACCTCGCGATCGACGCACGCGCGGACGTGATCGCGCATCAGCGGACGTCGCGAGGCGTATTCGAACAGCTCGACGGACGCCGTGTAGCGCGGGTTGACCTCCACGACCCACGGCCGGCCGTCGGCCAGGACGAAGTCGACCCCGAGCAGGCCGACGAGCGCGAAGCGGCGGGCGAGCGCCGCGCCGACGCGGCGGACCTCCGCGCGGGCCGCGTCCGGGACGGGCCACGGCGCGACGCCGCCGCGGTAGAGGAACGGTGCCCCGGGGACGCCCGGGAATTGCCGCGCCACGCCGACGAGCCGCGAATCGCCGCCGGCCGCCACGAACAGCGCGGAGAACGTCGGCCCTTCGACGAACTCCTGGAGGTGCGTCGGCGGGACGCCCCCGGCGTCGCGGGCCCATCGCACGCCCAGGCCGCCGGCCGTCGCGACCGACTTGGCGAGCCAGCGGCCCGTCGTCGGCGCGCCCTCGGCGACGCGGCGGAGGCGTGGCGTCGGCAGCCCCTCGGCGATCAGCGCGTCGGTGACGACCCAGGGGTCGCGGGCCCGGCGCAGGACGTCGGGGTCGTTTCCGAGCAGGGGGGCGGCGCTCGCGAGCCGCCCGACGAGGTCGGGCCGCGCCTCCATCGATCCCGTGTAGAGCCAGGCGTCGCACGCGGGCGGGTCGAACGGGCCGTCGGGGTCGAGGCGGGCGACCGGGCAGCGGGCGGCGAGGTCGGCGTCGGCGAACAGGTCCAGGCAGCGGGGACGGAGCCCGGCGCGGAGCGCCGAGAAGGCCGCGGCCCGCGTGCTGGCTCCGACGATCAGGACGTTCATGGGCGGGAATCAAGACGGCCCCGCGCCGAGGGGCTCGGGGCGGGGCCGGGCGATCGGGTCGCGACCTCGGTCAGTCGACCTTGGTGATCTTCTCGGTCGGGGTCAGGACGAGCTTGCCGTCCTTCTCCTCGCAGGTGCCGACGACCTTCACCTTGACCGGCTTGTCCTTCTTGGCCGTGCAGATGCCCAGGCCGCCGTGGGCGTCCTTGAAGAAGTCGTTCTTCTCCAGGTAGTAGGTCTTCTTGGCGCCGTCCTTCTCGACGATGACGACGTTCTGGCACTCCTTGGTCTCGCCGAGGGCGCACTTGCCGCAGACGCCGCCGCCCTCGATGGTGACCTTCTTGCCGTCGTCGGCCAGGGCGGCACCCAGGCCCATGGTGAGCACGCCGCAGACCGCCAGCGTCAGGAGCTTGTGCATCATTCTCTCCGTCGTAGGGGGATCGTTGCAGCGGGCCCGGGGCGGACGCCCCCCCGCTCGACAAGTATTCAACCAGCTTGCGAGGCGCGAGACAACGGGGTTTCGCCCGGCCCCGACGATCTTCGGGGGGTTGCCCGCCGCGGGGGGGCCGTCTATCATGCGGGTCTCGATCGCGCGCCGGCCCTTCGCGGCGCGGATCCGGACGCGCGCGGCCGGGCCCGGAGCGGCTCCCGCGCGGGCGTTTCAGAACGAATCCAGGAATCCAGGGAGAGCGAACGCGATGGCCAGCGACATCCTCATGAACATCGGCGAGGCCCTCGTCGGCGAAGGCAACGAGATCGCCCACATCGACCTGCTGATCGGCAAGAAGGACGGCCCGGTGGGCGTCGCCTTCGCCAACGCGTTGGCCAACCAGTCGCACGGCCACACCAACCTGCTGGCGGTCCTCACGCCCAACCTGCTCGCCAAGCCGGCCACGGTGATGATCACCAAGGTCACGATCAAGGGGATGAAGCAGGCCGTGCAGATGTTCGGCCCGGCCCAGTCCGCCGTGGCCAAGGCCGTCGCCGACAGCGTGGGCGAGGGCGTCATCCCCGCCTCCGCGGCCGAAGACCTGGTCATCGTCTGCGGCGTGTTCATCCACCCCGAGGCTGAGGACAACGCCAAGATCCTCAAGTTCAACTACGAGGCGACCAAGCTCGCCATCGCCAACGCGATGAAGAACGAGCCCAAGATCGCCGAGATCACCGCCAAGAAGGACTCGGTCGAGCACCCGTTCGCCAAGTGACCGACGCGGTCCGGGAGGCCGAATCGCGGCCTCTCCGACGCCTTTCCCCCTGGCGGGGGAAGGCAGACCCCGCAGGGGTCGGATGAGGGGGACGACCAGCACGAGCCCTGTTGGATATCGAGGGCCCGCCCGATCGGCCGTTATGAGATTTGACGGCCGCCTGGCGCGTCATCCCCCTCATCCGGCCCTCCGGGCCACCTTCCCCCGCCAGGGGGGAAGGGCGTCGTTTCGGATCCGTCCGCGCCCAGCCGGGACGGACTCCGACCCATCCGCAACGCCTCCCATCACGCCACCGCGCCGAGGTCGTCATGGCCGATGACAAGGCAACGATCCTGATCCAGATGGACGTCGACCCCCAGCCCAGCGTGTTCGACGCGGTGGTCGCGGTCGACGCCAAGGTCGACCACCTGTTCCGCCACGGCGACGTCACGCCCGAGAACGTGCAGGACCTCGTCTACGGGGCCCTCTTCACCCGGGGGCCGTCCGACCTCCGCCGCACGGCGCTGTTCGTCGGCGGCTCGGACGTGGCGAAGGCCGAGGCCGTGCTCGCGAAGGTGAGGTCGACCTTCTTCGGGCCCTTCCGGGTCTCGGTCCTGTTCGACGCCAACGGCTCCAACACCACGGCCGCGGCGGCCGTGCTGGCCGCGACGTCCAGCCTGGGCGGCTCGCTCGCCGGCGCGAAGGCGGCCGTGCTCGCGGCGACGGGGCCCGTCGGCCAGCGGGTGGCGCGGCTGCTCGGCCGCGGCGGGGCGACCGTCGCCGTCGGCTCGCGCGACCTGGCCCGCGCCGGCAAGCTGGCCGAGCGCCTGGGCGAGGCCACCGGAGCCGCTTACACGCCCTTCAGCAACGCCGACCCCGCCACGACCCGCGCCGCGCTCGAAGGGGCGACGCTGGTCGTCGCCGCGGGCGCCGGCGGCGTCCAGCTCCTCCCGGCCGCGACCTGGCGGGCGCTATCGGCCCTCCGCGTGGTCGTCGACCTCAACGCCGTCCCCCCGTCGGGGGTCGAGGGGGTCGAGGCCGGCGACCAGGGGGTCGACCGCGACGGTGTCAAGGCGTGGGGCGCGCTGGGCGTCGGCGGCCTCAAGATGAAGATCCACAAGCGGGCCGTCCGGGCCCTCTTCGAGTCCAACGACCGCGTCCTCGACGCGGAGGAAGTCCTGGAACTCGGCCGCGACCTCGTCGGCTGAGGCGCGGCCGGTCGCGGCCGTCAGGGCTTCTTCTCGGGCTCGGCGGGCGGCTCGGCGTGGATCTCTTCTTCCTTCTCCAGCACGCCCGTGACCTGGCCGGCGTCGTTGACGGCGGTGGCCCAGATGAAGTCGGGGCCCCCCTCGTCGAGGATGCGGAGCCGGCCGTCCTCGTAGACGAAGGCGCGGGGGCCGGGGAGCTGGCCGTGGGGGCCGTCGACCTGGCCGACCACGACGCCGGCGTTGTTGACGGCCGTGGCCTGGGCGTGGACGAAGCCGGGGGGCGGGCTCAGCACCTCCACGCCCCGGCCCGGCGTCCAGACGACGGCCTTGTACGCGCCGTCGCCCTCGTTGCGGAAGCCGACGACCCGTCCCGCGTCGTTGACGGCGCGGGGGACGATGTAGTTCTCGGGCCCGTCGAGCGATTCCGACTTCCACTCGCCCGGCGCGGCCTCGGTCCAGAGCGTGGGCTTCCCCTTGCGGACGGCGGCCAGGCGCTTGCCGTCGGGGCTGATGGCCAGGACGTTCGAACCGAGCTGGTCGCCGTCGGGGACGATCACCGCCTTCCAGCCGTCGCCGTCGGGCTCCCAGACCACGGCGCGGAGGCGGTAATCGCCGACGCCGATCCCGGCGATGCGGCGACCGTCGCGCGAGACCCCGGTCGCGAACGAGGCCCCGTCGGGCTCGGGCGCGCCCAGGCCGCGGATCCCCTCGTCGGCCGTCCAGACGAACGCCTGGTTGCGCAGGTAGACGTACGCCTGCGGCGGTGCCGGCTTGCTGGCGCGGCCGACGACGACGCCGTCGTCGCTGACGCCGGCCGGGAACGTGGCGGTGTAGGTCTTCAGCAGCGGGAGGCGGACGATCTCGGCCCCCCGGGAGAGGAACGGGGCCTCGTACAGGATGTTCGGGTCGCCGTTCTCCGGCTCCCAGTGGAAGCCGACGACGTCCCCCTTGCCGTTGATGGCGACGGCGTTGAGGCCCTCGGCCATCGGCGCGACCACGGCGTACTTCTTCGCGGCCGGCGGCCCCTGCGCGACGGCGGCCCCGACGAAGGCCCAGGCGGCGACGGCCGGCGCGACGGCGATGCGGATCGGGATCATGCGGTGTTCCTCCGGACCGAGGATACAACGCCGGACCGGGCCCCGGGAAGCGAGCGGGGGGCGAAGGGTGTGCCTTTGGATTTCGGCGATCGGCGTCCGACGTCTTCCCCCCTCGCGGGGGAAGACAGACCGCGAAGCGGTCCGATGAGGGGGACGACGAGCACGGCGGCCGTCGGGATTCGACGGCCGCCCGACCGGGCCGGCGCGAGATCCGACGGTCATCTGGCACGTCCTCCCCCTCATCCGGCCCTTCGGGCCACCTTCCCCCGCGAGGGGGGAAGGCCGTCAGGATGGCCCCCGCGACTCCAACGCGATTCGCCGAAATCCAAAGGCACGCCCGGGGGCGATTCGCGGGGCCCGCGGGCTCACTCGCGGTCGCGGCCCACGCCGGTGACCGTGGGGAGGATCCGGGGCCGCGCCTGGGGCGCGGCCATGGTGCCGCCGACGTCGATCTGGAACAGCTCGGCGCCGGCCTCGCGCATCATCCGGGAGAACAGGGGGAGGTTGTAGCGGTTGCGGCCGTAGGCCACGTCGAAGGTCAGGTCGATCTTGTCGAACGGGTCGCGCGCGTTCTTGTTCTTGCGGCCCCGGTCGCTTAGGTTCAGGCTGACGGCGTCGCCGGTGAGCTTGAACTCCTCGAAGAACGTGGTGCCGTTGACGATCTTGAAGGCGACGTCGGCCGAGTCGAACATCGCCTTGCCGCGGCTGCGGATCACGTTGGGCGCCAGGATCTTGTTCAGGCCCTTGACCACCGAGAGGACGAAGGGGAGCTCGCCGATGTCGCCGTCGACGACGTGGGCCTCGCCGCGGCCCTGGACCTGGCGCACGTCGCCCCCCTGGCCTTCGAACTGGACGTCGGCGTTGACCAGGCCGCGGTACGACTGCCGGCCGGGGAGGGTCATGGCGTATTTCTGGAGGTCGGCCCCGGTGATCCGCACGGCCCCGCTGTAGCGGGGGGACTCGGCCAGGGTGAGCCAGCCCTCGCCGTAGGCCTCGCCCCCCAGGAGCTTCCCCTTCACGCTGGCCAGCGAGGCCCGGCCGTCCTTGATCACCAGCGGGCCCTGGACGTCCGCCAGCGGGATCCCGGCGACCTTCACGCTCGCGACGTCCAGCAGGCCGTGGACCTCCAGCGAGCGGCCGTCGGACCGGCCCCAGACGTCCTTGAACTTGCCGTTGACGTGCTCCAGCGGGATCCCGGCCATCAGCTTGTTGTCCAGGAAGTAGACCCGCGTCTTCTCCCAGGCGCACCAGGCGGGCTCGCCGGGGTCGCCGCTCCAGCCGATCTCCAGGTCGCCCGAGGCCGTGAACGGCTTGCCGTCGTCCAGGCGGAGGGCGAACTGGGCCATCAGCTGCGGCATGATGCGCCGGAGGTTGGCGCTGAGCAGCAGGTTGCGGACCTGCAGGTCGGAGACCTCCAGGGCGAACCGGCCGCTGTCCTCGACCCGGACGCTCCCCGCGCGGAACTCGACGGGGGCGCCGTGGAAGGTGAACTTGACGTCGCTCATGCCGACCGTGCCGTCGACGAACCGGAACGTCCCCAGGGCGTCCTGCATGCGCAGCTCGATCGTCGAGCCGGGCTCGACGCCGGGGCCCGGGGACCTGGGGATCACCAGGCGGACCTGGGAGCCGGGCAGGGGGGTGATGGCGACGACGACATGGTCGGGCTTGTGGGCCTCGACGGCGATGACGGCGTCGACGTTGCAGGAGCCGTCGGGGTTGACGACGTCCCAGGACTTTCGCCAGGCCGGCTGGAGGGCGTTGCGCAGCTCCTGGCTGAACGACAGGCCGCGGGCGGCGATGTTCAGGTCGATCTTCAGGGGCGGCTCGTTATTGGGGAGGTCGGGGCCTACGAGCCGCTCGACCCGGCCGGAGCCGGTGATGACGGCCTGGCCGTTGCGGCCGGTCATGTTCTCGAAGATCCAGTGGTCGGGGTGCAGCTCCAGCCGGCCGCCGAGCCGTCGGATGGGGAACGGCAGGCCCTCCCAGGTGATCTCGCAGCGGTCGGGGTCGAGGTCGGCCGTGGCGTGGACCGCCAGCAGGCCCTCGGGCTTGAGGACGCCGAACTTCGAGCCCGGGGGCATGGACGGGCCGGCGAGCGGCCGGCGGAGGATCCGGGCGTGGGCCTCGCCCGCGCCCGCCGGCTTGAACCTGTCGACCCAGCGGCGGACGTCCGGCTGGAGGGCGTCGAGGAACGCCGCGTCGATCGGCAGCGACTCGGCGTCCATCCACAGGTCGACGATCGCGTCCGGGCCGGGGTCGTCCACCGTGCCGTGCAGCCGCGCCGGGCGGTCGCCGATCGGGCCGCGGACGTCGACGGCCAGCCGACGGCCTTGCAGGTCGAGCGTCCCGGTGAGGTTCTTGAGCTGGTATTTGAAGTGGCGGTAGAGGGCCGAGACGTCCTTGAGCCGGACCGACGCCGAGGCGGCGACCGGGCCGCCGGCCTCGCGGGAGAGGTCGGCCTTCAGGTCGACGCGCCCCTGGGGCTTGAAGACGTCCCACAGCTCCAGGAACTGGGGCGGGGTCTTCTGCTTCAGGCGGTCGTCCAGGTCCAGGTCGTCGGCCTCGACGTGGATCGCCAGCGGGCCGGCCTCCGGGTCGCTCGCGTCGATCCGCCCCGAGGCCCGGACGCGGGTCGATCCGTTGGAGCCCTCGGCGTGGTCGATCGTCAGGGTCCGGCCGTCGAAGCCGACGCGCGCGGAGAGGTCGTCGATCGGGAAGGGGAGGTGGGGGCATCGGCACGAGCCGCCCCGGAGCTGGACCTTCAGGTCGTAGGCGAGCTGCGCCCCCGGGGCGGCGGCCGGGCGGAGGGCCAGCGAGGCCAGATCGACGTCGACGTCGCCGGACTTCAGGGCCAGGGCGTCGAAGGCGTCGCCCGCCTCGGGGGGGAGGCGGCGGCGGAGGGTGTCGGAGATGGTCAGGTCGACGAGCCGCCCCTCCAGGTCGACGTCGCCGGTGTCGGGGTCGAGGACCCCCTTCAGGTCGACGTGGTCGAACAGGTCGCCGCGGGCCGAGCCCTCGAAGCGGAAGCGGCCGTCCTCGGTCGGCCGGATCTTCAGCGTCACGTCGCGCAGGATGGCCGCGGCGGCCTGGCCGTCGGCCTCGGGGCGCGGGGGGGCCGCGGCGGCGTCGGGGTCGGCGACCAGCTCGATCGTCCCGTTGACGACGTCCACCGGCGGCGGGTTCTCGATGGGCGTCCGCGGCCAGGGCCGGGCCGGCAGGTCGGCCAGGTTCCAGCCGCCGTCCTTCTGGCGGACCAGCCGCAGCGTCGGCCGGCTGACCACCACGTCGCTGACCTCACGCTTCCCCTCCAGGAGCTTCCACGGGTCGAAGTGCAGCTCCAGCCAGAGGATCGAGGCCGAGCGGAACGGCCTGCCGTCGACGACCTGGGTCGCCGTGACGTTGCGGAGCGTCGCCTTGCCCCGCAGCGGCCGGAAGTCGACACGGCCGAACTCGAACTCGGCGCGCGGGAAGAACGTCCTCAGGCTCGCCTGGAGCATGCGGGCCACGGTGTCGCCGTCGGTGACGAAGGCGTAGGCGAACCAGGCCGCGGCGGCCGTCAGGATCAGGCCGAAGGCCGCCGACCAGAGCAGGAATTTCGCCAGCCTCCGCCATCGCATGCGCACGCCTCCTCGCCCGTTCAGGCCGCCGTCCGGGTGCGGGGACGGGCGGCCCGGAGCAGGCCGACCGCGGCCAGCGCCGTCGCCGGGACCTCGCCGGGCGTCCGATACCGCATCGAGCTGGCGAACGCCGCATGGATCATGCCGAAGTAGAGGATCGGCCCGGCCAGCAAGGCCCAGGCGCGGGCGTCGCCGCGGAGCGTCCACAGGCCCAGGGCCGTGAGCGCCAGCAGGGGCGTCATGACCAGGCCCGCGGCGACCGTCAGCCACGCCGACCGCACGCCGTCGGCGTTCGGCCAGGGGCTCCAGTAGCGGCCCAGCTTCGCCAGGGCGAGGCTCGCGGCGCGGCCGGGGTTCTCGCGGGCGAACGCGATCGCGCGGGCCTTCAGCCGCTCGTCTTGGTCGCGCTCGTCCAGCGGCCAGACGTCGGGATCGGCCAGGAACCGCATGTCGCTGGCGCCGGTCGCCCGGGGGTTGAGGCCGTCGTACAGGCTGGCGCCCATCCAGAGGGCCGTCGGCACGAACGCGCCGTAGACCCTCGCGTTGCGGATCCACCACGGCGCCATCACGGCCGCGAACGCCGCCGCCGTCAGCACCGCCCCGACGATCGCCGGCCGCATCGCGCGGCGCGTCGCCAGCCGATGCGCGCCCCACGCCGCGACGGCCATCGGGAAGAACAGCAGGCACGACGGTCGGACCAGCACCGCGGCCCCCGCCGCGGCCCCCGCCGCCAGCGCCGGAGCGACCGCCCCGCGGGCGTCGTCGCGATCCCAAAGCGCGGCCATCGCCCACAGGTAGGCCAGCAGCAGCGGGACGAAGAGGGCCTCCGACAGCAGCAGGGCCGACATGACGATGAAGTACGGATGCACCGCCGCGATCGCCGCGGCGATCCGCGCCTCGCGCCGCCGGTCGGGCCCGAGCGTCGCCAGGGCCAGCCGGTAGACGAGCCACACGCACGCCGCCCCCAACGCCGCCTGCACCAGGCGGGCGCCCAGGGGGTTGTCCCCCAGCACGGCGCGGCAGGCGGCGAGGAACAGCGGGTAGCCCGGCGTGCGGAGGGCGAAGTGGGGGATGTCGCCCCATTCGACGATCTGGAAGACCTCGCCGTCGCGGATCGTCTGGGCGAGCTTCCAGTAGTATTCCGCGTCCGGGAGCAGGCAGACGTGGCCGTCGCCGGCGCGGTCCACGCGCCATTGGACGAGGTCGGCGGCGAGGACGCGGAGCAGCAGCCCCGCCTCGATCGCCAGGGCCAGCGGCCGGCTCGGCGCCAGCCCGCGCCACGGGGAGCCCGGCGATCGCGGCATGTCCGGCCCTCCCTCGCGACGTGGACCGGCCCCCGCCCCACGCGGGGCCGGCCGAATTCGGCGCGAATCCTATGGCAATCCGCGGGGGGCGTCAACTTCATCCGGGGCGGGGAGGCCCCGGGCCTTCGGACGCCGAAATGGGGCGACGCCCGGCCGCCGGGGATGGACGGCGACGGGCGTCGAGATTGGGGTCGGGTCGATCGTCCCGGGCCGGCTGGATCAGCGGCGGCGGGCCTTCTTGCCGCGCGGGGCTTCGGAGGAGAGGGCGAACTCGAAGGCGTTGTCGGCCCCCGGCTTGACCTCGGCGACCAACTCGGTCCGGACGTTGTAGCGCTCGGGGACGAGGTCGCGCTCCTCGTCGAGCGTGGCGCCGGGGACGTCGGGGTTGGGGATCTTCTTGCCGGTGGGCTCGACGGCGATGATCTCCACCTGATAGCGGCCGGCCGCCGGGCCGGTCGAGCCGTCGGCCTGGAAGACGCCGTCGTGGACCTCGGCCACGGCGGCCGTCGCGCCGTCGAGCGGGACGAACGTGACCTTGCCCGTCGGCAGCGGCTTGCCGTCGAGCGAGACCTTGCCCGCGACGGCATGCCGCTCGGGCCCCGGGTCCCCGCAGCCGACGAGGCCGCAGGCGGCCCCGAGGGATGCGACGAAGGCCAGGGCGCGGAGGCGGGACGGTTCGTGACGCGAGGTCGTATTGAGCATCAGTAGGAATCCGAGCTGAGGACCTCGCCGCCGGCCCGGCTGCTCAGGGCCTTCCAGGAGGCGAGCGAGATCGAGTCCTTGATGAACCGGACGGAGCCGTCGCCCAGCAGCACGTTCACGCCGCCGGGGTGCCGGCTCCGCGACGACAGGTAGTGGGTCCCCGGCGTCCCCGTCTTCCGGGTGCAGGGGGCCTTGCGCGGGTCGGTCTGCTCGCCGCAGACCCCGTAGTCCGGGACCTGGCTGTTCGGGGCGTTGCGGGCGTTGATGTGATACGACGTCGACAGGTCGGTCCAGATCCGCCCGCGACGATCGACGACCGTCGACGCCGCACCCGGCGGGGCGGGGAGCTGGAGCACCTCGGCCATCAGGAACGTGTTGCTCGTCCCGTCGACCAGCTCCGCCAGCGACGCCCCGTAGTTGATGGCGAACGGCGCGGGGAGCCCGGGGTCGCCGAACGTGTTCTGGCCCCAGTTGATCCCGTAGCTCCCCTTCACGTCCGAGTTCCCGCCGTTGTCGCTGATGAACAACACCTTCTGATCCGACGGGCAGTCGAAGACGGCCAGCCGCGTCAGCCGGGATGTGTCGTTCTGGTTCGTCTGGAACGAGAGGTCGTAGTTGAAGGCGTTCACCACGTTTCCCAGCTCCACGAACGGCAGGAGCGACGTGACGAACGGCTGGCGATAGTCCTTCGAGGGCGTGATCGCGACCGTGATCGAGCCCGGCGCGAACCGGCCGTGGACGTCGTGATAGCTGTGCAGCGCCAGCCCCAGCTGCTTCATGTTGTTGGTGCACTGGATCCGCCGCGCCGCCTCGCGGGCCGACTGCACGGCCGGCAGCAGCAGCGCGATCAGGACCGCGATGATCGCGATCACCACCAGCAGCTCGATCAGCGTGAAGCCGCCACGATCCGTCGTCCCGCCCTGATTCCGCTCGCGATTCACGATTCCTACCCCTTCCCCGTTTCCGCCGCCCGGCGGGGGCGATCTCCTCGCCCGCCCGACCGGACGGCCCGCCCTCTCTTTTCCAGAGTCAGGCCGCCCCTCCCCGCAATGAGGGGCACCACGCCTCAGATGTTTGTCTTCTCTATCGACTTTGTCAACATGGGAATTCACCTTAATCTAGAGATTTAGTATGAAATACTCGCCGCCGGGGAGGTGAGCGTCAGAGCGCATCCGAGCTGATGACCTCGCCGCCGGCCCGGCTGCTCAGGGCCTTCCATGTCGGGATGGAGATGGAGTCCTTGATGAACCGGACGGAGCCGTCGCCCAGCAGCACGTTCACGCCGCCGGGGTGCCGGCTCCGCGAGGCGATGAAGTGGTTCGGGCCGTCGCCGGTGTTGCGGTTGCACGGGGCCTTGCGGGGGTCGGTGGCGTGCCAGCACGCGCCGTAGTCGGGGATCTGGGTGTTCGGGCCGTTGCGGGTCGTCACCTGGTGGGAGGACGGCTGATCGCTCCAGACCCGGCCGCGGCGGTCGATGGTCTCGACGGGTTGGCCGGTCGGGTGCGGGAGCTGGATCAGCTCGGCCATGAGGAAGGTGTTGCTGGTGCCGTCGGTGATCTCCGCCAGCGAGGCCCCGTAGTTCAGCGAGAAGGGCGCGGGGAGGACCTGGTCGCCGTAGGTGTTCTGGCCCCAGTTGACCCCGTAGCTCCCCTTCACGTCGGTCACGCTGCCGCCGTTGTTCGTGAAGACGACCTTCTGGTCGGACGGGCAGTCGAAGACGTTCACCCGCGACGATCGCGTCGTCTCGTTGGCGTCGTGCTGGAACGACAGGTTGAAGTTGAAGCTCGCCGTGAGGTTGCCCTGCTCCAGGAACGGCAGCAGCGACGTGATGAACGGCTGGCGATACGCCGTCGGGTTGGAGACCTGGATCGACCCCGGCGCGAACCGGCCGTGGACGTCGTGATAGTTGTGCAGCGACAGCCCCAGCTGCTTCACGTTGTTGATGCACTGGGCCCGCCGCGCCGCCTCGCGGGCCGACTGCACGGCCGGCAGCAGGAGGGCGATGAGGACCGCGATGATCGCGATCACCACCAGCAACTCAATCAGCGTGAAACCTCGCCTCGCCTTCATCCGATCGCCCACGTCCGTCATCGCTCGCCTCCGAGTTCTGGGTCGTCTCGCCACCTATCCAGTGGATCACGGCGGGAATATCGTCTTTTCCTACAGGGTTTGTCAACATCAAATTCCCTACAGTGTTGACCGACTTAGTATGTGACGGGTATCTTGGCCCTCGATACGCCACCCGAGCCCGGCGACGGGGTTGGATGTGGGGCGACGCGTCGGCGGGGCGCGTCGGGGACCGAGGATCGGGAAGACGCTTTTCTGAGGGCGCGATGGATCGATCGAGCAAGCGGGACGGCGGGCGGCGGGCGTGGGTGCGAGGGGCGACCTGGGCCGCGCTGGCCTGGGCGACGACCTGCGCGGCGTCGTGGGGGGCGGACGGGAAGCGGCCGAACATCGTCGTCCTGATCACGGACGACATGGGGTACGCGGACCTGGGCTATCACGGCAACCAGGACTTCCCGACGCCGAACATCGACGCCCTGGCGGCGAGCGGGGTGCGGTTCACGGACGGCTACGTCTCGGGCCTGTATTGCAGCCCGACCCGGGCCGGGTTCCTGACGGGCCGCTATCAGCAGCGGTTCGGGCACGAGTGGAACCCCTCGGGCGCGCCGGGGGTCGGCCTGCCGACGTCGGAGACGACGATCGCCGACCGGCTGAAGGCGGCCGGGTATGCGACGGGCCTGGTGGGGAAGTGGCACCAGGGGGCCGACGCCGACCACCACCCGCTGAAGCGGGGGTTCGACGAGTTCTTCGGGTTCCTCGGCGGCGCGCACACCTACTTCGCCGAGAAGACCGAGAACATCTACCGGGGGACGGAGGTCGTCCACGAGAAGGCGTACCTGACCGACGCCTTCGCCCGCGAGGCCGCGGCGTTCATCGACCGTCGCAAGGGCAAGCCGGAGCCGTTCTTCCTGGAGGTGGCCTTCAACGCCGTCCACACGCCGATGGACGCGACCGACGAGCGGCTGGCGAAGTTCTCGGCGATCGCCGACCCCGCCCGCCGCACCTACGCGGCCATGCTGACGGCGCTCGACGAGGCCGTCGGGGCGATCGTGGAGAAGCTCAGGGCCTCGGGCCTGGAGGACGACACGCTGATCGCCTACTTCAACGACAACGGCGGCCCGACGATGCTCGGCACGACGCAGAACGGCTCGCGCAACGACCCGTTCCGGGGCTCGAAGCGGACCTCGCTGGAGGGGGGCGTCCGGGTGCCGTTCCTCCTGAGCTGGAAGGGGAAGCTCCCCGCGGGGTCGACCTACGGCAAGCCCGTCATCCAGCTCGACGTCCTGCCGACGGCCCTGGCCGCCGCCGGCGTCGAGGCGAAGCCCGAATGGAAGCTCGACGGCGTGAACCTGCTGCCGTTCCTCACCGGCGCGGACCCCGGCTCGCCCCACGACGCCCTGTTCTGGCGCATGGGCTCGCAGGCCGCCGTCCGCAAGGGCGACTGGAAGCTCGTCCGCTACGACTCCACCCTCGACAAGCCCGGCGCCCGCTCCAACGCCGCCAGGGTCGAGGCGACGCCGTTCCGCCTCTACAACCTGGTGCAAGACCCGGGCGAGGCTCGCGACCTCTCGGCCGGGAACCCCGACAAGGTCAAGGAGCTGCTCGCCGCGTTCGAGTCGTGGGACGCCCAACTCGTCGCCCCGCTCTGGGGGCCCGGCGGCGGCCCGAAGGGGGACTGAGGCCGATCCGGCCGCCGAAGCCGCGTCCGGCCCTGCGGACCGATACTGTTCGGCACAAGACGATGAAGGGCCCTGGGCTCGTCCCCTCTCCCGGCGGGAGAGGGGACGAAGATTCATGCGACCAATCCGCCCCCAACTCGCGAGACCCGACCGAACCATGCGAATCCTCCGAACGACCGTGGCGGCCCTCGCGCTGGCGGCGGCCCCGATCGCCGCCGGGGCCGACGATCGGCCCAACGTCCTGTTCATCGCGCTGGACGACCTCAACCACTGGGTCGGCCACCTGGGGCGCAACCCCCAGGCCGTCACGCCCAACATCGACCGCCTCGCGGCCCGCGGCGTGCGATTCACGCGGGCGTACTGCGCCGCGCCGCTGTGCAACCCGTCGCGCGCCGCGCTGATGAGCGGGCTGCGGCCGTCGACCACGGGCGTCTACCAGAACAACGAGGACTGGCGGCCCGTCGTCCCGAAGGAGCAGACCCTCGTCACGACCTTCCGCAAGGCCGGGTATGAGACCCTCGGCTCCGGCAAGATCTATCACGAGGCCTACAGCCGGCGCGCCGAGTGGGACGACTACCTCCAGGATGCGGGCAAGGATCCGAAGCCGACCGGGGACGACGGCGTCGGCGGCATCAAGTTCGCCCCGCTCGACGGCGCCCGCGACGAGGACCTGCGCGAGTGGAAGATCGTCCAGTACGGGATCGATCAGATCAACAGGCCGCACGACAGGCCGTTCTTCCTGACCGTCGGCCTGCACAAGCCGCACATGCCCTGGAACGTCCCGCGCAAGTACTACGACCTCCACCCGCTCGACTCGATCCAGCTCCCGCCCCACAGGGAGGACGACCTGGACGACGTGCCGCCGGCCGGGCTGAAGATGGCCAGGCCCGACGGCGACCACAAGCTGATGCTGGAATCGGGCCGGTGGAAGGAGGCCGTGCAGGGCTACCTCGCCGCGATCTCCTACGCCGACGCCATGGTCGGCCGCCTGCTGGACGCCCTGGACGCCTCGCCCGTCCGCGACAAGACGATCGTCGTCCTCTGGGGCGACCACGGCTGGCACCTGGGCGAGAAGTCGCACTGGCGGAAGTTCGCCCTCTGGGAGGAGGCCACCCGCGCGCCTCTCATCTGGGTCGTCCCCGGCCTGACGCCCGCCGGCGTCGCCTGCGAGCGCACCGTGGACTTCATGGACGTCTACCCCACGCTCACCGACCTGGCCGGCGTGCCGACGCCGTCGCACGTCGAGGGGACGAGCATCAAGTCCCTGCTGAAGGACCCCGCGGCCCCCTGGGACGTCCCCGCGCTGACCACCTTCGGCCGCGACAACCACGCCGTGCGCTCCGAGGGCTGGCGCTACATCCGCTACGCCGACGGCTCGGAGGAACTCTACGACGAGGCCGCCGACCCCTACGAGTGGAAGAACCTCGCCGCCGACCCCAAGCTCGCCCCCATCAAGGCCGAGTTGGCGAAGCGGTTCCCCGCCACGAACGCCCGCCCGGTCAAGGCCGGTCGCGGGGCCGAGTGATCGGCCTCAACGCGCCGCGGCGGCCCTCGACGGCGCCGCGAACTCCGTCCCCTCCAGGGCGGCGACGGCCCTGTGCGCCGCCTCCTGGAGGAACCTCGCGTATTCCGCGTTGATGCCGTTGGGGCGATACGGGACGCCGACGGCCGGGCGGCCGAAGAGGGACTCGTAGAACACCAGGGCGCCCAGGTATTGCCCGGCGACGCTCGCGTGGTGGCCGTCCATGACCATGCGGAACGTCCCGTCGCCCTGCTTCGACCACCGCCGCCCCGTGTGGAGCGAATGCGACTGGTCCGGCACGGCCGGGTAGGCCGCGGCGGCCAGGTCGAACTTCACGTCGGGCCGGTATCCCCACGTCGGGTCGGAGTCGGCGACGTCGAACGCGTCGCCCACCGGGACGATCGGCGCGTGCAACTCGCGGGCGATCGTCCGATAGGCCGCGGCCAGGCCGCGATGCATCGCCTCGCGGTCGGCCGGCTCGCCGGCGGCCGGCTCGATCGCCGGGTCGAAGCGCGGGTCGTCGGCGCGGTAGGCCCAGGTCTCGTGGATCACGACCTGCGCGCCGGGCGCCCCGCGCCGGATGCGATCGACGAGGGCCGCGGCGTAGGGCCGATAGGTCGAGACGTCGTGGCTCTTGATGCTCGCCTGCTGGACGGTGATATAGTCCCACGGCTCGGCCGCCAGCTCCCAGGCCAGGCTCCGCTTCGTGCCGGCGTAGAGGCCCTTCGGGTCGTCGGGATCCTTGTCGTGGGCCTCGGCCTTCTCGCAATGCTGCTGGAGTGTGCCGCCGGGGATCGCGGCCTGGTGATGGATCAGGACGTCCCCGCGCGACCGGGCCACGGCGTCCAGGTGGCGGGTGGCGTCTTGCGAGAAGCTGTTCCCCACGTTCAGCAGACGCACCGTGCGCGGGCCGTCCGGCGGGACGGCCTGCCCGAAGGCCGCGGGGGCTGCCGAGCAGGCGAGCATGACGATGAGCGAGGCCGGGCGGGGGCGGGGCATGGGGGGCTCCTTGGGGGGACGCCGGCCCGCGTCGACTCCGGGGCACGCCCTTGCCGACGACCGGCGAGATGGCCAGCATAACCGCCCCATCCCCCTGGGCCCAAGGACGTCCGCCTCCGATCGGTCGGGTCGGCCCGCGCGCTCGCATGCGCGCCCCGTCGACGACGGGGCGCGATCGACCTCCCGAGGGCGGAGGCGCGGTACGGCGATTGCACATCGAGTCGAAGTGGCTCCTTTCTCGCCCGAGGCCGCGGACGGCCGCTCCCCGGGCGTCGCGCACCGATGGGAGAACGCACCATGGCCATCGACCTCCTCGGTCAAGCGAAACGGATCTTCGACGGCGACGCCGTCCGCGGGCTGGGCGTCGCCCTGGACGAGCAGCCCGATCGCGTGGAGCAGGCGCTCGCCCTGGGCGGGCCGGCGATCCTCGCGGGCCTGGCGAACGCCCTGGCCGACCCGCGCGAGGGGGGCCGCGTCGCCGACGCGATCCGCGACGAGCCCCGGGACGAGCCCGGCCTCGGCCCCGTCGGCGACCTGATCCGCGGCGGCTCGCTCGACGCGATCGTCGGCCGGGGCCAGGCCCTGCTCCGCACGATCCTCGGCGACCGGCTCGGCCGCGTGATGGACCTGATCGCGGACGACTCCGGCGCCCGGCCGGCGAGCGTCGCGACCCTCATGGGCGTGCTCGCCCCGGTCCTGGCCGGCCTGATCCGCGAGGCGGTCGCGTCCCGGGGCCTGGGCCTCGACGCCCTCCGCGACCTGCTGGCCGGCCAGCGCGACGCGATCGCCCGCCAGGCCCCCGGCGGCCTGGCCGAGGTGCTGGGGCTGAATGGGCTCGCCGACCTCGGGGCCGCGCGGCCCGCCCCCGCCGCGACGGCCGGCGAGCGGCCCGCCCCCGCCGCGACGGCCGGCGAGCGGCCCGCCCCCGCCGCGACGGCCGGCGAGCGGCCCGCCCCCGCCGCGACGGCCGGCGAGCGGCCCGCCGTCGCGGTGCGGCCGGCCGCGACGACCGGCCGGTCCGCGCCGAGGGTCGTGACGCCCGCCGCCGACCCCTCCGCGTCGGCGGCCCGCTGGGCCCTCCCCGCGGCGCTCGGGTTCCTAGTCCTGGTCGGCGCCTACTACCTCCTGCCCCGCGACGCGAGCCGTTTCGACCTCCCGGATGACAAGGCCGAGGCCCCCGCGGGGAACCGCCCGGCGATCGTCGCCGACCGGGACGTCCCGCCCGCCCCCGCGACCGTCGAGGGCCGCCCCGTCGAGGAGACCACCTCGAAGGCCGTCTCGCTCGCGCTGCCGGGCGACGTCGTGATCGAGGCGCCGGAAGGGTCGTACATCGAGTCGATGGTCCAGGCCCTCCGCGACGGCAAGGTCGCCGAGTCCCGGACCTTCGTCGCCGGCGACCTGACCTTCGACGCGGACGACAGGCCGACGGCCGAGGCCGCCCGGCCGATCGGCCTCATCGCCAAGGTCGCCGCCGCCTACCCGGACGTGAAGCTCAAGGTCAACGGCCGCGAGTCCCTCAAGGACGCCAAGGCCGTCGTCAGCCGCGAGCAGGCCCTGCGGCGCGCCGAGGCCGTCCGCGAGGCGCTGGTCCGGGCCGGCGTCCCCGCGGATCGCGTGGGGGTCGAGGTCGTCGCCCCCAACCTCCCCGCCGAGCACCCGGCGGCCGTGGCCGAGGACGACGTCCCCATCAGCCTCTCGATCGTCGCCGAATGACCCCCGCGGCCCGGCGGATCGCGCGATCCGCCGGGCCGTCCGCCCCCGCGACCGCCCCGGCGCGGTATCCTTGGGGCCTGCACGGGGCCCCGGCGCGGCGAGGAGCGGACGAAGACGCATGTTCGGCCCGATCGGTTATGAGCAGGCGGTGTACGGCAGTTTCCCGTTCTGGTCGCGCGGCTACGCCATGCTGGCGGCCTCCGAGGGCTGCCCCCCGGCCTGGCGCGACGCGATGAAGCGGGCCTGCACGCGCTTCGGCGAGCGTCCCGCGGGGGTCGGGCCGTTCCGGAGCGTCTTCGCCCTGCCGGTCGACCGTTCCGCGTGGATGGTCGTCCAGGTCGACTCGCTGGGCTGCGACGACCAGGGGCGGCCCGGGGCCCTGGCGTTCCACGCCCTGTTCGTCTCCCCCTGGTCCTACCGACGCGCCGGGGCCTGCCCCCTGGCCTTCGAACCGGCCTTCCGGACCGACTGGACCGCCGCCGACCAGCACGCCCCGCTCCCCCCCGGCCGCCTCAAGCCCGCCCCCCTCGGCCGCGACCCCGACGGCCCGGCCGACGACCGCGCCGATTCCATCGCGGCCGCCCTGTCACGGAATCGTCGCGTCGTCGTTCAAACCACGGAGCCGGCCGACGCGCTGATGCGAGCGGTCTGGCGACGCTTGCCGGGGAGGGCCCGGCGCAGGCTCGGGGCGGCGTCGTGGGCCTTCGGCAACGCCAACGGCTTCGACTTCATCGCCCTCCCTCGCCTCGGCTCCCTCGTCCTCGACGGCTCGGAGCTGGTGCTCTAAGGCCCGGGAGCCGCGCCGGGCGAGGTCGCGAAGTCCCGGGCGTCCCCCATTCTTCCTCCGGATTTCGAGGCCCGAGGCCGCCAGGGTCCTCCGGCCCGACCGCGACCTACAATTCATGAAACGCTTCGACCCCGCCGACCCGACCTCCGATCGGCCGGCCGAGGACGAGGGCGGCCATCCCGGCGCGGGCCGGACGGGAGTGATCGGGACCGTGCCGAAATTCAGCCGGAAGACGCCCGACCAGAGCCGGTCGTGGAGCCGCCACGCGGCGCGCTACGACGAGACGTTCCTGAGCCCCTACGGGCCGGCCGTGCGCAACCCGCTTTGGGACGCGCTCGACGGCGTGGCCGATCGGTCCGGCACGGTCGCCGACCTGGGCTGCGGGACGGGGCCGCTGCTGGCGCCGCTGCTGGCGCGGTTCGGGAAGGTGGTGGCCCTGGACTTCGCCCCCGGCATGCTGGCGAGGGCCCGCGAGCGAATCGGCCCCGAGGACCTCGGCCGGGTGACGTTCCTGGAGCGGTCGATGGAGGACCTGGACGACCTGGCCGGGGCGATCGACGTGGCCGTGGCGGTCAACTCGCTGGTGATGCCCGACGTCCGCCGGATCCACGCCGCCCTGACGGCCGTCCGCCGGGCGCTGCGGCCGGGCGGCGTCTTCCTCGGCATCGCCCCGTCGATCGACGCCATCCAGTATCACACGATGCTCCTGTACGACCACGCCCTGGAGAGCGGCCTGGGGCCCGACGAGGCGGAGACGTTCGCGACGATCCACGGCGAGCATCGCTATTACGACTTCGCGTTCGGCCGCTTCCAGTTCCGCGGCCTCCGCCAGAAGTTCTGGCAGCCGTTCGAGTTCGAGCACCGTTTCGGCAAGGCCGGTTTCCGCTCGGTGACGATCGACCGGGTCTTCTACCCCTGGGACGAGAACTTCGTGGGGGCGGCCGAGCTGGCCGACCGGCCGCCGAGCTGGGACTGGTTCTTCCGCGCCGAGGCGTGAGCCCCGGGCCCGGCGGGTCCCTTGTGCGGGCCGGCCGACGGGACTAGTCTGGAGGGGCGGCGGCCCCGGATCGGGAGGCCCCGGGCTCGCGAGGGGGGAGAACGGCGGCATGTCCGGGGAGCGACGCGACCAAGCCGAGCAAGAGGTCTCGATCCGTCGGCGCGGGCACGAGCTGTTCGTCGACGAGACGCTCGGCCCGACGGGCCCCGCCCGGCCGTTCTCGGAGTTCCTCCGCGAGACCCCCGCCGCCCCGATCCCGGCCGGCGTGAAGGCGGCGCTCTGGGCGGTCGCGATCGTCGCCGCGCTGCTGTTCGCCGCCTCCCTCTGGCGGCTCATCAACCGGCCGACGCCGGCCGCCCCCCGTCGGGCCCGGCCGCGGGCCTCCGCGAAGGCCCCGAAGGCCGCCGCCCGGATCCCCGCGACGCCGACCGTCGCCGGCCGTACACCGTCCCCGATCGACCAGGAGCCCCGAGGATGACCCGTCTCGCCCCCATCGCGCTCGTCGCCGCGCTCGGCCTGGCGCCGACCCACCCGGCCTCGGCCCAGCAGGCCGCCCCCGCGACGCCCCAGGGCGAGGAGGCCAACCTCAGCCGGCCCGACCGGGGGACCGCCGCCGCCATCCTCGCCATCGACGAGGCCTACGCCGGCAAGCTCAAGGCCCTGGACCTCGAACGCCTGAAGCAGCTCCAGGCGCTGGCCGCCGGCCTCAAGCCCGCGGAGGCCGCCGCCGTCTACGAGCAACTCTTCCGATCGGCCGTCGCCGCCGACCTCTTCGCCGAGGCCGAGCCGGCCGCCGAGGCCGCCCTCAAGGCCCACCTCCCGTCCCCCTCGTGCCACGTCCTGGCCAGCCTCGTCAAGCTGATCGGCGAGAGCGACCGCGGCGACTTCGACGGCTCGCTGCGGGACCTCCAGGCGCTCCTCGCCGCCAAGGAGGGGGACGGCCCCGTCCTGGGCACGCCCGAGCTGCTGGGCGTCGCCGACTCCTACTACCAGCGGCTCGTCCACGCCGGCCGCTACGACGTCGCCGAGAAGGCCTTCCGGCTCGTGCTGGAGAAGGCCGAGGCCCCCGAAGTCCGCGACTACCTCGCCGCCCGGCTGAACCGCCTGAAGCTCGTCGGCAAGCCCGCCCCCGCGATCGCCGGCAAGGACCTGGACGGCCGGCCGTTCGACCTGGCGGCGCACCGCGGCAAGGTCGTCCTGGTCGTCTTCTGGGCCTCCTGGTCGCTCCCCAGCGCGGCCGAGGTCGCCTGGCTCCAGGAGACCTACGACGCCGACCACGCCCGCGGCTTCGAGATCGTCGGCGTCAACCTGGATCCGCTCCAGGACGAGAAGGCGGGCCCCGACTCCTTCCTCCCCGCCGCCCGCCGCTTCGCCCTCGACTACAACCTCCGCTGGCCGAACCTCCTCAACGGCCCCGACGCGGCCGACCACGCCCGCGCCTACGGCGTGACCCAGATCCCCGCCAGCGTCCTCATCGACCGCGACGGCAAGGTCGCCGGCCTGGACCTCGTCCGCAAGAACCTCGAACCGGCCGTCTCCAAGCTGCTGGGACGCTGAAGACGCGGCCCGCAGCGAAACGCCGACCGCCCGGATTTTGAGGAGCCTTCGACGAAGACGGTCTTCCCCCCTGGCGGGGGAAGACGGACCCCGCAGGGGTCAGATGAGGGGGACGCGAAGCACGGGCACCGTCGGGTGTTGAAGGCCCGCAGGATTCGATCGGCTCGGGATCCCGACGGCCGTCGCGCTCGTCGTCCCTCTCATCCGGCCCTCCGGGCCACCTTCCCCCGCCAGGGGGGAAGGTCGTCGTGATGGCCTTCGGGTCGATGACGGCCAGGAAAAACGCCCCGGCGAAGGCAGCAAAGGCGAATCGCCTCACCCCCGCCTCCGCCCCATCACGTTCACGCCCGAGCCGATGATGAGGTCGCGGTCGTAGGCCCAATCGTAGAGGCGGCCCGACTTCATGGGGCGGAGTTCGCGGAGGTCTTCAAAACCCTCCTCCTCGAACCAGCGGGAGAGTTCGGCCGGCGTGTGGTGGGATTGGTACTCCGGCGCCCACCAGTCGAAGTTGTCGCAGACGCGCAGGGTCCAGTCGGGGTGGGCGGAGAAGTTGAACAGCTTGTTCAACGTGCGGTTGACGACGGGGATGCTCCCGAGCCCCCCCATCGCGACGCACATCGGCTCCAGGACGCGGGCCGGGAGCCGCGTGGTGACCAGCCGCACGCCGGAGTTGATCCACTCCTGCGGCGCGGTGTTCTTGCGGTAGAGCCACACCGCCAGCCGGCCCCCCGGCTTCACCCGCCTCGCGATCTCCGCGAAGGCCCGCCGCGGGTCGGGCGAGTGGTGCAGCACGCCGATCGAGAAGACCAGGTCGAACGTCCCCTCCGCGACGGGCGGGTTGAGCAGGTCGCCCTGGACGATCTGGACGCCCGGCAGGTCGCGGCACAACTCGGACGCCTTGTCCACGGCGCTGCTGAGGTCGACGCCCAGCACCTTCGCGCCGGCGTCGCCCAGGATGCGGGCGTACCGGCCGCCGCCGCAGCCGGCGTCGAGCACGATCTTGCCGGCCAGGTCGCGCGGCGCGACGCCCGTCTTGGCCTCGAAGGTGGCCTCGTCCTCCTCGGTGCGGGCGACGTCGTAGCGGTTCCACTGGCGGCCGAAGCTGCCGACGTAAGCCTCGCCCGCCAGCCTCGGCACGCCGCCGACGATCGGATACCGCTCGGCCCCGTCGTCCGAGACCAGCCCATCCCCCTCGACGTGCATCGGCGACTTCGATCGCGGCGACCGCAACAGCGCGATCAGCTCGGGGTTCGGGGCGGTTGCGGGCATCGTCGTCTCGGCGGGTCGGGGCGGGTCGGGTATCCTGCGAGGGATGGGAGACGTTCCGAGTTCCGATCATACCGACCCCTCCGCATGGCTGGGAATCGTCCGCCGCCGGGTTGCGGGCTGGCTGGCCGAGGGCGTCGGCCCCGGCTGGGTGGTCGCCGTCTCGGGCGGGGGCGACAGCGTGGCGATGCTCCTGGCGCTGCACGCCCTGCGCGACGAGTTGGGGCTGCGATTGAGCGTCGCCCACCTGGACCACAACGTCCGGGGCGAGGCCGCGCGCGAGGACGCCCGGTTCGTCGCCGACCTGGCGGCGTCGCTCGGCCTGCCGTTCGACCTGGGCTCGTGGCGGCCGACGCGCCCGGGCCACTTCGAGGCCGACGCCCGCGCGGCGCGGCTGGCGTGGCTGGCCGGCGTGGCGAGGGCGCGAGGCGCGTCGGCCGTGGCCGTGGGCCACACGCGCGACGACCAGGCGGAGACGGTCCTCCACCGGATCGTCCGCGGCACCGGCCCGCGCGGGCTGGCCGGCATCCCGGCGCGGCGGCCCCTCGCGGCGGGCGTCGACCTCGTCCGGCCCCTGCTGGACGTCTCGCGGCGGGCGATCCGCGACGAGTTGGCGAGGCTCGGCCACGCGTATCGCGAGGACGCGACCAACAGCGACGCCCGTTTCACCCGCGCGCGGATCCGGCACGACCTGATCCCGAAGCTGGAGGCCGACTACAACCCCGAGGCCGTCGCGGCGATCGCCCGCCTGGGCGAGCTGGCGGCGGCGGAACGTCGGCTGCTCGAGGCGCTCCTGGCGCCGCTCGCCGCGGCCGTGATCCGATCGGTCGACGCGGATCGGATCGCCTTCGACCGCCGCGCGGCGGCGGGGCTCGCCGGGCCCTCGGCCGTCGAGATCGTCCGCCGCGCCTGGCGCGAGGCCGGCTGGCCCGAGGGCTCCATGACCGCCCGCCGCTGGCGTCGCCTGGCCGCGGGGCTGATCGCGGGCGAGGGCGTCGACCATCTCGGCGGGGGCGTCGCGCTGCGCGCCGGGGGCGACGTGCTGATCCTGGAGCGTCCGGGCGCGTCGCCGCCCTCCGCCGCCGAGGTCGTCCCGGTCCGCCTCGAAGCCCCGGGCGAGGTCGCCGTCCCCTGGGCCTGCGCGAGCTTCCGGGCGGAGGTCGACCCCGTGGGCGACGGCGACGAGGTCGTGGACCGCGACCGGATCGCCTTCCCGCTGATCGTGCGGACGCCGACCCCGGGTGAGCGGTTCGATCCGCTGGGCATGTCGGGAAAGCGGCAGCGGCTGGTCGAGTTCCTGCGGCTGCGCGGCGTCCCGCGCGAGGGCCGCGGCCTCGCCCCGGTCGTGGCCGATCGCGGGGGGATCGTCTGGGTCGTCGGCCACCGGATCGCCGATCGCGTGCGGACGACGACCGGCACGACGACGCGGCTGCACCTCGGCTGGCGGCCCGATCCCGGGGGCGACCTGGGACGGTGACGGATCGCGCCGCGGGTGTGCCTTCGGAATTTGGCGGATCGCGTCGGAGGTTGGGAGGGCATCCTAACGTCCTTCCCCCCTCGCGGGGGAAGGTGGCCCGGAGGGCCGGATGAGGGGGAGGACCAGCGAGACGGCCGTCGGGATCCCGGGCCGGTCGGACGGGCTTTCGAATCCCGACGGGCCGTGTGCTTTGCGTCCCCCTCATCGGACCGCTTCGCGGTCTGTCTTCCCCCGCGAGGGGGGAAGACGTCGAACACCGATCGCCAAATTCCGAAGGCACACCCTCGCGCCGCCGCCCGCTGGACGTCGCCGCACCGTCGCCCCTAGGCTGGATGCAGGAGGTGTGCCATGGGGATCGCGCCGTCGGAGCGGGATTTCGAAGGGGCGAGGCGGGGCGCGTGCGGCGATGCGTCGGCCTATCGCCTGAGCTTCCTCGTGCTGCTGCTGGGCTTCTCGGCCCTGACGTTCGCGGCGACGTCGACCGGGTCGCCGTCGGACCTGGCGGATCGGCCGCGCGTGCTGACGACGCTGCTGACCGTGACGGGCCCGTTCACGGGTGCGATCGCGCGGGGCGGGCAGTCGTGCTGCCTGGAGTTCTCGACGTGGCTGGCGATGTGGCTCGCGCCGGCGCCGGTCGTGGCGCTGGGTTCGCGCCTGCTCCTGGGGGGGCGGGGCGGCGCGGCGGGGGCCGTGGGCGTGGCCCTGTGGACGCTGGGCCGGTTCGTGTGGCTGGCGGGCGGGATCGTCTCGTTCGGGCACGCGTTCGGCTGACCGGCGCGCGCGAAAACCCCCGGCGATCGGGGGATCGCCGGGGGCCGGGATGATTCGTCGCCTGTCCGGAGGGGGGCGAGACCGGGAGAGGGCCGTTCGCTCGCTCGCTCAGGCCGACTGGCGGGCCCGGCGGCCGTTGACGCGCTGGCGGAGGGCCAGGCCGCCGATGGTCGTCAGGACCAGGGCGATCGTGCTGGGCTCGGGGACGGGGGCCTCGGAGTTGGTCGAGGTGATCAGGGCCTCGGCCGTGGTGACGCCGCCGTTGGACTGCGACGGGACCAGGAGCTTGTCCCCCTTGGGGAAGCTCAGGGTGATGGTCTGCGAGCCCAGGTCCAGGCTGCCGCTCGGCTGGTCGAAGGTGGCGACGACGGTCGAGTGGTAGGGGCTGTCGATCACGCCGTTGAGGACGCCCGTGATCACCTGCGAGACGCTGGAGATCGCGGTGCCGTCGATCGACTGCGGCAGGAAGGTGATGGCGAACTTCACGTTGTCGTACACGGTCTTGGTGCCGGAGGCCGGCGGGGCGACGGTGAACGTGCCCAGGCCGGCGTTCACCGAGCCCGAGGCCAGGTCGACGCCCGCGCCGGAGGCCGGCGTGAAGCTGATCAGGTTCGCCCCGGTGATGCCGGAGCTGAGGTCGATCGCGGTGGCGGTCTGGTACTTCAGGATCGCGGCGGCCTCGACGCTCGTCCCGGCGCCGGCGACCATGCCCAGGGCGAGGACAGCGGACCGCAGCCTCGTCAAACCCTTGGTCAAGCTCATCTCTTCCTCCTGAACAAGAATAGGATTGTCACGACGCAATCCCGGTTCCTCGGTCGCTCCGTCTGGCTCGCGTCGTGACGGCCTCGCCCGCTCAGAAAGGCGCGGCGTGGTGCGGTCGTCGCGAGACCCAAGGTCACCGCCCGGACGTCGATGCCGGGGCCCGGCGTGCCCGCGGGAGAAAGGATGGATGAGAGCGGAATTCGGTCGCATCCATGCCCGCCTCCGCAGGGACTCGGCCATGAGCCCCGGTCTTGGTCGTCCGATGTGTGAGCCAACGGCGGGGAGGATACTCCCGGTCGCCCGGGCTGTAAACGCGAATCCGTCGCTTTGTCGGAATTTCCCTGATGTCGGCCCGGCCGATTGCCGAGGGCCCGCCGCCGCTCAGAGCATGCCCACGGGATCCACGTCCACGGCCAGTTCCACCCGCGGGGGCGGGGGGGGCTCGTTGAGGTCGCGCAGCAGGGCGTGCAGGGGGGCCGCCGTGGCGCACCGGAGCTGGAGGTGGAATCGGAACTCCTCCTTGATCTTCAGCACCGGGGCGGGGCAGGGGCCCAGGAACTTCACCGCGGCGTCGGCCCGCTCGCGCAGGCGGGCCGCCAGCGCGTCGAGGTACGCCTTCACCCGGCCCTCGTCGCGGCCCCGGGCCAGCAGCCGGGCGACGCGCCCGTAGGGGGCGGCCAGGTGGTCGCGGCGCTGGGGCAGCTCCTGGGCGACGAAGCTCTCGTAGTCGTGCCGCGCCGCGTGGAGGATGGCCGGGCTCTCCGGGCTGTAGGTCTGCACCAGCACCCGCCCGGGGCGGTCGCCGCGGCCCGTCCGCCCGGCCACCTGCGCCACGAGCTGGAACGTCCGCTCGGCGGCGCGGAAGTCGGGCAGGTGGAGCGCGACGTCGGCGTCGACCACGCCGACCAGCGTGACGTTGGGGAAGTCGAGCCCCTTGGCGATCATCTGCGTCCCCAGCAGGATGCGGACGTCCCCCGCCTTGAACGCGGCCAGCGTCGCCTCGTGGCTGCCGTGCTTCCGCATCGTGTCCGAGTCCATACGCCTCGCGGCGTGGAACGGGAAGGTGGCCAGGACTTCCTTCTCCAGCCGCTCCGTGCCGATGCCGCCGTAGTGCAGCACGGGGGCCTGGCAGGACGGGCAGGCCGGCGGGCACGGGCGCTCGGCGTCGCACATGTGACAGATGAGCATGCGACGGCTCTTGTGGTACGTCGCGGCGACGTCGCAGTGCCGGCACTTCACCACCTGGCCGCACTTGGGGCAGATGACGAACGTGTTGTAGCCGCGGCGGTTCAGCAGCAGGATCACCTGGCCGTCGTCGTCGAGCGCGCGCTGGACGGCGTCGCGGAGCGTGTCGGACAGGCCGCCGGTCATGTTCTTCTCGTGGCGGAGGTCGATCAGCTCCACCGCGGGCATCGGCCGGTTCTCGACCCGGCTGGGCATGGCGACCTTCGTATACCGCCCGCGCTCGGCGTTGGACCACGACTCCAGCGAGGGCGTCGCCGATCCCAGCAGCACCGGCACGTTCTCCAGGTGCGCCCGCTTCACGGCGACGTCGCGCGCGTGGTAGCGGGGGACGGTCTCCTGCTTGAAGGTGCCCTCGTGCTCCTCGTCGACCACGATCAGCCCCAGCCGCCGCGTCGGGGCGAAGATGGCCGACCGCGCCCCGACGACGACGTCGACCTCCCCCCGGGCGATGCTCCGCCAGTGGCGATGCCGCTCCACGTCGCCCAGGTGGCTGTGCAGCACGGCGACCCGCCGGAACCGCCGCTTGAACCGCCGGATCGTCTGCGGCGTCAGGCTGATCTCCGGCACCAGCACGATCGCCTCGCGGCCCCGCGCCACGACCTCCTCGATGGCCGAGAGGTAGACCTCCGTCTTGCCGCTGCCGGTCACGCCGAACACCAGGAACGGCGCGAAGGCGTCGCCGCGCAGGGCGGGCGTCATGGCGTCGAGCGCGGCCTGTTGCTCGGGGGTCAGGTCGGGCTTCTTTGCCGCCGTCGGCGCGGGGGCCGGTTCGTCCTCGGCGTCGCCCTTCTTCATCTCGTCGAGGGAGAGCCGGCGCTTGACGGTGTGGATCACGCCGTCTTTCCGGAGGCCGTCGACCACGCCGGGGCCGCACCGGGCGCGTCGGCAGACGTCGGCGACGGTCAGCAGCTCGCCGTCGGCGGCGCGGCAGAGGGCGTCGAGCGCCGCGGCCTGCTTGTTGGTGAGGGTCTTCTCCAGCGTGCCGTCGGCCCAGCCCTGGCGGGACTCCTCCGGGACGACTAGGAAGGTGCCGACGCGCGTGCCGGCCTGCTTGCGCACCCCCGCCGGCACCACGGCGTCCAGCGCCTGGCCCCACGAGCAGAGGTAGTACCCGGCCATCCAGCGAGTCAGCTCCAGCATCCGGGCGTCGATGAGCGGGACGGGGTCGAGGACCTCGGCGACGGGCTTGATCTTCGACGTCTCCAGCCCCTCCGGCGGCAGCAGCCCGACCGACACGCAGTATCCCGTCACCAGCCCGCCGCGCTTCCCCAGCGGCACCTTCACGCGCACGCCCGGCCGCACGCCCGCCGTCAGCTTGCGCGGCACGCGATACGTCAGCGCGTGGTCGAACGCCCGGTTGACCACCACCTCCACGAACAGCCCGCCGCGCTCCGCCGGCGCGCCGGCTTCGTCGGCGTCCTCCTCGTCCGCGCCGAACCACGAGGGAGGCCGCACCAGCCGTCCGGGCCGGGGGGTCGGGGGCGAGGCCGGCCCGTCCGAGGTCCCCTCTCCCGCCGGGAGAGGGCGGCCGCGCAGCGGCGGGTGAGGGTCGTCGGAGTTCGGAGGGCATGCCGGCAGCAGAGGGCCCGGGCCGCCCTTCCGAGCATCCCGCGCCCGCTCCGAACTCCGGCGACCCTCACCCGGCCCTTCGGGCCGCCCTCTCCCGGCGGGAGAGGGGACTTCAGGAGGCGAGGCTCCTCGGCTTTCGGCCGTCCCCTCGGGCGGCTCATCCTGGTTGACAACGCTCATCGGGCGGACCTATCGTCGAGTTTCCGGGCCGTCGGCTGACATCGTATTCTATCCCGGGCCGCCTCGATTCTGTAGGTTTGTCCAGTATCGAGGCGAGGATTAGGACGCGAGCGGGGGTCGAATCGTCCATGCGACTGGGATTGTTCGGGGGGACGTTCGACCCGATCCACGTCGGGCACCTGATCTTGGCGGAACAGTGCCGCGAGGCGTGCGGGCTGGATCAGGTCTGGTTCGTGGTGGCGAACGAGCCGCCGCACAAGCGCGGGCGGAAGCGGACGGGCGTCCATCACCGGCTGGAGATGGCCCGGCTGGCGATCGCGGGGAACCCCGGATTCGCCGCCTCCGACATCGAGGCCGATCGGTCCGGGCCGTCGTACAGCGTGGACACGCTGGCCCAGGTCCAGGAAGAACGCCCCGGCGACGAGCTGTTCTTCCTGATCGGCGGCGACAGCCTGATCGACCTCCCCACCTGGCGCGAGCCCGACCGGATCGCCCGCATGGCCTCGATCGTGGTCGTGAATCGGCCCGGCGCGCAGGCCGAGGCCCCCGACCTCGGGCCCGGCGTCAAGCCTTTCCTGCCCGTCACGATCCCGCCGATCGGCGTCTCCTCGTCCGACCTGCGGCGACGGCTGGCCGAGGGGCGGAGCGTCCGCTACATGGTCCCGAGCGCCGTGGCGGCTTACATCGAGGCCCACAAGCTTTACCGGGAGCCCGCCGCCCCGGCGACCTGACCGGGACGAATCCGGCAATTCCGCCGTCGCTCACCGCCGAACTGCGATCGGGCGATACAATAGAGGATGGTCGCGGGCGAATGGCCCTCGACGGGTTTCCCACGCGGCGCGGAAGGACCGGAATGATGCATCCCCTCTCCAGGGCCGGACGGATGGTCGGGCGGGCGGCGACGGCGCTCGGGCTGGCGGCGGCGCTGCTGCTCGCGCCGGGCCCGGCGCGGGCCGGGAAGTTCTCGTGGCTCGACGAGGTCGTGCAGCAGATCCTCGTCGAGGCCCGCGGCGGCAAGGCCCTGGCCCGCACCGGCGACGCCGCGGCCGTCGAGGCCCGCGCCGCCGGCAAGCTGTTCGCCGACGGGGCCGAGGAGAGCCTGGAACAGCTCGCCAGGCATTCCGACGAGTTCGGACGCGCCGCGCGCAAGGTCGAGAACCCCAGCGAGTTGCTGCTGGAGATCCGCTTCGGCCAGCTCGTCGGCCGCGACGCCGACGCCCTGCGCACGTTCTCGGCCCTGAAGTCGGCCGAGAAGCGCGCCGTCGTCGAGATGGGCGAGTCGGCCGCGCGGATCGCCAGGCGCTACCCGCAAGAGGCCGAGCAGATGATCGCGAAGCTCGGTCCCGAGGGACTCACGGCCGTCCGCGCCTTCGGCGACGACGTGGCCGAGGTCATCGTCAAGGAAGGTCCCGAGAGCCTGGGCGTCCTGCGCAAGACGGGCAGGGGGGGCTGGGAGTTCCTGACGACGCAGGTGCTGCCGCACAAGAAGAAGCTGGCGGCGGCCGGCGTGCTGGCGGCGTTCTACGCCAACCCGGACGCCTTCATCGACTCGGCGGGCCGCGCGACGGAGTATGCCGTCCGCGAGTTCGCCCGCGCCGGCGTGACGCTGGCGACGGCCGTCGGCGGCGGGGTGGTGTCGGGCCTGGAGACGACCATCGGCGAGGCCCTGGCCAGTCGCGGCATCGACTTCCCGATCTTCCGCAAGCTCGGCGCGGTCCTCGCGGCCGTGGTCGCGTGCGGGGCGCTCCTGATCGTCCTGGGCTTCCCCCTCCGCACCATGCTCCGCCCGTTCACCGGCCTGGCCTGGCTGTTCCGCCGCGTGGTGCTGCGACGGTCGGCGTGAAGGGCCGGCCGGGGGACGGTCGATGAGTAATCCGGTGATCGAGGTGATCGGCACGTCTTCCCCCCTCGCGGGGGAAGACAGACCGCGCAGCGGTCAGATGAGGGGGACGCGAAGCACGGGTGCCGTCGGGAGCCGAAGGCCCGCCCGACCGGCCCGGGATCTCGACGGCCTTTTGGCGCGTCTTCCCCCTCATCCGGCCCTTCGGGCCACCTTCCCCCGCCAGGGGGGAAGGACGTTGTGAGCCTCGCACTTCCATGTTCCGGGGCACGGACGCCCCCAGTCGTCGGCAGTTCCTATCAGGATCGGGGACGGAGCGTGTCGAACCGCCGCAATGCGCGACTGGACGCCCTGGAGGCCCGGCTGACGGGGCCGAAGAAGATCGCGCTGTTCGGGCATCGGAACGTCGGCAAGACGACCCTGCTGGCGATGTTCTACCGCCAGGCGGCGGGGGGCCTGGTGCCGGGCGTGCGGCTGGCCGCGGCCGACGCGCCGACGGCCGAATACCTCGCCGAGAAGATCGCCGCCATCGAGACCGGCGAGCCCACCAGCGGCACCCTCTCCGAGACCGAACTGCACCTGCGGCTCTATCACGGCCCCGCGCGGTTCGAGCTGATCGTCAAGGATTACCAGGGCGAGCACGTCACGCTCGGGACCGACGAGCCGATCCAGGAGTTCTTCGCCGGCTGCGACGCCGTCTTCCTCTGCCTGGACCCCGAGGGCTCGACCGACCCCGCCGAGCGCCGGCGTCGCCAGCAGGAGGTGGAGAACCTCCTCGAACGCTACATCGAGAAGTCCGAGGACATCAGCACCGACCGCCCCGTCGCGCTGCTGCTCACCAAGTTCGACCGCGTCCTGGCCCGCGAGAAGGCCGGCTCGGTCGCCGACGAGGCGTTCGTCGAGGACCTGGTCGACCGCCAGTACGGCATGACCCGCCACGCCCTCCGCCAGCACGCGCCCGACGGCGTCATCTTCGCCGTCAGCGCGTTCGGGCCGGGCTCCGACGGCAACCGGCCGCCGTCGGAGATCCGCCCGATGGGCCTGGAAGGGCCGCTCGGCTGGGTCGCCGACCAGCTTGAGACCCGCGACCGCGCCCAGATGGAACTGCTCTGGGGCCTCGCGCCCGACGACCTGCCGCGGCTCCATCGCTGCCTCGCCGCCTACGAGAAGCGCTACCCGAAGTCGAACCGGACCTATGAGTTCCGCGACCGCCTGGTCGGGCTCGAACGCCGGCGGAAGCTGCGCCGGCTGGCGAAGGCCGCGGCGGCCGTCGCGGCGCTCGCGGGGCTGGCGGTCGGCTACGACCTGTGGGGCTACGCGCGGGCGTCGGCCTTCGAGGGGGACTCGGGCAACACGGCGTCGGCGGTGGCCGCGCGGTGGTCGGACCTGCTGGCGAGCCACCCGACGATGCCGTACCTCCTGCCGCGGTTCGCCCGCGAGGCCGCCAACAAGAAGGCCGAGTGGACCGTGAAGGCCAGCGGCGTGCAGGTCGCCGCCGGCTCGGTCGTCCCGGACCTCGACGCCCGGCTGGAGGCCGCGAGGGCCCAGGCCCCGCAGCTCGCCCCGGCGATCCGCGAGGTCGAGAAGACCCGCGAGCAGGTCCGCCACGACGAGCGCTGGAAGGAGGTCTACGCCCAGGCCAGCTCGCTCGAAGCCATCGACGAGCCGGCCAAGGGCCTGACCGTCCTGGACGGCTTCCTCCGCGAGTTCCCCGACTCGCCGAAGCGGCCCGACGTCCTCAAGCTCGCCCAGAGCCTCAAGGCCGAGCTGGACACCCGCCGCACGGCCGTCGAGCGCCGCGTCGTCGACGACCTCGCCCGCGCCGAGTCGCTGCCGAACGCCTCGCTGGCCGACCTGATCGAGCGGGCCCGCAAGTTCCTGGACGAGCACCCGGAGAGCCCGCTCCGCCAGGAGGTGCAGGGGAAGCTGGACGACTACGTCAAGCGGCTGGACGACCGCGATATCGCCCGCGCCCGCGAGTTCTCCCAGCGCCAGCCGACGAGCTTCGCGGCGCGGATCGAGAAATACCAGGACTACCTGAAGGCCCACCAGGCCGGCGGGCGCTACGTCAGCGAGGCCATCGAGGCGCGGGACAAGGTCCTCCGCGCCTGGGACGCCTACGCCTACCGCCAGGCCTACGACCACGCCGCGGCCCACCCCGACGACGTGGCCGAGGTCGCCCGCCGCCTCCGCGACTACCTCCGCGACCACCCCGACGGCCGCTTCGCCGAGACGTCCAAGGCCTATCTCGACTGGTGGGACCGGGCCTCCGTCCCCACCGGCTACCGCGTCACCCTGCGCCGGGGGCAGGTCCCGGCGTCGACGGGCAAGTACCTGGCCGGCGGCGGCCCCGACCTGGGCGTCACGCTGGAGGTCGCCGGCGCGACCTACGGCCCCTCGCCGGTGGTCTCCAACACCACCCGCCCCATCTGGGACTACACGTTCGCCCAGCCCGTCGTCTGGAAGTACGGCGACCCGATCACGATCCGGGTCATCGACTACGACTGGTCCGCCTCCGAGGTCGCCGTCCTGCACAGCCGCCAGGGCGACCCCCTGGCCATGCGCCTGCTCGACAACACGATCAAGCTCGCCAAGGGGGGCGGCACCACCCTGACCTTCACGTCCGACTTCGCCATGCCGGCCCTGGCCCGGCCGGAGTGAGCGGCCGGCCGCCCGCGACATCCCGACCGTGACGATTCCGTCCCCTCTCCCGGCGGGAGAGGGGACTTCGGATGTCCGGACCGTCCACGGCGCTCCTTGCCGGCGGGGCGTCGCGGTCGCATGATTGTTTCGGAAGGTGAATTCGGCGGGGGCGGCGGTCCGGCCGGGGGCGGGGCGTCGCCTACTTCAGATGTGGACGGACGGAGAGGGGCGTGGTTCATGGCCGAGGGGCCGATCGAGCTGCTGGCCAGGGCGCGCGCGGGAGAGGCCGAGGCGCTCGGCGAGCTGTGCGCGCTGTACCGCAACTACCTGAGGATGGTCGTCCGGACCGGCCTGGGGCCCCGGCTGCGCGAGCGGCTGGAGCTGTCCGACGTGGTCCAGGAGGCCCTGGTGGAGGTGGTCCGCCAGTTCCCCCAGTTCACCGGCCAGAACGAGGCCGCGCTGGTGGGCTGGCTGCGGCGGCTGGTCGGGCAGAAGCTCGCCGACCTGGGCCGGTATCACAGCCGGACCAAGCGCGCCGGCGGCGTGGCCCCGGTCCCGCTCGACGCGCCGTGGGAGGGGGGGAAGGGGGACGACGCGGGCGAGCAGGGCGCCGGCCGGCTGCTGGACGTCCTGGCCCTCAGCCAGACCAGCCCCAGCGAGGTCGTCAGCCGTCGCGAGCTGATCGTCCTGCTGGCCGACGCCCTGGCCGGCCTGCCCGTGGGCGAGGCCGACGTCCTGTGGCTCTACCACGCGGAGGGGCTCTCGTTCGAGGCCATCGGCGACCGGATGGGGGTCACGCGGAAGTCGGTCCGAGGCATCTGGGCGCGCGGCCTGAAGCGGCTGAAGCGATCGCTGGAAGGGCCCCCGGGCGGAACATTGAGGTACGACGATGGGTCAGCCGGTTGACGAGACTTCCGACGTCGCCCCCCCGGACGACGACGAGCGGCTGGGCGAGGCGATCGAGGACTACCTCGGGCTGGCCGAGCGCGGCGAGGCCCCCCCGGCCGAGGAGTTCGCGGCCCGCTACGGCGACATCGAGGCCGACGTCCGCGCGGCCCTGGAGGGCCTGGAGCTGGTCCACGGCCTGGTCGGCGGGGCGAGCGGGTCGTCGGGCGGCGTCGGCCCGGGGCGGAACCTGGAGTCGGGCCGGCGGATCGCCGGCTACCGCATCGTCCGCGAGCTGGGCCGCGGCGGCATGGGGACCGTCTACGAGGCCGTCCACGTCGGCCTCGACCGCCCGGTCGCCCTGAAGGTCCTGGGGACCCTCGCCGCGCCCGACTCCTCGGCCCGGCGGCGGTTCCTCAACGAGGCCCGGGTCGCGGCCAACCTGCACCACACGCACATCGTCCCGGTGTTCGACGTCGGCCAGGTGGGCGGGCTCTGCTACTACGCCATGCAGCGCATCCAGGGGAGCGGGCTGGACCGGGTCGTCCGCTGGCTCCGCGACGAGCGCGGCGTCGGCGGCGGCCGGTCCTCCACCGACTCGGCCGGGCGCGGGGGGACGTCGTCCTCGAAGTGGCCCCGCGCGTGGGCCCGGGCCTCGTCCCACCTCCCCTGGAGGCGCACGCCGCCGCGGCCGGTCGCCGGGCCGCCGTCGACCGAAGCCGACGACCTCACCCCCGCCTGGTCCGGGAGCCGCGCGCTGCTGGGCCTGTCCCGGCCCGCGGGGGCGTCCCCCCGGCTGGCCGCCCGCGCCGAGGACGCCGAGCCCCCGTTCGACCCCCCCCGCGGGTCGTCCTACCACCGCTGGGCGGCCCGCGTGGGCATGCAGGCGGCCGAGGCTCTGGCGCACGCCCACCAGCACGGCGTCATCCACCGCGACGTCAAGCCGTCGAACCTCCTGATCGACTCCGAGGGCTCCATCTGGGTCGCCGACTTCGGCCTGGCCCGCCGCCTGGCCGACCCGGGCCTGACCCACCACGACGGGATGCTGGGCACCCCCCGCTACATGAGCCCGGAGCAGGGCCGCACCGGCGTCATCGACGGCCGCACCGACGTCTACAGCCTGGGCGCCACCCTGTACGAGCTGCTGACCCTCCGCCCGCCGTTCGACGGCTCCTCGGCCGCCGAGCTGCTCGACCAGATCGCCGGCCGCGAGCCGGTCGCCCCCCGCTCCATCGACCCGAGGATCCCGCGCGACCTGGAGACGATCGTCCTGAAGTCGCTCGCCAAGCGGCCGTCCGACCGCTACGCGACGGCCTCCGAGCAGGCCGCCGACCTGGAGCGGTTCCTCAACCGCGAGCCGGTCAAGGCGCGGCGGATCAGCCCCGTCGGCCGCGCCTGGCGGGTGATGCGCCGGCACCCCGGGATCAGCTCGGTCACGGCCGCCGCCAGCGTCATCATCCTGGCCGTGGCCGGGTTCGCCTACCACCGCGTCGCGAGCGAGCGCGACGCCAAGGACGCGGCCCTGCAACTGAAGGCGGCGGCGCTGGTCCGGGCGGACGAGGCCCTGGCCCGGACCGAGGAGGCCGTGCGCGAGTCGCAGTCGGCGCGGCGGATGGAGCTGTGGCGCCACGCCGAGCTGGTCCGCCGCACCGACACGCCCGACCGCCGCGCCGCCGGGCTCGGCCTGCTGAAGAAGGCCGCGGAGCTGGGCCCCGACGCCGAGACCAAGGCCCGCCTCCGCGACGAGGCGGCCGAGTTCCTGGTCCTCCGCGAGTTCGAGCCCCGGGTGGAGTTGCCGACCGGCCCGACCCGGGACGTCGTCCTGGGCCCGTCGGGGGCGCGCCTGGCGGCCCTGACCTCCTCGGGGTTCGGCGGCGAGGAGCTGGCGTCCTGGGACCTGACCTGCCGGCGCCGCGGCGACTCCCTGGCCCTCGCCCGCTACGCCCGCGCCGAGGATCGCGACGAAGGCCCGGGCCCCGGCGGGGGCGGTCGCGGCGGCCCGCAAGGGGGCCGGGGGGGGCGCGGGCCCGGGGGGTGGGGCGACCGTCTGGCCTCCTGCGGCGGGAGCCTGGCCGTGGTCCCCTACGGGGGCGGCGCGATCCTGCTCGTCGACGCCTCCACCGGGGTGCCGGTCCGCGAGCTGAAGCCGACCGCCGGCCGGGTCGTCTCGATCTTCGGCGACCCGACGGGCAAGCGGCTGGCGGCCCTGGAAGGGGCGTCGGAGCGCGCCGAGCCCGAGGGGCCGGGGCGCCGCGAGACGTTCCGCGTGGTCCTCTGGGACCTGGAGCGGGCCGACGCCGTCCCGCGCCCGCTCGACCTCGCGGCGGAGGCCCGCCCCCCCTGGTCCCCCCCCCCGGCCGTCGCCTTCGCCCCCGACGGCCGCTCGCTGGCCGTGGCCGTCGCCGGCGAGACCACGATCCGGATGTTCAACGCCGAGGACGGCGGCGAGTCCCGCTCGATCGAGGCCCCGGCCGACGTCCGCGCCCTGGCGATGGGGGCCGGCGGCCTGCTGGCGGCGGCCTCGCAGGGGACGATCCAGGTCTGGAACCTCGCGAGGCCCGACGCCCAGGCGTTCGTCACCAGCCTGCCGACGCAGGGCTTCGTCTCCCGCCTCCAGTTCGACCCGACGGGCACCCTGCTGGCCGCGACCTTCTGGGCCGCCAACATGCAGCCCGCCCCGAAGGTCGAGCTGTGGGACGCCGCGACGTTCAAGCCGGTCGCCGTCCTCGCCGCCGCCGACCCGGTCTCCGACGTCGCCTTCTCGGCCGACGGCCGGACGCTCGTGGCCGGCGGGGCCAACCTCTCGACCACCACCTGGCGGATCCGCGAGCCTCGCGCCCGGGCCACGGCCGTCGGGCTGGAGGGGAAGCCCTTCTCGGCCTCCTTCCGCGAGGACGGCCTGCTCGCCGTGGCCGACCTCGACGGCGACGTCTGGGCCTGGAATCCCGACCCGACCACGCCCACGGCCGGGCGCCCGCCTTTCCGGGTGGTCGCGGGCGAGGCCGCCGTGCCGGTCGGCCCCGACCGCAAGGACGAGGCCCGGCCCGGCGGGCGCGGGCCGTTCCGGCCGTCGGCCGCGGCGTTCACCCGGGCCGGGGACCTGGTGATCCACGACGCCGACGGCCTGGAGGTCCACCCCGCGAGCCTCGCCGCCGACGCCAAGGCGACCCGCGTGCAACTCCCCTCGCTGCCGCCCTGGCTCCAAAGCCCCGCCTGGCCCGTCCTCGCGCGCTCGGCCGACGGCCGGACCATGGCCCTCGGCCGAGGCCGTTCCGTCTACCTCTGGGACGTCGAAGGCCCCGGCGGCCCGAAGCTCGTCGCCTCCCCCGTCGATCACCGGGGGCCGGCCTGGCGGGACGGCCAGGGCCCGGGAGAGGGCCGCCGCAGGCGACGCGGCGGCCCCGACGGCGGCCTCCCGCCCGACTTCGCCCAGAGGGTCAAGGCCCTCCAGGTCGCGCCCGACGCCGATCGCCTCTACCTCCTGATGATCGACCCGCCGTCCATCCAGTCCTGGAAGCTGGCCGGGACCGCCGAGGGCGCCCGCGCCGAGGTCGAAGCCTGGGCCGACGACCCCCCCGAGAACCCGACCGCGATCGCCCTGAGCCCGGACGGCTCGCTCCTGGCGATCGCCGACCGCTCCGGGGCCGTCACCCTGGTCGACGCCGTCCGGCTCGCGGCCCTCGGCCGCATCGAGCCCCGCGCCGACGACCCGGAGACCCTCGCGTCGGCCGTGGCGTTCGCGCCCGACGGCCGTCGACTGGCCGTCGGCTCGCAGCCGGGGCCCGTCCGGCTCTGGGACCTGTCCGACCCCTCCTCGCCCCGGGCCTCGATCCGGCTCCCGGGCCCGGCCGCGCTCCCCTTCCTCGTCCTCGCCTTCTCGCCCGACGGCCGCCGCCTGGCGGTCGGCGGCGGCGACTCCATCGTCGAGTCCTGGGACCTCGCCGCGCTCGACGAGGAGCTGCGCTCCCTCGGCCTGGGCGACTGACCCGCGCCGGATCGACGCAACATCATCCGGCCGCACGTCGCCCCGCGGCGACGCCCGCGGCCGGGCCCGCGCGCGCCGTCGATTCCCCGCCACCCCGCGGCCGGCGGGGCGGGGCGGCCGTAGATGTCATGCAAGCGTCGACGCGACGGATCGGATGGGAACTTCAAAGAACGAACTGAACAACCGGAGCATGGACATCAAGATGCGAACGATCTTCAAGGCCGCGACGATGGCGGGCTTCCTGGCGATGGCGTCACTCGGCGGCGCGGGCCGCGCGGACTCGATCATCACCAGCCAGTTCCAGGGCGGGCCCGGCGTCACCATCACCTACTCGACCGGCCCGACCACGACGGCGACCCACGGCGGCGGCGCCGGCGCCTTCACGGCCACGCCCACGAGCCCGTCGGGCTCCGCCTTCGACGCCTACTGCGTCTCGCCCGAGATCTCGGTGGGGGCGGGCCTGACGACGCTCCAGGCCCAGACGATCTATCAGCTCAACACGATCGGCCAGTCCTTCTTCCAGTACTCGGCCTTCGGCGACGTCGGCAACCGCCTGGCGTACCTGCTGGGGGCCTACGGCTCCGTCAACACCACGAACTCCAAGGCGGCCCTCGCCCTGGCGATCTGGGATACGATGGACTCGAAGTTCAGCTACACCGGCGGGTCGACCGCGGTGAACAACCTGTTCGCGACGTACACGTCGTTCGCCGGCTACAATTCCGCCGTCCAGTACGCCCCCCTGGCCACGTTGTACGTGATCGACCCGAGCACGCCCTACCAGAACCTCATCGGCATCTCGTCCGACCTCAACGCCGTGCCCGAGCCCGCCAGCGTCGTCTCGGCCTTCGTCGGCCTCGGCGCCGCGGGGCTGTTCGCCGCCCGCCGCGCCCGCCGCGGCGCCTGACGCCCCTCGCCTCCACGTGGAGCGAGCGTCCCCGACCCGGGGCGGGTCGGGGACGCTTCGCGTTTCGAAACGGCTCAGGCGACGACCTCGTACCCCGCGCGCTGGGGCCGGGTGAGGAAGGCGTTCGCCTGGTCGTCGCCGACGATGACCTCCTTCTCCGGATCCCACGCCAGCTTGCGGTTCCCCAGCCGGATGGCGATGTTCGCCAGGTGGCAGGTGGTCAGGGCGCGGTGGTGGCTCCAGACGTCCGAGGCCGGCTTGCCGCGGTCGTCGCAGCAGGCGAAGAAGTTCTCCATGTGCCCGTCCAGCGGCTTGCCGTTCCGCAGCTCGCGGAGGAGCGACTCCGGCACGGGGTCCTTGTAGATCGACGAGACCGCCCCTCCTTCCAGGTCGATGCGGTCGCGGGTGACGAAGATCCTGCCGTGCTCGCCCTCGAAGGTCGCGCCGTTCTCGGTGTCGTCGCGGATGACGAGCGCGACGCCGTCGGCGAACGTGGCCTTGACCTGGAAGGTCGCGACGGTGTTGAAGCGGTCGGAGACCGTGGGCCAGCCGTCCTTGTAGGCGATGGGGAGCTCGGCCCGCTCGACCTCGATCGTGGTCGGCCCGGTCTGGTCCTTGCCCAGGCCCCAGTGGGCGACGTCGACGTGGTGGGCGCCCCAGTCGGTGAGCTTGCCGCCCGAGTACTCGTACCACCAGCGGAAGTCGGAGTGGCAGCGCCTGGGGGTGTACTCGACCTTGGGCGCCTGGCCGAGCCAGAGGTCCCAGTTGAGGCCGGGGGGCGGGGTCTCGGGGGCCAGGGCGTCCGACGTCGGCCCGCCGCCGATGGCCGCCGTCACCTTCTTGATCTTGCCGATCCGCCCCGAGCGGACCAGGGCGACGGCCATCAGGAACACCTTGTTGTGGTCGCTGCGCTGCTGGGTGCCGACCTGCAGGACCCTCTTCGTCTCCTCGACGACCCGGCGGAGCACCTTCCCCTCGTCGATGGTGAGGGTCAGCGGCTTCTCGCAGTAGACGTCCTTGCCGGCCCTCATGGCGTCGATGCAGACCTTGGTGTGCCAGTGGTCGGGCGTGCCGACGATCACGGCGTCGACGTCGTCGCGGTCGAGGATCTTGCGGTAGTCCTCGTAGACCTCGGCCTTCTTCTTGCCGACGCGGTCGCTGTCGCGGGCCTTCTCGGCGTGCGACCTGTCGACGTCGGCGACGGCGACGAAGTCGCCGAAGCGCGCCGCGGCGACCGCGTCCCACGTCCCCTGGCCGCCGGCGCCGATCAGCCCCAGCCGGGGCCGGTCGTTCTTCGCCCGGAACGCCGCCGAGGCCGCGCGGGGCGCCTCGCCCAGCGCCGCGAGCGTCGCGCCGGAGGCCGCCACTTTCAAGAATTCCCGCCGACCGCCGCCGGTCCTCACGAACATCGCCGTTCCTCCGCTCGGGGACGAAGAACAAGTCTCCAACTCCCGGCGAACATATCCGGCGCGACGGGGAGGCTCAAGGAGGCGGCGGGGTGGGGGCGACCGGACCGACGTCGGCCTGGGCCGGTTCGAGACGGATCGACGCCCGGCCCAAGGGGAGCCGCGCCCGCGCGCCGCGGCGGCGCAAGGCGACCGCGGCCGGCCCGACGGCGACCGGTCTCGATTCGAGGTCGTCACCCATCGACGGGGCGGGGGGATGGCGGCGTGTCTTCAGGTGGATGGAATCGTCGACCGGCCGGGCGGATCGAGCCCAGGCGGCGGTCGCGCCGGGTCGCCGAGGCGATCGCCGGAGGGCCCGCCGCGCATCCCGCCGACCTTGTTGGGAGGGAGGGGCGGCGACTAGAGTAGGCCATCCGGCCCGGCCCATCCTCGCGGGGACTTCGCCCCGAGGGGAGTCCACTCCCGTCACGGCAGGTGAGAGCCATGATGAAGACCTGGCCCGCGCTCCCCCTCGCGCTCCTCGCATCCCTCGCCCCCCGGCCGTGCGACGCCGGGGAGGGGGCCGCTCGGCTCGTTTCGTTCGAGGCGCTGCAGCAGGAACTCGGCGATCCCGGCCTGCGCATCCTCGACGCCCGACCGAAGGCGGATTACGACAAGGGGCACATCCCCGGGGCCGTCCGGGTCGACGCGAAGGCGGTCGAGGCGACGACCGCGAGGCCCGACGCCTTGACCGACGTCGCCGCGTGGGAGGCGTGGATCGCCCCGCTCGGCATCAGGCCGAAGACCCGGGTCGTCGTCTACGACGCGAATCGCCAGCTCGACGCCGCCCGCCTCTGGTGGCTCCTCACCTACCTGGGCGTCGAGCAGGTCGGGCTCCTCGACGGCAACTTCCCCCTCTGGTCCGCCGAGGGGCGTCCCGTCTCGGCCGACGCCCCCGAGGTCGCCCCCGAACCGTTCCGGGTCGCCCTCCGCACGGACCGACACGCCACGCGGGGCGAGGTCCTCGCGGCCCTGGCGGCGAGGTCGGCCGCCATCCTCGACGCCCGCAGCGATGGCGAGTACCTGGGCTCGGATCGGCGATCGCAGCGGGGCGGCCACGTCCCCACCTCCTGCCATCTGGAGTGGAACAACCTCGTCGACGAGGAGGGCCGCTTCCTCGACGAGGCGACCCTCCGCGCCAAGCTCGTCAGGGCCGGCGTCCGCGGAGACGGGCCGGTCATCACCCATTGCCAGGGGGGCGGCCGGGCGTCGGTGAACGCCTTCGTGCTCGAACGGCTCGGCTTCCGCACGCGGAACTACTACCTGGGATGGTCGGATTGGGGGAACGCCGAGGAGACGCCGGTCCAGGTCGAGGAGCGGCCGGATCGCCCGGAGTGAAGACCGGGCCGCGAGGGAGGAGGCCGGCCGCGGGCCCGCCCCCCTCGGCCGAAGATCCCGGGCCGGACGCCGGGGCGTCCCCTGGCGGGGCTTCGACGTCGGTGCGACCATGGCGGAGGCCGAGGCGGTCTCGTGCGACCGTCGGACCGGCTTGGCACCGCCCGAGAGGGCCGGCGGCCCCTTCCTCGATCCATCACCGGACGCCGCGCGACGCCGCGTCCCCGGGAGCCTCACCCGTGCCGCGACTCCAACCCGCCTTCCTCGCCGCCTTGCTTTGCGGCGCGATCGCCCACGCCGAATCGCCGCGCGTCAGCCGGATCGACAACGGGACCGTCCGCGTGGGCGTGAACCTGGACCTGGGGGGCGTCATCACCGAGGTCGCCCGCTCCGCGCCGGACGCGCCCAACCTCATCAACTCCCACGATTACGGGCGCCAGGTCCAGCAGTCGTACTAGGCCGTGTTGACTGTCCGAGGGCTGATCCGGTAAGGATTTAAGGCGGATCGACGACCGAGGACGGAGCCGCCCGCCATGCGATATCTCATCAACGAC
>MKTT01000014.1:0-770 GCA_001898385.1 Planctomycetales bacterium 71-10
TTCTCACCCGCGCGGGCGCCCTCGGTCAGGGCCTGGGGGATCTCGCCCTTGTCGAGCGCCTCGGAGGCGCGACGGAGGTTCTCGCGCCCCTGCTCGACCTGCTGGCGGGCCTCGGCCATGCGGTCGCGGTTCTGCTCCTGCTCCATCCGCTCGCGGACCTCGTCGGCGTCGCGGAGAATCTGCTTCTGCTCGTCGCGGAGCCGCTTGAGCTGACGTTCGACCTCCTTGCGGGCCTCCTCGTCCTTGGCCGCTTCCAGGGCGGATTGCAACTCCTTGAGGCGGGCGTCGAGATCCGCCTGACGCCGGGAAAGCTCGCGGAGCCGGCTGGCCACCTGCGACGCCTCGCGACGCTGCTGCTCCTGCTCCGACGTCTCCTGGGCGCTCGCCTGGCTGCGCTCCTCGAAGCGGTTCTCCTCCTCGGTCAACTCCAGTTGGTTGAGCTGCCGCTGCGACTGCGACGAGCCCGACTGGCGGCCCTGGCTCCGCTGCTGGCGACCGCGGACGACCTGGAACTCGCGGGCTCGCAGCTTGAGAAGCGCCTGATAGGCGGCCTGCTCCGCCGCCAGCGCCGGCTTGAGCGCGGCGGGATCGGAAGCGGCGCCGGACGCGGCCAGACGGTCGACGGCCTGATTCATCGCCTTGACGGCGGCTTCCAGATGCTTCTTCGACGCCTCGTCCTGAAGCCGTTCGCCGACCGTCGCGGCCTGGTCGATCGCCTGCTGTTGGGCTTCTTGCAGGGTCTTCACATCCTCGGCGAACTCGGCCGAAGG
>MKTT01000014.1:790-27052 GCA_001898385.1 Planctomycetales bacterium 71-10
GGATCACCTTCCAGGTGCCGTTGACGACCTGCTTCTGCAACTCCGCGAGCTGTTCCGCCTGCTGGGCCTGGCCCCCCTGCTGCTCCTGCTGTTCCTGCGACGCGCCGGAGGATTGCTCGCCCTGGCGGAAGATCTCCTCGAAGTGGCGGACCTCGGCGAAGAACATGTCCCCATCGGCGCGGCGGACGGCGCCGTCGGGGCCGACGTCCTCGGCCCAGGCGAAGTAGCTGACCAGCTCGTCGGGCGCGGCCTTCAGGGATTCGAGGTCGAGCATGTGCTCGTATTCGACCTTCTTGATCGCCCGGCCCTCGGCGTCCGGGCCGGCGACGACGACCTCGCGAGGCTCGGCGCCGGCGTGCGTGAACGTGACGCCCTGGCGAACGACGCCGAAGTCGTCCTCGGCGCGGGCGCGGAGGCGAAGCTCCTCGACGGGCGAGACCCGCGCGTCCCGGCCGGGGGCGGCCATGACGATCGCCGGCGGCTTGTTCTGGATCGCGTTGACGGCCAGGTCGGCCGGCAGCTTGTTGGCGCGGCCGTCGCGGTCGACGAGGCGGACCTTGTAGCGGTGCGAGTCGGCCAAAGTCGTCGTCGCGCGGACGGTCGGCGTCGGCTCGCCCGCGACGGGCTCCAGGGGCGTCTCGGCGCCGTCCTCGTCGACGAGCGCGGCCGTCGCGACCTCCTTGGTCAGCCGGAACGTCAGGTCGACTTTCGTCCCCTCGACGGCCGAGACGTGGCGGACATCCTCCACGACCTTCGGCTCCATCGCGGTGTAGCCGGGGAACTCCAGGCGGGCGTCGATCCGGGTCAGCTCGGGATGCTCGAACACGCGGACGCGGTACGACGGGCTGCGGCCGTCGCCGAACGCGACGTGGTACGTCAGGTCGGCGTCGACCGACTCGACCCGGCCGGCGAACGCGGGGTCCTCCAGGCTGCGGGCCATCGGCCGCGGCGAGGCCCCCTCGACGACCAGGCTCGCCGCCGCCGGCGCCCCCCGGCCGAACCGCGCGACGACCAGCAGCGGCGTCCCGCGCTCGATCTCCGCGTCGCCCGGGATCACCTCCAGGTCGCCGCTCGCCGCGACGGCCGATGGCGACCCATGCGACGACGACGGCCCCGACGCGGGCTCCGAGGACCACCCCAGCCACCCGAAGGCGGCGAGGGCCAGGACGGCCGCCGCCGCGTGGCCCAGCCGCACGCCCGCGAGCCGGGCCGGCGAGACGACGGCGCCGGCCCAGTCGTGGCGACGGCCGTGCTCCAGGGCCGCGTCGATGACCGTCTGGCGGAGGAAGTCGCGCGGGCCGTCCGCGGCGTCGGCCTCGATCGCGGTCAGCAGGCCGGCGTCGAGGTCCGGGTACGCGGATTCGACCAGGGCGGCGATCCGCTTCGGGTCGCGCCCGCCGCGCTTCACGGCCCAGGCCGAGCCCAGGCCCGAGCCGACCGCCAGGCCGGCGACCATGGCGACGACCGCCGTCGGGTGCGGCCCGGTCGCGGCGAGGGCCAGGCCGACGAGCCCCCAGGCCAGCCAGCACCACGCCAGGGCCGACAGCAGTCCCCGCCGCCGGAGCCGCCGCGCCACCTGATCGAGGACGGACCTCAACTCGTAGTTCATGCGGCCTCCGCGCGGACGGGGCGGGCGCGGTCGAGCCGCCCCGCCAACCAGGTTTCGACCACCAGGACGCCGAGCGCCGCCAGGATCAACGGCCGCCACAGCTTCTGCCGCCCCTCCAGCTCCGCCGCCTGCAACTGCCGCTTCCGATCCGGGCTTGCCGACGTCTTCACGTCGGATTGCGTCAGCCGGCACCCCGCCCGCTCCAGCGCGTCGACGCCCATCGGCTCGGTGCGGCCCTCGGCCGGATCCAGGTTCACGGCGATCCGCCGCTCGCCGGCCGGCGATTCCACGACGTAGACGCCCGGCTCGTCCGCTTGCGCGAACGCCGTCGCGCCCGGATCGACCGCGGCCGTCGAGCCGTCGGGCTTGCGGACGAGCGTCGCCCCGTCCGGCAGCGGGATCGGGTCGCCGACGCGGGTCGGGCCGACCGGGCCGGCGGCCTCGGGGCCGTCCAGCATCGCGGCGATCAGGGGGACGAACTTCGACGACCGCGCGAGCCGCCCGTCGGCCGGGCCCCAGCCGCTCGTCATGACGATCAGCCGGCCGCGGCCGACGCGCTTCTCGACGATCGCCGGGTCGCCCCCCTCGAACCGGGCGACGATGCGCGCCTCGCCGAGCGCGCCGGCCGGCAGCTTGCGGTGGCGGCGGAACCGGATCTTGGTGAAGTCGTTGAACTGGGGCGCGGCGACGGCCGCGAACAGCGGGTGGTCGAAGGCGATCTCGCCGAGCATCGCGTCGCCCTGCTGCTCGGCCTCGGCCACGTCGAACGGCGCGACGCCGGCGATCGCCGCCAGGGCCTCGGTCCGGCCGGCGGCGGGGACGGCCAGGACGGTCCCGCCGCGCCTCGCGTACTCGGCCAGCGCGGGGGCCTCGGCCGACGGGGGATCGACGGCCAGCACGACCAGCGCGGGGGGGCGGTCGGCGGCGACGGCCAGGGGCGAGCCGGGCTCGCGGCGCTCCACCGTGACGGCCCGGCCGGGCATCCCCTCGCAGGCCCGCGCCAGGTAGTAGAGCAGGCCCTCGGGGTCGTCGGACCGGTCGGGGCCGACGAACAGGACGGTGGACGGCCGCTCGGGCTCGGTCGCGACGTACAGCACGTCGTCGAAGTCGTGGGCGTCGCCCGAGAGCCGCAGCGCCGTGCGGTCGCCGGCGGGCGTCGGGATGCGGACGACGCGGCTCTCGCCGGGGGGGACGGTCGCGGGGGTCGGCGGCGTCTTAGGGTCCCCCTCCCAGGCCAGAGTGAAGGCGTCGCGGTCGGCGTCGGCGTCGTTGGAGACGCGGACGCGGAGGCCGTCGGCCCGCCCGACCTCGTCCGCGTCGACGACCCGCTCGACGGCCGCGTTCGATCCCTTCGCCCGGAGCGGTCGGACGTCGAGCGTGAGGTCGGAAGGCCAGTCGAAGTCGCCGAGGGCGTCGAGCCGGCTCCCCCGCTGGAGGTCCGAGACCAGGACGATCCGGCGCGGGGCGCGGGCCTCGTCGCGCGCGGCGTCGCCGGCCTCCTCGATCGCGCCGGCGGCGTCGATGAGCGCCTGGCCGAGCCGCGTCGACCGCCACGACGGCGCGAGGGTCTCGATGCGGGCCTTCGCCCTCGCGCGGCGGCCGGCCTCGTCGAGCGCCGACCACTCCGCGAACGTGAGGATCGGCCGCGAGGCGTCGTCGAAGGCGAGGACCGCCAGCTCGTCGCGGTGTGATCGGGCGTTGACCTCGGCGAGCGCCGCGGCGACGGCCCCGGGCCACAGTTCGCCCCGCCGCAGGCTGGCGCTCGTGTCGACCAGCACGACGACCCGCTCGCCCGGCGCGGCGGCCAGGTCGAGCGCGGCCGACTCGCGGAGGAAGGGCCGGGCGAAGGCCGCGGCGAGGATCGCCAGCGCGGCGGCCCGAAGCAGCAAGAGCGGCCAGTGCTCGAGCCGGCTCCGCTTCGACACCCGCGGCGGCGACGGCTCCAGAAACATCAGCGAGCCGAACGGCGTCTCGACCTTCGTCGTCCGCCGGATCAGGTGGAAGACGATCGGCGCGACGATCGCCAGGGCGCCCAGGACGTACAGCGGCGTGAGGAAGCTCATGCCCGCCCCCCCCGCCCCGGCCGTCGCGAGGGCCCCGCCGTCCGCAGCATCCGGGAGCGGAGGACGTCGAACAGGGCCGTCTCCAGCGGCGAGTCCGTCGTCATGGTCCGCAGCACGAACCCCAGGCCGTCGCAGGTCCGGGCCAGCTCGGCGGCGTGGGCGTCGAACCTCGTCCGGTAGCCGGCGCGGGCGGAGGCGGGGTCGATGAACAGCTCGCGGCGCGACTCCACGTCGCGGAACCGCGCGGGGGCGTCGAACGGGAAGTCGACCTCGGTCGGGTCGAGGACGCGGAGGGCGATGACCTCGTGGCCCCTCGCGTGGAGACGGGCGAGCGGGCCGCGGAGGGCGTCGGCCGGGGCGAGGAGGTCGGAGATCAGCACGATCAGCCCCCGGCGCTTGATCGTCGCGGTCAGCTCGTCGAGCGGCCCGACGAGGTCGGTCGCGGCCCCCTTCGGCTCGCGGTCGAGCAGGCCGAGGATGCGCCGGAAGTGCCCCGGCCGGTGGCGCGGGGGGAGGTAGTCGACGATGCGGTCCTCGAACGCCGCCAGGCCCACGGCGTCGCGCTGGAGGGTCAGGAAGTAGGCGATCGTGGCGGCGGCGGTCCGGGCGTATTCGCCCTTCGTCACGCCGCCCGAGCCGTAGGCCATCGACCGGCTGGAGTCGACGACGAGGTGGCAGCGGAGGTTGGTCTCGTCCTCGAAACGCTTGACGAAGTATCGATCCGAGCGGGCGAACAGCCGCCAGTCCAGGTGTCGGGGGTCGTCGCCGGCCGTGTAGGGGCGGTACTCGCTGAACTCCACCGAATAGCCGTGGTAGGGGCTGCGGTGGATCCCCTTGAGGAAGCCTTCCACGGCCGCCCTCGCCCGCAGTTGCAGGCTCTTGATGCGGAACAGGGCCTGGGGGTCGACGGCGGGCCGGGGGCGGTCGGTCAACGGATCGGCTCCTTGACGTGTTCGAGGAGGCGGTCGATGACCGAGTCGACGGTGACGCCGTCGGCCTCGGCGCGGTAGCCGAGCAGGACGCGGTGGCGGAGCGTGGGGTGGGCCAGCGCCCGGACGTCGTCGACGGCGACGTGGAACCGGCCCGAGAGGAGCGCCCGGGCCTTGGCCCCCAGGACCAGCGATTGCGGGGCGCGGAGGCCGGCGCCCCAGCTCACCCACTCGTTGACGAACCTCGGCGCGTCGGGCCCCGGCCGGCTGGCGGCGGCGAGCTTCACGGCGTAGCGGACGAGGGGCTCGGCGACGGGGACCTTGCGGACGACCTCGTGGAACTCCAGCACGTCCTCGCCGCTGAACAGCGGCTCCACCTTCTCCGGCCTGCCGGACGTGGTCTGCTGCACCACGGCCACCTCGTCGTCCTCGGGGAGGTAGTCCACCACCACGTTGAACAGGAAGCGGTCGAGCTGGGCCTCGGGGAGCGGGTAGGTCCCCTCCATCTCGATGGGGTTCTGCGTGGCCAGGACGAAGAACGGCTCCTCCAGCGGGTAGCGGACGCCGGCCGCCGTGACCTGGTGCTCCTGCATGGCCTCCAGCAGGGCGGCCTGGGTCTTGGGGGGCGTGCGGTTGATCTCGTCGGCCAGGATGACGTTGGCGAAGATCGGCCCTTTGACGAACTGCATCCGGCGGCGGCCGTCGCCGGCGTCCTCCAGGATCTCGGTCCCGGTGATGTCCGCCGGCATCAGGTCGGGCGTGAACTGGATGCGCCGGAAGTCCAGGTGGAAGACCTGGGCGATGGTCCGCACCAGCAGCGTCTTGGCCAGCCCCGGCGCGCCGGTGATGAGGCAGTGGCCGCCGGCGAACAGGGCGGTCAGGAGCTGGCTCGTCGCCTCGGCCTGGCCGACGATCACCTTGGCCAGTTCGCGCTCGATGCGGGCGCGGCCCTCGTGGATCTTCCCGACGATCCGCCTCTCGTCCTCGTAGGTGTCGACCGCTTGCGTCACGAGGGCCCCTTTCGTTCCGGCTGGGCTGCGTCAGTGGGTCATGGCGTAGGTGACGATGTTGATGCCCATGGGGTACGACTTCTTCACGGCGAACTCCTGGAAGTACGACGGGTCTTCCCCCTCGCGCTCCCAGCCGTCGCCCAGGTCGGTGTTGTGGCAGATGATGACCATCAGCCGGCCCTGGTCGTCGGAGATCCCCTTGTAGTGGACCTCGCGGGCCCCCGGGCCGTGGCGGTCCTCCCAGGTCTCGCCCGTCTCCAGCCAGCTGTGCATGCTGGGGACCTGGGGCCGCTCCGTGAGCTTGTAGACGCACTGGAAGACCGGGTGCTCCAGCGGCAGCTCGACGGGCTCGCGGTCGGGGAAGACGCGCCGGATCTCGCGCTCGAAGTTCTCGTACTGCCAGTCGCCCCAGAAGTCGTCGACCATCAGGAAGCCGCCGTTGAGCAGGTGGCGGCGGAGGGCGACGACCTCCTCCTCCTCGAAGACCAGGCCGCCGGGCTCGATCATATAGAGGAAGGGGTAGTCGAACAGCTTCTCATCCGTCAGGTCGACGATGACGGGGTTCGGGTTGACCTTCAGCGAGGTGAGCTGCTGGAGCCGGTACGAGAAGTTGAGATCGCTGTCGGGCCAGTCGGTTTCCCAGCCGCCGCCACCGCCGCCGCGACGCCCCCAGCCCCGGCCGCCGTAGGAGCCGTACCGGACGCGGGCGAAGGTGAAGACGTCCTCCGGGAAGCGGTCCAGGACGTCCCAGTCGGGGACGCCGCGGCGATCGTCGAGGGGGGCTCTTCGGCCGCCGAACGGCCCTCGTCCGCCGAACGGGCCCCCGAACGGAGGCCGTCCGCCGCCGAACGGGCCGCGACCGCCGCCGGGCATGCCGGGGAACTCTTGCGAGAGCGCCGCGCCGGCGGCGAGGGCGGCGAGGAGGGCCGACCCCAGGATCGTGCGGCGGCGACGGCTCATGGGGCCTCCGCCAGTTCGAGGAGCAGCCGGTGGGCGTCGAGGAACCGGGGGGCGTCCTCCAGCGCCTTGAGGGCCTCGCGGCGGGCCTCGTCGCGGCGGCCGGCGGCGGCGAGGAGCCGGGCGAGGCGGTGGTGGACGCCGGCCGGGTCGGCGTCGTCCAGGGTCGCGAGCGCCCGGCAGGCGGCGACGGCCTCGTCGCGGCGGCCCAGGTGCTCGGCGGCGTCGGCCAGGGATCGGTAGGGCGCCGGGACGAGCGGGTCGACGTCCAGCAGGCGGCGGGCGTTCCGCGCCACGGCCTCCCAGTCGCCGGCCGCCGCGGCCAGGTCGACGAGCCGTTGGAAGACGGGGGTCGCGTCGCCGTCGCGGGCGGCCAGCTCCTCCAGCGCGGCCCGCTCGGCGGCGGCGTCTCCCTTGTGGCGGTGGACCTCGGCCAGCAGCATGTAAGCGTTCTCCTCGCCGACGTACTCCGGGTCGAGGGCCCGGTATTCGGGCAGGGCCGCCTCCGCCTCGGCCCACTTCCCCTCGGAGACGAGCCGGGCGGCGTGGCGACGCCGGCCGGGGTGGTTCTTCGGATGGGCCCGGACCCAGGCGGCGAGGGCGGCGGAGTCGGCGTCTTCGGGCAGTTCCAGCGGCTCCCACGTCGCGCCGGCCTCGGCCTTCCCGCGGGCGAAGGCGGCGAACTCGGCGTCTAGTTGTTGGAGCGTCGTCCCCGCCCGCGCCGGCAGGGCTTCGTCCAGATTCTTGCCGGCGCCCAGGTCTTCCAGCAGGCCGCGGAGGGCGGGGAAGCCGGCCTTCTCCACCAGGAACTCCACGGCCAGGGCCGATTCCAGGTAGGCGAGCTGGACGTCCTGGTGGGTCTTCGCCTCCAGGAAGGCCGAGCTGAGCCGGCTGAGCGGGACGACCTGCCCTTCCAGGATCGCCGCCCGCATCGCGGCGCTCGGCCGCATCGCCCAGGCCCGGTCCCTGCGGCCCTCCTCGTACACGGACGTCCCCTCGCTGAGCCACCGCGGCATCGTGTTCCGGGTCTTCGCCAGCGTGACGGCATGGCAAAGCTCGTGCCACAGGACGGCCCGCCAGTTCGACGGCCGCTCCCCCTGGGCCGCGGCGCTGACGGCCGTGATCACCGGGCCGAAGCAGACGCCGAGGAGCCCATCGCCCCCGGGCAGGCCGAACGTCCGGACGGCGAACTCCTGCTTGCGCGGGAATATCTCGACGTGAAGGGGGCTCGGGGGCGGCGAGCCGTACCGCTCGGCGAGCGTCGAGCGCGCCTCCTTCAGCAGGGCCAGGACGTCGGCCCCGTAGAGGTCGGCCTCGCGCGGGTCCATGCGGACGACGATGCCGTCGGACTCGATGGTGCGGAACTGGGCCAGGCGGTCGCGGAGGGTGGTGAGGTTGTAGGCGACCACGTTATAGCCGTCGGCGGCGAAAACTTCGTCGACCAGCTTCCAGCCCTCGTCCTCCCGGCCGAGCCGCAGCAGGGTCTCGGCGAGCTGCACCTTGATGGGGAGCGACCCGGCGTCGAGGCCCAGGGCCCGCCGGAGGTAGGTCTCGGACTCGGCGAAGCGGTACTTCTGGGCGAGCTTGCGGCCGACGAGGGCGTCGACGTCCGGGTTCCCCGCCCAGGGTTCGAGGGCCTTCGCGCGGGCGGCCTCCTCCCCCTCGCGGTCGTTCTTCAGGTGGGCGAGGACGGCGCGGAAGGCCCCGGCGCGGGGCTCGCGGGGGTTGACGACGTCGACCTCGTCGAGCGTCGCGGCGGCCTCGGCGTAGCGCTCGCCGTCGACCAGGCCGTCGACCTTCAGGAGCAGGGCCTCGACGGACCGCGGGTTGATCTTCAGGGCGTCTTCCAGCGCCGCGGCGGAGGCGGCGCGGTCGCCTTCCGCGAGGGCCCGGGCGCGGAGGAGATGGAACGCGGGGTCCTCGGCGGCGTCGGGCGGGGCGGCCTTGAGGGTGTCGGCGGCGAGGGCGTAGTCCTGCTTGTCCAGGGCCAACTCGGCGGCGGCGTAGAAGCCGTCGGCCAGCTCGGGGGCCTGCTTCATGGCGGGGTCGTAGAAGCGTTCGAGCACCCGTTTGGGGTCGGCCCCGCGGAGGAGCAGGTACCGGCCCAGGGCGACGCGGCCCTCGGGCGAGTTGTAGCGGTCGGGGTTGTTGATGAGGATCCGCTCGATCAGCCCGGCCGAGGCGGCGATGGGCCCGTCCTCGCGCGCCCGGGCGTCGGGATCGAAGCGGAGGGCGTCGCGGGCGAGCAGGTGGAGCGTCAGGCTCGCCGGATATCGCCCGATCCCCGCCGACAGCGCGGCGACGGCCTCGGCGTACCGGCCGCGGGCCATGTCCGATCGGGCCTTGAGGGTGAACCAGGAGTCGCCGCGCCAGCCCTGCTCCATCTCCTTCGCGGCCATCGCGGCGCACTCGTCGTATCGGCCGGCCCGGAAGAGGCGGGTCGCCTCCTCGACGTCCGCGGCCGGGGCGACGGGGACCGAGACGAGGCACGCGAACGCCGTGGCGATCCGGCGGATCGCCCGGGACGACGAGGAACGATGCGCCATCCAGCCCCTCCCTCCGGGAAGCGATGCGGGTCCTTTCCTCGCGGCCCATGATAGCCCAGGCGGGCCCTCGGCCGGCAACCGAAAAGTCATCCGACTACCGGAACGTATGGATGTTCATGTCAAAACGTCAGCACCACCTTGCCGAACGAGGCGTTGGAGGCCAGGTGCTCGTGGGCCTTGCGGACGTCGTCCAGCGGGAACGTGGAGTCGAGGACGGGCCTGACCGCGCCGCGTTCGAGCCAGGGGAGGACCGTGGCGGCGAAGAGGCGGGTGGCGGCGATCTTCTCCTCCAGCGGCCGGGCGCGGAGCGTCGTGCCGACGACCGTCGCGCGGCGGGCGAGGAGGGCGTTCAGGTCGAGTTCGGCCTTCGTCCCGGTGAGCAGGCCGACGACCACGATCCGGCCCCGCTTCGCCACGGCCTTCAGGTTCTCGGCCAGGGCCTTCGCGCCCAGCAGGTCGAGGATCACGGGGACCCCCTCGCCGCCGGTGTGGCGTCGGACCTCGTCGGCGAACTCGCCGGAGGGGTTGGCCACGGCGACGTCCAGGCCGAGGGCCTTCGCGCGGTCGAGCTTGTCGGCCGTGCGGGAGGTGCCGATGGTGGTGCAGCCCATCGCGCGGGCGACCTGCACGGCGGCCGTGCCGACGCCGCTGCCGGCCGCGTGGATCAGCACGGCCTCGCCGGGGGCCAGCCCCCCCTGGGTGGCCAGGGCGTCGTGGGCGGTGAGGAACGCTTCCGGCGCCGCGCCGGCCGACGCGAAGTCGAGGGCGTCGGGGATCCTCGCGAGCATCCGGGGGTGGGTCGTCAGGTATTCCGCCTGCGCCCCCCCCGCGACGATCCCGAAGACGCGGTCGCCCACCTTCGCCTGGCCCTCGGCGTCGGGGCCGACGGCCTCCACCACCCCGGCGAACTCCAGGCCGGGGATGTCGGCCGGCACCCCCGGCGGCGCGGGGTACAGGCCCCGGGCTTGCAGCAGGTCCGCCCGGTTCAGCGCCGCGGCGTGGACCCGGACCAGCACGCTTTCGCCGCGGGCCTCGGGCCTGGGGACGTCCTCGACGTGCAGGACCTCCGGGCCCCCCTTGCCTTTGATGACGACCGCCTTCATCGCTGCCACCCTCCCGAATTCCCGGGCCCGGACGCTTCGCCGGTCGGTCGGCCATCGCCGCAAGTTGCGTTCACCGGGCTTGCGCCAGTCTACGGCCCCGGGCCCTTCGTCCGTAGCCGGGTTGGGTTTGATCGGAGGAAGCGGCATTCCTGTTTTGGCGTCGCAAGTCGTTTGGAGATCGATTGTTGGTGTCGGTTGAACTTTGGGTTCGCTCGTTGAAATCGATGAGTCGTTGCTCCGTCGAAAACCTCGGGGTGCGAGGATGAATCCCCCCTGCTCCCCCGAGGCTCGCGGTGCCAGGGGTTCGGCGGCGAGGTCCGATCCGACGATGTCCGATCCGACGATCGGGCCCGATGGGATTGGGCGCGCCATGGCCCGGCCCGAACTCGGGGATCGGTCCCCCGGGCCGGTCGCTCTCTCGTGCGGGTTGTCAAAGAGCCTGCAGGAGCCTCGATCATCCATACGGTCCGCGGGGGGGACGGCGAGATTTCAGGAATCCCCGCAAGGTCGCCATCAAAATGTTGGTCGCGCCGGGATTGGGGCGTCCATGCCGATGGGATTCGGAAACATGCCCGCAGCCCCCCTGGATAAAGCGCTGCATGCGTGCATAATGAATGCGGCGGCATCGGAAGGACCCCGATCGGGAAGGGGCCTCGGGCCGCGCCTCCCCCAGGCCAGGGCTCGTGCATGATCGTCGTCGACCTGAAGGTGGGCGGGCTCGCGACCGCCGTGACCGCGTCGAAGTCCCGTCGGGCCGCCTCGCGTCGACGGCCGTCGCTGCGGCCCCGCCCGGAGTTGTTGGAAGGCCGGCGGCTGCTCGCCGCGACGGGCCCGTACGTCTTCCAGGCGGAATTGACGGCGGCCTCGCCCCCGGTCGACGCCGACCTCGGCGGGTCGGTGGCCGTCTCGCAGGACGGGGGGACGATCGCGGTCGTCTCGTCCTCCCGCGTGGGGGATGCGGGCTACGCCGGGCCGGGGCGCGTCGCGATCTATACGAAGGAGGACGGCTCCTGGTCGACCCGGGCCGTCCTCGCGGCCCCCGACCTTGAAGGGGGGCCCTGGTCCACGCGGGCCGTCGCTATGAGCGCGGACGGCGGCCGCGTGGTGTTCTCGACGTCCGGCGAAGGCTCCCACGACCCGGTGGTCCTGAGCGTCTACGACCGATCGGGCGAGGAGTGGACGTCGACCCAGACGATCACGATCCCCGACGGCGGCTCCCAACGCGCCCTGGCGTTGAGCGGCGACGGCCGCGTGATTGCGGTCGGGTCGCCGTCCGGCGTGGCCGACGACCCCATGACGAAGGGCCTCGTCCGCGTCTTCACGGATGCGGCGGGGACGTGGTCCCAGGCGGCGGAGCTGTACGACACCGGCGCGGGCTTCAACGACCTCGCGGGGATCTCGGTCTCGCTGTCGGGCGACGGCCGGACGCTGGCGATGGGCGTCCGGAACCCGGCGGACGTGCCCGGGGCCGTCGACGTCTTCGAGGACGTCGGTTCCGGGTGGGTCCTGTCCGACCGGCTCGTGGCGTCGGAGGAATACCTTCAGGGGCCGGCGACGGCCCTGAGCGCGGACGGCCGGCGGCTGCTGGCGGGGGGCGTCCAGTACGACCCGGTCGAGGGGAGGGTGAACGCGAGGGCCTACGCCTTCACGCGCAGCGGCCCCGGGTGGACGGACGAGGGCCTGCTGCCCGGCATCGTGGAAGACGCCGGGGGGCTGCCGCTCGCGCTGGCGATCAACGCCGACGGCAGCCGCGCCGTGGTCGGGGTCGACGGCGTCGACCTCATCCCCGGGTCGGCCTTCGTCTACGAGCGGAGCGGCTCGACCTGGGCCCGCATCGCCGAACTCGCCGACCCGGGGGCCTTCGGGGGGGGCCGGTTCGGGGCTTCGGCGGCGATCGGCGGCGGCGTCGTGGTCGTCGGCGACCCCTCGAAGGACAACGGCTCCGGAGGCGGCGCGGCGTTCGTCTTCTACGAGCCCCGGGGGTTCGAGGTCGTGACCGAGCCCGCCGACCAGGTGGGCCGCCCGCTCACGATGGTCACCTTCACGGCCGCCGCGGCCGGCGCGGAGGGCGTCACGACCCGGTGGCAGGTGAGCGGCGACGCCGGCGCGACCTGGGCCGACGTCCCCCAGGCGCTCAGCCCCTACCTCTCGTTCATCCCGACGGCGGCCGATTCCGGCAACCTGTACCGGGCGGTCTTCACCGACGCGGGCGGGGCGACGGTCGTCACCCGGGCCGCCTCGCTGACCGTCGCCGAGGCTTCGCCGCTGATCACGTTCGAGATCACCGACCCCCACGTCTTCTTCTACGAGTCGTTCACGATCACCGTGCGCCTCCATTCCGACGGCTCGACCCCGAGGCTGCCGGACGGGGGCGTGCTCGAACTGGGGATGCAACTGTACAAGGCGTCCGCCCGCGTCCACGACGGCGTCGCGATCTTCACCATCCCGGCCGACGCGTTCCGCCCGGGGACGTATTACGTCACCGCGACCTACGACGGGGCCGGCGACCCGGTGTTCACCTCGGGGTACGGCCAGACGACGCAGGAGATCCAGCGCGCCTTCGTCTCGGTCGACCCGCAGCCGCTCGCGACCCGGCCCGTCGTCGGCCGCCCGGTGGACCTGACGGCGATCATCTCGCAGGTCCAGCCGGGCCTGCAGGACGGGACCGGGCCCAGGGGCTACGCCCTGTTCTACAACGGGTACCAGATCCTCGACGCCGCGAACCTGGACACGCCGCCGCATCCCCCCTCGCTGCCGTCGACCGTGACCGGCACGATCACGTTCGACCGCCCGGGGGACTACGCGATCGTCGTCTACTATGCGGGGGACGATTACAACGAACCGACGGCTTCCGGGAATTTCTTCATCACCGTCGACCCCGCGCCCACGATGATCCAGGTCGACCCCCCGGACGTGCGGCACGTCGACTACGGCGCCGCGGCTTCCTACACGGTGACCGTGCTCGCGGAGGGCTCCCGCCCGGCCTCCGGGGTCGTGACCGTGACGGCGACGGACGACGCCGGCGCCGGGCCTCGCGAGTACGCCCTCGACGCCCGGGGCCGGGCGGTCGTCCCGGTCCGGGACCTCCCCGCCGGCGGCCACGTCGTCACCTTCGCCTACTCCGACCCGAACGGGGCTTACACGAGCAGCCAGGCCGCGGCGGCGATCGGCGTGTCCAAGGCGCCGACCACCGTGACGCTGGCGTCCAGCCGCCCGACCGCGAACCCCGGCGACGAGGTGACCTTCACGGCGACCGTCGCCTATGCGTCCTCGGCGTCCCGGCCGGCGACGGGGGTCGTCCAGTTCTACGAGGGCGACCGGCTCGCCGCCACGGTCCCCGTCGGGCCGGACGGCCGGGCCAGCGTGTCGACCTCGGGCCTCGTCCCGGGCGAGTACACCCTGACCGCCGTCTACATGGAATCGGAGAACCTCCAGGCGAGCCAGTCGAACCGCCTCGTGCAGCGGGTGATCGCGCCCCCGACCCGGGCCGCGACGACGACCTCGCTCGCGTCGACCGCCAGCCCGTCGGCCGCCGGCCAGGGCCTGGCCTTCGTCGCGCAGGTCGCCGGCGCGGCCGGCGCGGCCCGGCCGACCTCCGGGCTGGTCCGCTTCTACCTGGGCCTGGAGCCGATCGCGGAACGGCCGATCGACGCCGCCGGCCGGGCGACGCTGGAGGCCCGCTTCGACGCGGCCGGGGCCTACCTGATGACCGCCGTCTACCTGGGGAGCGACGGCTTCGACACGAGCCAGTCGGGCCACCTGTCCCAGGTCGTGACCGCGCCCGCCTCGCCCCTCGCGCCCGCTTCGCCCGCCTCGGCGGCCCCGCAGGCCGCGGCGACGGATGCGGGGCCGGTCGCCGGGCCCGGCGTCGAGAACTGGGCCGCCCGCCCCCGACGGCCGGCTCGCTTCGCCCTGCGACGGCCGCCCGCGATGCGCTTCCGCGGCTGAGGGGCCGGTCGGCGCGGATTGCGGGGGATGGGGCCCGAGGCGGCCATTCCTGGCCTGCCCCGGGCCCCCGTGATACAACCGTCATCCGGGGGCGATGCGAGGACACCCGGAGGCGAGGCATGGCGAGGCGGCTGCTGGCGTGCGCGTTGGTCCTGATGATGGGCTCGATCGGGCCGGCGCGGGCCGAGGACCCCCCGACGGCCGAGGTCGTCGACGAGTCGACGCCGGTGGCCGTGCCCGAGCCTTCCGCGAAGGCGATGGAGTTCTACCGCACCGGGATGCTCCTCTGGGGCTTCAACCGGGCCTTCGCGATCGCGCTGCCGGCGGTCATCCTGTTCACCGGGCTCTCGGCGCGGCTGCGCGACGTCGCGGCGCGGGCGGGGAGGTGGTGGTTCGCGACGGTCGCGATCTACGTCCCGCTCTACGTCCTGCTCACGACGCTGATCGAACTCCCGATCGACTATTACCAGGGCTTCGTCCGGCTGCACGCCTACGGGCTGTCGAACCAGTCGCTCGGCAAGTGGGCGGGGAACCGCGGCAAGTGGCTGGCGATCGAGTCCGGGGCCGGCGTGCTGATCGCCCTGGCGTTGTACGGGCTGCTGCGGTGGTCGCCGCGGCGGTGGTGGCTGCTCATGGCCCTGGGCTCCGTCCCGTACCTGCTCGTGATGATGCTCGTCATGCCGACCTGGATCGACCCCCTGTTCAACGACTTCGGGCCGATGAAGGACAAGGCGCTGGAGCGGTCGATCCTGGACCTGGCCGCCCGCGCGGGGATCGAATCCGATCGGGTGTTCGAGGTCGACAAGAGCGTCGACACCAACGCCATGAACGCCTACGTCACGGGCTTCCTGGGGACCAAGCGGATCGTCCTGTGGGATACCCTGCTCGCGAAGATGACCCCGCGCGAGGTGCTGTGCGTGATGGCCCACGAGATGGGCCACTACGTCCTGGGCCACGTCGTCCGCTCGATCCTGCTGTCGTTCGTCGTCACGCTGGCCGGCCTGTACTTCGTGCACCGCGCGGCGGGCGGGGTGATCGCGCGGTTCCGAGGGCGGTTCGGGTTCGACGAGCTGAAGGACGCGGCGTCGGTCCCGCTGATCCTGGTGCTCCTCCAGGTGGCGGGGCTGTTCTTGACCCCGGCGGCGATGGCGTACAGTCGGCGTCAGGAGCACGAGGCGGACCGGTTCGCGATCGAGCTGACGGGCTGGAACCATTCCGGGGCGTCGGCGTTCGCGAAGCTCCAGCGCGAGAACCTGGGCAACCCCCGGCCCGGCTGGGTGTACCGCACGTTCCGGGCGACGCACCCGAGCATCGGCGACCGGATCGACTTCTTCAACGACTATCGCCCGGGGGGCCCGCCGTCAGCGGAATGACCCGCGCGACCCGCGCCGGCCGCGGGGCGAGGGCGGGATTCCCGTTGTCGCCGGGGCGATGCGGACTTATAAAAGTGAAGTGAAGAAAAAAGAGTCAAGGCCGTCCGCCCCGATTCCGACGCCGGGATCCTCCGACACGACGAGCCGCCGGCAGGGATGGCCGGCCGCGTCCGGCATGTGGTTTTCTACCGATGGGTCGGGACGATCGAAGACGGAATGAGTCGGCCCCAGGAGCCCGGCAGCGATGCGCCTGTTGGAATCGATCAGGACCTTCTCCAGCCGCCGCCCGGCGTGGACCGCGGCCGCCTGGCTGGCCCTCGCGGTCGGGGTGGGCGTCGGCGCGCCGGACCTGACGAGGCTGGCGGCCGAGGGGCAGTCGAAGCTGCTGGGCTCCGAGGCCGAGAGCCGCCGCGCGGCCGAGCTGGTGCGCCGCTGCTGGCCCGACCAGGCGTACGAGTCCACGGCCGTCGCCGCCCTGCACCGGCCCGGCGGCCTCGTCGCGGCCGACCGCGAGTTCGCCGCGGCGCTGGAGGGGCGGTTCCAGCGGGGCGACCGGCCGGCGACCATCCTCCGCGTGATGGGGCCGGGCTCGCAGGCCGAGATCGCCCGCCGCCTGGCCAGCGCGGACGGGACGACGCAACTGGTCGTCGCCCCCCTGGACGCCGCCAACGTGGCCCCCGCCGCGCACGAGGCCGTCGACTGGCTCCGCGCCCGCGCCGAGGAGCTGGCGGCGTCGACGCCGGGCGTCGCGGGGCTCCAGGTCCGCTGGACGGGGGATTCCGTCATCGGCCGCGACTACATGAACCTGGTGCAGGTCTCGCTCGACCGCGCCGCGGCGGTCACGGTCGTCCTGCTGCTGATCGTCCTGGTGGCGGTGTATCGCTCGCTCTGGCTGGCGCTGGTCCCGCTGGCGACGATCGGGGCCAGCCTGGTGATCGCGCGGGGCGTGCTGGCCTGGCTGTACGGGGTGGGCTGGGAGATCTCGCCGCTGGTGGAGCTGTTCCTGGTCGCGCTGCTGTTCGGGACGGGGACGGACTTCTGCCTGTTCCTGTCGTGGCGGTTCGGGGAGCACTTCAACCCCCGCAACCCGGCCGGCGTGATGCGCATGACCCTGGCGCGGTCGTTCGTCCCCCTGGTCACCAGCGCCGGGACGATCATGATCGGCCTGCTGCTGATGGGGACGACCAAGTTCCGGCTGTTCTCCACGACGGGCCCGAGCGTGGCGCTGGGGCTGGCGATCTCGCTGCTGGCCACGCTGACGCTGACGCCGGCCTTGCTGGTCCTGCTGGCCAAGGCGCGGCCGTCGTGCTTCGAGTCGTTCGGCAGCCCGTCGAACGCCTACTGGGAGAACCTGGGCCGCAAGGCGATGGCCCGGCCGCTGCGGAGCTGGGCCCTCACGCTGGGCGTGATGATCCCGCTGGCCGTGCTCGGCTCGCGCACCCGGTTCGTGATGGACATGCTCAGCGAGATGCCCGGGCATGCGGAATCGGCCGAGAACCTGCGGCTGGTGCTGGACAAGTTCGACCCCGGGATGACCGCCCCGCTGACCGTCGTGCTGAAGTCGGACGTGGACCTGCGGGGCTCGCAGGGGCTGGCGCTGATCGACGACGTCAGCCGGCTGCTGGCGCACCAGCGCAGCAACCAGGAGGTGCGCTCCGCGACCCAGCCGCTGGGGAGCCCGGAGCCGCTGAACCGGGCGCGGCTGGCGTCGCGGCTGGGCGAGGTCAACGACGGCTTCAAGCAGATTGCCGACGGCGGCCTGAGCCTGGAGCAGGGCCTCAACGCGGGCGCCGGCAAGATCCGCGCGGCGCTCTGGATGGAGGAGAAGCTGGGCCTGAACTTCACCGGCGCCCCCGCCGCGAAGCCGGCCGAGCCCGCCGCCCCGACGCCCGCCGCGAAGCCGGCCGACCCCGAGCCCGACCCGCTCTCCCGGGGGCTGCGGACGGCCTCGGCCGCCGTGCTCTGGTCGCAGGGCCTGCCGCCGACGTGGGACGCCCCCGCGCTGGCCTCGGCGCTCAACCGGACCCTGATCCAGGGGGCGAAGGATGGGGCCCGGCGTCGCGTGGGCGAGAAGGGCTCGGGCATGTTCGACGCCGCCGTCCGGCTCGTCCGCGGCGGCCAGGCCGCGCCGGCCGACGCCCCGAAGCCGGCCGAGGCCCCCGCCCCGCTCCCCGTCGACCCGTTCGCGCCGGCCGAGCCGGCCCCGAAGGCGGCCGAGGCCCCGGCGGCCCCCCCCGAGAAGCCGGCGCAGACGCTCCTCCGCGAGCTGACCCGCGCCGCCGAGGGGGCCGGGCAGATCGCCGCCGGCGCGGCGCGGGCGCACCGCGAGGTCAGCGCCATGCTGTCCGACCCGCTGGGCGCGCGGGCGCTCGACCGCCTGCTGATCACGCCGGAGACGGTGAAGGAGAACCCGGAGCTGCTCAAGAGCTTCGAGGCGTACATCACCGACGACGGCAAGCGGGCGCGGATCGACGTGACGCTGAAGGACCGCGTCTTCTCCGACGGCGCCATGAACCAGGTGGAGACGATCCGCCGCCGCCTGGCCGACTACCTGGGCGAGTACGAGGGCGTGACCGTCGAGGCCGAGGTCGCCGGCGCCAACGCCGAGTCGGCCGACGTCCGCCGGCTCACGCGGGCCGACCAGGTGCAGAGCTGGTTCATTGTGCCGATCGGCGTGTTCCTGGTCCTGATGATCGCCCTGCGCGACCCCCTGGCCTGCTTCAACCTGGTGGCGACGATGGTCCTCACCTACGCCTTCGCGCTGGGGGCGACGCACCTGACGTTCGTCACGATCCTGGGGGCGGAGGGGCTGGACTGGAAGGTCCCGTACTTCCTGTTCGTGCTGCTGGTGGCGGTGGGCGTGGACTACAACGTCTTCCTGATGACCCGGCTCCAGGAGGAGACGGCCGGCCACGGCTTCCGCGGCGGGATCATCCGGGCGATCGGCCAGACCGGCGGGCTCATCACCTCGGCCGCGGCGATCACCGCGTGCAGCTTCGCCTCGTTCCTGCTCAGCCCGCTGGGCTCGCTGCGGCAACTGGGCTTCGCGCTGGTGGTCGGCATCACGGTCGACGCCGTGCTCGTCCGGCCGCTGCTGGTCCCCTGCGGCCACTGGCTGTTGAGGCGGTCGCGCGAGGTGCTCGGCCCGCGCTACGGCGTCCCGGCCGAGAATTTCCGACTCACCGGCGTGCCGGATTGAGCGTCCTTGGCGGTCGAGGCGGATTTCCCGCTGGCCTCGGCCCGGTTCCGCCGATAGAATACCATGATCGCCATGACACGATGGCGTGCATGAACCAGCCGTCCCCACGGCCCGGCACATTCCCGCGCCGGCCGGGCGGACGTCCACCCCCCAGACCGCGCCTGCGCGACGCAGCGCCCCGCCCGATAGGGCCCCGCCGGTCGCCCGACCGCCCCGGGCCCCCCCAGGATATTGGAGTTGAGGATCATGACCTTCGCGCGATTCAAAACCAATCTGGCCCTGGTCACGCTGCTCGGGTTCGGCTACCTGGTCTACGATTACGCCTCGGCCTGGATGCAGCCGGCCTTCGGCCTCAGCGGGACCGTCCGCCTGGAGGGCAAGCCGCTGGCGAAGGGGATCGTCCGGTTCATCTCGATGGATCCCGACCTCCCCTGGTCGTTCGGCGGCTACATCAAGGACGGCCGCTACGAGGTCCCCCAGGAATACGGCCTGGCCGCCGCCCGCTACCAGGTCGAGTTCAGCAGCATCGGCGCCGAGGACGTCCAGCGCATGCTCGACGCCAAGGGCCGCGGCGAGTCGATCGAGCTGAAGGAAGAGGTCCCCACCCGCTTCAACCAGGACAGCAAGGTCCAGATCGACCTTACCTCCGGCACCGTCCTCCAGGCTGATTTCGACCTGAAGTGACGCGGGACGAGTTCAGGGCCGTCGACTCGGCACCTTGGGAGGCGATGAGCGACGGCCCGCGCCAGCCCTCAGCGCTCGTTGCGGACTTTGCTTTTGATTCGGGGCTCGTCGAAGAAGATCGGGGCCGCTTCCAGCTTCTTGATGAGGGCGTCGAGCTTCCTCTCGACCGTGTCGATTCGACGGTCGGCGGCGCTCGCGTGCGAATCGATCATCAGGAAGCCGTCGTCCACGGCGTAGCCCAGGCCGAGCAGCGCGAGATACTCGCGCAGGGCCTCGCCGAGCGACCGATCCTTCGGCTGGAAGAGGTGGGACGAGCGCAAGTGCTTGTCCGCGATCGAAAGGCCGACGGGGCTGACGTAGATGGCGATTCCCGGCCGCTCGGGCGTCGTCGTGGCCTCCTTGATGCGCTTCAGCAACTGTTCCAGCTCGATGTTCTCATCGGGTTGGTCCGAGGCGTCGACCGGGCACGGGGCCGCCAGCCAAGCCCGGATGAGGACGTTCTTGGCCTCTCGTTCCTCCTCGGTCGGCCTTGGCGTAGGGGCGGGCGGCTCGGCCTTCGGCTCCTCGGCCCGGGCGGCCGACGGGCCTTCCTCTTTCTTCTCCGCCCCCGGCCCCGCCTGCTGGCCCAGCGCGGCGGCGCCGACGACGCCCAGCGTCGCCAGGGACGAGAACACGGCGGGCTTCCACGACGACAGGGACATGGCGAGCATCGCTCCTTTCGCGAGGGATGAGATCGAGGCCGGGACGGGCGACGCGGCCGACGCCCGCGCGATCGCGGCTTCCAGCAGGGCGGCCGGCGGGGCCGGCGGGATCAGCGAGCGGGGCGCGTCGACCCCCTCGGCCTTCAGGCGGGCTTCCAGCCGCCTCCGCGCCCGGTGGAGCCGGCCGCGGAGCGTCGATTCCGAGACCCCCAGCGCCCGCGCGGCCTGCTCGTAGCTCAGCCCTTCCAGGGCGCACAGGACCAGCGGCCGGCGGTCGCGGTCGGGGAGGCGGTCGATCTCGGCGTGGATGAGGTCCGAGCGGTCGGCCGGCGCGGGAGCGGCGCCGGCGAGGGCCTCGGGGGCGACGAGGCGCAGCCGGGCCGATCGCGCCAGGGCCCGACGCCGGGCCTTGCGGGCGACCCGAAGCGCGACGCCGTGCAGCCAGGGGCCCAGCGACTCCGCCCGGCGGATCGCCCCCGCGCGACGGATCAGGACCAGGAACACCGCCTGGAATGCGTCGTGGGCCTCGGCCGGGTCGGGCACGACGCCGCGGCAGACGGCATGCACCGTCGGCCCGTGGCGCTCGACCAGCACCCGGAACGCGTCGTCCGCGCCGGGGCGGCCCGAACGATAGACGTCGAGCAGCCGCGCGTCGGACTCCTCGCCGACCACGCCCAGGGTCATCAGGGCCTTCAGCGGCCCGGCCGCCGTCCGCCGCGCGGGGGTCGTCATGTCCGGTCGGCCTCCTCATCAGGTCGCCTCATCGTCGCCTTCCTAGTGCCCGCCCGGCCGGGATCCTCACGGCGGTCGGTCGGAATTCCTTTCGATCGCCCGCGCGGTCGCTGTTACCGTTGTAAGAGACGGCGGCCGAGCCCGGGACGGGAGCCCGGGGCGGCCCGTCGCCGGGATGGGAGGGAACGCCATGCGTCTCGCGATTTCGACCGTGGCCGCGGCGCTGCTGACGACCGCCGTCGCCGCCGAGGATGGGAAGAAGCCCGCGCGGGAGTCGATCTACGACGCCAAGGCCGACGCCCGCGCGCAGGTCGAGGCGGCCCAGGGCCGCGCGAAGGGGCAGGACAAGCGCGTGCTGCTGATGTTCGGCGGCGACTGGTGCGGCTGGTGCCACAAGCTGCACGGCCTGTTCCAGGACGACCGCGACGTCCGGAAGCTGATCGACAACGAGTATGAACTCGTGATGATCGACACGAAGGCCCCGAACGCCGAGGGCTACTTCAAGACGGCCTCGGAGGGCCAGGCGGGAGTCGGCTACCCGTTCCTCGCGGTGCTCGACGCCGATGGCAAGCTGCTGGTCGGCCAGCAGACCGACGTGCTGGAGGAGGGGGACCATCACGACCCGGCGAAGGTCAAGGCTTTCCTGGAAAAGTGGCGAGTGCCGTCGCAGGACGCCGAGGCCGTCGCGGCCGAGGCGCTGGCGCGGGCCTCGTCGGAGAACAAGCGGGTGCTCCTGACCTTCGGCGCGCCGTGGTGCGGCTGGTGCCATCGGCTGGAAGCCTACCTCGCCCGGCCCGAGGTCGCGACGGCCCTGGCCGACGACTTCATCGTCCGGAAGGTCGACATCGAGCGCATGGCCCACGGGACGGACGTGATCGGCCGCTATCGCAAGGTCGACGGCGGCATCCCCTGGTACGTCGTCCTCGGCGCCGACGGCAAGGCGCTCGGCACGGCCGACGCCGAATTCGGCAACATCGGCTACCCCTTCGAGCCGAAGGAGATCGACGCCTTCCTCAAGCTGCTCGGATCGCAAGGGGTCCTGGAGCCCGGCCAGCTCGAAGTCCTGCGGAAGAACCTCGAATCGGCCGCCGAGGAGATCAAGGCCGAGCGCGCGAGGCGCAAGGCGGGGTGACGAATCCGGGGGAGGCCGAAGGGCTCGACCTCCCCCGCTTCGAGTCCCGATCAGTTCGCGGCGGCCCCGGCGGGGACGGCGGCGGGCCTGGCGTCCTTCTTCTCCTTCTTGGCCTTCAGCTCCAGGCCGGGTTCGAAGAAGGAGGTGGTGAGGTGGTACGGCAGGCCGTCCAGCTCGTATTCGAGGTCGGCGTAGACGGCCTTGCCGCCGGCCTCGGGGGCCGTGACCAGGGCGGAGACGATCGCGCCGGGCTCCAGCGGGGTGCTCTCCCACCGGGACGGGCGGAAGTCGCGGGTCTCGGACGTGGCCGTCCAGAGCCGGGCCGACTTGGGGGCGGGGTCGGCGCTGATCTTCAGCATGTACTGGCCCTTGGAGGCCGGCTCCAGCTTCCAGTCGAGCTTGGGGAACGGCTTCCCCTCCACGCTGCCGCGGAAGAAGGCGGCCAGGCCGTTGATGACCCACGAGCGGTCGCCGTCGAGGCCGTGGCCGGCGTTGGGGAGGAACATGACGTGCTTGTCGCCCGGGAGGCCGTCCCAGTAGAGGTCCAGGGCGTTCTGGGTCCAGTAGGGGTCGTTGGCACCGTTGAGGAGGAACTTCGGCTTGTCGGCCAGGCGGTCGCGGTAGGTGTAGGGGTCGACCATCCGCCAGAGCTTGGTGCCGGGGCCGGTCTTCATCTCCTCCATCAGCCCGCGGCGGACGTAGTCGTCGATCTGCACGCTGTACGCGCCCCAGACGTCGAGCTGGTTCGGGCCCTGGGCACCCAGGTTCAGCATGACGATGACCATCGGGGCCAGGGCGATGACGCGGTCGTCCACGGCCGAGGTCAGCCAGGTCGTCCAGCCCCGCTTCGACGCGCCGGTGACGACGAACTTGGTGACGTCGACCTGGCGTTCCTGCTTGGCCCACGCCTGCACGGCGTCCATGGCCTTGACGGCGCTCTTGACCATGGGGAAGAGGAGCGGCCAGTTCTCGTCCTTGGTCTTCAGGTAGTTGACGAAGGTCTCGGCGATCAGGTCGTCCTCCTTCTTGCCGTCGAGGAGGGGCTGATTCGGCACCTGGCTGAGGAGGGCGACGCGCGCGCCGGTGAGCTTCGCCAGGGTGAAGGCGAGCATCTCCATGTCCGCGCCGGGCTTGTTGCCGGTGCTGCCGCCGGTGATGAACAGCAGCACGGCGGCGTCCTGCGCCGTCTTGGCCGACTCGTAGACGCGCAGGCTGTGCTTCCAGGTGATCCCCTGCCAGACCTGGGATGTCAACTCCAGGGCCGCCACCTTGCCCAGCGGCGTCTCCTGGACGTCGACCTGCTTCCAGGCGTAGGCGTCGTCGGGCTTCTTGACGTATTCGTCCAGGTCCGCGCGGCAGGGGGCCGCGAACGTCAGGGCCGTCGCGACGAGGGTCGCGACGCAAAGAATGCGAGGGATGGACCGCACCGAAGAGGCTCCTGGTGAGGAAGGATCGTCCGATCGCCGCGCCGCGATGAAGCCCCCGGGACGTCCCGGCCGGCCCGCGGACCGGGTGATCGTAGCATGCAGGCGTCGAGGCGGGCAATCCGCCCGAAGCGCACGGGTGTGCCTTTGGATTTTGGCGGATCGCGACGAGGTCGGGGGGGCCATCATGACGGCCTTCCCCCCTGGCGGGGGAAGGTGGCCCGGAGGGCCGGATGAGGGGGACGACGTGCCGGACGGCCGTCGGGATCCCGAGCCGGTCGGGCGGGCCTCCGAAGTCCCGAGGGCGCCCGTGCTTCGCGTCCCCCTCATCTGACCGCTTCGCGGTCTGTCTTCCCCCGCGAGGGGGGAAGACGTCGACCGCCGACCGCCAAAATCCAAAGGCACACCCGACGCTCTACGCTGGATCCTCGCTCACGCCGAGCGGAACGTCGACAGCCCCGGGTGGTCGCCGCGGGCCATGACGGCGCGGCCGTTGGCGGCCAGGTGCTCCAGGACGAGATAGACCGTCTCGGCCGACTCGGGCGAGCCGACGGCCGCGGCGACCTGCTCGGCGGTCTGCGGGGTCGCGGAGAGGGCGGCGCGGGCCTTGTCCTGCAAATCCAGGACGCTCGCCGCGGCCTTCTTGCCCGCCTCGACGCCCGGCTGGTGGTAGGCGTTGATATCCACGAGCGTCGCGTACAGGCCCACGGCCCGCTCGAACAGCGCGATCAGGGCGCCGACGACCTGCGCGTCGATGCGCGGGACGGTGATCGTGACCGAGCCGCGGTCGTTGGCGAACAGGGCCTCGCGGGTGCCCAGCAGGAAGCCGTGGAGGTAGTCGCCCGAGGTCACGCCGGGCTCGACCTCCAGGCCGGAGCCGCCGTCTTCCAGCACGCGGACGAACGTGACGAAGAAGTTGTCGACGCCGTCGCGGAGCTGCTGGACGTAGGCGTGCTGGTCCGTCGACCCCTTGTTGCCGTAGACGCTGATCCCCTGGTCCACGCGGTTCCCCGCCAGGTCCAGGCGCTTGCCCAGCGACTCCATCACGAGCTGCTGCAAGTACCGGCTGAACAGCAGCAGGCGGTCCTTGTACGGCAGGACCACCATGTCCTTCGCCCCCTTGCCGTCGGTGGCCAGGTACCATGTCAGGGCCAGCAGCGCGGCGGGGTTGGCGGCGACGTCGCGGACGCGGGTGGCGGCGTCCATCGCGGCGGCGCCCGCCAGCACGCCCTCCATGTCGAGCCCCTGGAGCAGCCCCGGCACGATGCCGACGGCCGAGGTCTCCGACGTCCGGCCGCCGACCCAGTCCCACATCGGGAAGCGGGCGAGCCAGCCTTCCGCCGTCGCGGTCCGGTCGAGCTTCGACCCGGCCCCGGTCACGGCCGCGGCGTGCTTGCCGAAGTCGAGCCCGGCGGCGCGGTAGGCGTCGGCGACGACCAGCATGCCGTTGCGGGTCTCCGGCGTGCCGCCCGACTTGCTCATCACCACCACCAGCGTCTCGTCGAGCGCGTCGCCGATCTTCGCCAGCTCGCGGGCGAGGCCGTCGGGGTCGGTGTTGTCGACGAAGTGCGCCTGGAGCTTATCGGCCTTCGGGCAGCCCAGGGCGTCGGCGACGAACATCGGCCCCAGCGCCGAGCCGCCGATGCCGATGGAGAGGACGCGCGTGAACTTCGGCTTGCGCTGGGGCTTCACGGCCCCGGAGTGGACCTTCGCGGCGAAATCCTTCGCGGCGGCGAGGGCGTCGCGGATCTCGGCGGCGATCTCGGGCGTCGGGGCCAGCTCGGGGGCGCGCAGCCAGTAGTGGCCGACCATCCGGCCCTCGTCCGGGTTGGCGATCGCCCCCTTCTCCAGCGCGTCCATGGCCGCGAACGCCCTGTCGAAGGCCGGCCGCATCCGCCCGACGAACCCGTCGTCGAACGCCATCCGGCTGACGTCGAGCGAGACGTCGAGCGCGGGGACGTGGCAGAGCGAGGATTGGAACCGCTTCCAGAGGTCGGCGTTCATGGGGTTGGCTCGTTAGATGGTCAGGATCAGGAAGGCCATGGCCAGGCCGGCGGTCGCCAGGGCCGCGGCCAGGACGAGGGTGGTCCGCAGGTGGAGCGGCGGGTTGGACACGCCGGCGCGGAGGTCCTCGACGTAGGCCCGGTGGCGCATCGCCGCGACCACGCAGACGCCGACGCCGAAGATCACGATCGCGGCCCCCAGCGGGGGGACCAACGGGTTCGGCCGGATCGTCATCCCCTCGCCGGACTCCAGCATCTGGAGGGCGTGCCCGAAGCGGGCGACCACGAAGCCGAAGCCGATCAGCCCCAGCGACGTCCGCACCCAGGCCAGGTAAGTGCGCTCGGCGGCCAGGTAGACGCGCGGGTCGTCGACCGGCCTGGGGGGTTCGGCGTCCATGAACGTCCCGTGAATCGCGAGGCCCGGCCCCGCTTCTCCGTTGGCGACGGCCGGCCCCGGCCCCTTATCATCGCACGGAACCCCCGGCCGATACACCCCGGACCTCCCCCGAGGGTATGCCTTAAGGTTTGGCATCCTGACGGCCTTCCCCCCTGGCGGGGGAAGGTGGCCCGAAGGGCCGGATGAGGGGGAAGACGAACGAGAAAGCCGTCGGGATCCCGAGCCGGTCGGACGGGCCTTCGAAGTCCCGAGGGGGCTCGTGCTCGTCGTCCCCCTCATCTGACGCCTGCGGCGTCTGTCTTCCCCCGCGAGGGGGGAAGACGTTCAGGGCCGACCGCCAAAATCCGAAGATACACCCCCCCGAGGACGCCCCCATGACCCCGCGCCGCCTCGCCCCCCTCCTGCTGGCCTGCCTGGGGGCCGCGCCCCCCGACGACGTCCGGCTGAACCAG
>MKTT01000014.1:27212-28144 GCA_001898385.1 Planctomycetales bacterium 71-10
TGGACATCTTCGCCGATCCTCAAGGGGGGCTCTATGCCTCACCCGCCGCCCGCGCGACTCTCCGGGCGATGGGGAAAGACGCCGGCCCCGATCCCAATGTCGGGGGTGTCCTCGACAAGCCGGGCATCAAGATTCTGCACGTTCCCGACGTTGATTTTCGGACGACCGTCCCCACCTTTCTTGAGGCATTGAGGCAGGTTCGCGCCTGGTCGAAACTCCATCCGAGGCACGTGCCCATTCTGATCCTTGTCGAGCTTAAAGACGAGCCGGAATCCTCGAAGTCGGTCCCATTCGACAAGGTACAGATTAACACCATTGATACCGAGATCCTGGAGGTGTTCGAACGACCAGAGATCCTGACCCCTGACGAGGTTCGCGGAGAGTTTGCGAGTCTTCCCGAGGCAATCGCGAAGCGGGGCTGGCCGACGCTCGACGCCGTTCGCGGAAAAGTGATGTTCGCCCTCGACAACGAGGATCGGCTCCGTGAGATCTACCTTGATGGACATCCGGCGCTTCGGGGACGTCTCATGTTCGCGAGCGTCGCGAGGAATCACCCGGCCGCCGCGTGGTTCAAGATGAATGACCCCGTCGGCGATTTCGAGAAAATCCGCGAGCTTGTCCGAGCGGGATACCTCGTCCGGACCCGAGCGGACGCGAACACCGTCGAGTCCAGAAAGAATGATGGATCGATGCGCGACAAGGCGCTGTCCAGTGGTGCCCAGTTCGTCAGCACGGATTACGCCGAGCCCAATCCCGCATTCTCGTCCTATCACTGCCGACTGCCAGGCAAGGCCGTCGCGAGACTCAATCCCGTGAGTGGAGCGAACTTGTCGATTGCAGGGGATCTCGAATCGACCGGGCGGTGATCTTGTTCCCGCGACTCTGGCACCGAGGAGGTCGGACCGCGACAATTGTGATGCCAGGCCGAGGAT
>MKTT01000015.1:0-7841 GCA_001898385.1 Planctomycetales bacterium 71-10
CACCGCTACCAGTTCGTGTTCCTGGGCAACCCCGAGCTGTACGCGGCCACCACCGGCGTCTACGTCCTGGAGGTCGGCTCGGCCTCGTCCTCGGCCCTGGCGCAGTCGGCGACCGCCGCGGCCCAGGTCGCCTCGGCGACGGCCCCGGCCGTCGACGCCGTCGCGCTGGCCGACGCCCTCGCCGACGGCTCCGCGAAGAAGACGCGGACGTCCTCCGCCCTCGCCTTCTGGCGCTCGGCCGGGCGTTGAGACGCGGGCGAGCCCCCCTCGGCCTCGTGCGAGGGGGGCTTTCGTCCGGGCCGCACGCTCAGCGTGCGAGATGGGCCGTCGGGGCGGGGGCGTCTTCCTCGTCGGCACCGAAGCCGTGGGCGACGAGGTTGTCGATGATCCGGCCGTAGAAGGCCGGGACGTACAGGGCGTCGGACTCGTCGCGCGCGTGCGACAGCCAGTTCATCTGGCGGAGGTGGTCCAGCGGCCAGGGGTCGAGGGGCTCGCCGAAGGCCGTCGCGGACGAGGACGGCACCAGGCCGTCGTTCGGGCCTTCCATCTCCGTCAGCGCCTCGTGCAGCCGGCGGAGCGGCCACGAGACGTCGCCCGCGGCGGGCTCGCCGGCGACGCTGAAGCAGGGGACGCCGTCGATCCGCCCGTACGCCCGGTTGAACCGCCGCGAGGCCAGCCGGGTGACGTCCAGGAAGCCGCGGTAGTCGATCCCCATCGACTCCAGCAGGCGGTAGATCCGGCCCACCTTCAACTTGGCGAAGTCCGCCAGGATCGAGCCCGTATGGGGCGTGGCGATCGTGGTGAGGCTGAGGATGCGGTCGCGCCAGCCGGGCATGGCCAGGAGCCGGCGGGCGTCCAGCCCCCCCATGCTGTGGCCGATGACGTGGACCGGCTCGTCGGGGAAGTAGGTGTCGATCCGGAAGCCCAGGCGCTGGGCCCGGAAGTCGATCGACGCGATGGGATGCACGCGCGTCGTCAGCACCCGGTTCCCCGCGTCGCGGAGCACCTGGGGGATGCCCCGGAAGTACGAGGTCAGCGTCAGCGGGCCGAACCCGATGCGCGAGAACCCGAACAGGCCGTGGGCGAGGATGATGGGGGCCTTCAGACGCCCGATCATGGCTGGTTTCGTCTCGATCCGCCTCGCGGCGAGGCCGGGGGGTCCACTCGTGGGGATCGGCGCCGATCGCCGGGCCGGGCCGCGTTCGTATGTCTCTAAAGTCATTGTAGAGGACGGCGCTTGAGCCGAAGTGGAATAATCTTCCCGCATGGTGACGGACGTCCCGGTTGTGCCGATCGTCGAAATGGCGGGCGACCTGACGGCCCAGGAGGCTGACGATTGCGAAGGCCGCGCCGGGCTCGGGTTTCCGGGCGAGGTCGCCGGTGCCATCCGCGGGGATTCGCGGGATTTCGGGATTGGGAGGTCGACAGGCCGCACATAAGGGGGCGGAACGATCGGAGATCGACGAGGAGGGCGGGCCGTGGGGAGATCGAGCGACTTGGCCGTGATCGACCGCCTGTTCCGCTGGGGTGCGGCCGTCGGCGACGACGACGCCCGCCTGCTGGAGCGGTTCCGCGACGGCCGCGACGAGGCCGCCTTCGCCGCGCTGGTGGATCGCCACGGGCCGATGGTCCTGGGGGTCTGCCGGCGGTCGCTCCGCGACGACGGCGACGTGGAGGACGCCTTCCAGGCGACCTTCCTGATCCTGGCCCGTCGCGCGGGGACGATCCGGGGCGTGGGCGGCGTGGGGCCGTGGCTCCACGGCGTCGCGCATCGGGTGGCGACCCGGGCGCGGGCGGATTCGGCCCGCCGGTTCGTCCGTGAGGGCGTCCGGCTGGAGGCCGAGCCCCCGGCCGACGCCCCCGTCGAGGCGGAGCGCCGGGAATTGCGGTCGATCGTCGACGACGAGTTGCGCCGGCTCCCGGGCCGGTTCCGCGACCCGGTGGTCCTCTGCCACCTGGAGGGGCTGACGCACGACCAGGCCGCCGACCGCCTCCGCCTGCCGGTGGGGACGGTCCGCAGCCGGCTGGCGCGGGCCCGGACGAAGCTCCGCGACCGCCTGGAGCGCCGGGGCCTCTCGGCCGCCGACGCGCCCGCGCTCCTGCCCTTCGCCGAGCCCCTGCCGCCGGCCCTCCTCGAAGCGACCCTCCGATCGTCCCTCGCGTCCGCAACCGCCCCCGCCTCGACCCTGGCCGCCGCCGGGGCCGTCGCCCTCGCCGACGGAGTCCTGCAAGCCATGATCGTCTCGAAAGCCAAGCTCGCCGCCGTCGCCCTCGGGACCCTGCTCACCCTCGGAGGGGCGAGCGGGTACGCGCTCCAGCAGGGAGGCGAAAGCAAGCCCGACTCCCCCGCCGACTCCGCTTCGAAAGCCACCGCGCCGCAGCAGCGCGACGATTTGAAACGAGACATCTTGAAACGAGACCTCGCCCGAGACGAAGCTGTCCTCTCCGAGTTGGAGGCGAGGCGCGATCGGCTGAACGCCGAGATCGAGGCGGCCAGGACGACCGTCGCCCGCTCCCGCCGTCTGCTGGCCAAGGACTCGCGGGCCGGTCGAGGAAGTCCGGTCGCAAAGCCCGAGGCTTCCCCCCTCGCGAAAGCCCGCGCGGGAATGATGGGGGGGCCCGGAGCCGTCGCGGCGCCCGGGATGGAGGGCCCAGGTCTCGTCGGGGCGTCCGGGCCGGATCGCGGGGGCGAACGGCGAGGCCGCGGCTCCTATGTCAGCGGAGACAGCCTCGTCATCGCCTACTCATCGACCGGGCGCGTCCTGACCGGGTACAGCACGACGACGGGGCGGGCGAAGACGCTGCGAATCGCCCCCGACGGGCCCGACGAGATCCGGGTTACGCCGGTCGTCGGGTCGGGCCTGGCAGCGATCCAGGTCGAAGGGCCGAAGGTGGAGCGGATCGCGGTCTTCAGCGCCGCCGACGGGGAATGGCACCCTCAGGATCTCCGCGAGCCCACTTCGCGGGCCGTCCCGATGATCGGCGCGAATATGGCCGCCTATCGGATCGGCGATCGGATCTACGCCTTCAGCGGCGAGGCCAACCGCTGGGACGTCCTCGAACTTCCCGATGAGCCACCCGCGCCCGAGGAGGGGATGATGGGGATGATGCCCGGGATGATGGGCTCCGGCGGCATGATGATGGGCATGGGTGGGATGATGAGCATGGGTGGAACGAGTGCGGCTCGCTCCTATCCCGTCGTCGGGCCGAACTGTTTGACCTATCAGACCGATCATCAACTCCACATCTTCAGCGCCGCGACCGGGCGATGGACGTCTCTTGAGATCGAGAACCCGGAGGAGTCCAAGGACCCGAAGCCGAATCCCTGATCGTCAGCCTCGGCCCCGTTCCTTCGCGATCAGTTCCCGATACAACCCGACGTAACGGTCGACCACCGCCCGCAGCGAGAATTCGTCCTCGATGCGGGCGAGGGCGTTTCGGCCCAGGTGGCGGGCTTCTTCGGGGGAATTGATGAGGGCGAGGAGGGCGGCGGACCAGGCTTCGGGGGTCGGGTCGGGGACGAGGACGCCGGTGGAGCCGGGGGCGATCAGGTCGGTGTTGCCGCCGACGCCCGAGACGACGCACGGCAGGCCCGTCGCCATCGCCTCCAGCAGCGAATTGCTCATCCCCTCGGCCACGCTGGGGAGGACGAACAGGTCGGCGGCGCGGAGGTGTTCGGCGGGGCTCGGCACCGCGCCGACGAACTGGACACGGTCGGCGATCCCCAGCGACCGAGACAATTCCATCAGCGCCTCGCGGTCGCTGCCGGGGCCGACCAGGATCAGGTTGGCCGGCGACCGGCGGGCGACCTCGACCCAGGCGTTCAGCAGCAGCGGCAGGTTCTTCTGCGGGTGCAGCCGGCCGGTGAAGACGGCGCGGGGGCGCGGCAGGAGTTCGGCCTCCGCGGCGCTCGCGCCGGGGCGGAAGGCGTCGGTGTCCACGCCGCTCGCGGTGCGGGTCAGCCGATCGGGCGGGACGCCCAGGTCCAGCCACTCGCGGGCGACGTCGTCGGAGATGGCGGCGAAGTGCGTGTTGCGCAGGATCAGGCGGCGGAGCAGGGGGGCCCCTCGGGTCCGCATGAGTTCCTGGGCCTCGCCGTAGTAGCCCGAGCTGGCCGGCTGCGCCAGCGTGGGGACCCCTCGCAGCGTGTGCCGGGCGACGCCCGTCGCGACGGCCTCCCACAACGCCTGGTGGGTGTGGACGACGTCCAATTCGCCGCGGAGCCGTCGCAGGATGCGCGTGAGGCCGGCGACGAACGAGAGGCCGAAGAGGGGGCCGCGGTCGACCGTGCGGATCCATCGGTGGATCTGCACGCCGCGGTATTCCTCGTCGTCGACGGGGTAGCCGGGGACGGCCCGCGTGAGGACGCGGACGGAATGCCCCCGACGGGCCAACTCGACCCCCTGCGCCAGGGCCTGCTTCTCGGCGCCGCTGGCGAAGGGGTGGAAATAGCTGACGACCAGGCCGACGCGGAGCGGGCGGTCGGGGTCAGTCGCTGGTCGGCTGGTGGACGTTCTTCAGGTCCTGGAAGTGGGGGTAGTTGGAGAGGACTTCGAGGGCCCGGCGGGCGTGCTGGGGCTGGACGTAGACGCCGTGGCCGGATTCGAAGGGGAGGCCGCCGAAGACGCCGCTGGCCTGGGTGGCGTCGGAACGGGCGGGGATGCCGTCGTCGGACAGCAGGTTGACGATCAGGGTCGCCTCCACCTCGTTGGCGGCGTCGCAGAGGCGGACCGGTTCGATGTCGAGTTCGTCGGCCATGGCGTGGCTCCCGGGGACGGAGTGGGGGCCGACGCCCTGCGCAGGGCGTCGGCCGGCCGGGGATCGCTCGGCCCGCTCGGCTCAGCGGGTGATGGTCAGGCTGGGGACGTCCCGGCCCTCGGAGTCGGTGATGAGCCCGTTGGAGACGGTGATCTCGCTGACGGGATAGACCCGGCCGCTGGGCATGGCGACGCGGACGGTCCAGTCGCCGTCGGGGACGCGGACGGCGAAGCGGCCGAAGGCGTCGGACAGGGCCGTGCGGTCCTCGTAGATCCCGCTGCGGCTGACCAGGGTGACGCGGACGCCTTCTTCCAGCTCGCCCGAGTCGCGCTCGCGGACGCGGCCGAAGAGGACGTTGCGGCGGGCGCGATCGACGACGTCGTAGGTCGAGGGCTTGAGGGCCTGGCGGCGGGCGTTCATGCCCAGCTCGCCGGGGGCCGGCAGCAGGTCGTCGGTCGGCAGGGCGGGGGCGGGGGCCGGGGCGTCGTCGGCCTTCGGGGCGGGGGCCGGGGCCGGCTCCTCGGGACGGGCCGTGGACTTCTCGCGCTCGACCGGCTGCGGCGTCGGCGGGCTGGCCTCGGCCGCGGCCGGCGGGGCGACGGCCTTCGGCGTCGACTGCACCGGGGCCGGGCGGGTCTTCGGGTTCGGCGGCGGCACGTCGTCGACGTCGGAGGGGAGGGCCGGGGCCTCGTCCAGGTCGTCCTCGGCCTGGGCCCGCGGGGCGGTGCGGGCGGGCTCGGCCCGGCGCGGCGGCGGCTCGGGGGCGACGGCCCGCACCGAGGTCGTCGGCGCGAGCACGGCGTCGCCGCAGCAGGCCCCGGTCGAGGCCAGGTAGGCCGTGGCCACGACGCCGCGATCGACGACCGTCGGCGCGATGTAGGAGGTCGGCAGGACGTAGGCCGACGGGTAGTACAGGGTCGTCGGCAGGTAGCTGCTCGCGTAGACCGCCCGCGTGCCGGTCGGGATCAGCCGACGGCCGAACAGGCTGCGGCGGAACCGGGTCTCGTAATAGGTCGGGACGACGTAGCTGCTCGTCGCCACGTAGCTCGTCGGGACCGCCACGGGGCCGTCGACGTAGGTCGTGGCGTACACGGTCGGTGCGACGTAGGCCGAAGGCGCGATGTACGACGCGGTCGGGATCAGCGGGGCGCCCACGACGCCGGACGTCGGGACCCAATCCACCGTCTCGACCCACACGTCGTACGCCGTGGCCTCGCGCCCGGCGCCCATCGCCACGAGGGCCGCCGCCAGGAGCGGCGACCGAAAGCCGCGGGAGCGCATCGTAGTTCCCCTCAGAAGATGCTCGACGGCGCCCCGGTGAACCACCTCGGCTTCATGCGCAGGGCCGCCGACCTGTCATCATAGCAAGTTTACAATGCGGACCAAGCACTCGCACCTTTGCGGCCCACGCCGATCGCGCGGGTCATCCGGATTCGGGCGACCTTAAGGGCGGCGGCGGCGGCCGGAGTCCGTCCCGGGTCCTTCCCAAAACGGGGGGGACGAACTAATCTTGAGACGGATCGGGCGCGTCGCCCCGCTCGCTCCGACCGCCGCGGAATCCGTTCCCTGACGAGGATGCACCGCCCGTGCCGATCCTGGTGCCCATCTCGCTGATCGGCTGGATCCCGCTCTGCCTGCTGCTGTTCGTCTTGCTGCCGCGACGGCAGGCCGTGCTGGTGGGGGTGATCGGCGCCTGGCTCTTCCTGCCGCCGTCGGGCATCCGACTGCCGGGCCTGCCGGACTACACGAAGACGTCGGCGTTCGGCTACGGGATCATGCTGGCGACGCTGATCTTCGCGCCGGACCGGATCGCCCGGCTGCGGCCGTCGTGGCTCGACGTCGCCCCGCTCGTCATGGCCCTGGGCCCGTTCGTGAGCTCGATGCTCAACGGGCTGGGCGCCTACGACGGGCTGGCCGAGATCAATACGAGCCTCTCGCGCTGGGGGCTCCCTTATCTGATCGGCCGCATCCATTTCGCGAGCGCGCGAGAGGTGCGGGCCCTGGCGACGGCCGTGGTCGCGGGGGGGCTCGTCTACATCCCGATCTGCGTGTTCGAGACGGTCGCGGGGCCGATCCTCGCCCCGAAGCTCTTCGCGGTCTTGTATCAGGCGGACATCCGGTTCGGCACCTATCGGCCGCGGGGCTTCCTGGATCGCGGGCTGGAGCTGGGATTCTGGATGTCGGGGTGCTCGCTCCTGGGCCTATGGCTGGCCCGATGCCGGGCCCTGGGGTCGATCGGCGGCCTGTCCTTCAGCCGGGTGTTGCTGCCGACCCTGGTGGCGACGACGGTCGGGTGCCGATCCAGCGGGGCCCTGGGGCTGCTCGGGATGGGGCTCGCGGTCTTGTGGCTGTCCGCCCGCTTCAAGCAGCGGGTGTTCCTGCTGGCCTGGCTCTCCAGCGGGCTGATCTACATCGCCGTGAGGATCACCAACGCCTGGGATTACGATCCGGCGGTGACGTTCCTGCAGACCAACTTCAGCGCCGATCGCTCCCAATCGTTGGAGTTCCGGCTGCACAACGACGACGTCCTCCTGGAGAAGGCCATGCTCCGGCCGTTCTTCGGGTGGGGAGGCTGGGGCAGGTCGCGGGTGTATGACGAGTTCGGCAACGATAAGATCATCACGGACGGATACTGCATCATCATCTGCGGCCTGCACGGGGTGGTCGGGGTGCTGTCCTTCGTCATGGCCCTGGTGGGGCCGGGGTTCATGTTCGTGGCCCGCTACCACCCTCGGCGGTGGGCCGAGCCCGACGTCGGGGCGATGGCGGCGACCTCGTCGCTCCTGGCGATGTACATGATGGATTGCATGTTCAACGCCTTCCCGAACGCCGTCTACATGGTGATGGCCGGGGCCCTGGCGTCGGCGGTGATGGACCGGTCCCGGCTCGCGGCGGCGGCGTGGGATGTCGAGTCGGAGGCCGCGCCCGGCGCGGCGACGGCGCCGCCGACGGCGGAGGATCGCCTGGCCGCGCGCTACGTCGAGCTGGCGCGGAACGCGCGGCTCATCGGCGACTTCGAGGCGGCGGCCGAGGCCCGGCGGCTCGCCTACGACCTGCTGGCCCGGCGCGGCGCGCTCGGCGTC
>MKTT01000015.1:7865-15304 GCA_001898385.1 Planctomycetales bacterium 71-10
CGAGGCCCGCCGCCGCCGGCTCGACTGCGGCAACGACCTGGCCTGGCTCCTGGCGACCCGCCCCGACCCCGAGCCCGGGGATCGCGAGGAGGCCGTCGAGCTCGCCCGGGCCTCGGCCGAGGCCGAGCCCGACGACCCGTCTTACTGGAACACGCTGGCCCTCGCCCTGTCTCGCGCCGGCCTCGACGACGACGCCCTCGCGGCGGCCCAGCGCTCGATGGAGCTGGAGGCGTCGTGGAACGCCTACGACCTGGCCGTCCTGGCCCTGGCGCTGGCCCGGCTCGGCCGTCGCGACGAGGCCGGCCGCTGGCTCGCCGAGGCCGTCGCCCGGCGCGATCGGCACGACCCCACGCTCGACGCGCTGACGGCCGAGGCCGAGGCCGCCCTGAGGCCCTAGGCCGCCCCCCCGGTCAGGTGCGGCGGCCGGCGCCGTCGGCCGCCGCGGGGACGGCGCGGACGTAGAGGAAGACCGTCGCTACGCCGAGGAGCAGGCTGACCAGGCCCCCCGCGTAGGCCGCGGCCTTGTAGGCGTTCAGGGTGCGGTGGGCCGCCTCGGCCTTCGCCCCCTCGGCCGTCGCCAGGATGGCCCGCTGGTCCTCGATCTCGGCGAGCTGCTCGGCGCCCGAGCGCTCCAGCTCGGCCACGCGCTCGCGGAGCTTGGGGGCCTCCTTGGCGTCGGCCTCGTAGGTCGAGAGCCGCTTCTTCGCCGCGTCCAGGTCGGCCGCGAGGGCCGCGGAGGTCGCCCGCAGCTCCTTCACCCGCAGGCCCAGGTCCTCGGACGCCGACCGCTGCGCCGCGGCCTGCGCGCGGGCCTCGTCGCGCGAGCGGGCGAGCTTCTCGTAGCGGTCGACGAACAGCTCCGGCGTCTCGCCGCCGACCTTCTCCAGCAGCATGTCCATCGCCAGCTTCCGGCCCGGCGAGGTCTCCTCGACCTCCCGCCGCAGGGACGCCAGCGCCTCGGCCTGCTCGGACATCCGGGCGTCGACCTGGCGGAGCCAGAAGCCGAACGCCGCCAGGATCACCAGGGCCAGCGAGCCGAGGAAGCCCAGCAGGGCGGCGAACGCCAGGGCCTCGCCGCCGGGGCCGTTGCGGGGCGGGGCGGGTCGATTCATCATCTTGATCAGCTCCGCCTCCAGTCGAGGCGACAGGGTCCCGCCCCCGCCCGACGCCGGGGCGCCGGGGAGGCTCTCCAGTTGATCGGCCAGCCGCGACAGCGCCACGCGCCCCGAGCGCTCGGCGCACAGGTGGAACCCGCCGACCTGCGCCATCCGGCCTTCCGCCCACTGGAAGAACCCGCGCGTCCCCTGGATCGGGTCGACGACGTAGGCCGTCTGGAGCGGCTGGGCGAAGAAGTTCTGATGGATGAACAGGTCGTGATGGGACAGGAAGATCCCGAAGTTCGGGTGGGTGTGATACCAGCCCACGACGTCCAGGCCCGGGAACAGCCGGTCGCGCTCGCGGGTGATCTCCTCCCAGGAGTCGTGCGTGTAGGTGAAGCTCGCCTGGGTGTTGGCGTAGTGCTTCGCCTCCAGGGACTGGGTGACCCAGACGAACGGCCGGCCGGACGCCGGGTCGACGCACTCCTTGCCCAGCAGCACGCCCCCCAGCTCGACCGTCGTGTCCGACAGCGCGTGCCGCTCGATGGCGTCGGCCGGGGCGGCGTCGAGGAAGATCGGCAGGTCGTCCGGGCCGGGCGCCTGGCAGGCGACGCAGGCGAACCGCGGGTCGCTGTCGGGGCGCTTCATCGGCGCCGGCTCGCGGAAGCTGACCTCGCCGAAGACCATCTCGTCGCCGCTCAACGGAGGCCCTCCCACGCGGAGCCCAGGCCGTCGCGGTCGCCGGCCAGGAGGAAGAACCGCGACGACCCGCCGCCGTCGACCCGGACCACGTCGAACGGCGGCACGCCGACGTCCGCCAGCGATCGCGACGCCGGCGGCGACCCCTCCTCGATCGCGCTCAGCACGATCGGCCGGGCCGGCTCGCGGCATTCGCGGCAGTCGGCCTCGGACTGGCGGACGGCCGTCCGGGGCCGCATGACCTCGCGTCGAGAGCCGCAGCGGGGGCACTCGACGGCCGCCACCAGCTCGCGGTCGAGCCCCAGCGAGAGCGGCCCCGAGAGCCCCTCGCGCCGGGCCGCCGCGAACAGCTCCCCGACCGTCGCGGCCCTGCCCAGGTCCAGCTCGATCGGCGTCGGGTAGGTCTCGTGGCTGAGGCAGTCCTCGCGGAACGGGAGCTTCGTCGTGTAGAACTGGTTGCCCACGCCGTTGAAGACCATCGCCGTCCCCCCCGCGACGGCCATCCCGTGCAGCAGCTTGAGCGCCTCCTGCACCTGGAGCGCCGCCATCATCGACGCGATCGTCGGCGCGGTGGGGACCTTCCCCGCCAGGATCTCGTCCCGCTTTAGCAGCGGGCAGGAGTAGCGGAGGTTCAGGAGCTGGTAGTCGCGGGCGGTCATGGTGCATTCGTAGCAGGCCGAGGCCGGCGGCGTGAAGACCTTCACGACCCCCTGGATCTCCTGGATCCCGGCGTCGATCCACGGCCGGCCGACCTTCCAGCACTGGCGGTTGACCCAGAGCCGGGCCTCGCGGTTGTCCAGGCAGCCGATGACGAGGTCGACGTGCGCGAATAGGCCGAGGCCGACGTCGTTGACGACGTCGCCGTGCATCGGCAGGAAGGCGACCTCGGGGTTCAGCTCGGCGGCGCGGCGGGCGGCGACCTCGGCCTTGGACCTCCCGCCGTCCTCGGCCCGGAACAGGACCGATCGCGACAGGTTCGAGGGCTCGACGACGTCCATGTCGATGACGTAGGTGGTCCCCACGCCGACGAGCGCCAGGTTCTTGAGCACCTCGTTCCCCAGCGCCCCCGCGCCGACGACGAGCACCTTCGCCGCGGCCAGCCGCTCCTGCCGCCACCAGGGGATCAGGCGGAGCCGGCCGTAGCGGTCGTCGTCGTCGATCCGTAGGGGGGCGTCGGCGTCGTCCGAGGGGATGGTCATGAGCGGTCGGGTCCAGTCGAGGTCGCGGAGGCCGAGGCGGCTTGAGGAAGTCCCCTCTCCCGCCGGGAGAGGGTGGCCCGGAGGGCCGGGTGAGGGTCGTCGGACTCCAGAGATAGCGGCGGCCCTCTCCCGGCGGGAGAGGGGACGGGGAATACCTTCCCATCTCTGTCATTCGATGAACAGGATCTCGCCGTCGCCGCGGGGGGCCGGGGGTTCTTCGGGGACGGCCGCGGCGTCGACGGTCGCCTCCAGGATCATCACCTCGTCGGCCGGGGCGGGGGGCGGCGGGGAGGTCTCCGAGGGCCGGCTGCGCCAGTCGAGGAACTTCCGGACGCGGTCGGCGGCGGCCGAGGCGAACGGGGCGCGGGGCGGCGAGGGCGGTCGGGACGCGGCCGGCGCGGCTTCGACGCGGCCCTGGGCCTCGCGGAGGTCTCGGATGGGCCTGGGGTCGGTGGGGAAGGGGACGGCCGTCTGGTTGCCGGCCCAGAGGGCGGCGTCGCGGTTGTAGGGGCTGCGGACGTCGAAGTTGTGGTAGCGGGCCATGTCCCAGAGCATCAGGCACAGCTCGTCGAGCTGCACGCTGGGGACCCAGTGGGTCCCGTAGCCCCCCAGGCAGACCATGCCGATCTCCGAGATGTTGGGGTGGTAGATCGGCGACAGCCAGCGGATCTCGGGCATGGACCGCGGGTAGGACGAGCCGAGCTTGATCTCGACCTCGTGGGTCGCCAGCGGCCTCACCTTGCCGCCGTCGCGGTGCAGGCCCTTGCCGCTGAACCGGATGCGGTAGACCTGGGGCGGGTCGCCCTGGGCGCGGAAGTCGAAGACGCTGCTCTCGGCCTTCAGCCGCTCCAGGGCCGCCAGGTCGTTGCGGAGACGTCGCAGTCGGGGCGAGTCGTGCATGGGGGCTAAGTCCCTGGGGCGCCGTCGGTTCCCGTCCCTCCCGGTCCGTCCGCGATCAGCCGGCGACGACTTCCGGATAGACGATCAGGTGGTCGCCGTCCCGGATGCCGGCGTCGACGAGGGTCCAGTTCTCCAGCAGCCGCCGGCCCCCCTCTTTATGGTCGAGCGCGTAGCTCATGGGCTGGCCGTCCGGGCTGGTGGCCGGCAGGTTCATCTTGGTGATGATGTTGGGGATGATCCGGCTGACGGGCACGGTGAACGCGATCACCGCCTTCACGGACTTGGCCCCGGTCTGGTCCAGGAACGTCACCTGGACGCCCGTGGGATCGCTGGTTCCGCCGTATGACATGGTCGAATGCCCTCCTCGACAGGCCTTTCGATCGCCGCCCGCCGTTATTGGACCGCAGCCGTCGCGATTCTAGGCCCGCCCGCGCCCGCACGTCCTGAGACGATAACATTTGACCACCGTCGGCGGAAGGGGACGGCATCGCACATCTGTCGATTCGCCCGAGGGCGGATTGGGTTCGATCGCGGAAGGCAAGGTCGCCGACCGTTGATCCATGGAGCTTTCACGAAAAGACTTGCGGCGTCCCGGCCTTGGGTCCGTTCGTCGTTTTCGATATGCCTTTTGGAGCGCCTGGCGAGGATCGGTGGACCGTGGTCCGGACGATCGATCTCGCGACGTCATCCTCGGTCGTGACGCCGACCGTGTCGAGTCTCTCGCTCGCTCCGGGCGACCACTACATCCGCCCCGTCATCGACGCGGGGCGGTCGACCTGGACGATCGGCTCCGAACCGAGATCCTGCGGCGCCCACCCGCCGTCTTGCCTGGATAGGGGGGGCGACGATGGGCCGGCGAGCGTCGCGGCGGTTCGCCCTCGTCGGGTCGGATGGGCGTCTCTTGCAATGCGGCCGGGTTGTCAAGGAGCGGCGGCATCTCTCGTCTCCCGGATGATCCGCGGGGGGGACGTCGAGATTTCAGGAATCCCGGGAAATGCGGCGACGCCCCATCGCCCGGCGGTCGGCCCGGCCGCGTCGTCCGAAGGACGATTCCCGGCCGCTCGGGTGCGGTCGGCCCGGGAAGATGGTAGATTGGGGCTTTCCCTCGGCCTCTGCGACGCGCCCCGACGGCGGGGGGCCGGAGCGGGCCGCGACGAGGATCCCGAACCATGCAGCCCGACCCGACGCAAGACCCGGCGGACGACGATGCCCCCGAGGCCGTGGCCGAGGGGACGCGGTTCGAGCCCCCGTCCCTGGGCGGACTCCCCATCGTCGACCTCGAAGACCTGATCGAGGACGACGAGGACGGGGCCGGCGTCGACATCGACGAGGAATTCGAGGAGTTCGACGTCGACGACGAGTCGCGGACCGTCCTCATCACCGGGGCGTGCGGGAACATCGGGCGGAAGCTCCGGACCGCCTGGGAGGACGTCTACGACCTGATCCTCCTCGACTCGAACCCGGGCGAGGACGACGCCGAGGTCTTCAAGGTGGACCTCGCCGAGTTCGACGAGGAGTGGATCACCCACTTCCACGGCGTCGACACGGTCGTCCATCTCGCCGCCGACCGCGACGAGGACGCCTCGCTCGCCGCCCTGGAGGGCCCCAACCTCGACGCGCTGGCGAACGTCCTCAACGCCGCCGCGCTCGCCGGGGTGGAGCGGTTCATCTTCGCCAGCTCGGTCCACGTCATGACCGGCTGCCGCGAGGATCCCCCGGAGGTCATCCGGGCCGACGCGCCCCCGCAGCCCTCGGGCCTCTATGGCGCGCTGAAGCTCGCCGGCGAGCGGTTCGGCAAGAGCCTCGCGCAGGCGTTCGACGTCACGTTCATCGCCCTGAGGCTGGGCTACGTCCAGGACGGCCCCAACCGGCCCGAGACCCTGCCCGACGAGTGGAACAAGAAGCTCTGGCTCTCCAACGGCGACCTCGTCCGCCTGTTCGACCACGCCGTGGAGGCCGAGATCGAGGACCGCCTGTTCCTCGTCGTCAACGGCGTCTCGCGGAACCACGGCGGCCAGTGGGACCTGACCGAAGCCGCCGAGGTCCTCGGCTACCTCCCCGAGGACGACGCCTTCGCCCCCCGTCACCAGGCCGAGGCCCTGGACGAACGTCGCTGACCTTCCCCGCGGGGCGAGCTACGCGCCGCCCCGCGCCCATCCCGTCCCCACGACCCGGACCCGTCCCCATGCTGCACCCCTGGCACGACGTCACCCCCGGCGAGCACCTGCCGCTGGAGTTCAACGCCCTGATCGAGATCCCCATGGGATCGAGCGTCAAGTACGAGCTGGACAAGCAGACCGGCCTGCTGCGCATGGACCGGGTCCTGTACTCCGCCGTGTACTATCCGGCCAACTACGGGTTCATCCCGCAGACCTACGCCGAGGACGACGACCCGCTGGACGTCCTGGTCCTCTGCCAGGAGGCCGTCGCCCCGATGACCCTGGTCACGGCCCGCGCCATCGGCCTGATGACGATGGTCGACGCCGGCAAGAAGGACCACAAGATCCTCGCCGTGGCCGTCGGCGACCCCGAGTACAACGGCTTCCGCGACGCCAACGAACTCCCCCCCCACCGCCTGATGATGCTCCGCCGCTTCTTCCAGGACTACAAGTACCTGGAAGGCAAGACCGTCGAGGTCGACGAGATCCAGTCGGCCGACACGACCAAGCACGTCATCGAAGACTCGCTCCAGCGCTACAGCGCCCAGCGCCGCCGCGGCTTCCACCACAAGCACTGAGCCGCGGCCCGGCCTTCGACGACCTCCCGCGATCCTTTCGAGGCCCGCCCCCGCGCGTCGGGGGCGGGCCTCGTCGCGTCTGGGAGGGCCGGGGAGGTGGTGCGGGTCGGCGAGGGCGGTCCGGCGGTCGATCTTGCCCCGTCCGCCCACCTTTCGCGACGCCGCGGGGAACATCCTCCCGGACCCAGGAGGGGTCGAGTTTCGGCCCGCACGAGCCGATGAATCCGCACAGGAGGAACGCCGGGGCGGTCCGCGAGGAGGACGGGGGAGCATGGCCAAGATCATCAGCGTGGCCAACCAGAAGGGGGGCGTGGGGAAGACCACGACCGCGATCAACATCGCCGCCGGCCTGGCCAAGTCCGGCCGCACGGCGCTGGTGATCGACGTGGACCCCCAGTGCAACGCCACCAGCGGCCTGGGCGTGGAGCCGGCCCAGAGGCATCCGCTGCTGGCGGGGAAGCCCCTCGCCGAGGAGGTGGCGAAGACGTCGCAGGAGGGGCTGTTCGTCCTGCCCGGCTCGCAGAGCCTGGCCGACGCCGACGCGCTGTCGGCCTCGAACCGCCAGCGCGCGTCGACGCTCCGCCAGCAGCTCCACGGCGAGCTGAGCCAGTTCGACTACGTCCTGATCGACTGCCCGCCGTCGCTGGGGCAGTTGACCCGGGCGTCGCTGGGGGCGTCGGCCGAGCTGTACATCCCGATCCAGTGCGAGTACTTCGCGATGGAAGGGCTCTCCCAGATCATCGAGCTGGCCCGCCACGCCAAGGCCAAGGACAACCACAAGCTGGAGATCGGCGGGATCGTCCTGAC
>MKTT01000015.1:15324-43161 GCA_001898385.1 Planctomycetales bacterium 71-10
GCCCGGGGCGCCAGGGCCTACACGGAACTTGTCATGGAGGTCATCGACCGTGAATAAACGACGCCTGGGACGTGGGCTCGAGGCCCTCTTGGGTCGGGAAGAAGGGGGATTCGAGCCCGGGTCGCTGGAAGAGGCCGGCGGCGACCTGATGCGCGTCGCCGTCGACCACGTCGACCCCAACCCCTACCAGCCGCGCCGGCACTTCCCCGCCGCGGAACTGGCCACCCTGGCCGACTCGATCCGCCAGCACGGCGTCCTCCAGCCGATCCTGGTGCGCGCCGTCGGCGAACGCTACCAGCTCATCGCCGGCGAGCGCCGGCTCCGCGCCAGCATCGAGGCCCACGTCCACGACATCCCCGCCCGGGTGATGGAGCTGGACGACCAGCGGGTCTTCGAGCTGGCGATGGTGGAGAACCTCCAGCGCGAGGACCTCAACGCCGTCGACAAGGCCGTGGCCTTCCGCGAGTACCTGTCGAAGTACGGCGGGACCCAGGAGGAGCTGGCCGGCCGCCTCGGCCTGGATCGCTCGACCCTGTCGAACCTGATCCGGCTGCTGGACCTCCCGGAGGACGTCCTCAACGCCGTCCGCGACAACGACATCACCCAGGGCCACGCCCGCGCCCTGCTGGGCCTGCCCGACGCCGAGTCCCAGGTCGCGGCCTGCCGCCGCGTGATCGCCGAGCGGCTCTCGGTCCGCCAGACCGAGGCCCTCGTCGCCACCGGGGTCCCGACCCCCGCGAAGACCCGCGTCCGCAAGGACCCGGCCCACGCGCTCGTCAAGGCCCCGCACCTCGTCGAGCTGGAGCAGCACCTCCATCAGCGGTTCGGGACGGCCGTCCTCATCAAGTCCCGGACCGCGGAGAAAGGCCAGTTCATCATCGACTACAACACCCAGGAGGAGTTCGACCGCGTCTGCTCCCTCATCCGGGGCGGCTGATCGCGACGGCCCCCGCCCGGCCCGTGGGAGCCTCGCTTCCCATTCGGGGGCGCGGGCGCGGGGAAACGAGAAACCCGGTATCCGCCCGGCGGGGCGGGGGGCCTCGGAGGAGGCCGCCGCCCCCGCCGCTCCCCTCGGAAAACGCCCCCCGGCCGCGACGGCCCGGCGGACGAACGAGTTCGGCGCGTGAATTGCGAATCATCCCGCCGCTCGGGGGCGCGGCCCCCGCGACGGCCGTCGCCACCCTTGCGGCGTTCGCCGTCGTCGGCCATACTAGGCCGTCGGTCGAGCTTGCCTCGATGGATGCCGGACGACGATCAGGTGGAACATCTCGATGTCGCATCACCCGCATGACGGATCGGCGGACGACGGATTGAGCGGATCCTTGCTCCGCTTCATCGAGGAGGGGCGGATCGCCGAGCTGCGCCAGGCGTTGAGCGGCTTCAACCATCGCTGCCGGAACATGCTCAACAGCATGAAGATGGGCTTCTACCTGACGCGACGAGCGTCGACCGGCCCCTTGCCCGAGCGCTGGGACGACCTGAATCGGACGTATCAGGAGGTCGAGAGGCTGTTCGACCTGATGCAGTCGATCTACCGGACGGTGGCGTTGACGACGGTCCGGCTGCCGTTCCGGGCGGTCGTGGACGAGCGAGGGCGGTGCTGGCGGGCGGCCTTCGAGCGCGAGGGGGGGACGCTGGCGATCCGGCCGCCGGCCCAGGAGGTCGCGGGGGAGTTCGACGCCGTGAGGATCGCCTCGGCGCTCGACGGCTTCGTGGCCTGGCGGGCCTCGCGGCTGGGCCCCGGGGGGCGGGCTTCGCTGACCTGGGGGACGACCCGGCGGCATCTGGAGGTCTCCTGGACCGAGGCGTCGCCGGCCGTCGCGATCGCGCGGCCCGCCGCGCCCCAGTGCCCGGTCGCGTCGCTGGCGTCGACGACGCGCTCGCTCGCGCTGCCGCTCCTGGCGCGCGTGGTCGCCGAGCACCACGGCCGCCTCTCCTGGACGGCGTCCCCGGCCGCCGAGGCCCGCCTCCGCTGGCCCCTGGCCGTCCACCAGGCCGATCCACCCGCCGTCCACCGCCCCGCGGCCCTGGCCCCCAGCCTGGGCTGACTTGCGGCCCCACCTTGACCGCCGCGAGGCGCGACGCATACGATGCCTCTCGATCGGGGCGTGGCGCAGCCTGGTAGCGCGCCTGCTTTGGGAGCAGGAGGCCGTGGGTTCGAATCCCACCGCCCCGATTTCACAAATCGTTAGTCCAGAGCCTTTTGCGATTTCCGCATAGGTGTTGCGCCGCCCGGTTCCTGTCGGTAAAATACCGGCATAGGAGCTGAGGCATGTTCAAGCGATCCGTGCGGCCGCCGTCCTACCGACTCCACAAGCCGTCCGGCCGGGCCGTCGTCACGTTCGGCAGGCGGGATTTTTACCTCGGCGTCTTCGGCTCCGAGGAAAGCCGTCGTGAGTACGACCGGCTCGTCGCCGAGTGGCTGGCCAATGGACGGCGGACGGCGGCGGACGACCCCATCACGGTCGACGGCCTGATCTGCCAGTACCTGGAACGGCAGGTCGACGTCGGGTATGCGTCGAACGAGCCGGAGTCGATCCGGGCGGCCCTGAAGCCCGTCCACCAGCTCTACGGCCACGTCGCCGCGGCGTCGTTCGGCCCCAAGGCCCTGAAGGCCGTGCGCAAGGCGTTCATCGACGCGGGGTACGTCAGGACCCAGGTGAACAAGCGGACGCGGATGGTCGTGCGCATGTTCAAGTTCGGCGTCGCCGAGGAGCTGATCCCGCCGTCGACCTGGGAGGCCCTGCGCGCCGTCGAGGGCGTCCGGCGGGGGACGCCGGGCCTGAAGGAGTCGCGGCCCGTGCGGCCCGTCGACGACGCCCATGTCGACGCGGTCCTGCCCTACCTGTCGCGCCAGGTCCGGGCGATGGTCGAGCTTCAGCGCCTGACCGGGGCCAGGTCGGGCGAGATCTGCATCATGCGGACCCGCGACGTGGCGATCGACGGCGACGTCTGGACCTATCGGCCGTCGACGCACAAGACCGAGCATCACGGCCGCGACCGGGTGATCCACCTGGGGCCCAAGGCCCGCGCCGTCCTCGCGCCGTGGCTGAAGCCCGACGACCCCGAGGCGTACCTGTTCCAGCCCCGGGAGGCCCGTGGAGACCGGATGCGGGCCCTCCGCGCGGCACGCAAGTCGAAGGTGCAGCCGTCCCAGGTCGACCGGAGCAAGGCGGACCCGCAGTGGAGCCCGGGCGAGGCCTACACGCCGACGAGCTACCGCGGGGCCATCGCCTACGCCGTCGTGAAGGCCAATGCGGCCCGGCTGAAGGCCGACCCCGACGCCGAGCCCATCCCCCACTGGCACCCCCACCAGCTGCGTCACACCGCCGCCACGGCCCTCCGCAGCGCCTTCGACCTCGACGTCGCCCGCGCCGTCCTGGGGCATACGTCCGTCGCCGTCACCGAAATCTACGCCGAGGCCGACCTCAGGAAGGCCCGCGAGGCGATGGAACGGGTGGGGTGACGCCAAAGTGTGTATGCGCACCTTGAAAACGGCGAATGGGAGGCGCGTCGCGCAGACGGCGCGTGAAGCGGGCGGAGTGGATAGAAATCCACCCCGCCCTTGACTTCACACCCTACCACCTTCCAACCTTAGCATTTCGCCTGTTGACAAGCGCCCCGGCGAGACGATACATTCCGTCTCGCCGGGGGATTCGCGTCTTGCCCGGTTAATCGGTCTTCTTGTCCTTGGGCTTCACCTTGATGGGGAAGGCTTTCTTCCCTACTTGGCTAGCGTAGAGGCGCTTGCCATTTTTCAAGGTGATCCAAGGACGGAAGATGATGTCGCCGGCCGGCTTCGGCTTGTCAGCAGACATTTTCTTGCCCTCCAATGGGTGGCGTCTTCGTCGGAACCGTCCCTGAGTTCCAATCTCAGGTGAACCGCCGGACCCCCGGAAGGCGAGAGCCCTGCCGCCAGAGGATTTCGTCGTCGTTCGTCCACTTGAAATGGGCGACGGTGCCCCCATGAATAGACTTATCCCTGGATTTCGTCAATCCCAACTTCGAAAACGGGGATAAATCAGAGAAGAGAGGATGACAGGGTAGTAGCCGCGAAGTAACCAACGGGGGAAGAGCTATGAGAGGGACGAGCCGCATTGTGGATCTCCACCAGGCATTCTGGTGGGCTTGTGAGGATTGTGGCAGGGACAATTTCGCCCGAGCCATCCAGTTGGAACCCGAGTCAGTCGAGGCCGTAGAGCTTTCTCTTCGGGCGGTGGAATCCTTCCGCGAAGCGGAAGATCAGGCCGACTCATTGGGTGCCGAATTGGAAGGGGCTTTCGTAATGTCTCCCTCGCATGTGAAATGCACCCACTGCGGCGCAGAATTCAGCACTCGGGATGAGGACTGACACTCCCTCTTCATACAAGGCGATCCCTTGATCGCAGAGGATTGCCTCTGATTGCGGGCATGACATCGGCTAGGTAAATCCTTGACACCAACGGCCGGCCTCACCATCGCGGCGAGCCCGGCCGTTCGCATGCGCGGCCCGATTTCCAATTAATTGGATCCCGGGGCTCATCGCCGGTCCGTCCGTTCTAAGCCGACCTGATCGTGGACGTCCACATGTCTCGGATAACGGCGCGCGTCTCCTCGAACGTCAGCGTCAGTCGATCGATCAGAGCTGCGGCGACGGCTTCGATTTCGGGCCAGACGACGGGCGACGCGACGTAGGCTTCCGCCCTCGCCTTCAGGTAGGCGATGTATTTGGCCAGGACGTCACCGCCGTGGAATCGCTCGGCCAGCAAGAGGATGCCTTCCTCGTCGCCTCTCGCACCGACTCGGTTCCAGCGGTTCGTGAACCGTCGCTCGGCGGCCGGGCCGGCCCACAGCTCGACGATCTCGCTCTCCGCCCGGATCATCAGGCGTGGGGTGAGTTCCAAGTCCGGTCGAAACCACTTCGGCTGGACGACACCGGCGACGTGGCCGAGGGTTCCCCGTTCGCCGTCGGGCTCGATGGTTGCACGGCGAAACCTGCGACCCTCCCTGCAGCAAACCACCGCATGCCCGGCCTCGTGATAGGCCGTGGCTTCCAGGCAGCGCCGAGCCCGCTCGGATTTGGTGCTCACCCTGTCGCCCTCCGATGTCCGTCGGGGATTCACCCCCGATCCAGGCCCAGCAGTTCCCGGGCCCGGTCGTGGTCGGTCTTGCGGCGGCCCCGGCGGGGGGCGGGGAAGGGCACCGTAGGCGGTGCAGGGGCGGGGGAGGGCGAGACCGTCACACCCACCGGCTCGGGGTCGGTGCCGGCGCGGACGAACGCCTCGATCGCCGCCTCGGTCGTGTACCAGCGGTGGCCGAGCTTCCAGCAGGCCAGGGGGTTGTCGAACCGCATGCGCCAGTCGTGGACGGCGTCGCGGGACATCCGCATCCGTCGCGCGACCTCGGCCAGCGGGATCAGGTCTTCCAGCGGAGGGAGCGGAGCCATCTTGCGTCGACCTCCCAGTCGAGGGATCGCGTTAAGTGAATGACGACGTCTCGTCGTTGAGTTCCTGGAGAGTTTTTCGGTAGTCTCGCTCGATCGGAGATCGGAGCAGGGCCGTCAGGTAATCGCTCATCGCGACACCGCGCCTGAGAGCGACGACCCTCGCTTTGTTGGCAAGCTCAGTCTCGATTCGAACTGACTTCCCTTCCCCACCTGGCTTCTTGGGGCGGCCTGCTTTCTTCGCCACATCCGTACCCTTCAAGGTCGCCTGCATCCGGCATGTCTCCGCAAAGGGCATCTTAGCTTAGGCCAGGCGGCATCGAAAACACTCTGTTCATCATAAGCGGCGTCGCGGCTGAGTCAACGTCGCTGATGTGCTTTAGATTTTCCGCGACGATTATTGACTGTCGCCGCTGGGCAAACTAGCATACGTCGTTGTATCCAGATCCTTACACGTCACCGGCAGGATCCACCCATGACGACGACGATCGAGATGACCCCCGAGGACGCGGCGTGCATCGTACGACGGAGGCCGCAGGACGCGGCGGAGCGATCCGTCGTGGCGAGGGCCCTCCGCGTCCTGGCGACGTCGGGGGCGACGCTCTACGAGATCGAGATGGACGTGAGGCGGCGACTGGACGCCGACGAGATCGCGACGCTGGCGTCGGCCCGCCGCTGAAATGCGAGGGGGCCGGACGGAAGCCACTCCGTCCGGCCCCAGGATGAGCCCCGAGTGTCACATCAGGAGTTCACACCATGAGTCTACGCGCTGATTCCGCCCCGGGCAACGCATCCCGGGAATCGACGCCCTTCCACGCCAACGTCATCGCGGGCTTCAGGACGCCCGAGAACGTCGCCGAGCTGCGGGAGTTGCTCCGCCTGGTCGTCGACGTCTGCACGCCGCTGCTGGCGGCCCCCCTGGACGACACGTCGATCGAGGTCACGTTCCGGGGCGGGGCGATGGCGTTGGTCGAGCTGTTCGACGACGCCGACACGGACCTGACGACATACCGGCTGACGCCCGCCGAGGCGTCGTTCGTGGACCGGCTCCGGGCGATCGAGCGCGACGTCGAGGGCGTCATCCGCAAGGCGGCGACGGGGGGGGCCTGACCATGTGGAAGCAGACCTTCTACTGCAACGTCGACGGCCGCCTCGTGACGGTCGAGGTCGTCATCGGCACGCGACGAGCCTGGGAGCGTCGTGTCCGGGCCGAACCTGAGGAGTATGGCCGCAACTGGACCGTGATGGGCCTGGGCGGCCGGTTCCATCGCCTGACGACGGCGTTCCGCATGCGTCGGCACCCCGCCGCCGTCGAGCCGACGTGCCGGCGGGGCGTCCCCACGGCGTCGTGGAACTGAGCCGCGATCAATGGCGACTACTTGATCCCGGCCGCCTGACGGCCTGGGCACGGAGCCCCCGGCGTCCCGGAGACGGGGCAGCCGGGGCTGTTTCGCGTCGTTTGGCATCGGCGACGAGGGTCGCTCTAGATAACGGTTGCAACGGCCTGTACACTACATGGACGCAACGCCAGAGAACATCCGCACAGACAAGATTCGAGGAGGGTTGAGATGTCGAGCGTCGCCGAGCATCAGGTCGTGTCGCCTCCCACGGTGGACGTCGAGGACCCCGCCTCGACGTTGAGGGACTGCTTGAGCTTCGGCCAGGTCGCCGAAGCGTACCGCGTCCGGCCGCTCACCGTCAGCCGGTGGGCGTCGAGAGGCAACGTCGGCCTGGACGGCGTTCGCAGGACGCTGCCGTTCTTCAAGGTCGGCCGGATGCGGTACGTCCGGCGGCCGGACCTGGCGAGGTTCCTGGAGCAGTTGAACGGCGGGCGTTGACCTGGGTTTCAGAGAGCAAGCGGCCGATTCCCCACCTGCTGGAGAAAGCGGGAGATGAGCACCCACGGAGAATTCCAGCATGCTGGAATTTCATCGGATGGAGGTCGGAACGCGACCGCGTCGGGGTTCGACGTAGGCCCGGTGGAACTGCGGCTGAACCAGATCGCGCCGTCGCAAGAGAACCTGTCGGTCTACGCGCCGAGGTCCGACGAAGACATCAGGAAGCTCGCCGAGAGCATCCGAGAGCACGGCCTGAAACAGCGGATCGTGGTCACGCGGAACGGCGTGATCGTCAGCGGCCACAGCCGCTATCGCGCGTGTTCGTTGCTGGGCCTGGACACGGTGAAGTGCGAGGTCGACGACCTGTACTCGTGGGATCCGCGGTTCCTCGGCCGGCTGGTGGAGTGCAATCGGCAGAGGGTGAAGACCCTCGCGGAGCAGATCCGCGAGCATGTGGTCCACTACTCGGCCGAGGACGCTTACGAATCGTTGATCGAGTATCGAGAGCACAAGGCCTTCGATTGGGACGACGAGGGCAGGCTCGACCTGGGTTCGATCCTGAAGGAGCCCAAGCTGTCGGACGCGAAGATGGACATGGTCCGGGCTGTCCAGAAGGTGGTGGCGTCACTCAAGGAATACTGGCCGTTGAGCGTGAGGACGATCCATTACGAGCTGCTCAACGATCCGCCGCTGAGGAACGCGACGGCGAAGAAACGGCCCCGGTACGTAAACGACAAGTCGAGCTACGACGACCTGTCCGACGTCTGCAAGCGGATGAGGCTTGAAGGGTACATCTCGTTCGGCAGCATCGCGGACGAGACCCGGAAGACCGAGGTGTGGAGCGTCGAGAAAGAGGCGGGGGCGTTCTTCGAGAGGGAGATGTCGGGTTTCTTGAAGAACTACTGGCGGGACCTGATGCAGGGCCAGCCGAATCACATCGAGATCGTCGGCGAGAAGAACACCGTCGAGTCGTCGATCAAGCACGTCGCCTGCCAGTACACCATCCCCTACACGCTGGGCCGGGGGTACGCCTCCCTCGACCCGCGTTACAAGATGTACCAGCGCTACAAGGCGAGCGGCAAGGAGCGGCTCATCATCCTGTTCATGACGGACTTCGACCCCGAAGGCGAAGACATCGCTACCTCGTTCGGTCGCTCGATGAGGGACCACTTCTCGGTCGACGTCGTCGGCGTGAAGGTCTGCCTGACCGCGGAGCAGGTGAAGGAATTCAACCTCCCCCCGATGGCGAAGGCCAAGTCGGGTAGCTCGCGGCACAAGGGGTTCGTCGACAAGCACGGCGACAACGTATGGGAGCTGGAAGCGTTGCCCACGGCCGAGCGGGTCCGGTTGCTCCGCGAGGCGATCGACCGCGTCATCGACGTGGACGCTTTCAATGCCCAGCTAGATAGGGAGAAAAAGGACGCCGCGGACCTGACGAAGCTGCGGGAACAGGTCGCCCCGATGCTCCGCGAACTGCTGCCGCAGTGAGAATTCCAGCATGCTGGAATTCGCTCGCCGGAAGCCTCGCAGCGACTCTCCGCATGCGATCACAGTGAGAATTCCAGCATGCTGGAATTCGCTCGCCGGGGCATTACCGGGCTGATTCGCGGCCATGGCCGCTAGTTCGGCGAGTAACCCCGCGGGCGACCTGCCCGGCGCACGAAAAAGGCCCGTCGGAGTGGCGAACCTCCGACGGGCCGAGAGAGCATGTCCCCTGCGTGAGGAACGCATGTACTCTACAGGAGCCGACGCTCCCGATCAAGACGTCCCGACGAGAAATCGTCTTCAAGCGTCGCATGGGATGGGGGAAGCCCTCCAGGGGAAAGCCCGCTACGAGTGGGAGCGTTCGCTCCTCCGCTCGGGCGTCCCGGCCGGGCCGAACCACGTCCTGCTTGCCCTGCTGAGGTACGCGGGCGGCAAGGCCGAGTGCTGGCCCTCGAACGACGCCTTGGCCCTCGACACCGGGCTTTCCGTCCGCCAGGTGAGAAGGCACGTCGGGGAGCTGGCCCGGTTGGGCGTCGCCGTCGTCGAGGCCGATCGATCCCTGAAAACGCAGCGCAGGATCACGTTCCCATCACACCCGCATTCAGGGTGCAAGGGTGGATCAAGGGTGGACATCCATGTCCCCCCTGCAATGAGTGAAGGGAGGACATGGAAGGTAAGTGCAGGGGGGACGCCCATGTCCTCCGAACCTGAATTAGAAACTCCAGAGGGGGACGGGGACGACGTGGACGGAGAGAGGGGGGGCGTCGGCGTCGCTGGAGGCGAAATCCTGGAGGGGGCGGCGGCCTTCGCGAGCCTGGAGCCGATGGCCTCTGAAGATGCCATGCGGCGAGTCGCCGTGAGGGCCTGGGTTCGGTCGGCGTTCAACGCGATGGCCTGCGGAATGGAGTGCGAGACGGTCGAGGCGTTGGTGAGGATCGCCGCGGGGAAGGATGAGGCCCGGCTCGGGCTGTCGCTGGACGACATCGAGCGTAGGGCCCGCTGGATCGACGGGGCGCTTTGCGACCTGAGGCCGCCGGATTGGCCCTACGGCTTCGCGGCCGACGACGCGGAGGAATCATGAGCACCGCGGCGAAGCGTAGGCGTCGGGCCCGCACGAAGCCCGCCGAGGCGTCCAGGCTCTCTCTGGCGGCGTTGGAGCGGGCGGGGCTGTATCGACTGCCGTTCGGGGCCTGGAAGGGCTACAGCGTCGCCCAGGTGGCCGAGCGGGACGCCGGCTATCTGCGATGGGCCGCACGCACCTGGGACGGCCGCCTCGGCGCGGTGGTGCGAGAGTTCCTCGCCGGCGTCGACGACGTCGCGCGGTGAGCTTGTGCGGCATGCCGCACAACGTGAGGAGCGGAGGAGCGCCGACCATGCTCGACCTGGTGAAGCCGACCCGGGCGTCGAAGTCGTTGGACCCGACGGCCGTGGCGTTGCTGATGGAGATCCGCAGCCGCGCCGAGGCCGCGGGGGGCGAGTGTTCGGCCTCGGCCGTCGAGCTGGGCAAGGCGGTGGGGGTGACTCCTCGCCACGCCGTGCGCCTCATCCGCAACCTCGAACGGGAGGGATGGATCGTCACGACCTGGACGCGGTATCGGCGATGGGCCAGCCTCGCCCCCGGCGTGGAGGCGGTGGAGGGGTAGCCGGGAGGCCCCGGGGTATGGGGGGCCGAATATGTTGACGGCCTCATCCCGGCGACCGCCGCATCCCCGTGACCACGAATTTCGACCCCAAAACAACTCAATTTCTTGTCGCGCGTCATACCTGCACGCACTCGGCCCCGGGGCCTCGGACCTCGACGGCCTTCGACGCCGTTGGATATCACTTCATATCACTGAATATCAGAGTGCTCACGTTCTCGTGAATTATTTCGGGAAACGCGAGCGAATCCTAATGTTTCCAGTTGCCGGCGGGGTCGGGCGGGGCTAGGATTCCGTTCGACGGTGGACATCCTGGCACGTCCGAGGGCCCGGCGATGGATGGCGAGCGGCTGAAGCTGAGCGACGGCGAGGCGGCGGCGGTGCGCGACGCGATCGCGGCCAAGCTGGCGCGCCGCGGGGCGTCGCTGCGGGCGATCGGGCTGGTGGTCGGCGCGTCGCCGACGACCGTGCATCGGCGGCTGCGTTCGATGACGCCGGACGTCCGGCGGGAGCGCGAGGCGGCCGACCTGGGCGGGGTGCTCTGAACGGAGGGGCGGGGCCATGGCGATGCGGGTGCGGGTGCTGAGGGATTTCGCGGCCAAGTCCGGGATGGTCGTCCGCGCGGGCGGGGTCCTGGAGTTCGAGGACGAGGCCGACGCCTACGAGGTCGTCCACGCCGGGCATGTGGAGCCGCCGCTGCGGCTCCGCGCCGCGATCGACTGCCTGGTGGGCTCGTGGAACGTCGAGGCCGGCGACCTGGTCGACATCCCGCCCGAGATGGGCACGGACGTCGACGGCGATCGGCGGTTCGAGCCCCTGGCCGCCGTCGTCCTCGGCGAGGCGACCGACCGCGGGTTCGACGGCGTGCTCAACTTCTCCGCCGCGCCCGGCGAGCTGGCGGTCGTCCCTCCCCGGCTGGCGCTGCAACTGATCGCCGCGGGCGGCCGGTACGCCACGAAGGAGGATGCCGCGGGGCTCGACCTGGGCGGCCGGGACCGGTTCGCCAAGCCCGAGCCGACGGGACCGACCGGGTCGACGTCGAAGCTGTACTTCCCGGCGGGCGGGACGCTCCCCGACGGCCGTACCATCCCCAACGACTCCATCGTCGACGTGGCCGAGGGGGACGCCGACGCCCTGGTGGCGGGCCGGCGGGGCGTGCGGTGCGTGAAGGCCCGCGTCCTCCGCGACGGCGTCATCGTCGCCAACCGCGTCTGCTCGAAGGGGGACGTCGTCGAGGTGCCGCCCTCGATCGCCGACGACGGCGATCGGTTCGAGGCGATCGAGGCCGCGGAGAGGGCCGCCGGCAAGGCCGTCGACGTCCTGGCGATGGTGGGCGGCAAGGCGGCCGAGGAGAAGACGACGAAGGCCGCGGCCAGGAAGCCGGCCGCGCCGGCCCCCGACGACGCGCGCTGACGGCGGGGTGGTGGACGGACGCTCGACGGACCGGAGGAGGAGGCGACATGATCGCGACCGAGACGAGATTCGACCTGGCCGGGGCGGTGCGGGCCGCGGCGCTCAGCCCGCTGGCCGACCCTGCGGAGGGGCTGAGGGGGGCCGAGGCGCGGGCCTCGCGGGAGCTGGGCGAACGGTTCGACCCGCAGATGCGGAGGAACCCCCGCGGCTTCTGGGCCCCGCTCGACGCCCTGGTCCCGGCGACGCAGAAGCGGGCCCTGACGACGTCCAACGGCGCGGGGGCCGTCGTCACGCGCTACGCCCGCATGAACGACTTCACCGACCTGCTGCGCCGCAAGGCCGTGCTGGGGCTCATGGGCGTCGAGTTCGCCTCGCTCTGGGGCGGCGACTCGCCGGTGGCGATCCCCAAGAAGTCGACCGGCGCGACGGCCGGCTGGGTGGCCGAGGGGTCGTCGCTGGCCGAGTCGACGCCCGTCTTCGACGCCGACGCGGATTCCGTCCCGAAGACGCTCGGCGCTGCGGTGACCGTGACGCGCCGGATGTGGTTGGAGTCCGGCAACGACGAGCTGCGCGACTACCTGGTCGGCGAGCTGGGGGCGGCGATGGCCGCGGAGGTCGACCGGGCCGGCCTGGTCGGGGCCGGCGGCGTCGAGCCGACCGGGCTGTTCAACCTGGCCGGGATCCCCACGGCGTCGATCGCGGCCAACGGCGGGGCTCTCACGAGGGCCCACCTGGTCGGCGCGCTGAAGGCCGTCCACGCGGCCAACGGCGACTCGCCCGCGACGGCCCGCATGGGCTGGGCGACGAACCCCGACGTCGAGGCGCGGTTGAGGCTCACCGACGGCGGCATGGGCGACGGGCCGTTGTGGGGCGACGACGACCGCATCCTCGGCAAGCCGGCCGCGGCGACGACGGCCGTGCCGAACAACCTCGCCAAGGGGTCGGGGACGGGCCTCTCGGCCCTGGCCTACGGCAACTGGGGCGACGTGCTGGTCAACCACGCGCCGGCGGCGTTCGTGTTGGTCAACCCGCACTCGCTCGCGGGGAACTTCCGCGTGACGGCCTGGCTGGAGGTGCGGATCCTCTTCCGGCACGTCGAGTCGTTCGTCGTCTTCAAGGACGTCCAGACGGCCCCCTGACGCCTCGGGGCGATCGGGCGGGGCGTCGGGGCCCTCTCTCTTCTGGAGCATCGATCATGTTCGTCGACACGAGGCCCGTCGGGGCCAGGCAGGCCGATTCGGGGTCGCGGGTGCGGATCGCCGGGACGCTGCGGGGGCTCGCCCCCGGCACGCTCCCGCCCGCCCTCGCGGCCAAGATCGCCGTCTCGAACGGGGCGACCGACGGCGGCCGGGCGGCGTACATCGCCGAGGCCCGCGCCGCGCTGGAGAAGTCGAAGCGCAAGCTCCGCGCCGCCGAGCATCGCGAGAAGGTCGCCAGGGCCGAGGCGGCCGGCATCGGCGGTTGGGGCCGGCGGTGAGGCCGAGGGATCGCCCATGTCGAGCATCGACGCCCGCCAGGCCGCGGAGGCGGCCGAGCTGCTCGCCAGGTGCCTGCGGGCCTGGCGGCGGTATGGGTCGTACACCGAGGCGGCGAGGCGGCTGGGCGTGACGTCGCGATTCCTCCGCGAGGCCGTCGAGCGCGCCGAGGCGGCGGGCATCGAGGTCGACGACTCGGCGGCCGTCCGGGTCTACAAGCCCAGGGTCGTCGAGCCCGACGTCTACGCCTCTCCGGCCGAGGAGAAGGCGTGGCTGCGCATGGTCGCCCAGGGCGAGCCCATCGCCGACGTGGCGGCCCTGGCGGGCGTCCCCATCGAGCGCATCCGGCTCGGGATGGACCGCGCCAGGGACTGCGGCCTGTCCTGGGTGGAGGCCCGGAAGCCGTGGAACCCGCACGTCGCCATCCTCATCCCGCAGGACTACCGGCCGTCGAGCCCGTGCCCGCACGACGGGCCGATCGCCAGGGGCCGGCGGGCCTACTGCGTGGTCTGCGACGCGAGCGGCCTCGACCACGAGCCGGGGATGCAGATCGACCTCGCGAAGGCTCCCAGGCCCGAGCCGAAGGTCCCGAAGCTGGGCGACCAGGCCATGACGCGGGCCCAGCGTCGGAAGCTCCTGGCCGAGCTGACGGCCGACCAGCGCAAGGAGATCGAGAAGGCCGACCGGGACGCGCGGCGGTTCGGGCGGACGAAGGCGGCGACGGAGCGGAAGCGGGACAACATGGGGCGGTGAACGAGGGAGGGATCGGACGATGGCCAACGCGGTCGAGTTGATGGGGCGTGCGGGCGTGATCGACGTGGGCTCGCACGCCCTGGACGTCGTGGCCCGGTCGTTCGCGGCCGGGGAGGATCTGCGGATCTCCGAAGCGAGGGCCGACGCGATGCGTACGGCCGAGGTCAGGGCCGAGGCGCTGCGTGCGGCCGAGGTCGAGAGGGTTTCCATCGGCGCCGTCGAGGCGCGGAAAGGCGAGTCATGGCAGTGCTGACGAGAGAGGCGTTCCTCCAGGCGAGGGAGCCGAGGCGCGAGCTGGTCGCGGTGCCCGAGTTCGGCGAGGGGGCGACGGCGTACGTCCGCCAGATCACCGCCGGCGAGCGCGACGAGTTCGAGGCCTCCATGCAGCGGAAGCGCGGCAAGGACATCCGGGTCCGCCTGGTGATCCTGGCGACGTGCGACGCCGAGGGGCGTCGGATCTTCACCGACGACGACGTGCCGTCCCTGCGGGAGCTGCCCGCCGCGGCCCTGGAGCCGATCGTCAACGCCTACCTGCGGATGAACGGGTCGAACCCGGCCGAGATGGCCAAGCTGGCCGAGGAGTGACGTCATGGCCCGGAAAGCCGGCGGGGGGGCGGGCGGGGTCGTCGTCACCGGCGTCGAGGAGATCGACCGCCGGATGAAGACGCTGGTGCCGAGGCTCCAGAAGAAGGTGATCCGCCAGTCGATGCGGAAGGCGATGAAGATCGTCGCCGCGGCGACCAGGGCCCGCGTCCCCGTCGACACCGGCCTCCTGAAGGCGTCGATCAAGGTCCGGGCCACCAAATTCAAGCGGCGGGGGAGGCTCGGCGTCGAGGTCCGGGCCGGCGAGGGGGATTTCAAGGGGGACACGTTCTACGGGGGGATGGTGGAGTATGGCACGAAGCGAATGCCGCCCCGCCCCTTCATGGCCCCCGCCTACGACGAGACGAAGGAGCAGGCCAAGGGCGTCGCGATGGACGAGATCCTCGCCGGGATCGAGCGCGAGGCCTCGCGGGACTGAAAGGGGGGGCCGTGGCCACCATCGGGACGATCCGCATCGGCATGTCGACCGACACCGCCGGCCTCTCCAAGGGGCTGAAGGGCGCGTCGTCGCAGCTGCACGAGTTCACGACGAAGATCGAGGGCGTCTCGGGCCTGGTCAAGGGCCTGTTCGCCGGCCTGGCCGCGGGCGGGGCGGCGATGGCCATCAAGGAGATGGCCGGCCAGGCGGCCCACCTGGAGGAGAGCTTCAACAAGATCGACGCGGTGTTCGGCGACTCGGCCGGCGGCGTGGCGCAGCAGGCCAGGGACATGGCCCAGGCGTTCGGCATCAGCGTCACGGAGATGAGCGACGCCGCGGGCCGGATGGGCTCGATGTTCACCGGGGCCGGCTTCGACCAGTCGTCCGCGGCCGACTACTCCAACGTGATGACCCGGCTGGCCAACGACCTGTCCCGGTTCAACGACACGAGCTTCGAGACCGCGTTCGACAAGCTCCGGAGCGGGCTGTCGGGCGAGAGCGAGCCGCTTCGAGACTTCGGCATCTTCCTCACCGAGGACCTGGTGAAAACCCGCGCCCTGGCGATGGGCCTGGGGGACCTGAACGGCACCCTCTCCGAGTCGGAGAAGATCCAGGCCCGCGCGAACCTGATCCTGGAGCAGGCCGGGCCGGCGATCGGCGCGGCGGCTAGGGAGGCCGACGGCGCCAGCGCCAAGATGGAGGCGTTGGCCGGACGCTGGGAGAACCTGACGACGACCATCGGCCAGCAGTTCGCCCCGGTCGTGGGCGACGCGATGGGGGGCCTGGCGACGACGATCCAGGTGCTGGGCGGCTGGTGGGACGACCTGTCCGCCAAGATCAACGCCTGGGGCGGCTCGACGCTGGAATCGCTCGGCCTGGCCGGCCAGGGCGTCAACGCCCTGGAGGTCGCGATCGGCGGCCTGGCGAACGGCTTCCAGCTCGTGGGCGTCGCGTTCCACGGCCTCCAGGCGCTCATCCTGGCCGGCGTGACCGGCATCGTCGACGTCATGGCCCAGGCCGTGTCGGCGTTCGATTCGGCGTCGGAAGCCCTCACCGGATGGTCGACCGGCGTGGGCGAGACGCTGACGACGATGGCCGACTCGCTGAAGTCCGACCTGTCCAAGGCGAAGGGGGCGCTCATCGACGAGTGGAACCAGCCGTGGGCGTCGGAGGCCGTCTCGAAGGACTTCCAGAAGGTCAGGGACGAGAACGAGAAGCTGCGCCGGGAGCTGGCGGCCAAGCCCATGACGCTGCCCATCGTGCCGAAGCCGGTGGACGCCGGCCAGGCCCTCGTCGACAAGGCCGCCGGCCCCCCCGGCCTGGCCGAGGCCCGACGATCGTCGTCCGAGCCGAAGTTCGCCGGGGCGATGCTGGCGGGCTCGAAGGATGCGGCCTCGACCATCCTGCGGTCGAGGTACGGCGGCGACGGCAACAAGGACGCCGCGGCGACGGCGAAGAACACCGCGGCGACGGCTGACGGCATCAAGAACCTCCCCGAGAAGATCGGCAACGCCCTCGGGACGGCCCTCGCGAACGCCGCGGCGGGCGGCGGGCTCGACTGGAACTGACGCCGGCCCCTCGCACGCGCAAACCACGACGGCCGGGCCCGCCTCGCGATCAGGCGGCCCGGCCGTTTGCATGCGCGGCGAGGCCGCTGTAAGGTGAGGCGGCTACCGACGAGCCTACGGTAAACAGCCCGTTGCGGCTGTTTCGGTGGCTCGATTACCGCGAAAGCCGACGATTGACTTGCCGGGACCTGCGGTTAGAATCCCGTTGCTATCCAACGACTTACCGACTGAACGGGTGGGCTGTCTGGACATTTGTCGACCGATTTGGGAGCAGGAGGCCGTGGGTTCGAATCCCACCGCCCCGACTCGTCGCACGTCTGCGTGTATGGCACCGGGCCGGTCACTTTGTCTCGGGGGCCGTTGAGCGACATGAGGATCGTGGGGCTCGTGCTCGTCGCCGTCGGGGCGCTCAGCGTCCTCACCCGTGTGGCGACCATCTTCATCCTGGTCGGTCGGGGTGCTCCCGGGGGACATGCCATGAGCAAGGCGGCCGGCGGGCTGGCGTTCGGAGCCCTGATCTTGGCCGTTGGCCTGGGCATCCTTCGCAGATCGCGCGACGCCTCCTGAGCCCCCCCTCGCCGTCGTCACGAAGTCGCCGCAATCATTCCGGATCGGCAAGACGGCATTTCAGTCCGTGGAGACGCTATGAGCGCCGGATCCCCGTATCGCCGCCTGGACAGGAACGACGCCGCCGTGCTGCTGGTCGATCACCAGTCGGGGCTCTGCAACCTGGTGCGGGACTTCTCCACGGACGACTTCAAGAACATGATCCTCGGCCTGGGGGGGGCGGCCAAGTATTTCAACCTGCCGACCATCCTGACCACCAGCTTCGAGGACGGGCCGAACGGGCCGCTGATGCCGGAGCTGAAGGCGATGTTCCCGGACGCGCCGTACATCGCCCGGCCGGGGCAGATCAACGCCTGGGACAACGAGGACTTCGTCAAGGCGGTCAAGGCGACGGGGAAGAAGCAGCTCATCATCGCGGGCGTGGTGACGGAGGTCTGCGTGGCCTTCCCGGCGCTGTCGGCGATCGAGGAGGGGTTCGACGTCTTCGTGGTGGCCGACGCCTCGGGGACGTTCAACAAGACGACCCGCGACGCCGCCTGGGCGCGGATGCAGGCGGCCGGGGTCCAGCTCATGACGTGGTTCGCCATGGCCTGCGAGCTGCATCGCGACTGGCGTAACGACGTCGCCGGGCTCGGGGCACTGTTCGCCAAGCATCTCCCCGGCTACGCCAACCTCATCACCAGCTACGAAGCCGCCAGGAAGTGACGCCGCCCCCCCGCGGCGGCACTGGCGGGCGGGGGCGAGAGGCGTTCTAATGGAACGTCCTCCGCGCGGCGAGGGCCGCCGGGACGTTCGGTATGGGGCCGCCCGCGGGCGGCCTTCGGCCTCGGCGGCGAGCGAGGCCGGGCCTCTCCCACCTTGAAGGCGTCATGGTCGTGACATTGGAAGCGGACGTCGCGAAGGTCCACGCCGCCCGGTCCGCGGCGAGCCTGGTGCAGCCGGGGATGATCGTCGGGCTCGGGTCGGGCTCGACCGCCAACCTCATGGTCCGGCGGCTGGGCGAGCGGGTCGCCGAGGAGGGCCTCGACTTCGTCGGCGTCCCGACCAGCGTCGCCACGGCCGAGCTGGCCCGAGAGCTGGGGATCCCCCTCCGGGACGTGGACGACGTGCCCCACGTCGACCTGAACATCGACGGCGCCGACGAGATCGACCCCGAGTACCGCATGATCAAGGGGAGGGGCGGGGCCCTGCTGCGCGAGAAGCTCGTCGCCTGCGTGGCCCGTCGCCGCGTGACGATCATCTCGCCGGAGAAGGTCGTCCCGCGGCTGGGGACCGACTCCCCCGTCCCCGTCGAGGTCTCCCGCCTGGGCTGGCGGCACGTCGAGCAGCGGCTCAGGAAGCTGGGGGCGACGACCGCCCTGCGGCGGACCCCCGAGGGGATGATGTTCATCACCGACGGCGGCAACGTCATCATCGACTGCCGGTTCTCCGCCCTGGCCGACCCCGAGACCCTGGAGGCCGGCCTCAAGTCGGTCGTCGGCGTCTTCGAGACCGGCCTCTTCCTCGGCCTGTGCGACGTCCTGGTCGTCGGCCGGCCCGACGGCGCCGAGCAGATCGTCACCCACGCCCGACGATGGACCGGCTGCGCCTGAGCGCACCACCCTTCGGGAGTTCGGCTTCGTTCGCGGCCGCGCGGTTCGCCAGGGTTGTTTGCAAGTCGTTTATTGGTAATGACTTGGGTTGGTTGAATTTCGGCTTCGTTCGTCGATCTCGATGCAGAATTCGCGAAGCCCCGTTCGCCCCGGGCGTCGTGTCGGTCGGCGCAGGCCGGCGGTGGAGATCGGTTCGGCCTACGCGCGGAGGAAGCGTCTCCGCAGGGGAATCGCCCCTGCGGCTTATTTCACTGCGACTCGGTTGCCAAAGACCTGGGCTTCTCTGGTAAGGTCCGCGGCCGTGGCGTCGAGGTTCCAGGAATCTCGACGGAATTTCGGACGAGAGCGGCGACGGTCGAATCGACGACGGGCCGTCGCGCGAGCGGCCCTTCTCCCCGAGGGCGCTTCGTCGCAAGATCGGAGAGCGCGCAGGAGTCCCCATTCTCCCGCGAGGGGAGGAGGATGTTCGCGCGAGGCTCCGTGTTCGATCCGACCGCCCGCCGCGCCAGGCATGGGCCGTGTCACGAACGGGAAAATTCCGGGAGGAAAGGAATCATGGCCAAGTACCTCATTTCGTTCCCCAGCGCCGCGATGAAGGTGCCCGACGGCGAGTGGGAGGCGGTGGGGCGAGATTCGCATGCCGTGATCCGCGAGGCGAAGGAGGCGGGAGTCTACGTTTTCGGCGGTGGGATCGATGAAAGCGTGCCGCCCGTTCTCGTTTCGGCCGATGGCTCGGTCGCCGAGGGAGGCTATCCGTGGGCGCCTCCGCTCGACGGTGGATTCGCCGTGCTCGAACTGCCTTCCCGTCAAGAGGCCGTCGCGTGGGCCGCACGGCTCGCGAAGGCGTGTCGCTGTCATCAGGAGCTTCGGGTCTTCGGGTTCGATCCCGAGTCGTGAAGTCGAGGCGTCGATCCGCTCGTCTTGCCTCGTCGAGGGCTGTTGAAAAGGCCCGAAAGTCTGATTGGAGCCGGGGGGCGAGGAGAAATCCGGTTCCGTGAAATCGCGACCGGGCCCGGGGGGATCATCACCGATGGAGGATGCGCGTAGGGCGCGTCGAGGTGGTCCCCGGGAGCGAGCCCATGAAGACCGAGACCTGGATCAACGGCCGTTGGAGTCGCGTCCGCGCGTCGCATCGGGCCGACCTGCCGGCCCTGACCGTCGCGCGGGCCGAGGAGCTGATCGAGCGACATCCCGAGTGCGGCCCGGCGTGGCGGCTGCTGGGGTCGGCGCTGGTGGCGATGGCCCGGTATCCCGAGGCGGCGGCGGCCATCCATCGGGCGATGGCGCTCTGCCCGAGCGACATGCTCTGGATCCCGCTGGCGGAGATGGGCCATCTGCACAAGGCGAGCGGCGGATACGAGACGGCCGCCTGCTGGTATCGCCGGGCGATCGACGCCGCGCCCGACCAGGCCGGGGCGCGGATCTACCTGGGGGGGGTGCTCGCCCTGGGCGGCAAGCTGAAGGAGGCCGAGGCCGTCCTGCGGGCCGCGACCCGATGCGCCCGGGGCTGCCGGGACGAGGCGTACCTGAACCTCGGCCTGGTCCTGCGCTCGCTCGACCGGCTCGACGAGGCGGCGGAGTGCCTGGCGACGGCCCTGGAGATGGACCCCTCCTACAAGCCCGCCAGGCACGCCCTGCGCGACGTCCGCCAGGCCCTGCGCGGCCGTCGCGTGCCGATCACGCGACGGGCCCGCCACCCCGAGGCCGCCGCGTGAGGGCCGCTCCGCGTCACATCATCCCGCCCGGCCGCCCCATCCCGGCGGCCGGGAGGGTGGTGCCGTCGGGCTGGAGGATGAAGCTGCCGGGGTGGGTCGACATCAGCTCGCGCTGGGCTTCGAGCAATTCCTGCTCGATCCCTTCCAGCGAACTGATGATGAGGACCCCGTCGCGGACGCAGTACGCCAGGCCGAGCTGCTTGAGCGCCAGCCGGAGCGAGAACTTCAGCGGGACGCCCTCCAGGTCGATCGAGACGGGCGAGTCGAGCGCGGCGTCGGCGTCTTCGAGCCCCTTCGGGTCGACGTAGACCGGGATCGGCGAGCCGTCCTCGGCCTTCAGGACCTTCTTGACCTGCTCGATCACCTCGCCCAGGGTCGACTTCCCTTCGGCCTTCAGGGCGGATGGCCGGTCGAGGGCGTCGTGGACCTTGCGATTGCTCGGCTCGTCGTCGACGATCGCCAGCGTCGCGGCGAGCCCGGCGACCTTCTGCCGCATCTCGCCGGGCGACGGGCCGCCGGAGCCTCCGAATCCCCCGCCCGAGGGGGACGGTGATGAGGTCGAGGGGAGCGACGCCGCGGGATTCGCCGGCTCTCGCGACGGGGCTTCGGCGGCCGGAGGCGCGACGGCGAGGCCGGGGGCCGGCGCCGGCTTCGTGGGAAAGACGTAGGAGTCGATGGAGAGGAGCTTCGCCACATAGTCGGCGTGGCGGGTGAGGAGGTCGCGGGCTTCGGGGTCGCGCTCGGCCTGGTTGTACGAGCCGGCGAGAAGGCGATCCCGGGCCCCGGCGAGGGTGTCGCGCACCAACTCCCGATCGAACGGGTCCAACTCGGGGCCCATGCCCTCCCGTGCCCTCTTGAGGATCTCTTGCAGGTTCGAGCGGACGAGGCCGAGGACGGAGAAGGTCATGATCGGCCCGACGTTCGACTCCAACGGCCCCGTCGATGGCTTCGAGGCCACGACGAGGTAGTCGGCCAGGCTCTGGAGCAGGGGGTCGGCACCCACGCGGGCCCGGACGTCCTTCTCCAACCGTCCCACCCGCTCGCGATGGCGCGCCAGGGCCTCGTCCATCTGCTCAGGCTTGCCTGGCTGGTGAGACTGGATCGCGACTTGATAAGACTTCTGGTACTGATCGACGACCTTCCACACGTCCTTCAGGACCGCCTCCACGCCCCGGGCCGCGGGGCGATCCTGCGCGGCGGGCGGCTCGGACGGGGGGGCGTCGGCCGAGACGCGGCGGAAGCCCGGGGCCTCGGCGAACGGGTCGATCGCCTCCAGGTAGTCGGCGTAGGCGGCCAGCAGGGGCTTCGTGATGGGCTGCTGGGTCGGCTCGCGGAGGGCCTTCAGGATGGGGGCGATCGTCGATCGGTGGCGTCGCCCGGCGGCTTCCCGGGCCTGCGGCCCCCCCGCGGCCTGGAGCCTCGCCCGATTCACGGAGCGACGGAAGACGAGATAGGGCTCGTCGAGGGCCTCGGCGTCCTGGACGGGGCCGACCCCCGGCCCTGCCTTGCCCCCGCGCGTCTGGAGCAGGCGGGCGAGGCTGTCGGCGAAGGCGTCCAGCAGGGCTCGGCCGTTCGGCTCGGCGACCTTCGCCGAGCGGAGCCGCCGGACGTGTTCGTCGACCTCGTCGCACAGGTGATCGACGACCTCAATCGCCTCCTGAGTGGTGGACGCGCCGGCGAGGTCGACGTCGGATTCTTTCATGCGTTGCACGACGGCCTTGCCTGTCCCGTCGATGAGGTCCAGGACCTCCTCCGGGCTCAAGGAGAGGTCGGCGCGGGCGAACGTGGGAGGGGCCTCGTCGGGCACCGCCGGGGTGGCCGCGGGATCGGCTCCGGTCGAAGGGGAGGTCGTGGCCGCCGCGACCAGCTTCGGGGTTTGCGGGGGAGGGGGGGCTTCGGCCAGGAGCTTCCGCACGTACTCGGCGTGGCGGGTGAGGAGGTCGCTGGCCTCCGGTTCGCGCTCGGCCTGAAGGAGCGACTCTTCGAGGACGCGATGCTGAATCATGACGAGCTTCTCTTGCAGCAACTGCCGGTCGAATTCGCTCGGATCGAAGCCGAGGTCGCGCCACGCCTTGGCGATGAGGTCGACCGTATTCGTGGACGCGGAATGGCCGCCGAGACGTAGAGAGGCGAGGCCCGCCGACTGGAGCAGGGCCTGCAGGTTGCCGGGGACGCGGGCGATCATGTCGATGGCGAGGTCCGGGACGGCGGCCCCGCCGGGCCCCTTCGCAGGCGACTTCGACCTGAAGTCCAGGTAGTCGGCGAGGCTCAGCAACAGGGGGTCGCCCGCGGCGCGGTCGCGGACGGCCTTGCCGAGCCGGCCCACCCGGTCGCGGTGACGGGACATCGCCGCGGCCTGCTCTTCGGCCTTGACCGGCTGGGAGGATTGGATCGCGGCTTCGTAAGACTTCCGGCAGTTGTCGGCGATCTGCCAGACTTCGACCAGCGCGTCCGAGACGCTTCGGCTCGCGGGACGTTCCGGCGCGGCGGGGGACTCGGGCGGCGGGGTTTCGGTCGGGGTGGGCGGATCGGCCACTTTCGCGACGGCCGGGGCGGGCGCGGGCTCGCCCGGCTCCTGGGGGGCCTGGCGGCCGGCTGCGGCGAGGCCGGCGCCGGCGGCGAGGAGTCCGGCGGCGAGGGCGGCGGGGATCGCGATCGCTTTCAACTGGGCGTAGAACATGGCCTGGATGGCTCCTTCGGAGAGGCTGCGGGCCGTGGTCGACAGGGCGGCGGAGGTCATCCAGGCGGAGGGGGAGGCGGCGACGGCCAGGGCCGCGGCGACGGCCCGGGAGGCCAGGGCCGGCGGGACGGCGGCGCGGAGGTCGGGGGCGGCCAGGGCCGTCGCCAGCAGGGCGGCGGGGGCCGTCACGCCGCGACGCTCCAGGCGGGCCCGCAGCAGGTCGCGGGCGCGGGCGAGCCGCCCCTTGACCGTGCCGACGGGCCAGTTCAGGAGCGCCGCGGCCTCCTCGTGCGTGCGGCCCTCGAAGTAGCAGACGACCACCGGGGCGCGGTAGCGCTCCGGCAGCCGGCCGACCTCCTCGTGGAGCCGACGGCCGTCCTCGTCGCGGGCCGCGGCGTCCGAGGGGTCGGGCGGCGCGGGGCGGCGGGCGTCGGCGTCGAAGGCCGATGCGTCGCCCGGGGTCGCCGGCCGGGGACGCCGGCGGGCCTCGGAGGCGACGCGGCGGGCGACGCCGTGGAGCCAGTTCGCGACCAGCTCCTTGCGCCGAAGGCCGCCGGCCTTGCGGGCGAGGACCAGGAACACGGCCTGGAACGCGTCGTCGGCGTCGTTGGGGTCGCGGAGGAACCGCCGGCAGACCCCCAGGACCATCGGCCCGTGGCGGTCGACGAGCGCCGCGAAGGCGGCCTCGTCGCGGCGGCCGGCGAACCGCTCCACGAGCTGCGCCTCGCTCAGCCCGACGGCCGAGCCGCCTTCCAGCAGCCGCTCCACCGAGCGGGCGTAGTCGTCGTGCGTCGTCGAGGTCCGCAGCATGGCCGGTCGCCCTCCCCATCTCCCTCCAGGATGACTATCGAGTTCTGGGGGGCGGAAGGGGCTTGGATACGGATTTCCTCGACCGACGCGGATTTTGCGGCGGGCGATCGTGACGTCCTTCCCCCCTCGCGGGGGAAGGTGGCCCGAAGGGCCGGATGAGGGGGAGGACGAGCGACCTGGGCGTCGGATCTCGCGACGGCCGTCCCGGGCGGGCTCCCGAACTCCGACGGTCCCCGTGCTTCGCGTCCCCCTCATCTGACCGCTGCGCGGTCTGTCTTCCCCCGCGAGGGGGGAAGACGTCGCACGTCTCCGCCCGATTCCAAAGGCCCCCCCGGGCGCAAGTCGCCTTGACCGTGCGGCCGGGGCTGCTAAAAGGGTCGACGTTCGTCCGCACCTCGCGTCGCAGCCCGCCGCGCCGACACGTCCAGTTCGCGGCGGGGGCGGAGATCGTCGGAGAGATCAAGCCAGGGACGGCCTCCCGGCCGCGGCCCCGTGCGGGTCGCGCCGGGCGTCAAAGCACCCAGGGACGGGGGCCCTACGCTCGTGAGCAAGTCCAGGAAGGGCCGGCGGTCGTCGGCCGAGAAGTCGGCGAAGTCGCCGTTGATCCGGCGGATCCTCTATTTCGTCGTGATGGTGATGACCGGCGGCGGGGCCGGCGTGGGCGGCTGGCTGTGCAAGGACTATCCCCAGCTCCAGCCGGTTATCGCCCTGCTGTTCGGCCCGCCGGGCGAGCGCGAGGCGGGCGTCGAGGGGGAGATCCCGCAGCTCAAGTCGGCGATCAAGCGGGCGGTCGTCGGGGCGGTCTCGTCGTCGTCGGGCGGGCCGGGCGTGTATCGGGTGAAGGTCGACCGCGTCCAGCTCGACGCCAAGTCGTTCACGCCGGGCCGGACGGTCGACGTCCAGGCGCGGGTCCGGAAGATCGACGCCGACGGCGTCGAGGCGGTCGTCTGGGAGAGCCGGACGTTCGGCGAGAACCTGGCCGTCGTCGGCCGGGACGAGCTGTCGGCGTCGTGGTCGAACCGGCCGTTCGAGGCCGAATGGCGCGCGGGGGACCGCTTCCTGGTCGAGGTGTACGACGGCCGTGCCGGCCTCTTCTCGTCGTCGCAGACGTTCCGCATGGCCCGCCGCGACACCGACGGCTTCCCGCTGGCCTCCGGCGAGTTCGCGCTGGAGCCCGAGGGCCGCATCCGGGCCGGCACCGACCCGTCCAGGAACCGCGTCGTCCTGGCGTCGCAGCGGACGGGCGACTCGGCCGCCGGCCGCGCCAACGACGAGGCCCCGCGCAACGTCACGCCCCGCTCGCCGGCCCGGCGCGGGCCCGATCTGCCGGCGACCGTCGCCGAGCGCCCCATCCTGATCCGATGACCTCGACGGAGGCCCCGCCGTGCCCGTCCAACTCTCGCTCGACCGGTTCGAAGGCCAACTCGCCGTCCTCGCCTCCGAGGACGGCGCGTCGATCGACGTCCCGCGCGCCTGGCTCCCCGCCGACGCCAGGCCGGGGGACGTGCTGACGGTTGCGTTCGCCCGCGACGACGACGCCACCCGCAAGCTCGCCGAGGAGACGAAGGCGATCCAGGCCGGGATGAAGGCGGCCGACGACGGCGGGGACCTCAAGCTGTGATCGGGGCCATCCGGAGCCGATCCGCGGTCTTCCTCGCCCTGGCCGTCGCGGTCGCGGCCCTGATCGCGCCGACGGCCGCCCACGCGCAACGGGCGACGCGCGCGCGGTCGTCGAACGCCGTCCTGACCGTGGACGTCCTGGACGTCGGCCAGGGGGACGCGATCCTGATCCGATCGCCCGAGGGGAAGACGGCGCTCGTCGACGCCGGCCCCACCCGCGACGCCGCGGCGCAGTGGCTGCGCGCCAAGGGGGTGGATTCGGTCGACCTGGCGGTCGTCACCCACCACCACCTGGACCACCACGGCGGGATGGAGTCGGTGATCCGCGACTGGCGGCCGAGCTACTTCCTGGCGACCGACTCGTCGCACACCACGCAGAGCTGGCTGAAGGTGCTGAAGGCGGTCAAGGCCGAGCAGATCACGACGGTCTTCCCCACCTCCAAGCCGAGGCGCGTGGAGCTGGGCTCGGTGACGCTCACGATCCTCCCCCAGCCCCCCCACGACCCCGACGACGAGAACGACAACTCGATCGGCATCCGCCTGCAATACGGCGGGTTCTCCATGCTGATGACCGGCGACAGCGAGCCCCCCTCGCGGAAGTGGTGGCTGGAGAACTGCCCGGACCTGCTCCGCGACTGCTCCGTCCTGAAGCTCGCGCATCACGGCAGCCACAACGGCACCGACTCGGCCTGGCTCGACGTCGTCCGGCCCGAGCTGGCGGTCGTCAGCCTGGGCGCGGGGAACAGCTACGGCCATCCCCACTCGCAGACCCTCGAACTCCTGAAGGCCCATCACATCCCCCTGGTGCGGACCGACCAGTGGGGGACGATCACCATGGTCAGCGACGGCGAATCCTGGAACCTCGTCTCCTCGTCGCTGGCCCGCCGCGACGGCAAGTCGAGGGGACGCGCCGGGGTCGTGGCCGCGGGCGACTCGGGCCGCAGCCGCCGGCGCTGACGACGTGCCGCTGGCAAATGCGTCCGGCCGGACGCCCCCGCCGTCGGACCGTCCGCCCCTCATGGCGCGAAGTGCATTCCACCGCTTGCGACTTGACGCCCCCCCCCGGAGGAGTATCTTCCGCCGGATCGGCATACGCAACGGAATCGTGATTTCACTTCTCTTGCGGTCGTGGATTTCACCCATGTCAATGCCTGTGCGATCGACCGACGCTACCGGACGCGGCCGGAGCGGATTCACCCTGATCGAGCTGTTCGTCGTCGTAACGATCGTGTCGCTCCTGGCGATGCTGATACTCCCGGCGGTCCAGTCGGCTCGCGAGTCGGCGCGAAGGATGTCATGCATCAATAACCTGAAGCAGGTCGGGATTGCGCTCCACGGCTACGTCGGCACCTATAACGTCTTTCCCGCGGCCAGCAACGGCTTGGGTTTCTCGATCCATGTGCAACTGCTCCCCTGGCTTGAGCAGGGGAATCTTTATGATTCGATCCCCATGATGGTCGGGGCGACTGAGTTCGGCCCCCAGGTGACGAATCCGCCCAACCAGCTTGCCGTGTTCTTATGTCCTTCCGACCCCGACGCCGCCGGTTCATCGAGAATGACGAACTATGCCGGCTGTCAGGGCGACGGCTTTCGAGGCCCCACGCCGAACGGGGTGTTCCCCGAACCGCATACCGTCACGAGGACGGAGCACACGCGTCCGGGCAACATCACGGACGGGCTCAGTCATACGGTGGCGTTCTCTGAATGGCTGCTGGGGAGGAGATACGCGGCGGACGGCCCCACGGCCCCGGTCCGATTGCGGACGATGTACACGAGCAACCTCGCGGGCCCCGCCGTCGCAGACGCCATGTTCATCGAAAAATGTTCGAGCCTCGACGGCATGCAACCCCTTTCGGACGTCAAGGGAGCGACGTTCTTCGAGGGGGGCGGAGTGAGCACGAACTACAACCATTCCCTCCCGCCCAATCGCCCGTCTTGCCTTAACACGATTTCATCCCCCAATGCAGGCGGTCCGGCCGCAGGGAGCCAGCACAGCGGTGGGGTGAACGTCCTGCTATCCGACGGTCACGTCCGATTTCAGGGCGATGCGACGGCCATCATGGTCTGGCGGGCCTTGGCTACGAGAAATGGAGGTGAAATCCCCTCAGACTGAAAGTCCCGGCGGAAGCTTGGATTCCCGCCGCGACCCCGATGTTCATCTACACCACGATTCCCACCTAGTGCCCCGTCAAGTCTTGATTCTGGGGTAGAGCCGCTTCAGTTTCATGCGGGCGTCTT
>MKTT01000016.1 GCA_001898385.1 Planctomycetales bacterium 71-10
CACGAGCAGCGAACAGAATGGCGGATTGAGAAGATTCGCCTCTTCGCGAACGCGGGTCGACCAAGGTCTCATTCGCCCGCCTCCGACTCCAAAAGCACCTTGAGTCGGTCGAGGAAGTCGGGGTGCCAACCGACTCGCGGGTCCGGTCCGTTGGCCAGGATGTGGTAAGTCCCACGAGTGACGAACGGCTCGTCGCACCGGGGACGAATGGGGAAGTTCGCCTCGCTCTCCACCCACTGATAGAGAGCTTGGGCCGCTTCCTTCATTCTCTCTTCGGCGGCGTCCTCGCCGAGTTTCTCCCTCATCCTCTCGAAGAGAATCTCCCACTCCTCGATAAGTCGACGTTCGTACTTGTCCAGCTCGCCCACGTGTAGGAGGTCTTCGCGGACCCATCGTGAACGCTGCTCGAACGCCCTGAAGTATTCGCGGATGGCGATGCGAATCCTGCGGTTGCCGACGTCGATGAGCTTGAGCTGATGAACGAACTGCTCGTCCAGGAATGCGTTGTGTTCTATGTCCAGGTCGAGCACGTCGATTGGGAGATTATCATCTTTGAATTGCTCCCTGAGGTCGTTCATCTCAGAGTCGATTTCTTGGCTCAGTATCGACCCGGATTTGGTCACAAGCTGGGCGACCACGCGACGGAACCACCAACCCTCCAACCGTTGAACGAACGAATCGCGAAATTGAGAGGCGACGGCCCATCGGACTTCCTTCCTCAGTCCGTCGAATACCTCGGTAATGTCGGGCGAGCCGTCGATGACGTAGACATGGCCGATGAGGTCCTCGCGGTCTTCATCCGAGAGAGCCAAGAAGGCGGCGTAGGCGGGTTTGTTCGTGGCATTCGTCGAGGACCGAGCCGTCTGGAGCAGTCTACCCACGGCGACAGCCACGCTCCTGTCCTCAGCCGTCAGGAATGAAGCGGCGGAACCATCTGATATCGATGATGTGGTAATGAGATAGTGGAGCTGTTCGGAGTTGGACGTATACCTCTCACACCAAATCCGCAACGTCTTCCACAGGTCGACGCTCGCATCCGTCAGGTTCGCGGCATGCTTCACGTGGTGCTTGAGCTGGAGAACTTCGGTCGGCTGACCCTGCGTCTCGAATGCGACGTCGTCGAGGGTCTCGACGGAAACCAAAAAGTCTTCGTCCTGCTCACTCATCCGTCGTAACGAGGCAAGTAGGGCGTATCTGCACTGGTACAGATAGCCCGTCGCAGGCTCATTCGCAGAATACTTGCCAGCGTTGCTCACGACGTGGCTCGCGAGAAATAGAAGTCCATGTGGAACCTTACGGGTGATAAATCGGTCATCTGTTTTGAAACCTGATGTTTCCGCTTCCTCTCCTGGGCGAACGCCCTGCCAAAGCCTCTTCAAATCGCGATTCGCTCGATTTCATCGAGCGTGATTTCATCGCTTGTCCGGTTGTAGAGCTGCGTTGTTTTCGTGCTCGCGTGCCCGGCGATTTGCTGGGCCTTCTCGACGGTCCCTCCCGCCGCGATGAACGCCGTGATTCCCGTCGCACGGAACGAGTGGTTGCAGAGCTTGTGCGTGAGCCCGCACGCCGCGGCCCTCCGCTTCACCATCGCCCAGGCGTCGTTCCTCTGAAGCGTCGTCGTCTTCAGCTCCCCGGTCCTGCGGTTGGCCGCACGAAAGAGCGGGCCTCGTTTGTCGCCCTCGATTTTCGCAGCATGGATGTACGCGTCAAGGTACTCCTCAGCCTTGTGATGCACCGGGACTTCCAGCCGCTTCCCGCCTTTCTCATGCAGGCTGATTCGCCACTTCTTCCCGTTCGCGTAGTAGTCGTCGACCTGCATCGAGAGCACGGCGGAGACGCGGGCGAAGGAGTAGGTCATCACGGCGATGAGGGCACGGTCCCTGAGCCCCAGGAGCGTCGAAGGCTCGATGCTGGTGAGGAGCGTGCGGGCGTCCTCGGCCGAAAGGTAGGGCGTCAGTCCCTTCGTGACGACGTGCTTCGGGCCTCGCACGGAAGCGGCGGGGTTCGCCGGGATGATTTGCCCGGTCACCATCCAGTCGAGGAGCATCTTCACTGCCGCGAGATGCTGCTTGACGGTGGACTTCGACCTGGTGGCCCCCAATTCCTCGACGTAGGCGGCGACGGCGACGGGTTCGAGGGTCTGGAGCGTGAGGCGTCGCTCCTCGCACCAGCGGAGGAACTGGCCCACGGCCTGGGCGTAGGCCGCTCGCGTGTTGGGGTTCCGAATCTGGGCGGTGAAGAACTCGACGAAGCGTCGCCCGGCCCGGTCGCCCTCATTTGCGATGAGGGCGGGCAGGATGATTCCGCCGTTCCGGTGCTCGACAAGTTCAGACGCCGACATCGCTCTTCATGCCTTTCGAGAGGATGGCTTCGACCTGGGCGACCGTCTCGGCGGTCAATCCCTCGTAGCTCGACGCGGACCCATCGGGTCGGGCGATGGAGATGCAAATCGAGCCGGTGGCGTGGGCCCGCTCCCGGGCTTCCGAACTGAGGAAGCTCCGCCGCAGGGCTTCCGAGTCCTGGGCTTCGCAGTCCTCGACGTACTTCTCGGTGACCTCGTCTTCGTCTGTGTAGTTCATGCTCCTCCTTGGCATTTAGTGCATGGATGTTATAACACACTTTTTACCGGACATAAAGGGCGTTATGTCTGGTAATCGGACGGCCGGGCAGGGGCCCTTGAAACAGGCCGAGCGGTCAAAGTCCTTGGCAAAATGGGTGAACTAGGCTAAGCTTAGCTAAATAGGAGAGACAGCATGGAAATCACCAACATCCACGAAGCCAAGTCGAACCTCTCGAAGCTCATCGAGCAGGCCCTCCAGGGCGAGGACGTCGTCATCGCCAAGGCCGGAATGCCCGTCGTCCGCCTGGTTCCCATCCCCGTCGATACCTCACCTCGCGTAGGAGGTCAGTGGAAGGGACGCGTCTCGATTGCCGAGGACTTCGACTCGCTGCCTGACGATATCGCCGAGGCGTTCGGGATGGACACCAAGTGACGCTGCTCTTAGACACCCACGTCTTTCTATGGTGGCTCGACGACCCGAGCCAACTCTCCAAGGCGGCGGTCAAGGCTATCGGCGACGGGAAGAACACCGTCTACGTCAGTGCCGCCGTCATCTGGGAAATCTCAATCAAGAAGGCGTTGGGCAAGCTCGACGCCCCGGACGACATCGAGGCGGCGATGGCGGCCAATCGTTTCCTGCCGCTGCCGGTGACGATTCCCCACGCCCTGGCCGTGCAAGCCTTGCCCGAGGTGCATCGCGACCCGTTCGACCGGATGCTCATCGCCCAGGCTAAACATGAGGGTTTCAAGCTTGTTAGCCGAGACCCGAACGTCCCCCCTTATGGGGTGGCTCACATCGTCGCCTGAAATCTTAGATGCGGACTCGGAGGGCCCTCAAGCCGTTGGCGATGACGATGAGCGACGCCCCCATGTCGGCGGCGACGGCCATCCAGAGTGTCGCCCACCCGAGGATGGCGAGGGCGACGAAGACCGCCTTCACGCCGATAGAGAACCAGATGTTCTGCTTGATGATGGCCAGCGTCTTTCGGCTGTGCTCGACGGCGAGCGGGAGTTTCCGAAGGTCGTCGGCCATGAGGGCGATGTCGGCCGTCTCAAGGGCGACGTCGGTCCCGGCCGCCCCCATCGCAAGGCCCACCGTGGCCGTCGCCAACGCCGGTGCGTCGTTCACCCCGTCGCCCACGAACGCCACCCGCTCGCCGCTCGCTTCAAGCTCTCTTACGACGCTCACCTTGTCGTCGGGGAGGAGCTCGGCCCTCACATCGTCGATGCCGAGAGTCGTGCCCACCGCACGGGCGGTGCCTTTGTTATCGCCCGTGAGCATGACGATGCGACGGATGCCGGCTCTGCGGAGTGCTGCGATGGCGTCCCGGGCTTCGGGCCTCACCTGGTCGGCTATCGCGATGATGCCGAGCGGCCCATGCTCGTCTGCGAGAACGACGGCGGTCTTCCCCTCGTCCTCAAAGCGGCTCAAGGCCGCCTCGCTCTCGGGCGTGCAGATGCCTTGCTCGTGGCAGAGTCGCTCGTTGCCCAGGTGATAAACCTTGCCCCCGACGGTCGCCTTCACGCCCCGGCCGACCAAGGCGGTAAAGTCGCTCGAAGGCTTGGGCTCGACGTTCAAAGCCCGTGCTCGTTCGATGATGGCACGGGCGAGGGGGTGTTCCGAGCCCTGCTCGATGGAGGCGGCAACGCTTAGAACCTCCTCCTCGCCGCAGCTCCCGAGCGGCTCAACGTCGGTGACGGCGGGGCGGCCCACGGTGAGCGTGCCCGTCTTGTCGAACGCCACGGTCGAGACGGCCCCCGCATTCTCAAGGTGAAGACCGCC
>MKTT01000017.1:0-1593 GCA_001898385.1 Planctomycetales bacterium 71-10
CCCGCCGATCGCCCGGGCCCCCGGCGCGCAGATGCCGTTGCGCTCGACGTCCTGCTCGGGGAGGATCTCGCCGACCTTCGTCCAATGCGTCAGGTCGTCGCTCCGCGCCACGCCGATCGACCACCCTCGCGCGAAGCCGTCGGGCCCGGCCTTGGTCCCGGGGAGCGAGTAGTACAGCCAGTATGCCCCCCGGAACTTGACGACCGAGGGATCCTTCGCGAACGACCTCCCCAGCCGCGAGTCGTCCGAGAAGACGACCGGCGACGCCGCCTCCGGCTTCGACTCCTGGCCGGAGACGATGGGCGGCGGTGCGGTCGTCCCGACTCCCGCCAGGAGCGCCGCGACGGCCGCGAACCGCCGAGGGGATGCGATAAGGTGAGGCATGACTCGCCGCCTTTCCAATCCGACTCGATTGCGGGACGCGACGGCCGTCAGGCCGAAGGGCCCCCCGCCTCCTTCGCTCGACTCGCGTTGGGGGTCCATGCAAGCCTCGCGATGACGATGCCGCCGATCAAGCCGACCCAGACGAACGGCCCCGCCGTGTACCGCCGCGACGAGGGGCCGAGGGTCACGTCCATCGCCACGACGACCGCGGCGCAGGCCAGCATCCAGAGGGTCGCGAACAGCATGGCGCGGCCGAACGACCCCTCGGCGACGCGGATCGACGCGCGATCGATCGTCATGGCTTCGGCTCCTCGACGCGAATGGGAGGCCGCGCGGGGGCGGCCTCCCGGTGATGCGGAACGGTTCAGGCCGCGACGGATCGGGCCGCGAGGGCTTCAACTCTCCTTGGCGATCGGCCGGACCCAGATGTTGCGGAAGCGGACGGGGTTGCCGTGGTCCTGGAGCAGGATGGGGCCCCTGGGGCCGTGCTTCTCGTAGCGGCCGAGGTCGCGGAAGGCGACGGAGCCGTAGATCTCGGCGTGGTTCTGGACGACGACGCCGTTGACGATCACGGTGACGTACGCGGGCGTCTCCACCTTGCCGTCGTCCTTGAACGTGGGGGCGGTGAAGAGGATGTCGTAGCTCTGCCACTCGCCGGGGGGGCGCAGGGCGTTGGCCAGGGGCGGGTGCTGGCCGTAGACCGCGCCGGCGGTGCCGTCGGCGTAGGTCGGGTTCTGGTAGTTGTCGAGGACCTGGATCTCATACCGGCCGAAGATCAGGATGCCGCTGTTGCCTCGGCCCTGGTCGCTGCCGGTGGGCGGGCTGGGGGCGGCCCATTCGACGTGGATCTGGGCGTCGCCGAACTCCTCGCGCGAGAGGAGCGAGCCCGCCCCCCCCTTGGCGACGATGGCGCCGTCGACGACCTCCCACTTCGGGTCGCCGTGGTCGCCGCGCCACTTCGAGAGGTCCTTGCCGTCGAACAGGACGACGGCGTCCGAGGGGGCGTCGCCGAGCTTCGCGCCGGGGGTGACGACCGGCGGCTGGGGCCGGTCGGCGTCGTGGACGCGCCACTTGCCGCCGGGGAGGTGGGGCGTGTCCTTGTATCCGGGCTTGTGCCCGTCTTCGAGCATGGCGTAGCCGCTCAGGGCCGAGGCCCCGGCGACGAGGGACACAGCGAGTGCGAGGAAAGGTCGGCGGGCGGTCATGGCG
>MKTT01000017.1:1604-27298 GCA_001898385.1 Planctomycetales bacterium 71-10
GGGCGGTTGGGGCCCCTCGGGACGTCCGAGGGGCTCGGCCTCGATTCGGGCTCAGGGCGGGGACCTGACGACGACCTTCGAGGATCGTCGACCCGCCCCGCGCCGGCAAGCCGGTACCCGGGGCGACGGCGGCCGGATTGCTCGGATCGCGGCGGCGGATCGGGCGATGGAAGCCGTCAGAGCAGCGGGATCGTGACGAAGCACGTCCCGTCGCTCATCACGATGTGCTTGCCCTGACGTCGGACGTGGAAGCCGGCCTTCTCCAACGCGCGGACGGCGTCGAGGTGGTTGACGCCCGGGAATTCGGGCATGGCTAGACGGCCACCTCGACCTCGCGGGCCTCGGCCTCGTCGGCCAACTCGGCGGCCACTTCGAGATACTCGCGGATGGCCTGGGCGATGTTCTCCAGGGCCTCGGCCTCGGTCTCCCCCTGGGAGCAGCACCCCGGCAGGCCGGGCACCGAGACGCTGTAGCCCTCATCCGAACGAAAGAGCGCCACCTTGTAAATCATGCGAACCTCCCGCCTCCAGTTTATCGCGGCCGCTCCGAAGGGGAACGGACGATGCGACCATCGCCCCCCTCGGCCACGCGGTAGGACGGCCTCAGCGGGCGTGTCGAAGGGACGCCTCGACGGTCGCCCGGAGTCGTTCCCGGGGGATGCGGACCGCGTCCAACCGCCCGTCGTCGCCGATCAGGAAGTAGGCCGGAGTCTCCTCGACCCCGTACCGCCGGGCCGTCGTCGGCTCCTCGACGCCGAAGTCGAATACGTTCCACCAGCTCGGATCGTTCTGGAACAGCACTTCGCCGCCCCCGTAATCCACCTTCCCCTGGCGGGCGACGAAGTCGAGCCAGGCGTCGGACTCGTCCACGCCGTTGGGGAGGCACACGGTCAGGATCAGGAATCGCTCGTCCGCCCGGAACGCCCGGCGCAGCTCGCGCAAGGGCTCCAGCGGCATCCTCGACTTCGTCGCCGGGTCGAGGGTCCAGAAGACCAGGAGGACGACCTTGCCTCGAAGATGCTCGCGCGACACGCCGTTGCCGTCCGGGCCCGAGCCGTCGATGGCCGGGGCTTCGTCGCCCACCCTCGCGGATTCCGGGGCCTTCGGGGCGGCCGGCTTCGAGGCCCGGGCCTGGACCTCCGCGACGGCCGCGGAGGCGAGCGAGACGAGCAGCGTCAAGCGTCGAAGCGCGTTCAATGGACCGCCCCGTCGCCGTTCGGCACCAGGGGAGACGGTGCCGCGGAGGCTTTCGCGACCTCCGCACGACGGTCGCCGCCGGCCTCGACCATCTTGCCGAAGTATTCGGGCATCTTGACCCCGCCGATGTTCTCCATGATCTGGAGGACCGGGGGGAGCGTCTTGGCCATGTTCTGGAGGAAGTTGGCCGTGGCTCCCTTGCCGTCGCCGCCGCCGTTCTCCCAGACGATGACCTTGTCGAACTTGATGTTCGAGATCGCCTGCGCCGCGGTCGCCGAGAGCGCCTCGATGTGCTCGAGCATGAGGAGCTGGAAGGCGTCCTGGGCCCCGCCGCAGGCGGAGACGACCTCCCGGAGCCCTTCGGCCTTCTTGGCGAGGATCTCGTAGTTGCCGCGGGCCTCGGCCTCCAGCTTCGCGAAGACGGCCTTGGCCTCGCCCTCGGCCTCGATCCGCCGGCGCTCGGCGGCGGCCTCGGCCTCGACGATCGCCTGGGCCTTGCGGGCCTTGGCCACGGCCTCGAGCTGGGCCCGCTGCTCGGCCTCGACCTTCTCGGCCTGGGCGAGCGCGGCCTTGGTCTGGGCGCGGAACGCGGCCTCCTCGACCGCGGCCTCGGCCTCGCGCTTGCGGGATTCGCCGACCTGGAAGGCCGCCGCCTGCCGGACGACGAGGTCGGCGTTCGACGCGGCGACCTTCGCCTTCGACTCGTTCTCGCCGCCGATCGCCTCCGCGTCCGCCTCGGCGAGCTTGATCCGCATGGCGCGCTCGGCGAGCTTGACGCTGGCCTGCTGCTCGTAGGCCGCCGTCTCGACGCCGATCTTCTCCTCCTTCAGCAGCTCGGCGATCCGGACGGCCCGCTCGCGCTCGGCCGCCTTGGTGCCGATCTCGCGGAGCTTGTCCGCGTCGGCGACGTCGATCGCCTGGAGCTGCTTCGCCTTGGCGACGCCGATCGAGCCGTACTTCTGCTGCTCGGCGACGTCGATCTCGGCCTGGTTGATGGCCGTGCTGGCCGCCTTGCGGCCGATCGCCTCGATGTATCCCGAGTCGTCGGTCAGGTCGGTGATGTTGACGTTGATGAGCACCAGGCCGATCTTGCAGAGCTCGTGCTCCAGCGAGTTCTGGATGTTCTCCAGGAACTTCTCGCGGTCGCGGTTGATCTCGTCGATCGCCATCGACGCGATCACCTGGCGGAGCTGGCCGAAGATGAGGTCGGACGCCTGGGCGCTGACCTCGTCGCGGGAGAGGTTCAGCAGGCGGATCGCGGCGTTCTGCATCACCTCGGGCTCGGTGCCGATGGCCACGGTGAAGACGCTCGGCACGTTGACGCGGATGTTCTCGATCGAGAGGGCCCCGCGCAGCGGGATCTCGATCTGGATCGGCTCCAGCGAGAGGTAGTCGTAATCCTGGAAGACGGGGAACACGACCGTGCCGCCGCCGTGGACGCAGGTGGCCGACCGCGCGCCGGTCCCCACGCCCCACTTCACCAGGACCTTGTTCGACGGGCATCGCTTGTAGCACCGGAGGGCCGTGACCAGCACGCCGAAGGTCGCCGCGGCGAACAGGGCCGCGCCGACGACGGGCCAGAATCCTTCGGCCGGGATGGGGATCGCCTGGGCCGTCGGCATCGGGATAGGCGGGGTCATGGCATGGCTCTCCGGTGATGGTTCCGAATCAATCGGCGAACGGCGCCGGCTTGGCCGCGTAGCGCTCGGGGACGACGACCTCGACGACGTGCCTCCCCTCGTCGAGGACCCGGCTGACGACGACCGGGTCGCCGGCGCGGAGGCCGGGGCCGGGCGTGCGGGCCGGGATCTCCACGATGCGGCCCTGGATCGGCAGGACGATCTTCCCCTCGCCTTCGCACTCGCCGGGTATGCGGAGGTAGACCTTCCCCTCCAGGCCGACCGCCTTCGAGATCCGCACCGATCCGTCCGCGTCGAGGTTGCGCAGGGCGCCCAGCATGGCCCCCAGGAGGAAGACGGCGACGGAGCCGGTCACGGCCCCGACGAGCGTGGCGACCGCCGGGGGCTGCTTCAGCTCCAGCGCCGTCAGGCCGCCGACGCCGAAGAAGGCGACGAAGGCGACGATCGCCTGGAAGGTGAAGACCCGCCCGAGCGACGCGTGATGGCCCTGGCCGTCGTCGACGTGGGCGTCGTGGCCCGAGGCCGCGTCGACGTGGACGTCGACGTCGGCATGGACGTCGACGCCGTCCAGGCTCTCGAACCCCAGGCCCAGCAGTGACAGGGCGAGGCGCAGGACCAGGATCGTCCCGCCGAACGTCAGACAGATCAGGAAAACCTGGTACATGGCGCCTCCCGCCCCCGGCCCGGATCGATCGGCCTCGGGCGCACGTGTATTCTCCCCTCGGCGTCGATTATTGACCGTGAAAGGCGAGATCCGGCGGCGTCGAAGCCGACGGCGAGGGTGTGCCTTTGGAATTTGGCGAATCGCGTCGGGATGGGGGCCGTCGTAACGGCCTTCCCCCCTCGCGGGGGAAGGTGGCCCGCAGGGCCGGATGAGGGGGAGGACGAGCGAAGAGGCCGTCGGGACCCCGAGCCGGTCGGGCGGGCCTTCGAATCCCGACGGCCCTCGCGCTTCGCGTCCCCCTCATCTGACCGCTTCGCGGTCTGTCTTCCCCCGCGAGGGGGGAAGACCTCAACCGCCAAATTCCAAAGGCACACCCGACGGCGACCGCGCCGCCGATGTGGGCATGGCGGTCCATCGATCTCGCCTCCGGGCCATCGGGAGCCGTCCGGCCGTCAGGCGTCGCCGATGAGCCGCTCGTACTCGTCGTGGGCCCCGATCCAGAACCATACCAGGCCGTCCGGGGCTTCGGCGGCCAGGGCCCGATACCCCGCCGCCGCACGGGCGGACCATAGCCGCCCCACCCGCTTGAAGTGCAGCGACGGATGTCGAGGGTCCGCCCTCAGCAGGGCGTAGTGGCGATCCGCCGCCCGCCGCACGACCTCGGGGAGCCTTGCGTAGCATTCCCAGAAGCCGCTCGTGGCGTGGTGGTTCACAACGGGCGAGTCCTCCCGGCCCGGTGCTCCTCCAGCGCTTGATCGATCAGATGATCGAGCCGGCCGGCCCGCTCGTCTCGCTCGATCCGCTCATCCCACAACCGCTCCGCATACTCCGCCAGCCAGGTTTGGACGCGGGCCACTTCCTCGGCGGAGAGATGCTCGATGGCGGCGGTGATCTCCTCGACGGTGCTCATCGGCACCTCCAATCAAGCGGAGGATAGGCGGCTTTCAATACCAGCGTAGCACCCGCACGAATGGTCATCAATCGCGGCGATAGGCGGGCCTCACCCCTCGTCGCGGCGGTTGAGCACTTCCTGGATGTGGGGGGCGAAGAGGCGGGGCTCTAGGAGGAAGGCGTCGTGGCCCTTGTCGGAGTGGACGGTGATCCAGATGACGGGGACCTCGGCGGCCTTGAGGGGGCGGACGAGCTTCTCCTGCTGCTTGCGGTCGAAGGTGTGGTCGTTGTCGATGCTGAAGATCAGGAACTCCTGGTCGCGGCAGCGGCGGAAGACGTCGCGGAGGTCCTTCGCGCCGGTCTCCTTGACGAGGTCGAACCACTGCCAGGCGTCGAGGATCCGCAGGTAGGTGTTGGCGTCGAACCGCTTCACGAACTTCTGGCCCTGGTGGAGCATGTACGACTCCACCGGGTGGTTCATCTCGTACCAGCCGTGGGGGGGCTTCTGGCTGACGACCTCGGAGCGGGCGCGCATGCGGAGGGCGTCGGGGGAGATGAACGCCTTGTGGGCGATGCGCCGGGCCAGGGCGAGGCCGACGTCGGGGCGGGCGCCGGCGTAGTAGTCGCCGCCCCGGAAATACGGGTCGGCCTCGATGGCCGTCACCTGCTCGAAGTTCAGCAGGCGCTGGTCGATCGTGGTCTCGATGCCGGTGCTGATCGGCACGACGTAGTGGACCCGCTCCGGATGGATCGACGCCGTCAGCAGCGCCAGGAACCCGCCGAGCGACGGCCCGACGACGGCGTGGAGCTTCTCCACCCCCAGGTGGTCCAGCAGCCTCATCTGCGACTCGACGATGTCGCGCATCCGGAGGACCGGGAACGTCGAGCCCCACGGCAGGCCGGTGGCCGGGTCGATGGAGGCCGGGCCGGTGGAGCCGTAGCAGCCGCCGAGGTAGTTGGCGCAGACGACGCAGAACTTGTCGGTGTCGAGCGCCTTGCCGGGGCCGATGAAGGGGTCCCACCAGCCCTCGTGCATCTCCTCGGTCCAGCGGCCGTCGAGGCCGGGGACGTCGGGGTTCCAGCCGGCGGCGTGCTGGCAGCCGGTCATGGCGTGGTACAGGAGGATGACGTTCGAGCGGTCGGCGTTCATCCGGCCGTACGTCTCGTACGCCAGCGTGAACCGCGACATCGGCGGCCCCACGCACAAGGGCAGGGGGTTCGCCGGGTCGTCGAACTCGAAGAACTGCGTGCGGGTCTCGTCGGCGTGGCTCATGAGGTGGCGGATCTGCGAGGACGGGGGGCGATCGAGGCGGCCGACCGGGGGCGGGCGGGGGGCCGAGATCGCCGTCTCGGCCCCCCGTCGGGCCCGCCGGGGGTCCGCGTCAGGCCGTGGCGGCCTCGAGGGCCTGGTCGATGTCGGCGAGGATGTCGTCGATGTGCTCGATGCCGACGGAGAGGCGGACGAGGTCGGGGGTGATGCCGCCCTCGCGCTGCTGGCCCTCGTCGAGCTGGGCGTGGGTCGTGGTGGCCGGGTGGATGGCCAGGCTCTTGGCGTCGCCGACGTTCGCCAGGTGGGAGAACAGCTTGAGCGAGTCGATGAACTTCGACCCGGCCGCCGCGCCGCCGCGGATGCCGAAGACGACCATCGCGCCCCCCTTCCCCTTCAGGTACTTCTCGTTGAGGGCGTGCATCGGGTCGCCCTCCAGGCCGGGGTAGCGGACCCAGGCGGCCTTGGGGTGGGCGGCCAGGTGCTTCGCCACGGCCAGGGCGTTGTCGCAATGGCGCTCCATCCGGAGCGGCAGGGTCTCGATCCCCTGGAGGAACATCCAGGAGTTGTCCGGCGAGATGCACGCGCCCAGGTTCCGCAGCGGGACGGTCCGCATGCGGAGGATGTACGCCAGCGGGGCGAGCGGCTCGGGGAGGTCGATCCCCCAGCGCAGGCCGTGGTAGCTGGTGTCCGGCACGGTGTACAGCGGGTGCCGCCCGCCGGCCCAGTTGAACCGGCCGGAGTCGACGACCACGCCGCCGATCCCCGCGCCGTGCCCCCCCAGCCACTTGGTCAGGGCGTGGACCACGACGTCCGCCCCGTGGTCGAGCGGGCGGGCGAGGTAGGGGGTGGAGAACGTCGAGTCGACGACCAGCGGCAGGCCGTGGTCGTGGGCGACCTTCGCCACCGCCTCCAGGTCCGTCACCTCCAGCGCCGGGTTGGAGACGGTCTCGCAGAACAGGGCGCGGGTGTTGGAGTCGATCGCCTTCGCGAAGTTGTCGGGGTCGTTCGAGTCGACGAACTTCACCTGGATGCCCAGCGGCGGCAGGATGTCGTGGAACTGGGTGTAGGTGCCGCCGTAGAGGTTCCGGGCCGAGACGATGTTGTCGCCGGCCTGCGCCAGGTTGATGATCGAGTAGAAGATGGCCGACATCCCGGAGGCCACCGCCAGCCCGGCCGGCTCCGGCGCGCCCTCCAGCAGCGCGACGCGCTTCTCCAGCACGTCGGTCGTGGGGTTCATGAGCCGGGTGTAGATGTTCCCCAGCTCCTTCAGGGCGAACAGGTTCTGCGCGTGCTCGGCGCTCTTGAAGACGTACGAGCTGGTGCGATAGACGGGCACGCCGCGCGACAGGGTGGTGGGGTCGGGGCCGGCGCCGCCGTGGAGGCAGATCGTTTCGAGTTTCATGGGTCGACCGGATGCGTGACAGCGGCGACCGGCCTCGCGGCAGCGGCGGGCGGGCGGCGCGGGGTGCTGGTTGATGGGCCTCTCGGGCGTCGACGTCGCGGGGCGTGCGTACGCCCGCGCCCCGCGGGCCGCGCCCCCCGATTAGAGCCGAACCGGGCCGACGGTTCCAGGCCCCCCCGCCCGGAAACGCCGGCGCCACGCATCGACGGATGCCGCCCCCGGCGCGAGATCCGCCCCTCGACTATGCGGGCCATGGGCCGACCGAGACGCCCGGACCATGGCCCGCCCCCGGCGATTTCGCGCGCGCCCCGGGGCGTCGGATCCGATCCCCTGGCATGGGGACGTCGTCATGACGGCGTCCCCTCGTGCCCTGCGCGGCCCTCGCGCCGCCATCCCCCCCGGGACGGATTCTTCGATGGAGGCATGAACTCATGAGGAGTTCCGAGGACGGGCTGCGCCGGCCGGGCGCCGCGGCGTGGGGCCCGCGCGCGACCGCGCCGGCGGGGCGGGTCGAGGCGGCGCATCGGGCCCGCCTGGCGAGCTTCGACGTGCTGCGGCTGGCCGCCCTGACGGCGATCGTGGCCTTCCACGCCGGCGCGCCGGGGTCGCGGTACACGGCCTGGCGCCTCCCCGCCCTGGCGATCATCTCGGCCGCGCTGGCGGCCGGCCGCGCCGAGCCCCTCCCGATCGCGAGCCGGGCCCGGCGGGCGGGCGGGCGCCTGCTCGTCCCCTGGCTGTTCTGGTGCGGCGTCTACGGGGCCGTGGAGCTGGCGTCGCACCTGCGGCACGGGGCCTCGATCCTGGACGAGCTGGGCCCGCGCGTGCTGGCGACGGGGACGTCGGTCCACCTGTGGTACCTGCCGTTCGCCTTCGCGATGCTCCTGTTCGTCGAGGTCGCCCGGCGGCTGACCGACCGGCTCCCGCCGGCGGCCGTCTGCTGCGCCGCGATCGCGACGGCGGCCCTCATGCTGGCGGCACTGGCCGTCGACAAGCCGTACCTGGGCGACGCCGGGACGCCCGGGCCGCAATGGCTCCGGAGCCTGCCGGCGCCGTTCCTGGGCCTGGCCGTGGGGACGGCGATGCGGCGGGGCGAGTTGGGCGGCCGTCGGCTCCTCGCCGTCACGGCCGCCGCCGCCGCGGCCTGCGCCCTGATCGCCGTCCGCCTGGAGGACGACCTGGCGGCGCGGTACGGCGTCGCCCTGCTGCTGGTCGCGCCGGCGTCGACGTGGCGGTTCGAGCCGCCCCGCTGGCTGGCCGAGGCGGCGGGCCTGGGGATGGGGGTCTACCTCGTCCACATGCTCGTCCACCGGGCGGTTTACGCCGTCTCCAACCGCCTGCCGACGCCCGACCTGCCGCCGGCCGCCCAGGCGCTGCTGGTGATCGCCCTCTCCTTCGCCGCCGCCGCCGCGCTGGTACGGTCGCCGCTCAGGCGGTTCGTGTGAGCGCCTGATCCAGGTCGGCGATCAGGTCGTCGGCGTCCTCGATCCCGCACGAATAGCGGACGAGCGTCTCCGGGATCCCGAGCGCGGCGCGCTCGGCGGCGGTCAGCTCGACGTGCGAGCCCGTCGCCGGCGGCGCGACCACGGTCTCGACCGCCCCGAGGTTCGCCGCCCGGTGCGCCCAGCGCAGTCGGGGCAGGAACCGCTTCACGACGTCGAAGTCGCCGTGGAGCTGGAAGCTCAGCACGCCGCCGAACCCGCCCGGCATCTGCCGCCTCGCCACATCGTGGCCGGGGTGGGACTCCAGGCCGGGGTAGAAGACCTCCGCGACCTCCGGCCGCGCCTTCAGCCACCGCGCGATCGTCATCGCGTTGGAGTTCTGGCGTTCCACGCGCAGGGCCAGCGTCTTCATCCCGCGCAGGAGCAGGTAAGCGGCCTCCGGATGGAGGGTCGCCCCGGTGATCTCGCGGCGGCGGAAGATGGACTCGACCAGGTCCGCCCGCCCGGCCACGACGCCCCCCAGCGCGTCGGCGTGGCCGCCGAGGAACTTGGTGGCGCTGTGGATCACCAGGTCGGCCCCCAGCTCCAGCGGGTGCTGGTTGATGGGCGTGGCGAACGTGTTGTCGACCACGACGACCGCCCCCTTCGCCCTGGCCCGCGCGGCCAGCCGGGCCAGGTCGAGCACCTTGCACGTCGGGTTGGTGGGGCTCTCCAGGTAGAGCACGCGCGGACCGCCGTCGATGGCGGCCTCGATCGCCTCGACGTCGGCGGTGGCGCAGAGCCGGGCCTCCACGCCGACGCGCGGGAGGAACTCGCTGAACATCCGGTTGGTGCCGCCGTAGGTGTCGACCACCGAGACGACGGCCTGGCCGGGTTCCAGCAGGGTGAACAGGGTGTCGCTGATCGCGGCCATGCCGGTCGCGAAGCTGGTGGCGGCCTCCGCGCCCTCCAGGGCCCGCACCTTCTCCTCGAACGCGGCGACGGTGGGGTTCGTGTTCCGGCCGTAGATGTGGCCGGGCTTCTCCCCCAGCGCCACGGCCTTCCAGTCGTCGAGGTCGTCGTAGCCGAACGAGACGCTGTGGACGACGGGGACCTGGGTGGCCCTCCCCATGTAGACACCCCCTTCGCCCGCCCAGACGGCCTGGGTTCGGGCGTGGGGACGACGGTCGGGTTCGGACATTCGGGGCTCCGGGCGGCTGGCGATCAGGGGCGGGACGGGTACGAGGACCGGCGGAGAGGCGTCCATCGGGAACGCCATTGTCGCCATCGCCCCGCCGGCTTCCAACCCCGATCGCGCCGCCCTCGACTCAATCAAGGCCGCCCGACCTCAGCCCGCGGGTGCGTCCCTGCTCCCCGGCCCTGTCGCCCGGCCGAACAGCTCGATGAAATCGCTCAATCCGAGTTCGGTCGCCAGGGCGGCCGCGGATCGAGCTTTCGCGCCGGCGGGGGCGGCGTGGGGGTCGGCGCCGGCGGAGAGGAGGATCTTCGCCAGGCTCAACTGGAAATCGTCGACGACGCGCGGGACCACGATCCGCAATGGCGTCATCCCTTTCGCATCGGGCTGGTCCGGGTCCGCCCCGCGTTCGAGGAGCCGTCGCACCAGTTCGAGGCGCGCGTCATCGGTCTCCTCGAAGCCGAAACTTCCACCAGCCAGGTCCACGCCGTTCAACCGGCAGGCCGCGATCAGCGGCGTGTCGCCCTTGGTCGGGCCATCCCGCTCATTCCGAGGGAATGGCGCATTCACGGGACTTCCCCGGGCGAGCAAAAGCGTCGCCATCGCCACGTCGCGCCGGTAGACGGCGAAATGCAGTTCCGTCCCCACCAACGGGGCGCCCGCCCGGAGGAGTTGTTCGACGATCTCCCTCGCGTCGGGATGACGCCCAGGGCCCGTCGAATAGCACCTCAAGACGCCGTGCACGGCCGACTGCCCACAGCGATTCACGGCCCCTGCATCCGCCCCCGCGGCGAGCAGTTGCCGGACGGCGCGGAGATCGCACCGCTCCGCCGACATCATGAGAGGAGTGTCGTCGGCTTCGCCCTCGCCGGCCTTCTGTCGGGCCTCCGTATCCGCCCCCGCGGCGAGGAGGGCGGCGATCAACTCGTGATTCCGCCATTCGCACGCATCCATAAGCGCGGTACGTCCGAAGCACTTCCGATTGACATCCGCACCCTGGGCGACGAGATCGAGGGCGAGCGGGGAGTAATTCTCGGCCGCGGCGATGGCGAGGAGCCGCGCTTTCGCCCCGGCGATCACGACAACCTGGTCCGGCTCGATCACGCCGCGGCGAAGTAAATCGAGGATCGCCGGCTCATCCCTCTCGGCGAGGAGCCCGGCGATCCGCAGGTCGATTTCCGATGGCGTCGACATGAACGAGAATCGCCCTCGCCGCCCGCGCCCGGCGATGCTCACCTTGAGCCTCCCCCCGGCGAGGTCGGTCCGCCGAGATCGGGCCCGAGCCCATCTCGCGGGGGGTCGTGTCCGAGCCACGAGAGCCCAGGGCTCGCGGCTGGACCACTCGGGTCAGAACATCAGCGAGGCCAGGGCGAGCAGGCCGCCGCCGATGACGCCCAGGGTCCCCATGCGGACGACGGCGTCGTCCGTCATGACCACGGCGGCTTCGAACGAACCGAGCTTCATCACGTTCTTCATGATCGATCTCCTCGCGTCCGGGGTCATCGGGCGTACGATGCGCGCGGGATGGGAAGGGGGGAGCTTGCGCTTCGATCAGGAACAACGTCGGGGAGGGTGGAAGACTCCGGAAGGCGCGCGGGGGGCGTCGAGCGTCTCGTCCGGGACGCGAGGCCGCCGCGTCGAGGGGGCGGGGGGAGGGGGGGCGTCGGAGACGGCCAGGCCGTCGCCGCGGGCCGGGGTCGATTCGAAGCCGCGGCCGGGCAGGGGCGTCGGCGTGCGTCGCGAGCAGGAGGGGCCGTCGCAGACGGGGCCGGGGTCGGGCGCGAGCGGCGACGATCCCGAGCCCAGCGACACCACCTCCAGGCCGGCCGCCGGGTCGCGCGAGGCGTCCGCGGCGGTCGTCACGTTCCGCGAGCCGCAATGGGCCTGCACCCCCGGCGCGAGCAGCAGCCAGCCCAGGAGCGCGAGGACGATCCCCGCTCCCGGCCCGAGCCCGCGATGGATGGATGAAGGCGTCATGACGGTCCCATTCTGGATGATGGCGGAGCCCGCGAATCGGCACGATCGCCCGGAGCCGGACGGCCTCCGCCGCCCCATGGAGACATGGATCGCAGGGCAATATACCGATCCGACGGGACCGTCGCAAGTCGGCGCGCGTCCGGCCCCGCCTTTTTCTTCCGAATGATCCGCGATCACGGCCGGACGTTCAGGTCCAGGTCGTCCAGGTAGACGGCCGTCGGGTGCTCGGCCGGGCTGACGAAGCCGACCCAGTCGACCGACTTCCAGCCGTCGGCGACGGGGAGGTCGGCCAGCTTCAGCGGCTCGGCGCCGGGGCGCTCGACGGCCAGGCTCCACGTCGGCCGGCCGGCGCCCAGCCGCGATTCCACCCTCACGCGCAGCCACGCGCCGGCGGGGACGTCCGCCACGGCGCGATCGCCGACGAACAGCTTGCCGTCGCGGACCCAGAGGCTCGGGCCGATCCTGTACGGGCTCGAAGCGTCGCGCCACTCGTGGTAGAAGACCGCGCCGGGCTCGGCGCGGATCGCGAACGAGCAGGACGCCAGGCCCTTGTCATAATGCGGCGCGTAGAAGAAGTGCGGGTCGAACCCGTTCTTCAGGCCCGCGGCGTCCGCGATCTTCAGGCTGCGACGGCCCGACGCCGCCGCCTCCTCGGTCACGGCCACCAGCTCCGGTCGGCCGCCGTGCGACAGGCTCGCGAAATCCGGCGTGTAGCCCCCGGCGCTCGGGGCGACGTCCTCGAAGCCCTCCGAGGTCGACAGCGGCGGCGGGGCCGGCGCGGGCGTCGAGTCGGGCAGGGGGGCGTCGGCCTCGGCCCGCCACGCGCCGCCGCCGCGCACGCCGGCCTTCGAGGCGTCGAACGGCTTGAACCCCAGCGCGAGCGCCGGGCTGTCCTTCTTCAGCCGATAATCATGCTTCGCCGGGTCCTCGAACTTCGGGTCGGCGACCTTCGAGTGCTCCTCCTGGCCGGTCGCCTTCCGCCACTCCTCCAGCGAGAGGCCGCCGGGGAACTCCACCTTCGCGCCGGTCGCCTCGTGGTAGAGGTTCGAGTCCATCCGGAAGTTCTTGCGGTCGGACCACTGGCCGGTGAACAGCGGGCCGCCGTGCCACGAGACGACGTTCTTCTCGAACGTGAACGAGAGGTGGTCTTCCATCCGGCTGCGCATCACCTGGCCGTACTTGCTGTCGACCAGGATGTTGTTGCGGACGACGTTCTCCCGGCCGTAGTGCTGGTGGTAGCTGCCGGTCGTCGTGTTCCAGACGAGGTTCCCCTCCAGGACGATGCCGGTGGACCCCTCGTCGTTGTACAGGCCCCAGCCCCCCGCGCCGGACTTGTTGTACGAGTCGACGTCGTGGATGACGTTGTGGCTGACGCTGGTCCCCTCGGAGAGCCCCAGGGTATAAACGCCCCCCATGTCGCTCAGGACGTTGCGGCCGAGGTGGTGCAGGCGGTTGTATTCGATGGCGTTCCGCTTGCAGTCGGTCGGGTTGTAGCCCCACGACCAGCCGACGGAGACCGTGGTGTAGAAGCCGTCGGCGATGTCGTTGTGCGTGACCTTGTTGTCGCTGGACTGGCCGATCCAGACGCCGATGGCGCCCGGGAACCAGCGGCCGAAGCCCCGGATGATGCTGTCGTCGACCGCGACCTTGCCGGTGGCGTGCTCGGGCTTCGCGGGCATGCCGGCCTCGCCGATCCGCACGCCCCCCGCGCCCAGGTCGACGAGCGCGCAACGCTCGACCTTGCAATCCGAGCAGCCGCGGCGGAACCAGACGCCGTAGGTGCCGACGTGCTCGATTCGGCAATCCTTCAATTCGACCCGCTTCGCCCCGTCGACCATGACGACGGCCGGGATGTTCACGGCGGCCTGGGGGTCGCCCTGGCCCTGCGGCGGCAGCGAATACGACGAGTGCCGGAACGTCAGCCCACGGAACGCCAGGTCCTCCACGAACTTCCCGCCGTCCGGGTCGCCCTGGATCGTCAGAAACGCCTCGGCGACGGGCGCGACCAGGTGCGACTTGCCGATCTCCTCGCCGGGGAGCGGCTTGTAGAGGAGCGTGCCATCACGATCGAGGAACCACTCGCCGGGCTGATCGAGGGCCGAGCGGACGTTCTCGACGTGGTAGCGCTGGTTCGCCCCCCATTGCAGGAACGCCCAGGGGGCCGGGCCGGTGAAGACGAGCTTCCCCGTCGCGGGGTCGGCCGAGGCGACGCGGTGTCGCGAGACCTCCCACGAGTGGTAGACGACGACGTTGGCGTCCTTGAGCTGATCGGCCGAGAGCCCCTCGAACGCCTTCAGGTCGTCGCGGCTCGCCACGAACGCGCGATTCGCCGCCGGGCCGACCTTCCCCGTCGCCGGGTCGACGGCCTCGGCAAGCTGCTTGCGGATATAAAAATATCCTTCGTTCGGCGTCCGCGCCCGCACGGCGCGACGGCCGTTCACATAGAGCTGCTCGAACGGCTTGCGGCCGGCGGCGGCGGTCGGGACCTTCGCGGTCCAGAGGCCGTCGGGGGTCGCGGAGAGGCCGCGGACCTCTTGGCCGCCGTCGAGGACGACCGCCGCGCCGGGCTCGGCCTCATACGTCGCGCCGCCGTCCTCGGGCCCGAAGGCGACGGGCTCGGCCATGCGATACGTCCCGGCGGCGAACCGGACCGTGACGGGCTTCCGCTCCCCCCCGGCGTCCTTGCGCAGCTCCCGGACGCGGTCGCGCGCCTGCCGGAGCGTGGCGACCGGCCCGCCGGGGGCGACGCGTACCACGTCGGTCTGCGCCCCCGCGGGCACCACGGCGAGCCAGGCCCCCAGGGCCGTCAGGACGGTTCGGCGGAGAGTCATCGGTCGTCCTCCATCGCGGCCGAGCCGCCCCGCGCCGACGTCGGCGTCCCGGGCGGCCCTCGCCCGCGAATCTAACGCGCCCCGGCCGCCGCCCATAGGCCCCGGCAGGCCGTGGGTCACCTCGGGTCCTTCAGGACCACGTCGCCCAGGTCGCGGGACTCTCCGGCCTTCACGACCACGTCCTTCGCGACGACGACCTCGCGACCGCCGTTCCCGTCGGGCTGGCGGACCCAGGAGATGAAGGTGTACTTCCGCCCGGGGGCGAGGCCCTCGATGCGGAAGCGGCCTTCGGCGTCGGTGGGCGCGATCGGCCGGTGGATCCCGCCGAGGTCGTGCCGGGGATTTCTGTAGGGGATCGGACACTGGAGAGGCCAGGCGGCGACGGGCCGGCCCGCGACGTCGACGACGCGCCCGGTCACGGCGCCCCAGGGCTCCAGCTTCAGCGTGACCGGCCCGGCCTCGTCCGGTCCGACCACGACGCCCCCGGCCAGCTTCTTCTCGACGTGGGTCCCCTCCACGACCCGAGGTGCGTGCGGGATCAGCCGCTCCACTCGGAAGTCGGCCGTCGGCAGCGGGCCCGTGCGGGGCGTGAAGGTCGGGCTCGACTCGGTGACGTACATCTCATCCCCGCCGACCCAGGCGCCGGCCAGCGGTTCGCCGTCCGGGCCGACGACCCTCGCCGCGACCGAACGGCCCGGGTCGAGGACCAGGTCGCAGGCGAACTCCTCGTCGCCCGGCTTCGGGTCGACGCCCTGGACGACGTGGTGGTCATACGGCCGGAGCGCCGAGGAGACGTCGTCGTCGGACGTGACGACCTTGCCGTCCCGCTTCGGCCAGGGGATCGTCTCGAACCCCGCGCCCATGCGGTAGCGCCCGCCCGGGACCCTGGCCGCGAGGACGGCCGGGCCGGGGACCATAAAGATCTCGAAATACCCCTGATCGTCGGTCTCAACGCCGGAGCCGACCGGCCAGAGGACGGCGTTGGGAGGCCCCTCGATCTCTTCGACGACCCCGTCCGCATGCCGGATGAACGAGAGCGACGACGCTGAGGCGTGTTCGAATCCATTGTAGGTGACGGACGCGCGAACGCCCCGGCCGGTCGCCTTATCGATCACGCGCCCATGGCCGCGGATGGCGCGCCGGAGCTTGAAGTCCTGCACGGTCGGCCTCGACGGGTCCGCGATGGCGACCCGATGGCTCACGGCCGCGTAGGGGGGGGCGGCGACCCGCGCGGCCGTCAGGTCGTTCGCGCCGGCCTCCCGCCGGCGAGGGCCGGGAGACAGGCCCTCCAGGCGGTAACGCCCCTCGGCGTCGGTCGTGGTCGAGTAGAGGCCCCAGGGGTCGTCGCGGGCGAACCCGCGGGCGACCGTCGCGCCGGCGACCGGCAGGCCGGTCGCCTCGTCCGTCACCGTGCCGACGACCTCCGCACCGGGGTCGAGGGCGACCTCGAACGTCGCGCCGTGGAGCAGGGTGTCGCGACGCTCCTCCCAGAAGCTGGGCGGACGGAGTTCCAGGGCGGGCATCTCGCGGGCGGCGACGTGGATCGACGTGATCGCGACGCCCGGCCCCGACACCGCGAGGCTGGCCGTGCGATCCCGGCCCACGCCGCGGACGACGAAGCGGCCGTCGGCGTCCGAGACGGTCGGGGCCACGGCGTACGGCCCGGGGACGTTCTCGCGGAAGGTGAAGGAACCCGCCGGCCCCCCCGGCCTCCCGAACGCCTGGAGCACCCCCTCCAGGGTCCCGCTGCTGTGCCCCTGAATCGTCGTCGCCACGACGCGGGCCCCCGCGACGGGCCGCCCCTCGCGGTCGACCAATCGGCCCCGGATCGGCACGTCGTCGCGGGCCAATCGCAGCACCATCGTCCCGTCCGGGGCCGTCAGGTCGACGGGGAAGGCCGGGGCGAAGCCCTCGGCCGTCGCGATCACCGAGGCCCGGCCCCCCCGGGCGGCCTTCGGCAGGCGGATCGCGCCGTCGGGCCCCGTCTCCCCGACCAGGGCCGCGTCGGCCCCGCCGCGGCCCGGCTCGCCCACGCGGACCTTCGCCCCCGCGAACGGCTCGCCGTCGGGGCCGAGCACGCGGAGGAGCGGGCCGTCGGCGTCGCCCGGCGCGGCGACTTCCGCCGGCTCCTCCGACGGCGCCGCCACGGCCGGCGGGCGCAGGGTCAGGAGCGAGGCGGCGAGCGCGACGGCCGCGACGACGCCGCGCGAGGCGAGCCGCCAGCGCGCGGGGCAGGCGGACTCGACCTGGATTTCCGTATCCAGCAGCATGGCGATCCTCCGCTTGATCTGGGACGGGCGTTCGAACAGTGCGACGGAGCCTCCCGCCGCGATCCATGGGCTTTCCGGGGCGGACTTCGACCAGGCGAGCAGCGCCTCGGCGTATCCCAGCCGGCCGGCGACGGCCGCGGCGGAGGCGTCGGCGACGGCCTCCTGGTCGGCGCGGATCCGGGCCCGCAGGAGCCAGTACAGCGGGTGGGCGAACAGGGCCGGCAGCAGCAGCCGCGACAGGGCCAGCCGCCGCAGGTCGCCGTCGCGGACGTGGGCCCACTCGTGGGCCAGGGCCGCCTCCAGGCGGTCGGCCGGCTCGCCCAGGAACCGCGACGGCAGCAGGATCGCCGGCCGCGCCACGCCGACGGCCGCCGGCTGACGGAGGGCGTCGGAGACGAGCAGGGCGGGGGGCGTCGAGTCGCCGGCCAGCCTCGCCAGCACCTCCTCGGCCCGGGCCGGGGCCCGTCGCGACCCCCGCCGCAGCAGGGCCAGCCGCCACGCGCCCAGGGCCAGCCAGCCCAGGGCCAGCGTCGAGCCGCCCAGGAACGCCCGCACGGCGATCGCGCCGAGGTCCGGCGGCGCGGCGGGGGGCGGGACGGGGATCGTCGGCGGGGCGGGCGACGGGGCGATGGGGAGGGCGAGATCCGCCGGAGGCGCGACGACGGGCGGCGGCGAAGTCGCGATCGGTGCGAAGTTCATGGCCGGTCGCGGATCCGGCGTGACCGGGCGGGCGCGCAGGGACGACCGGGGCCATCCGGGGAGCGCGAGGGCGGCCAGCAGCGCGACGAGGCCCCCGAGCGTCGCGCCGGCGACCGCGAGCCGCCGCGCCGGCTGCCGGATCGCGGCCGTCGCCGCGGCCGACGCCAGCAGCACGAGCGTCGACAGCGCGTAGGCGTCGACGAGCCATCGCGAGAGGGACTCCGTCATCGCGGCCCCCCTTTCTTCCCCTTGCCCCGGGCCGCCTCCTTCGCGTCGGCGATCATGCGCCCGATCTCCTCCAGCTCGGCCGCGTCGGGCTTGCGCGACTGGAGGGCGCGGGCGACGTACTCGCCCAGCGCGCCGTCGAAGACCTGGTCCAGGAAGCCGGCGGCCAGGCGGCCGAGGACGCCGTCGCGGCGCACCTTGGCGAAGTAGGCGTACGCCTTCCCCGCCGGCTCGTGGCCGACGAGCCCCTTCTTCTCCATCGTCTGGAGCAGGCTGAGGACCGTGGTGTACGCCAGCCCGTCCTCCCGCGTCCCCATCTCCTCGTGGACCTCGCGCACGGTCGCGGGCCCCCTCCGCCAGAGGACCTTCAGCGCCTCCAGCTCCCTCGGCGTCGGCGAAACGTCGGACATCCCGGCCTCCTACGACCCGGCCCGTAGATCCCTGGCGACAACTACGGTCCGACCAGCAGCCATCCCGGCCGGGAATCCTACTGGCCGACCCGTAACAACGCCCTGAATCGTACTAGACAGCCCGTAGATGTCAACCGCCGACCTCGCGGGCCGGGCGCGACGGCCTCACTTCGCCGGGACGGGCTCGGGGGCGGAGCGGGCGAACTCGGACCAGGCGGCGTCGATCGCGGCCGGGGCGGGGACGCCGCGGTGGACGTACAGGGCGTAGCGGAGGAGCAGGGGGGCGCCGGGGCGGATCGTCCTGGGTCCGCCGTAGGTGAGGCAGGCGCCCATCCAGCCGTCGCGGCGGACGTGGAAGGGGGAGGGATGGCCGGGGTTGGAGGGGTGGTCGAAGAGGGCGATCCCCTCGGCCGCCTCGCGCGTGATCGGGCCGGAGTAGTCGACCCAGCGGGCGGGCTTGCGGAAGCAGCCGTTGGGGCCCTGCTCGTCCTCGTTCCCCTCGGAGTTGCGGATCCGGCCGCCGCCGTCGTTCACGCCGACGGTCTTGGCCATCCGGACGCCCACCGGCCCGAACGCCGTCTCGCCCAGCACGACCGGGGCGTCGCCGGGCGCCTCAAGCTGGAGGTCCAGGATGAACAGCCATTCGCCGTCCTTCAGCGGCCGGACGGTCATGCGGCGGCGATCGCGCATGTTGAAGCGGCCGTCGGCCCCGACCCAGTCGTTCTCGACGACCATGGCGGCCTCGGCGTCGCCGTCGTCGATCCGGACCACCCGTCGCGGGACGATCCGGGCCGACAGGCCGTTCTCCCAGTAGTTCTCGCCGTTCACGTTCTGGTGCGAGACCCAGAACGAGTTGTGGTGCTCGTGCCCCACCGGGTCGCGCGGGTGGCCCATCCGGGTCAGCGACCGCCCCGAAGGCCCCACGATCGGGTAGACGAACGGCCGCTCCTGCCCGTCGCCCGACCAATAGCGGGCGACCTCGCGACCGTCGACCTGGAACGTCGCCTGGTCGCCCGGCAGCGGCAACACCTGGACCCTCGGCACGGGTTTGGCGTTCGGGAGCCCCTCCTCCGCGTCGGCCGGAGAGGCCAGCCCGCCTAACACCGAAATCGCGACGATCATCGATCCCCAACCACGCATGACGGCGACCTCCGACGGCTTGCGGCCCCGGCCTCATCCGAGGCCGTTGAAGATATCGCAGAGCATATCCCCATCCGGATCGTTGATCTGCCCCCTGCCGCCATTTTCGGCGATCGCCCACAGTTCGAACCGCACTCGCTCGGCCGTCAGGTCCACGAGATTGTCGAGGAGCGTCAGCACGAGGAACAGGCTCCCTTCGGCCGTGAAATGCAGGAGTTCGCGCAGGACCTCCCGGTCGGCGGCCGACAGCCCCTGGATCCAGTTCGCGAAGCGAATCAGGTGGACGGGCCCGCGGGGCGAGTCTCGAGTTTCCAGGAGATCCACCTCGTGATCGACGCCCTCGCGCACGGACTTCTTGAGCGCGGCCACGAATTCATACGCGTCCACGGCGGACCCCTCGGAGGTGCAATCGAATACGCCGTCGCGACCATCATGCCCCGGGGGGGGGGTGATCCGATCGCGCGCCTCTTCCAGGATGTCGAAGATCAGGCTCACCGCGTCGCCCTGCAAGACAGCATCGCGGAAGGCCGACCAGCGTTCCACCACTCGGCGGGCCGAGGAAGGATCTTCGCGGTCCTGGATGCCGAGGGCGTCGGCTTGGAAGGGGGGTTGGCCTCAGAGTATTCCAAGGGAGGGGCTTCCGGGCGCGCCGCGCCCATGGCGGATCAGGCTCGGGCGGTCAAGAGGTCGTTGCGCGAGCCCCGGGCGTCGGTTCGGCGCACGAATTCGCCCCGCCCCCGCAGAGGTGGGGGGAGGGGCGACGGCGTCCGGCAGGGACGCTATTCAGGTTAGAGGGCCGGGGAGATGACCCGGCCGGCGGATCAATAGCGGCGACCGCCGCCGCCGCCACCGCCGTACCCGCCGCGGCCACCGCCGCCATACCCGCCGCCGCCGCCGGAGCGGGGCTCGCGAGGCTTGGCCTCATTGACGGTGAGGTTGCGGCCGTCGTAGTTGTGGCCGTTGAGGGCCGCGATGGCGTCCTGGGCGGCCTCGTCGGTTTCCATCTCGACGAATCCGAAGCCCTTGGACCGGTTGGTGTCGCGGTCGATGATGACCTGGGCGCTCAGGACGCCGCCGTAGGCGGAGAACAGCTCCTGGAGGTCCGAATCGACGATGTTGTAGGTGAGGTTGCCGACGTAAAGCTTCTTGGCCAAGATCCACTCCGAGGCGGTGGGCGGCCCGCTTTGCGCTTTCCGGGCCGAGAAGAAAGGTGAGCCCAAGGCAGGCTCGATCGGGCAGCGTCGTGGGGAGTCGTCCAGCCCACCCTGCGGGCCGTTGGACGCTCCTGGCCCTCCCGATCATCGGCAATCATAACATAATCGAGAAACAAGCAAGGGCCAAAAGCGAAAAAAAACCCGGAATCGCTCCCGACTTCGCGCCGGCCTCACCTTCGGGGCTCCCGCCGACGTCGCGCCTGGGCGGGCTCGCCCGGAGGTCGGGCCATCCTCCGGCGGCCCGCGCGGCCGCCGGCATGCGACGGCTTGCCCGCTCGGTCCGGCTCGGCGACACTGATCGCGCCGGCCCGCCGGCGGAGGTCCGACCATGCTCGAAGGGCTCGACGCGATCGATTGGGAGGCGCTGCATCACGCCTACGGCTCCGCGGCGGACGTCCCGGGCCTGATCCGCTCGCTGGCCTCGCCCGAGGCGACGGAGCGAGACGAGGCCCTGTCCGAACTCTTCGGGAACATCTGGCACCAGGGGACGGTCTACCAAGCGTCGGCCCAAGCCGTCCCGTTCCTGATCGCACTCCTGGCCGACGCCACCGCCGCAGACCGGCCCGGGATCCTCATCCTGCTGGGCGGATTGGCGAGCGGTTCGTCCTACCTGGACGTCCACGAGCGTCCCCGCCCGGACCCCGCCGACGATCCCGACTTCCATGCGGAACTCGCCCGCGAACTGTCGTGGGTCCGCGCCGCCCGCGAGGCGGTTGAGGCGGGCGTCCCGGAGTACATCCGACTGCTGGACGCCCCCGACCGGCGGATTCGACAGGCCGCCGCGTTCGTGCTGGGGGAATGCACCGGGCGGGCCGACGAGGCGGCCATGGCCCTCCGGTCCGCCTTCGCCGCCGACCCCGACGGGTCCGAGCGGTTCGGGCTGGCCCTCCGCCTCGGCGCCCTGGGCCGCGAGGCCGACGTCGCATTCCTCCGCGCCGTGCCCGCCGACGGTCCGATCGGCTGGGCGGCGGCCGTCGCGACCGTCGCGATCCTCCGCGAGCGGACGCCGGCCGAGGTGGTCGCGAGGGTCGCGACGGCCTTCTCCATCCCGACACCCCTGGACGACCTCCTCGCCGCCCTGGCCTGGGATCCCGTCGAGGCCGTCGAGATGGCCCGGGAGGCGATCGAGAAGGTCGGCGACGCGGAGGCGGTCGATGCGTTGATCGCCGCGGTCGGGTCGGTGGAGCCGTACGATGCGCCCCGCCTCGCCTCCGACCTGCTGGGCCGAGTGATGCCGGCCCCCGACACGCCCCGGGCCCCGCCGGCGGGCCCGCTCCATCGACTGGGCGGCCTGATCGGGCTCCGCTTCGGCGATCCGCCCTATCGTCCGTTCGAGTCTCTGGACGCCCGCCAGGTCGCCGCCCTGCGCGCGATCGCCGAGGCCGGCCGGGCGTGGGGCTCGATCATGGACCTGTCCGCCGACCTCCGCCGTCGCGAGTTGCCCGACATCCGAGAAGCCCTCCGCGAATACCTCGATCGCCGCTGACCGCCTCTCTTCTCGACAGCCTCGCCTCCCTCTGCTAGATTCCCCGCGGATCCCCCGAGCCTCGCATCCAGGACAAGGACGTCCCCCATGCCCTCCGCCGCGCGACGAGCCTTCGCACCGGCCCCCGATTCGGCCCCGCAACCTGGGTCGACGCACGCCCTGATGGACGTGCGATCGCTCGACCGGAATCTCTTCAGCATTGAGATTTACGGCGAATCCGCCGGCCGGGTCGACGACCTGATCGCCAGCGTGGGCGAGCACGGGATCCTGGAGCCGCTCGTCGTCGCCCCGGGGCTGGCGAGGGGACGGTGGGAGGTCGTGTCGGGCCATCGCCGGCTGGCCTGTGCGATCGAGCTGGGCCTGGAGCGCATCCCCTGCATCGTCCGCGAGTTCGCCTCGGACGACGACCGCCATCGGGCCGTCCTGGAATCCAACCGCCAGCGCCGCAAGACTTTCAGCCAGCTCATGCGCGAGGCCGACGCCCTGGAAGGGCTCCTCTCCGCCGAGGCCAGGGCCCGGAGCCGGGCCAACCTCCAGAAACCCCCGGCCTCAGACGTCCCCGCCATCGGCCCCCGTACCCTCCCCTTCGGCGACCACCCCTCCTGGCTCGACGAGGCCGAGCGTCGGAATTCCGACGCTCCCGACGACGCGGGGCGGGGGAGGGGTGGGCGAGGCCGCACCGACGCCGCCGTCGCCGAGCGCATCGGCCTGGGGGGCAAGGATTTGTACCGCCAGGCCCGCGCCGTGTGGTCGAAGGCCCGCGAGGGCGACCCCCGGGCCGTCGCGGGCGTGGCCCAACTCGACGTCGGTGCGAAGACCATCTACGCGGCCTACAAGGACCTGCGGCGCCGCGACAAGTACGCCCGCGACTTCCGCCCCACCCCCTACGACGTCTGGTCGTTCCGCCACGACCGGGCCTTCGGCGTCCCCCATCCGGGCTCGATCCCGCCCGACCTCGTCGCCCACGCCCTCCACTACTTCACCGACCCCGGCGACCTGGTCGTCGACCCCATGGCCGGCGGCGGGACCACCCTGGACGTCGCGACCGCCATGGGACGCCGCTGCCTCGCCTACGACCTCGAACCCGTCCGCCCCGACGTCGCCCCGCTGGACGTCCGACGCGGACTCCCCCCCGAGGCCGACGGCTGCCACCTCGTCTTCTGCGACCCCCCGTACCACTCCATGCTGGCGCGAAAGTACCCTCGCGACAGCGTCGCCGCCGCCCCCCTCGACGCCTGGATCGAGTTCCTCCGGGAACTGGCCGCGGCAGCCTTTTTAAGAATCAGGCCGGGAGGCCGACTTGCGCTTTTGCTGGCGACGCAGACCGAGAAGGACCTCCCCCGCGGCCACGGCTACATCGACCACGCCTTCCTCGGCTACCGCGCGGGCATGGACGCGGGGTTCCTGCCCGAACGCCGGGTCAGCTGCCCGATGAGCGGCGACTACACCCCCCAGCAGGTCCGCCGGGCCCGCACCGAAGGTCGACTCCTCGGCCAGGTCCGAGACCTCCTCGTCCTCCGAAAACCGGGAGACTCCCAGGGTCACCAAGATGTCCCTGATTCGCAATTCCTGTTTACGGGATAACGCCAATTGGTTTGACGCATTGGCTTTCTGTCAGACCTGCGGCATGACGATCGCGGGATGCCCGCAGGCCGCCATTTTGACATCCCGAGGATAGTTTGCGAATCCGGGACACCCCGGCGTCCCTCGGCGCAAAAAGAAACGCGGCCCCGATAGGCCGCGTCGCCCCGACTCCTCGTCGGCCGGGAATGGCCTACTCGACGGGTTCCCCGCACGCCAGCTCGTAGACCTTGCCGCGGACGAAGGGGTTGGAGAGCGTGGGATTCCGGCGAACCACCGGCTCGGGCAACGACGCCAGGGCGACCGTCGTAAGTCGTTGCAGTTCCTCGGGATGAAGGTTTTCAAGGACGTAGGAGACCGCCGCTTCCTGCGACGCCAGCGAATCGACCTCGCGCGCCTGCTTCTTCTCCATCTCGATTCGCCGGAGCTGTTCCGCCAACTCGCGGCGGCGGCTCTCCAGCCGGTTCGCCACCTGGGGGAGCAGGTCGTACCCGTCCTCGATCCCGGCCCGGATGTAGCCGGGGCCGTTTTGCAGCTTACCCTGGCTCTGCAAGTAGAAGGCGTTGAGGAGGACCTTCGCCACCGCCTCCGGGTCGCGCTGCGTAACTAGGCGGCCGGCGAGGTTCTCGGGGAGCCCCTGATTCGTCAACAATTCCTGCAAATCGACAGCAACAAGAAGGCGGCCGTCGGCGCTCAGGCGGAAGGGGGTGCCGGGGATCGGCGCGGAAGCTGTGTCTTCTTTCGATCCTGTTTCTCGTTTGGGCCCATCCTCGCGGCCGGCGTGGTCCAGCTTCTGGGCCGGCTCGACCAAAGAGAATAGACCGGTTTTCGAGGGGTCGACTAAGGATTTTGGGCCGGTTTCCGAGGGATCGTCTAAAAGATCTCGGCCGGTTTTCGCGGCCGGCCTGGTTTTCTTGTCCACCGCGGGGCGCGCCCGGTCGCCCGTCGGCCGGCGCTCCGGGGCGGGCTGGCGGATCACCCGGTACGCCGTGGACCTCCCCCGCGACTTGTTGGCGACCAGGAGCCCGGATTCGATCAGTTCCTGGATGGCGTCGATCACCGTCTGCCGGCTTAGACCGGCCTGGCGTGCGATGGTCCGGGTGCTGGGATAGCCCCAGTCGGTGCCGAAATCCGAATAGAGGCCGATGACGAGATAGACCTTGATGGCCGAGCCCCCCAGCGATCGGAAGGCGTCGGACCGGAGCAGGTCGTGCTCGACCCGGAAGAAATACGATCCCATGGCCGGATGCCACCTTGCCTCGAATTCACCCCACGACATCCCTGCCGCCGGCCTATCCCCGCCCCTTCGCGTGCGCGGGCGTTGACGGATATCAATCCGCGTCGAGGGCCGGCGGGTCGGCGACGTAATACGTCTTCACCTTCCCCCGGGGGCCCGTCGTGGAGACGACCAACCCCAGGCGCTCCAGCTGCGAGAGCCCGTCGATGACCGTGGGCGTGGAGAGCCGCGTCCTGGCCGTGAGCTGGTTCAGGCTGATGGTGACGCTGCGGTCGGGCAGGCCCCCCACCGCCTCGATCATCACCAGGTAGACCTTGATCGCCTCGCCGCGGATCCGGGACAGGTAGCCGCGGTCGAACAGCACGCTCTGGACCCAGTCGACCTGGGTCGCCTCCTCGACGTCCGTCGTCATCGCGGGGCACTCCGTTCTCGCGGGCCTCGCCGACCCGCTCCGCCCGCCGCCCATCCCTCGGCGTCCGATCGACCGCCTCGCCTGCATCAATCCCGCAGCACCCATGGTCGATCCCACTCCCTCGGCTTGGGTCTCGGGGCCATCCCTTGGCTTCCGCAAGTTCGCTTATCGGATGTGGATCACCCATATTGCCACTCGTCCAGGCGGGGCGGGCCGATTTTTGAAGTCCAGCGGCGGAATAACCCGGAAAACCGGCGGCGGGGCGTTGAGAGGAACCGGATCGGAAGCTGATTCCAGGGTTTTTCCAGAATCGTAACTCTTGAATTCATAGTGAGTAACGAACTATCTTCACCAAGAATTCTCGGTGGGTTGTTGACCCGGGGAACAGGTGGCCGTAATATCTCCCCTGTCGAGCGAAACAACGCTGAGACGAAATGAAACGGCCGACCTGGTCGCAACGACGGGTCGGCCGAAATCGTCGAGGACGACGCGAACTCGAGTGGCGGGGACGTCGTAGGAGGTCCGGAAGCGGATCT
>MKTT01000018.1 GCA_001898385.1 Planctomycetales bacterium 71-10
CGAGCTCGATGAGCACGAAGGACAGACGACGCCGTCGGGCCACGCATGTCGCGGATGGTCCGGAAGCACTTGGCGTCGTCGAAGAGGTCCTGGATGTTCACCATGACGGGGCGGCTTGCTGGTCCGATCGCGGCGGCGGTCAAGGTCGTCCGAGACGTCCGATCCTACCGGATCAGACCGCCGCACGCCCCATCACCCCGGAATCCATCATGAGCCTTCGCCGATTATTTCTCGACAGAGCGGAACGTTTGAGAGATCCCTCTTTCTTCGCTCAATTCCCTGGATTCAGCTTGGCTTTCGTGACTTCTCGGGCTTCGCCTTTGGTTCAGGGCCGGCGCAAAGTTCGTTGTTGATGCGTCTAGAGTTGCGGCGAGTGGCTTGAAAGGCAGGAAATCAGCCTCTCCGTCTCGCTACCCGAACGCAAAGGAGCCAGTCGCGTTGTGATCCCGAAGAGCCGGGCGACCCCATCCTGCACGCTTCAAACCAGTCGGCCTCCATGGATTTCGGTTCAATTTGACGCAAATGTTTTCACATTAAGAGTCAAGTTTCCGCTGGCCCTTGGTTTCGGCTGGATTAAATCTGCAATTCGTGTAGGGTCAGCCTCTTGACAACTCGAAGCGTCGCGACAATTGTCGACGCATGAATGGATTGCGAATAAACGCCATTACGCATTAAAGCTGCTTCACAGGAGGCTATTGCGATGTACCACACCTATCGTCGCGGTTTTAGCCTCATCGAATTAGCAGTGGTGCTTGGCATCCTCGCCCTCGTCGCGGCGCTGCTCCTGCCCGCCCTGGGCATGGCCAGGGAATCGGCGAGGAGGGTGGCCTGCCTCAATAACATGAAACAGTTGGGGATAGCCCTCAACAACTACATCGCGATCGACGGCCATGCTCCGATGGGCGCGAGCCCGCATGTCCTGCTGCTCCCCCATCTGGAGCAGATGCAAGTCTACAACAGCATCAATTTGGTCTGGCCGCGGCGGGGCGGGTTGAAAAACAGCGATGCCGAGACCATAACCGGTTGGCTGCGACGCAACAACACGGCCGACGGCATCATCATTTCGGCGTATGTATGTCCCTCGAACATGGGCGACAAGGCGGCCCGGCTCAGCTACCCGGGAAATGCCGGCGACGGGTTCAAGCAGCCAGACTCTCAGGGCGTCTTCGGGGGCGGCCGCACTGGGGCTGCGACGACGCTGGCGAGCGTGACGGACGGCCTCGGCAATACGGTCGCCTTTGCCGAATGGGTCGCGGGCGAAGGGAGGCCTGATCCGCTCAAGCACGTCTACTCGCCGACCGTGACACTGAACCGGGAAGAATTCGTGTCGAAATGCGTCAACTTGGATCCGGCGACGGTTGCAGCCTGGTCTCTGTTCGGGAAAGGCACGACTTGGACTGAATTCAGCTACGCAAGGGGGTGTTACAACCATTTACAGTCCATCAACCGTCTTTCGTGTTCGAACGGCGGAAATATGCTCACCGCAGCGATCACCGCCGGCAGCCGCCACGGCGACGGGGCCCACGTCCTGTTCCTGGACGGCCGGGCGACTTTCGCAAAGGCATCGACTTCGCCTCCCGTCTGGCATGCATTGGGCTCCGTTGCAGGCGGCGAATCCGCCCGTCTCGACTAGCCGCAATGTTCGCCTTAGTCTCAGGTTTCTGATCACCATGCCGCTCCAAGGAGTTGAGGAACGATCATCATGCGCACTCGTCATCTCGTGTTCTGCCTAAGCATGTCCGCAGAACTTTTTTGACAGAGTCGGTCGGAGCCAGAAGTCATTCGATAGGACGCCCGAGGTATGCAATGCCTCTGGACCCGACAGGCTGGTCAAATGGGAGAGGAATCGATCGACCTGCTCGTCGATCGTCGCGTACTGCTTGTTGGCGGCGATCACGTCCTTTCCTTGGCCCCACGGCGTATCCATCGGGTTCAGCTCCGGCGACCGCTTCGGCAGCCACAGCAACGTCATCCCCTCGGCCGCTCGCACCGACGCCTTCGCCGTGTGGCCGGGGTCGCTGTCGAGCAGCAGGGCCACACGCCAGCCCCGGTAATGCCCCCGGATTTCCTCGAGGAACGCCTGGAAGTCACCGGCCCTCCCCTTGGGTCGCGGCAGAAACAGCCGTGTCCCGGTCATCAGATTCATCGTGCCGAAGATCACCCGCCGGGCGTTCCAACCGCTGATGTGGACCTCCGCCGGCTCGCCCCTCCGCGACCAGCCGGCCCGCAACGGCGGGAACATCATCAGGCCGGTCTCGTCCTGGGCCGGCACGACGCTCCGACGCGGCAAGGCCCGGATCTGCCGGCGAATCCGCCGTTTTCCCCTCGCGCTCCGGGTCGGGGTCGAGCACGTAGCGTGGCCGCTTCCAGACGTAACCGAGCCGCCGGAGCCCACGTCGCACCGTCTCGTCCGAAGATCGTAGCCCCAGGCCCTTCTCCAATTGCTGCTGGAGGAGAGTCACCGTCCAGCCCGTGTGAGGATAGCCGAGGTCCTGGGGCGACCGGCCCATCAAGGACGGCAGGAGACCGTCGGTCCGCTCGGACAAAAGAGCCGGGCGTCCGCTCCGATCCTCGTCGCGGAGTGTCAACGGGTCCGGATCGCGGGCAAAGGCCGCCGCCCAATTATGGACGCTTTGCCGCGTCACACCGAGCATTGCGGCGATGTCGGCGGCGGACCGCCCGCGGTCCAGTTCCAGCACGGCCAGGGTCCTGCGGTACGTGCGTGCGTCGGATGTGGACTTGAGCTGCCGATGGAGACGACGGCGTTGCCAGTGAGTGAGTTTCAATCGGCTCATCTCCACCACCTCCCGATGAGATGATCGGGATGAGCATACGGTGTGTCAAAAAAATTCTGCGGACATGCTTAGCCGTCGCGACCCTGACCGCCGGGAATGCCCACGCCCAGGTGTCCGGGACTATCACCAGTCCCACGTATGGCGTGACTTACACCTAATCCGGATCGTATGTTTTCATTGCATTTCAGGCAGATGTCGTTGGTCAATTCGGCAACTCGCCGAATAAGGCCGTATTTCGTGTGAAATACGCGGACAAGATCGGTGCACCGTCCGAACTAGTCGGCACCTACTCCACCGTCGTCACTTATCTGAACTTCTGGAGCTACGACGGTACAGCCTCCTGGGCTACATGGTTCACGGTAGGCCCGGGTGATTATATAGTTCTCCTGGATCTGTATGTGGACGACGATCTCCAACTTCAGGCCGATATCTCCGAGTTCCATATTCGGAGCGAGTGAATGAATTCAACCTCGCTGTTGCAACGCTCCGATTTAAGTTTCGCCCTGCACCTTCCGAGGATGACGGAGGTGACGAGTATGAGGGCCGTTGGAATTCCAAGCTGATATCCATCACTTCGCGACTTGCGAGCATTGCACGACCCGTGAGTCGCGAAGGAATTCCCAAATCCAAAGGCAAGAGGAGCCCGGACAGGGGTTTTCGGTCGGTCTGGATACCAGCCAGCATTATGATCGGTCGTCAGTCGTCATCGCCGAGCACGCGCTTCTTGCGGAGCAGGTGATGGTAGTGCTGGGCGAAGCGGTGGGCCTCGTCGCGGACGTACTGGAGGAGGCGGAGGGAGAAAGATCGGCGGCGGAGGACGATGGGGTCCGATCGGCCGGGTACGTAGATTTCCTCCTCGCGCTTGGCGAGCGAGATGAGGGTCGGCGGTTGGACCCCCTTGGCTTCGAACGCGTCGAGCGCGGCGCCGAGCTGGCCCTTGCCGCCGTCGATCAGGAAGATGTCGGGGAAGGGCTCCTCGCGCTCGCGGAGGCCGTCGATCCGCCGCGAGACGACCTCGCGGATCGAGGCGAAGTCGTCCACGCCGGCCACGCTCTTGATGCGATAGCGGCGATAGCCCGGCTTGAACGGCAAGCCGTCCACGAACGTCACCAGCGAGCCCACCGTCTCCGTCCCGCCGAGGTGCGCGATGTCCACGCCGTCGATCGTCCGGGGCATGGACTCCAGGTGGAGCACCTGCTTGAGCCCCTTCAGGCCCTTGCGCGGGTCGATGTAGAAGACCTCGGGCTGGGCGTGCTTGGCGAGGTCGCCGCGGAGGTTGAGGTTCTGGAGCGCCTTGATCTCGTCGCGGATCCGCGCGGCCTTCTCGAACTGGAGAGCCTTGCCGGCCTCGCGCATCTCCTCGTCCATCTCCCTGAGGAGGACGTCCTTCTTGCCGTCGAGGAACAGGCGCAGGCGGTGGATGTCGCGGCGGTAGGTCTCGCGGTCGATCCGCAGGTTGCACGGGGCGGTGCACTGGTCGATCGAGGCCAGCAGGCAGGGGCGGAACCAGCGCCAGCGGGGGTCGTCCTCGTCGATGTCGAGCGAGCAGGTGCGGAACTTGAAGACGCGCTGCAACACCTGGATCGCGCCCCGCAGGCTCTTGGCGCGGGGGAAGGGGCCGTAGAGCTTCACGCCGGAATCCAGCGGCTCGCGGGTGAAGTTGACGCGGGGGAAGTCCTCGCCGGTGGTGATCTGGAGGTAGGGGAAGGACTTGTCGTCCTTCAGGTCGCGGTTGTGGCGGGGCTGGATGTCCTTGATGAGCCGCGCCTCCATCAGGAGGGCGTCAACCTCGCTGTCGGCGGGGAGATGGTCGATATCGGCCACCTCGCCGATCCAGTTGACGATCCGCTTGTCGGTCTCGGCCGCCTTGTGGAAGTACGAGCCCGCGCGGGCGCGGAGGTTCTTGGCCTTGCCGATGTAGATGACGCGCCCCTGCGAGTCCTTCATCAGGTACACGCCGGGCGTGTTGGGGAACTTGCGGACCTTCTCCGCGGGCGAGGGGGCGGGCTGGGGCTCGGCCTGGGGGTCGGACATGCGGCCTCCGCGACGACGAGGCCCGCCCGCGCCGCGCGGGCCTCGCGCCGGGTGGTCGGATCAGGCCACGTCTTCGAGGTATTTTTCGATGTCGGTGGTCATTTGGTCAAGGACCGCCTTGGTCTGCGCCTTGGCGGCGGGGAGCGCGTCGGGGCCGTCGACGGCCGATCGGGCGAAGAGGTAGAACTTGATCTTCGGCTCGGTGCCCGACGGGCGGGCGGCGAACCGGACGCCCTCGCGATCGGTGTGGAAGATGAGCAGGTCGCCGGACGGCTCGGGCAGGGGCAGGACCTTCCCGGAGCCGGTCAGGTCGCGGACCTCGTGGGTCTTGTAGTCGTAGACCTCGGTGACGGCCAGGCCGGCGACGGACTTCGGCGGGGCCTCGCGGAACGCCTTCATGATGGACCGGATCTTGTCCAGCCCCTCGCGGCCCTTGTACGTCTTGTTGATGAGACGCTCGCCGTAGTGGCCGACGTCGATGTAGAGGTCGTCCAGGTATTCGACGACGGTCTGGCGGCGGTCCTTGCAGGTGGCGGCCAGCTCGGCGAACAGCATGGCGGCGATCGAGGCGTCCTTGTCGCGGGCGTAGGTCCCCTTGAGGTAGCCGTGCGACTCCTCGAAGCCGAAGAGGAAGCCCGCCGGCCCCTCGCGGTCCACGCGCTCGGCGATCCACTTGAAGCCGACCAGGAGGTCGTCCTCCGTCCGGATCCCCTCGCGACGGCCGAGGGCCTTCGTCATGCCGGTGGAGACCAGGGTCGTGACCAGGTAGTGGTCGGGGCGCAGCCGGCCGAGGTCGGCGTTCTGCTTCATGACGAAGGCGGCGAGCAGGGCCCCGATCTGGTTGCCGTCGAGCGTGATCCACTCGCCGGCCGGGTCCCCCTTCGCGGGGAGGCCGACGCCGATCCGGTCGGCGTCCGGGTCGCTGGCGAGGACGAGGTCGGCCTTCGTCCTGCGGGCCTCGTCGATCGCGGCCTGCAACGCGGCCGGGTTCTCCGGGTTGGAGACGTGGCCGGGGACGTTGGGGAAGTCGCCGTCCTGGGTCCGCTGAGAGGCCAGGATGTTGACGTCCATGAAGCCGTCGGCCTTGAGCGCCGCGGCGACGGAGGTCTCGCCGACGCCGTGCAGGGGCGTGTAGACGATGGAAATCCCCCGCGCGTGGCCGACGGACTCGCCGACGACCGCCGCGATGTAGGCGTCGTCGACCTCGCGCCCGGCGTGGACGATCGAGCCGTCGGCCAGGGCCTCCTCCGGCGGCTTCTCGGGGATGTCGCGCTCGGACGCCTCGGTCACGCAGGCGATGATGCCGGCGTCGTCGGGCGGGATCACCTGGCCGCCGACGTCGTTGTAGCACTTGAAGCCGTTGTCGGACGGCGGGTTGTGCGAGGCCGTGATCATGATGCCGGCGTCACACTTCAGATGGCGGACGGCGAAGGAGAGCAGGGGGGTGGAGCGGGCCTCGGGGAAGAGGAACACCTTGAACCCGGCCGCGGCGAGGACCCGGGCGCACAGCGCGGCGAACTCGGGCGAGTTGTGGCGGGTGTCGCGGGCGATCACGCAGGAGAGCGGGGCGCCGGCCCCCTTCTTCCGGATGATGAAGTCGGCCAGCCCGCGGGCGCTCTCGGCGATGGTCCGCTCGTTCAGGACGTTGGTGCCGACGGGGTACATGATCCCCCGACGCCCGCCGGTGCCGAACTCCAGGACGGCGAAGAACGCGTCGTCGAGCGGCTTCCAGCGGCCGGCCTCGACCTCCGCGAGGAGCGCGTCCCGGTAGCGGGCGAACGGGGCTTCGTCCAGCCAGCGCCGGATGCCGGCGGCGGCCGACGCCGACAGCCCGCCCCCCTTCACGGCCTCGTCGATCTTCGCAAGCGCGGCGTCCACGGTGATCATCTCGGCAAGCTCCAGCGGGTGCGGTCCCCGGGGTCGGCGGACGCCCGGGAGGTCGCCATCCAGGCTAATCGGAAGCCCCCGGCCGGACAAGCGAACGGCGACCCGGGACGGCCGCCTCGGCATGGCCGTCGGTCGGCGCAAGTCCGAACTTGAGCGGGAATTTACGACAAGGCCCGCGTCTTCCCGGGGGTTGTAAGAACGGCCGATTTGTAATTTCCTCTTGACAACCCGGGCCGTTGCGATCGCCCGCCCCCCGCCGCCGGCGGGGACGAGGGGAATTCGAGGCCCGGGATGTCACGACGGAATTGGTCCCCCCCGCTCGATTTACGTCCGGTCGGTGCCGGACCGCGCAGCCCGCTTCCCGGACATGGCACGGTCGTTGCTCAATGAGTGTCTCGTCGAGGTGAAGACGACGATCGCTGCAAAACGCGGAATCGCTCAAGTCGTCAGGGTCATCCGGCACGATGTAATAAGACGAACACGGATGGTCGCAGACAACGGACGAGCCACGAGGGCTCGCCGATCGCCATAGACAGGGAGGTCAGGATGGCTCGACCGACGTCACGACGATCGCTGCGTTTCGAGAACCTCGAGGACCGTCAGCTCCTCTCGTCGGCCGCCCCCAACAACGAGCAGCAACTGGCCCTGTCGCTCATCAACCTGGCGCGGACCGACCCCCAGGCCGCCTCGCAGTGGATGGGCTCGATCGGTTCGGACGTCAAGAAGACGCTGGATCACTACAACGTGAACGTCGACGCGGTGAAGTCGACGGTCGCGTCCAGCCGGGCCCTCCCGCCGGTCGCCTGGAACTCGGACCTCGCCGACGCGGCCCAGGCGCACAGCGACGACATGGCCGCCAACCAGTATCAGTCGCACACCGGCTCGGACGGCTCGTCGTCCGACGACCGCATCAAGAACTCGGGCTATTCGGCCTCGTCGACCGGCGAGAACGCCTACGCCTACGCCAAGAGCGTCGACAACGCCATGCAGGCGTTCCTCTACGACTGGGGCGTCGCCGACGCCGGCCACCGCCGCAACCTGCTCCAGCCCGGCGTCTCGGCCGAAGATTCGTTCACCGACGTCGGCGTCGGCGTGGCGAAGACCTCGGGCAAGGTCGGCCCCGTGGTCGTCACCCAGGACTTCGGCCGCAGCACCTCGGCCACCCCCCAGGTCGTCGGCGTCGTCTACAACGACAAGGACGGCGACGACTTCTACACGCCGGGCGAAGGGCAGGGGGGGGTGGCGATCGACGCCACCAACGTCGACACCGGCCAGACCGCATCCACCAAGACGTGGGACTCCGGCGGCTACCAGATGCCGCTGTCCGCCGGGCGGTACAAGCTGACCGCCAGCCAGAACGACGTGGTCATCAAGCAGGTTGACGTCACCGTCTCGAAGACGAACGTCGCCCAGGACTTCGTCACCAGCCAGCCCTGGGACGGCCGGATGCGGACCGCCGCGACCGCCACGAACCAGGTGAAGCCCGCCGCGGTCGCCGTCGCCCAGCCGGTCTCCCTGTCGGCTTCGGCCGAGACTTCCTCGAAGCCCGCGCCCGTCACGGTGAGCGTCCCCACGGCCGTCGCCGACTCGGCCCCGAGCGGGTCGAAGATGGCCGTCTTCACGCCGGCCGACTGGAAGGGCCCGGACGTCGCCGCGACGGCCCTCGCGGCCTGGACGACCTGGAAGGCGAAGTCGGTCTGACCTGACCCCACCGAACCACCGGCTCCTCAAGGCCGCGTGATCCGCCCCCCCGACCATCTGGGGATCGTCGGGGGGGCGGTCGTTTCGAAGCCGGCCGTCAGGCTTCGCCCATCACCGTGACCACCACCGACCGCCGGTGCGGGTGCGTCCGGTGCTCCCACACGAAGACCCCTTGCCAGGTCCCGAGCGCCAGCGCGCCGCCGGCCACCGGGATCGTGATCGCCGTCTGGGTCAGGATCGACCGGACGTGCGCCGGCATGTCGTCGGGGCCTTCGAGCGTGTGCCGGAACATCGGGTCGCCGTCCGGGGCCAACCGCGCGGCGAAGCGTTCGAGATCCTGGCGGACGCTCGGGTCGGCGTTCTCGCACACGATCAGCGAGGCGCTCGTGTGGCGGATGAAGACGTTGCACAGGCCGACCCGGGCCCCGAACTCGGCGACGATGCGCTCGACCTCCGGGGTGATCTCGATCGTCCCGCGCCCTCGGGTGGCGACGGTGAAAGTCTGCTGGTGGATCACGAAGCTCTCCGGGCGCGAATCGGGGCGGTCGGGCGGGTTCCGGGGGCGAAACGGCTCGCGAAAGGCGTCCGGCCGCGGGAATCGAACATAAGGCCCATTATCGGACGCAGGCCAGGGGGCGGAAACCCCGACCCTGCCGGACGTGAAACCGCTGCCGATCGCCCCGACCCCGCCGGCCCCCGCTCGCCGCTTGCCCGACCCGTCGACGTCGCGTTACGATCCCCATCCGAGTCCTCCCACCCGGCTCCCCGATCCTCACCTTCGAGGTCCCCATGCCCACCCGCCGGACGCTCCTCGGCCTCGCCTCCCTGGCCGTCGTCCTGACCGCCGCCGGGCCCTCGGAGGAAGCTCCGAAGCCCGCGCTCGCGATCCGGGCCCCGCACCCCTGGAGGCCGCCGTTCGGGCTCGACCGGGTCGGCCGCCCGACCGACGTCGCCGTGACCGCCCCCGGCGACGGCCCCTTCGACCTGGCCCGGTTCCGCGACGGCCGCGAGATCGGCCGCGACCGCGTCTCGCCGTCGATCGTCCCGGTCGACGCCTCGGCCGCGGAGGTCGCCCTCTTCGACGGCGGTCGCGAGGTCGCCCGGCTGGCGATCGACCGGCCGGCCCTGGAGGCCGACGCGACCGCGAAGGCCGACGCGATCGTCAACCCCGTCGACCTCGACGCGATCCTCCCGCCGTCCGACTGGCTGCTGCTCGGGCCGGGCCGATCGGCCGTCGTCGAGTTCGCGGCCTTCGCGCGCGACCGCGACCGGCCGGACGCCCGCGTCGCGACGTGGTTCGCCTCGTCCCCCGATTGCCGAACGGAAGTCCCGACGCCCCTGGAACGCGGACGTCGGGCGACCGGACGCCTGGAGCTAGCCGCGCCGGCGACGCCCGCCGATCGCGACGCCCTGCACGTCGCCCTGCTCGGCGGCGACGGCTCGACGCTCTGGGAGAAGTCGATCCCGACGATGCGGGGGCGCACGGTCGCCGAGCGGCCCGCCTTCGGGGCCTACGAGACGAAGCTTCGGTACGACGCCCCCATCTCCGTCCGCGATCCGGCGACGGGGGCGTTCTCGTCGCTCGACTACGAGAAAGGCTGGCGGCCGGAGTTGAACGACGTCGTCGTCCGCCTGCCCAACGGCGGCCGGTTCGTCTTCTGGCGGGGATCGAGCTACATCCCCTTCTGGGCCGGCCGTTACAACACCGGCGCGTGCTACGAGTGGGCCGAGGTCATGACCCGTCGGCCGGGCGCCGTCGATTGCGTCGAGCCGTTGATGGACAAGGAGTTGCGCTACGGGCGGGTGGAGATCGTCGAGTCGACCGCGGCGCGGGTCCACGTCCGCTGGACGTACCAGTCGACCGACCTGCACTATCAGGTCTGGGGCGACGAGGCGGTGGAGGACTACTACTTCTACCCCGACGGCTTCGGCACCCGCGTCGTGAACCTCAAGACGACCCCGGACACCGAATACGAGCTGTGCGAGCTGATCGTCCTGACGCCGCAGTCGACGTTCCCGCTCGACGTCCTGCCGGAGAACCTCGTCGACGCGATCGCCCTGGACGGGACGAAGCGGGAATACCGCTCGCCGATCCGGACCGAGGCCGAAAAGCCTCAAGCCGGCGAGCCGCCGGCTGTGTACCGGCTCCGGCTGAATCGTCGCGAGGAGATGGCGGCCGTCTGCTTCAACCCGGGCGACCGGGCGTTCCCGCCGGTCGTGTTCGGGCCGTTCGAGGACCAGGGGGTGCAGGTCACGCCCTGGTACTGGGGGAGCCACTGGCCCCTGGCCCGGGGGAACGCGACGGGGTCGAAGATCGATGAGCGGGTCTCGGCCAGCCCGTGCCACAACAGCGTCATGAGCTGGGCCGGCTCGCGGCCCGAGCCGATCGCCGAGAGTCGTCGCGTCATCCTCGACGCCGACGGCAAGGCCCGGGAGATGGTCGTCCGGCGCTGGGCGTGGCTGATCGGCATGAGCGACGCCGACGACGCCGGCCTGCTCCGCCGGGCCCGCAGCTACGCCCGGCCGGCCTCGCTGACGCCGAAAGGGGCCCGCGTCGGCTTCGAAGGCTGGTCCGCCGAGCGCCGGGCTTACGTCCTGGAGGCCGAAGCCCCGACGATCGAGATCGCCGTGAATCCCGAGGCCCCCTGCGTGAACCCCGTCTTCGAGATCGCCGGGGCTCCGAAATCCTCGCCCCGGGTCGCGATCGACGGACGGGAGCGGCCGGCGGGCTCGTTCGCCTGGGACGGCCGCACGCTCTGGCTCGACGCCACCCTCGACCGCGCGGCGACGATCCGCGTCGACTTCTCCCGATGAGGGAGACCGGCCGGGTCGACGACCGTCGGGGAAGCCATCCTAACGGCCTTCCCCCCTGGCGGGGGAAGGTGGCCCGAAGGGCCGGATGAGGGGGAGGACGAGCGAGACGACCGTGGGGATTCGCGACGGCCCGGTCGTGCGAGGCTTCGAATCCCGACGGGCCTCGCGCTCGTCGTCCCTCTCATCTGACCCCTTCGGGGTCTGTCTTCCCCCGCGGGGGGGGGAGACCGTTCGCACCGAGCCCGCCGCCCAAATCCTTCGCAGTCCCTCACTCCTCCGGCGACAGGTAGCCGTGATAGACGCCCAGCCAGTAGCCCAGGCTGAAGGCGACGCCGTCGGCCTCGTGGCGGCCGTCGCCGGACCAGTCGGGGCGCCAGGGGTTGGCGTTCCATCGCTCCTGGGTGCGCTCGGCCGGCGAGAGGACGCGGTCGAGCGTCGTGTTGATCCGCCGCAGGCCCGGCTCCTGGCGAAGACGGACGTCGTGGCGGTGGGAATTCTTCGTCGTCCAGGAGACGAGGTCCCAGGGCCAGTCCCGGAGCGTCTCGCGGGCGTCCTCGACGTCGCAACGGCGACCGGTGGCCGCCCCGTAGACGAAGTTGTAGAACGGGCTCCGCTCGGGGCGGATCGACTGCTCCCCGGCGATCGGCTCCCACGTCCGGGCGATGCTCTCCACGAGGATCCGGCGCCTGGCCGGGTCCTTCTCCAGCATCAGCAGTGGGTAGTACGCCAGGTACAGCAGCTCGTCGTCCGAGTGGTTGATGTCGGCCCAGCGACGGCCGTCGGCCCGCCTCATGAGGAGGCTGTTGAGCAGGTAGTGGTGATCCTTGACGAGCCCGTCGGCGGCCTCGGCGTACTTCGCGTCGCCGGTGATGTGGCCCGCCACCTTCAGGAACATCAGGATCTCGATCGAGTTCAGCGGCCGGAGGTCGTAGAACAGCGGATGCTTGTTGATGAGTTCCGGCGACCAGACGCCCCAGCGCGTCTTCCGCCCGGTGTGGTCGACGAGGGTAAAGTTGTTGGCGAGGATCCCGTCGGTGACGCGGCGGACGACGGCGGCGATCTCGGCCTTCTCGGCGTCGTCGGCGACGAGGTCGTGGTACAGGTACCAGGCGAAGTAGTGGCCGTCCAACTCGTCGCTGCTGGTGTCCCCCTTGCACCAGAGGCCCGGGACCCTGGGCGAACGATACCAGACGTTGGCCGTCTCGCCGACCGCGTGGACCTTGGCCGTGGCGCTGAAGCCTCGCACGCCGGCCGCGATCTCCTCGTCCGTGACCACGGCGCGGGCGGGGAAGCCGGGGATGCCGGAGAGCCGTTCCAGGTCGAGCAGCGCGTCCATCGACTTCTTCGCCGCCGCGCGGGCCGCGGGGTCCTTCGTCGCGCCGTAGCGGAGGGCCTGGGCGCCGACGTACATCGCCGTCCAGAGGCCGTCGTTGTCGCTGACGTCGAAGATCGAATCGGTGAAATCCCCCGGGGCCCGCAGGTCGATCCCCGCGATGTAGCCGCGGCGGTCGTGGCGTGCGCGGACGATCCGTTCGTAATGGGCGGCCTTCTCGGCGAGCGTCGCGGGCCGGTCCTCGATGCAGGCCGTCCCGGTCTTCGTCTCGATCCACGCGCGGCCATTCGCGTCGGTCCAGACGGCCTGGACGTCGTCGTCGGGGAGCCAGCGGCGGCCGGCGAAGTAGCGGAAGAGGCCGTCGCGGAGCCGCCAGGCGCCCGAGGGGGTGCCCCCCCAGACGTCGCCGTTGGGGGCGAGGTGCAGGTGCCGGACGTCCTCGTAAGGCACGCCGTCCTCGCGGCCGAGCTTCTGCCACCACTGCTCGCCGTCGCAGAGGTAGACGCCGCGGTCGGTCCCGACCCAGAGCGTGCCGAGCGTGTCGGCGACGACGGCCTGGACCTTCGTGTTCCAGTGGACCTCCGGCTGGCCCGGCTCGGGATGCCGGGGGCCGACTTCGAGCGGTTCGAAACCCTCGGTCGTCGAGCGGAACGGGCCGGCGTCGGTCGCGATCCAGAGCCGCCCGCTCGCGGACCGGGCCGCGGACAGGACCTTGGCCCCCGCCGGGAGCTTCGAGCGGTCCACCTCGCCGAACGTCGGCTCGGGCTTCGCAACGCCCTCGGGCAGCGCGGCCCCGTGCTCGAACTTCGTCGCGACGAGCTGGGGGTAGGTCCCGGCCCGCACCATCGTCGGCGCGAGGGCCAGCCAGAGCCCGGCGAGGGCCGGGACGAACGCCTTCCTGGACATGACGAGGCTCCCGAGGATCGAAAGGGCGTGTCGAAGGTGGAGAGAGGGGCCGTCGTCGGCACCGGAGCCCATGCTAAAGGGCCGGTCGCGGCGATCCCAGAAATTTCCGGAAACCTGGAACGGCGACGGCCGATCCCGCGATCATCCGATAACGGAAGGCGCTTGCTCTTTGACATCCCGGAAGGTCTTGCAGCCGCGGCCGTCGCCCGCGCCAGCTCGCGGGGACCTCTCAGCGATGCACCTCGACTCGGCATCGGCCCCTCTTCCCATCGCCCATCCCGATCGTGATTCCCGCCTATCGAAATCGACGAACGAACCCAGGCCGAAACCACACCTAAACACAGGCCCCGAAAAATCTTACAGAATACCAACGACAGCCTGTCCGACGACGATTAAAGCCACCCGCAGGGGTCGGCTTGTCGGTGCGGGCCGAGATCGTCATGCTGGGCGGAAAGGCCCGCCCCCCGCCCCGGAGCCCGTCGTCATGCCCGCCCGAGCCCTGGCATTCCTGGCCTGCCTCGTCGCCCCGCTGATGGCGGCGGACGACTTCCGCGTCGAGGTCCCCGTCGACGCGCAGGGGGGCGTGGCCGTCTCGCGGATCATCGAGGCCCTGTCTGGCGCGACCGGCCAGGACGTGAAGCCCCCGGCGTTCGACCTCGCGCTGCCGGTGCGGGGGCTCCCGGGCTCGCTCGGCCGGTCGCTCCTGAAGGACTGCCTGGGCGAGGGCGTGGGGGTCGAGTTCACGGCCGACGCCGTCGTCTTCACCGTCCCCCCGGGCCTGGGCCGGGGGGCTTCGCGGGCCGAGTGGCGCGGACGGCTGGAGAGCCTGGCGACGAGGACCGAGGAAGCGGCGGGCCGGAAGTCGAGCCACGCGATGCGGGCCCGGCCGTCGTACCGCCCCAACGACCCCTCGCGGCCGACCATCTGCCTGGTCCACGGCCTCAACTCGTCGTCGGGCGGGTTCGTCCACATGATCCCGCTCCTGGAGGAGGCGGGCTACGGCGTCGTGACGTTCGACTACCCGTTCAACCAGGGGCTGGACGAGTCGTGCGAGGAGTTCCGGGCCGACTGGACGGCGTTCCGGGAGCGAGTCGGCGAGCGTCGGCCGTGGGCGATCGTGGCCCACTCGATGGGAGCCCTGATCGCGCGACTATATATTGAAGGGCCGGGGCGGGGCGCGGGGGACGTGGACTCGCTGATCCTGATCGCCCCGGTGAACCAGGGGGCGCACGTCGCGCGGCTCCAGCCGGTGCTCCAGCTGGTCAACAAGTTCGCGGCCGTGAAGCGGGGACGCACGACGCAGGCCCTCGCCGAGCTGGCCCAGGGCCCCGGGCGCTCGGCGGACGACATGCTCCCGGGGAGCGCGTTCCTGAAGAAGGCCAACGCCCAGCCCCCGAACGAGGCGGTCTCCTACCACATCCTCGCCGGCGACCTCGGCCTGCTGACCGTCGAGGGCCGCAGGCAGATCGAGGACCAGATCGAGCTGATGACCCGGAGCGCCGGGCCGTTCGCCCTCCTGACCCGCGTGGCGATCGGGGAAATCGCCCCGATCCTGGACGAACTGACCGACGGCACCGGCGACGGCGCGGTGACCGTCGAAGCGACCCGCCTCCCCGGCGTCCCCGAGCCGGTCGTCCTGGCCGCCAACCATGCCGAGCTGATCCGCGCCCCGATCCTCTTCGCCGACCCCGGGCCGGTCGTGACCATGCCCTGGATCCTGAACTGGCTGAAGGAAGACCGCCGCCGCGGTCGGGCGTCCGGGGAGTGACCGATCCGGTCCGGGGCCCTTGGGATCCGCCGCGGGTTCGATTAATCTGGTCGGGCCCAGGGAGCCCCAGGCCGCGTCGCGTCCGGCCGTCCGCACCACCTCCGCGCCGAGGATCCGCCCAATGCCGCAGACCGTGGACCCCGACCTCGAACCCGTCCCCGCGAAGGCCGAGCCCCACCCCCCCGGCCTCTACGCCCTGTTCACCGCCGAGATGTGGGAGCGGTTCAGCTACTACGGCATGCGGGCGCTGCTGGTCCTGTACCTGACCAAGGCCCTGGGCTACGAGCGCAAGGACGCCCTGGGCCTCTACGCGGTGTACACGGGCCTGGTCTACCTCACGCCGCTGATCGGCGGGAGGCTGGCCGACCTGTACCTGGGCCAGCGCAAGGCGGTGTTCATCGGCGGCATCCTGATGGCCCTGGGCCAGTTCGCCCTGGCGCAGCCGCACCTGCTCCACCTGGGGCTGGGGCTGATGATCGTGGGGAACGGGTTCTTCAAGCCGAACATCTCCGTGATGGTGGGCTCGCTCTACCCGCAGGGAGACGCCCGCCGCGACGGCGCCTACACCCTGTTCTACATGGGCATCAACCTGGGCGCCTTCCTGGCGCCGCTGGTCGCCGGCTACCTCGGCGAGCGCACCGGATGGGGCAATGGCTTCCTGAGCGCGGGGATCGGCATGATCCTGGGCGTGATGACGTTCGCCTTCACCCAGCGACTGCTCCAGGGGGCCGGCCTCCCGCCGGGCCGCGAGCCCGTCCCGGGCGCGACGCTCTTGACGCGCGACTGGCTCGAAGTCGGCGCGATCTCCGCGGCGCTGGCGGGCCTGGTGTACGGCGCGATCCAGGGCTGGCCGACGATCCGCCCGCTGTGGTCGCCGCCGTTCACGGAGTCCTCGACCCTGCTCGCCGTGCTCTACAAGGGGGCGGTGCTCATCCTGGGCCTTGCCGCATTCATCTGGGCGACGGAGCCGAAGGCCAAGGCCGAGATGGCCGAGCTTCACGAGCCGTTCACGGCCGTCGACTGGCAGCGGATCGCGGTGATCGCGGTCATCAGCCTGTTCTCGATCCTGTTCTGGGCCGGCTTCGAGCAATCGGGCGGGACGCTCAACCTGTTCGCGGACGAGAAGACGGATCGGCATTTCCTGGGGTATGAGATCCCGGCGTCGCTGTTCCAGTCGATCAACCCCGTCTTCATCATCACCCTGGCCCCGGTCTTCGCGATCCTCTGGACGAAGCTGGCCGAGCGCAAGTTCCCGCTGCCGTCGGTGGCCAAGCAGGGGCTCGGCCTGGTGCTGCTGAGCGCGGGCTTCGGCGTGATGTTCCTCGCCGAGCGGAGGTCGGAGTCCGGGCTGATCTCGCCGTTCTGGCTGGTGGGGGTCTACCTGATCTTCACGGTGGCCGAGCTGTTCATCTCGCCGATCGGGCTGTCGCTGGTGAACAAGCTGTCGCACCCCAGGATCGCGTCTCTGATGATGGCGTTCTGGTTCCTCTGCACGGCGGCGGCCAACTATCTCGCCGGCATGATGGAATCGTTGATCGAGCCATACCACTTCAACCTTTGGATTGTGCTGGGCGCGATGGCCCTGGTCCCCGGCCTGCTCCTGCTGGCCCTGACGCCGATCCTGGTGAAGCTGTCGCACGGGCGGGTCTGAACCGGACGGCCGCGGATGGGAGGAAACGCATCATGAAACGCTGGATCATGGGGGCCGTCGTGGCCACGACTCTCGCGGGGACGGCCGAGGCGAAGCGGCCGATGACGACGGACGACCTGCTGGCCGTGAAGTCGGTGGGGGATCCGCAGGTCTCTCCCGACGGGGCGCGGGTCGTGTACGTCGTGTCGGAGATCGACAAGGACGCGGGCAAGTCGAACAGCAGCCTGTGGCTGGTCTCGACGGCCGGCGGCGAGCCGCAGAGGCTCACCTCGGCACCGGGGGCGAACAACCACCCGCGCTGGAGCCCGGACGGGAAGACCATTGCGTTCGTCTCCTCGCGCGGCGGGTCGTCGCAGGTCTGGCTGCTGCCAATCGACGGCGGCGAGGCCCGTCCGCTCACGAAGCTGCCGATCGACGTCGACGGCCCCATATGGTCGCCGAAGGGGGACAGGATCGCCTTCGCTGCCCAGGTCTACCCGGGCAAGACCCCGGAGGAGACCGCGGCGAAGGACAAGGAGAAGGACGAGGCCAAGAGCAAGGTCCGCATCTACGACGACCTGATGGTCCGTCACTGGAACGATTGGGATTCCGGCAAGCGCAGCCACCTGTTCGTCGCCGACGCGAAGACGGGCGAGGCCGTCGACCTGACGCCGAACCTCGCCGTGAACACCCCCCCCGCCCCGTTCGGCGGCTCGAACGACTACGCCTGGTCGGCCGACGGCCAATCGCTCGCCTTCACCGCCGAGCCGACCAAGGACGCGGCGTGGTCGACGAACACCGACATCTGGCTCGTCCCGGTCGAGGGGGGCGAGCCTGAGAACCTCACCGCGGACAACCCCGCGGCCGACGCCTCGCCGCTGTTCTCGCCCGACGGCAAGCATCTGGCGTATATCAGCCAGTCGCGGCCGGGGTTCGAGTCGGACCTGTGGGTCCTGAAGGTCCGCGACCTGGCGAGCGGCGAGACGAAGGACGTCAGCTCGCATCTGGATCGCCCGATCCAGGGCTTCGCGTGGAAGGACGCCGACGAGCTGGTCGCGTCGATCGACGACCGCGGCCTGGTCTCGATCCGGACGATCCCCCTTTCGGGGAAGGCCGGCGCGTATCAATGGATCGCTGAAGGGGGCGTCAACAACGGGGCGTCGGTCGGGCCCGAAGGCAAGACGATCGCCTACGTCCACCACTCGGCGGCCGAGCCCGCGGAGGTCTACCTCTGGAACGACCGGGCCAAGCGGCTGACATCGCACAACGCCCCCCTGCTCTCCCAGCTCGACCTGTCGCCGATGGAGTCGTTCACCTTCAAGGGGGCCGACGGCGACGAGGTCCAGGGCTGGCTCCTCAAGCCGCCGGGGTTCGAGCCGGGCAAGAAGTATCCGGTCGTCTTCCTGATCCACGGCGGCCCGCAGGGGGCGTGGCACGACGAATGGCACGCGCGCTGGAACTACCCGATGTTCGCCGCCCCCGGGTACGCCGTGGTCGCGATAAACCCGCGAGGCTCGACGGGCTTCGGCCAGAAGTTCACCGACCAGATCAGCCGCGACTGGACGGGCAAGGTGTACGACGACCTGATGTCGGGCCTCGACTTCGCCCTGAAGACGTATGACTTCCTGGATGGGTCGAAGGTCGCCGCGGCGGGCGGGTCGTACGGCGGATTCATGGTCAACTGGATCTGCGGCCACACCGACCGCTTCAAGGCCCTGGTCAGCCACGCGGGCGTCTTCGACCTGGTGAGCATGTACGGCTCGACCGAGGAGTTGTGGTTCCCCGACTGGGAGTACGGCGGGCCGCCCTGGAAGGAGCTGAAGCACTACCTCGACCGCTCCCCCAGCCTGTTCGTCGACGCCTTCAAGACGCCGACGCTGGTCATCCACGGGGCCCTCGACTTCCGCGTCCCGGACGCGCAGGGCCTGGGCATGTTCACCAGCCTCCGCCGCGTGGGCGTCCCCAGCCGCTACGTCTGGTTCCCGGACGAGGGCCACTGGATCCTCAAGCCGGCCAACCGGATCGTCTGGTGGCGCGAGGTCCACGACTGGCTGGCGAAGTACCTGAAGTGACCCCGTCGGGGACGACCTCGTGATCGAACTCCGCGACGTCACGCAGCACTACGGCGTCCGGCCGGTGGTCCGGTCGGTCAGCCTGCGCATCGAGCGCGGGGAGCTGGCCGTGATCCTCGGGCCGAACGGGATGGGGAAATCGACGCTGCTGGGTGTGATGGCCGGCGTGCTGTCGCCCCAGCACGGGTCGGTCGTGATCGACGGCCTGGTCCGCAAGCGAGACCCGGAGGAGGAGCTGGCGATCCGTCGCCGGTGCGTCTACCTGCCCGACTCCCTCTGGATGCCCGAGCAGCTCACCGGCCGCGAGTACCTCCTCGCCGTGGGCCGTCTCTACGACGTGGACGCCGAGCGGGTCATGGAGCACGCGGATCAGCTCCTGGACCTGTTCGACCTGAAGGAGAAGGGGGAGAGCCCGATCTCGGGCTACTCCACCGGGCAGAAGAAGAAGGTGGGCCTCTGCGGGGCGCTCATCACCGAGGCCCCCATCCTCCTGCTCGACGAGCCGTTCTCCGGCGGCCTCGACCCGGCGGGGCTGCTGACGCTCAAGAAGGTCTTCCAGCACCACGCCCGGCGCAAGAACCTGACGATCGTGATGACCAGCCCCGTCCCGGAGCTGGTCGAGGAGATCGCCACCCGGATCGTCATCCTCAAGGACGGCTCGATCCTGGCGCAAGGCTCGCTGGACGACCTCCAGCGCCTGACGCAGTGCCGCGGCTCGCTGGGCGACGTCCTCGAACGCCTGATCTTCCCCGAGACGACGCGGAAGCTCGCGGAATACTTCCAGGAATTCCCGCGATGAGCGGCGCGATGTCGACGGCGGCCCGTCGGATCCGGCGAGCCGCGCCCTGGAAGCTGTTGGCGCCGCTCGCGTCCATCTTCCTGCTCTGGGAGGGGATGCTGGCCCTGCTCGACGAGCGGGCCGAACCGGACAAGCACTTCGTCAGCGTCGCCGCGGCGTACATCGCCGTCGGCCTGTTCGCGGTCTGGCGGGCGGCGCGCGGGAACCCCTATTTTTCGACCGGCTATCGATCCTGGCTGGCGACGACGCCGTGGTCGATCGACAAGCCCCTCCCCTTCGGCCCGATCGAACTGGACTGGCCCGACGCCGTGATCCTCGCCGGGCTGATGGCGCTGAACGCCATCGACCCGGGGCACGAGTCGGCGAAGATCCTGGCCCTGTTCTTCTTCTTCCATGGCCTGGCGCTGGTCCCCAGCATCTACGCGGCGGCGAACCACGTCCCGGCCTACTCGGCGCTCTTCGGGCTGGGACTGATGGCCAGGCTCTGGCCGAGGCCGTGGGCGAGCGCCCTGACGGGCGCGGTCGTCTACCTGATCGTCTACGACGGGGTCAGGCTGACGCTCGCTCGGTTCCCGCGGCCGGAGGACGTGAAGGCGGGGGAGCAAGCGTTGAAGTTCGACCCCGAGACGGCCCCCTGCGGCTGGCCCTACGACCGCCTCCTCCGCGAGCCGGAACAGGCCCCGGGCGGACGATACGCCAGGGCCGACGGGATCTCGGCCGACTCGCTGGAGAAGGTCCCCCGGCGCGTCTTCGGCGGCACCCTCGACTACCTGATGTGGAGCCTCTTGCTGGGGTGGTGGCTCTCCTGCCTCGGGCCGCTCCTGGCGGCGAGGGACCGATACTCGTCGTTCTTGCTGATCATCGGCGCGGGGGTGACGGTCGGTTCGCTCATCTTCCGCACCGCGATCTATGCGGGGGCGTACCTGGCGCCGATCACGCTCTGGGGGAGAATCCGCACGTTCCGATGGATCATCCCCGGCTACGACGTCGTTCTGCTCGCCCCGCTGGCCATCCCGCTCGTCGCGCTGGCGACCTTCGCCGGCTGCCTGAAGCTGGATGCGCCATGGCAGGCCGCGGCGCCGACGGCGATCGGCGCGACGCTGTTCGTCGCGCTCGCCATGCCGCCGGGGCTGCGGCGGTGGCGGCTCGTCGGCCGTCATCGCATGGCCGCGGGCCGGCCCGCGGCGGACGAGGCCGCGTCCTGAGCGGGCCTCGTCCCGCGAATCACCGCTTGCCCGCCGCCCGCCGGTTCTGGCAAGATTTCTCGTGCCCCGACCGGCTTCCCCGAAGGACCCGACGCCGATGACCGCGACCCCGCCCGCCCTGCGACCGATCAGCGAAGTGGCCCGCGACCTGGACATCAGCCCGGACCATCTGGAGCCCTACGGGCGGGACAAGGCGAAGATCCACCTCGACGTCCTGAACTCCGGGCGCAAGCCGGGCAAGCTGATCCTCGTCTCCGCGATCACCCCCACCCCGGCCGGCGAGGGGAAGACGACGACGTCGATCGGGCTGGCGCAGGGGATGCAGCGGATCGGCAAGCGGGCGGCCCTGGCGCTGCGACAGCCGTCGATGGGCCCGGTCTTCGGCCGCAAGGGGGGCGCGACGGGGGGCGGCCTGAGCAAGGTCGAGCCGTCGAACACGATCAACCTCCAGTTCACGGGCGACTTCCACGCGATCACCGCCGCCCACAACCTCCTCGCCGCGGCCATCGACAACCGGCTCTACTTCCGCGACCTGGACCTCGATCCCACCCGCATCCTCTGGAAGCGGGCCCTCGACATGAACGACCGCTCGCTGCGGCGGATCGTCATCGGCCTGGGGGGGCATTCGCAGGGCGTGCCTCGTGAGAGCGGGTTCGACATCACCGCCGCCAGCGAGATCATGGCCATCCTCTGCCTGGCCGAGTCGCTCCCGGACCTGCGCGGGCGCATCGACCGCATCCTCGTCGGCTACGCCGGCGATGGCTCGCCGGTGCTGGCCAAGGACCTCGGCATGACGGGCTCGATGACGGCGATCCTCAAGGACGCCCTGCTGCCGAACCTGGTGCAGACCCTGGAGTCGACCCCGGCGTTCATCCACGGCGGGCCGTTCGCGAACATCGCCCACGGCTGCAACTCGGTGCTGGCGACGCGCATGGCCCTGGCCACGGCCGACTACGCCGTGACCGAGGCCGGCTTCGCCTTCGACCTCGGCGGCGAGAAGTTCCTGGACCTCAAGTGCCGCTCGGCCGGGCTGAACCCGGCGGTCATCGTCCTGGTCGCCACGATCCGGGCCCTCAAGATGCACGGCGGGATGCCGCTCGCCGAGATCACCACCCCGGACGCCTCGGCCGTCGAGCGCGGGCTGTGCAACCTGGCCGCGCACCTCGACGCCGCGGAGCACTTCGGCAAGCCGATCGTCGTGGCCATCAACCGGTTCGGCACCGACACGGCCGAGGAGATGAAGGTCGTCGAGGACTTCTGCAAGGGCCGGAACATCCCCTGCTCCGCCGCGGACGTCTTCGGCGCCGGCGGCGCGGGCGCGGTCGACCTGGCCGAGAAGGTCGTCGCCGCCGCCTCCTATCCCGAGACCCCGTACAAGCCGCTCTACCCGCTGGACTGGCCGGTCGAGAAGAAGATCGAGCGGATCGCCACGGCAATCTACGGCGCGTCGGGCGTGAGCATCCAGCAGGCCGCGGACCAGAAGCTGAAGAAGGCCGCCAAGCACGGCTACGGCCAGTTCCCGGTCTGCATGGCGAAGACCCAGGACTCGCTCTCCGACGACCCCAAGCTCCGCGGCCGTCCTACGGGCTTCACGCTCCACGTCCGCGACGTCGAGATCGCCGCCGGTGCCGGCTTCCTGGTCGCCCTGACCGGCGAGATCCGGCGCATGCCCGGCCTCCCCCTCCGCCCGGCCGGCGAGCGCATCGACGTCGACGAGAACGGCGAGATCGTCGGCCTGACCTGAGGCCGGCCGCCGGCCTCAGCGAGCCGCCCGGCCGCGGGCCTCGCGGCGGGCGTACTGCGGCCGGCCCTCGCGCTCCAGGTGGTCGGCGATGGCGCGGTCGATGTTGCCGAGCGTGATCGGGGTCGCCCCGCGCTCGCGGCGGAGGATGCGGCCCTCGCGGTCGAGCAGGATCATCGTCGGGAAGACGTCGATCGCGAGCGCCTCTCGCACCGGGCAAGGGTCGCTGAAGTCCGTCATCAGCACGGGGAAGTTCAGCCCCATCGCCCGGACGACCTCCGCCAGCTTCTCGGGGCGGCCCTCCTTCGGGGTCTTCTCGTACGCCACGCTGACGACCTGGAGCTTCTTCCCGCCCATCTTGGCCTGGAGTTCCTTCATGTGATCCAGCGCCGGCCGGCACTGGACGCACCACGAGCCCCAGAAGTCCAGCAGGATCAGGTCGGCGTCGAAGTCGCGGAGCGAGACCTTCTTGCCGCTCATGTCCAGCATGGCGAACGACAGCACCCGGCGTTGGTCGGCGTCGTACTCGCAATAAGGGGCCTTGCGACGGGCGTCCAGGTCCGCCGGCACCGAGACGGGGCGGGACGGCGCGGGCGCCGGGGTCGGGGCGACGGGCTCCGGCGCAGGGCCGGCGACCGGGGGCTCCGATGCCGGAGCGGTCGCGGCCTCGGCGGGCGGTACGACCTCGCGCCGGACGGCGTTCGTCTGGGCCACCTGCTCGTCGAGCGGGACGTCCCCGGCCTGGGAGGCGATGTCGGACCAGGTCGGCCGGGCCCGTTCCTGCTTGGGGGCGTCCGCCCGCGGGGCCCCGCCCTGCCCCCCGGCCTCGATGAAGTTGTCGGGGAGGTTCCGCGGGGCGCCGTCGGCCTCGTAGGCCGGGGGCAGTTCGTCGACTCGGGCGCTCACCCGGCTGATCTCGCGAGCCGGCGGCAACGGATTCTCGCCGTCGTCCTCGAACGATTCCGGGGCCGGAGCCTCATTGAGGGGCGCGGAGGGCGAGGGAGAATCGTCGAACCCTTCCGGCTCGGCGTCCAGGCGGGGGCGGACGGGACGTGCCGGGTTCGTGCGCGGGCGCGGTGCTTCGTCCGACCCATCGTCGGACTCCTCGGCCCGGGCGACGGCCCGGGCGCGGGGACGTTCGGGCACGGCGGCGACCTCGTCCCCCCGTCCCGGCCGGGAATCGCGCGGGTGGAGGCTGATGCGGAGGTCGGTCTCGGGGGCCTCGGCGTCGGCCCTCCCGGTCATCATCCCCTGCTCGCCGTGATACTCGGCGATCACCGTGTAACTGGAGCCCGGTCGGACGCCACGGAGCGTGAAGGCGCCCGATCGGTCGGTGTTGGCGTGGACGAGCTTGCCCCCGGCCGCCCCGGACATCGCCAGCCGGACCACGGCGTTGCGTACGGGCTCGCCTTCCTCGTCATACACGCGGCCGGAGATGCGGGCACCGGCGGGACGTCGGGAGCCGGTCCCCGCGTCGGCGACGCGCGTGTCCTCGCCCGGGAGCCCCGCGACCACTGGGAAGGACTTGTCGCCGACGCTCGCGGTCGTCTTCACGTCGGAGGGGGCGAACGCCCGCAGGCCGCCGGTCTGGGTGCAGCCGACGAGGCCGGACGCGAGCGCGAGAAGGCCGAGTATGCTGGGGGGGATGCGCATGATCGGGGCCCTCCTCCTGGGCGTCTCGGCCTATCGCGGCGGGGAGTCCGGCCCGTGTCCCCCGCCCCGATCGTCCCTGATCGGTCGAGAGGCCGTCGCGACCCGTCGCCGCTGCGTCATGGGTGCAGATCGGGGCGCGCTCGCCGATGGGCGGTCGCCGCGGGTCCCTTCTCCTCGTTTCGGACGGCCCCCGCGCCCGACTTTAGGGATTTCCGGGATTCCGTCAGGGTCAATTCCACTGCGCCACCATCGAGCGGGCCCCGGAGAGGAGGGCCTGGACGGCCTCGGCGTCGGCCGCTTCGGGACGAGACTTAAGGTAGGCGGCGAGCGGATCGATCGCCTCTCCGGGCCGGTCGAGCTGGAGGCAGAGCATCCCCAGGTCGCGGCGTTCGAGCGGATCCTCGGCCACAGCGGCCAGCCGGCGCTGGACGACGTAGGCGGAATCGAAGTCCTCGCGGCCGACGTAGACGGCCTTGAGGTTCCGGAGCATGCGGGCGACCACCGTCCGGGGCTTGCTGGGGGCCAGCTTCTCGTCCGGGATCGGCCCAGGTCGGCCGGTCAGCTTGGCGATGCGGCGGCGGCAGGCGTCGAGGTCGAGGAGGTCGCCGCAATGGAACGCGTCGATGAACGTCGTCTGCTCCTCGTCCAGCCTCAGGAGGAAATGGGCGGGCGAGTTCACGGGGGACAGGTCGACGCCCAGCCGCTCGGCGAGGGCCCGGTAGAGGATCGACAGGCTGATGGGGATGCCCGTCTTCCGGTCCAGGACCTCGTTGAGGAAGCTGTTGCGAGGGTCGAAGTAGTCCTCGGCGTTCCCGGCGAAGCCGTCCTCGATGAAGAGGACCCAGTTGAGCTGGCCCAGGACGCGCAGGGGATGCGAGCCCTCGCGACAGCGGCCCCGCACGCGGGCGGCCAGCTCGTCGATGCGGGCGAGCTGGGCGTCGACGTCGAGGTCGGGATAGAAGTCCGACGCGATCTCCAGGGCGACGCGCGCGAGGTCGGGTCGGGGATCGCCGGCCATCACGCGGCCGAATTCGGGGCTCGACGGTCCGGTCGGTTGCATGGTCGTCCTCGCCCGATGAGGGAGGATATGGGATCAGCTCGCCACCCTTTGTTTCGGCACGACGTCGCCGAGGCTGGAGCGCGAGGGGGAAGGCTCCGCGATCGGCACGGCCTTGGCCCTCGCCGCCCGCGACGTGATCCAGGCGGTCGGGCCCAGCACCATGACGAATCCGAGGAGGGTCGGCCACGTCAATTCCCGGCCCTGGAGGAAGACGTCGAAGCCCAGGCCGAAGACCACCTGGGTCAGGCTCAGGACCGCGATCTTCGCCGGCGGCCCGGAGGCGTAGGCCTTGGTCAACAAGATCTGCCCCGCCGTCCCGGACAGCCCCACCCCCAGCAGCAGGAGCATCGACCGTCCGTCGAGCGAGCCGGCCATCTCGGCCAGCGGCCGGGCGACGACCAGCCACAGGGCCGTCGAGAGGCTGGCGAGGCCGGAGAAATGCGCCACCACCGCACGTGCGTCCACATCCTTCAGCCGATGGAGCCCCAGCATGGCGATGGCGGTCGTGACCGACGCCAGCAGGGCGATCGCGACGCCGCCGGCGCTCCCCGGTCCCGCCCCGTGCGGCTGCTGGATCAGGACGACGCCCAGGATCCCGCACGCCACGCACGCCAGGTCCCTGGCCCGGCCGCCGAGCCGGCCGCCGACGAAGGTCGTCAGCACGATCCAGAGCGGGTAGGTGTTCGTGAGGGTGAGGACGTCGGCGACGGGGAGTCGCGTCAGGGCGTAGAAGGTGCAGGCGACGCTCACCGTCCCCGCGATGCTCCGCCACCAGAGCGTCCTCGGCCGCCACAGCACCAGCCGGGCCCCGCCGGCCAGGGCCAGGGCCGTCGAGAAGATGAACGTCGAGAAGATCCGGATGAAGGCGATCAGCAGCCAGTCGCATCGCGAGCCGACCTCGTGCGTCAAGGCCCCCATCGTCGCGAAGCAGAACGCGGCCGAGATCATCCAGGCCGCCGGCAAGAGGCTGTTCGGGCGCTGAGTCATCGAATTCCGATGGGACGGGCCGCGGCGACGGCGGTAGGGTTCAAGCGAGGGCCGCGCCGGGCCCCTCGACGGATGAGATTCTACCAGGAACCTCGCCATCCGTGGCGGTCAATCACGGGCGTTCACCATCCCCCCGACCCCGTGGCCGTCCAAGGGCCACGACGGTCGGCGCGGAGCCACGGCCCGCGGCGCTCCACGAACTCCCTCTGGCGGGCCCCGCCGGCTTCGATCACAATGGGCGCGGCCGGCTCTCGGCGGCGCGAGCCGCCGAGAGCCGCCTCAATCGTCAATTCGCCCTCGTTCGGGTCCGCGCGTCGCGCGAGCCCGGGGACGGAGACCGATCAGGAGTTCGCCCGTGGCCTCGACACTCGCACTCAACCCGCTCAAGAACCCGAGCTATCCCGCCCGCACCCACTTCGGCGAACGGCCGGCGCTGGAGGCCCGGATCAAGGCGTGCGACGAGAAGCTCGGCGCGGTGCGTCGCAAGTTCGCGCTGCTGGGAAATCATCCTCGGCGGGCCGACTATGCGAAGCTGGTCTTCCAGCTCCAAGGCGCGCGCGACCAGTTCGCCGACGCCGCGTACCGCATGGTCCGCGAGGCCGGCGGGCTGTATCACGAGGACCACGAACGCCTGGAGGTCGCCGAACGGGCGTTCTCCTTCATCCTCCGTCGCTGGGACGCGGTCGCGCCCTGACCGACGCCGGAAGGCCGCCCCCGCGCCGGCCGAAGCCGGACGCGGGGCGGAGGAATTCAATCGAAGAAGACGCCGGCGAGGACGGCGTTGATGCCGGCGA
>MKTT01000019.1:0-26520 GCA_001898385.1 Planctomycetales bacterium 71-10
CCGATCCACCGCGAGCACAAGCTGCGGATGAGCCGCGAGCAGGTCGTGGAACGGGCCGTCGCGAGCGTCCGCCGCGCCGTGGCCGTCTGCAAGGACGTCGAGTTCAGTCCCGAGGACGCCGGCCGCACCGAGCCCGAGTTCCTGCGCGAGGTGATCCAGGCCGTCATCGAGGCCGGCGCGACGACCGTGAACATCCCGGACACCGTCGGCTACCTGATGCCCGCTCAGTACGGGGCGATGATCGCCGACCTGATCCAGCACGTCCCCAACATCGGCCGGGCCGTCGTCAGCACCCACTGCCACGACGACCTGGGCCTGGCGGTCGCCAACACCCTGGCGGGCGTCGTCGCCGGGGCCCGGCAGGGCGAATGCACCATCAACGGCATCGGCGAGCGGGCCGGCAACGCGGCGATGGAAGAACTCGTCATGGCGATCCGGACCCATCGCGAGTACTTCAACGTCGACACCCGCATCAAGTCCGAGCGGCTGTACCCGGTCAGTCGAATGCTCTCCTCGATCACCGGTCTGACGGTTCAGCGCAACAAGGCGATCGTCGGCCGCAATGCGTTCGCCCACGAGTCGGGCATCCACCAGGACGGGATGCTGAAGAACCGCTCCACCTACGAGATCATGCGGCCCCAGGACGTCGGCGTGCCGCAGACCGACCTGGTCCTGGGCAAGCACTCGGGCCGCCACGCCCTGCGCGACCGGATCGTGGAGATGGGCTACACCCTGACCGACGAGCAGGTGGAGGCCGTCTTCAACGACTTCAAGGCCTTGGCCGACAAGAAGAAGGAAGTGTACGACGAGGACCTGGCCGTCCTGGTCGAGAAGCAGATGGGCGACGTGCCGGCCTCGTGGAAGCTGCTGAGCCTGCACACCACCGCCGGCACCGGCGTCCTGCCCACGGCGACGGTCTCGATCCAGCGCCCGGACGGCGAGGTGGTCCGGGACGCGGCCATCGGCGATGGCCCGGTCGACGCCATCTTCAAGGCGGTGGAGCGCGTGACCGGCGTCCACGCCGACCTGCACGAGTTCGTCGTGCGGAGCGTGAGCCAGGGGAAGGACGCCCAGGGCGAGGTGACGCTGGAGCTGGCCGTGGAGAGCGACGACACCAGCTTCCGCGGCCGGGCCGCCTCCACCGACATCATCGAGGCGTCGGCCCTGGCGTACATCAACGCCGTCAACGCCATCACCGCCCGCCAGGCCCGCGGCCAGTCCCGCGAGGTCGCCGGCCGTCCCGGCGCCGGGCTGTAAGCGGGCCCTCGGATCCCCCGCGCCGGCGCGGCGCCGGGGGATCTCATCTCAGAGGAAGAAGGCATCGCGGATCCGCGAGAGGATCGCCTGTTCGAGCACCGCGTCCCGGCCCCGGGGGATCCAGCCGGACGCCACGGGGACGGGGCCGACGGTCTCGCGCGTGCGGTTGACCGGGAAGTCGTTGTTGAACACGGCCCGGCCCATCGACTGGCGGTCGGGCTTGATCATGTCCTCAAGCTCCTTGTGGACTTCCACTTTTACGAGGAAGCCGCCGTTGGGTGCCGGGTCGATCTTGATGACGGCGAATCGCCGCGTCGTCTGGAGCGTCGCCTCGATCCGGTCGCCCAGCGTCTGGGTGTCGGCCAGCCAGGGCTCCAGCACCGTGGCGCTGATCTTCGGCTCGGTCGTGATCTTCCGCGAGAGCCGGTTCTCCTCGGCGACGTCGAAGTAGCCGCCCAGCTCGGCTACGGTCTTGTTCCAGACGGCTTCGAAGTCGTCGACCGGGACGCGCAGGGGGTTCTCGGCCACCGGCTCCGGGGCGAAGACCCGCGACACCCGGGTCGTCGGGATCCAGTCCGAGGCGCACCCCGCCTGCGCGAGCGTCAGGGCCATCGCCCCGAGCACCCCCGCCCCCTTCGCGACGTTCCGCGATTTGCGCATGATTCTGGGCCTCATCCTGCCTGGCCTGCCCGGCCCCGCGCGTGAACGGGCGGATCGACGGGGCTCCGCCCCGCTCCCTTCCTTCTGTATCGGCGTCCCGGCCCCGCGATGGACATGAAACGGGCGGGCCGGCCCCGGCGCGCGAACGGCCGAAGGCTCGGGGGGACGCCGCATCCTGCCCGATCGGCCCGAACTCGGCAAGGTCGATATATCCGGCCCATCCGTCCCGCGTGATCTAGGGTAAGGGAGGAGCGTCCTGGGCGCAGCGTCGACACGACATCCGATGAGGTTCGCCATGTATGCGGAGCGGGAATGGAGGAGGGATGCGCCGGCGTCGACGGCCACCACCGAGCGCGAGGCCCCCGATGGCGACCGACGGGCGGCGACGGGCGAGGCGGCCGTGCATGATTTCGCCGCGACCGTCGCGAGGGCGGTCGACGCGGACGAGGTCCGCCGGGCCCTGGCCGCGGCGGCCCGGTGGGCGGCCGGCGACGCGGCGTCGTGGTTGGCGCCGGACGACGAGGCGGCCCGGGGCGTCGCGACCATCCCCGTCCGCGCGGCGGGCGGACGGGTTTGGGGCCGGATCGAGGTGGGCCGGCCGGGGGGCGACGCGGCCCGCCATGCGACGGCCGTCCGCCGGCTGGAGACCGTCGCGACGCTCGCCGCCCTGGCGTTCGACCGCCTGGATCGCGCGGGACGGGCGGCCCGCCCATCGGCCGAGGGGGGCGAGCCGGCCCCGGAGCCGGCCCTCCACGACGCGACCCTGCTGAGCGCCGTGCTGCCGTTCGCGATCGGCCAGGCACGGCGGCACGAGGAGCCGCTGTCGGTCCTCTTCATCGCGATCGACCAGCTCCGCGGCGTCCGCGACCTGCTGGGCGCCGCCGAGGCCGATCGGGTCGTGGCCCGGGTCGGGGCGAGGGTCGCGGGCCTGCTCCGCTCCAGCGACCTCGTCGGCCGGCTCGACGACGACCGGCTGATGGCCATCCTCCCCCGGGCCGAGCTGCACGACGCGCGGCAGGTCGGGGAGAAGCTCGCCCGCAAGGCCGCCGCCGACCCCGCGCTCTCGGGCCTGCCCCTGGGGATCAGCCTCTCCGTGGGAGCGGCCGAGCTGCCGACGAGCGCCACGACGCTCGGCGGCCTGCTCGACGCGGCCGACGCCGCGCTGTCAGAGGCCCGCCGCCGGACGTCGAAGCCGGCAGCCCGGTCGTAACCTTCGCTCCGGGGCTCACTTGGTGAAGTCGAGCCCCGGGTCGTTCGCCCCGCCGCCGAGGGCCTGGAAGACGAAGTGCGAGGCGTCCTTCCACGTCACGCGGCCGACCATCGCGTCGTTCTCGGTGCCGGCGCGGACGAGGGTCAGGACGCCGCCGCCGTAGGTGTAGGTCCCGGCGATCGGCTGGGCCTTCCCCTGCTGGGCGACGTTCCAGGTGAAATTGCCGTCGGCCTGGAGCGTCAGGTCGATGGCCGTCGTCGCATCCGGCGCGGCCTTCCAGGTGCCGACGAGGCTCGGCTCGTCGGCCGCGGGGGTTGCGGGGGCGTCGGCCGGCTGGGGCTGGGAGGCGTCAGCCGGCTGGTTCGCCGCGCCGGTCAGGCTGGCGACGATCTGCTTCGACAGCGCATCGTTCGGCTGGAGTTCGACCACCTTGTTGAACTCGCGGACCGCGGCGTCCTCGAAGCCCGCGGTCAGGTAGTGATAGGCCAGGACGAAGCGGGCGGCGGTCGAGTTGGGATTGGCCGAGCGATAGGCTTCGAGCGCCCGGAGCTGTGCGGTGTAGACGTCGACGTCGGGGTACAGGCCGATCAGGGTGGTCCAGTCCCAGCCCGGCCCGGCGGAGAGGACGGCGTAGAGGACCCCGGCGGCCTGGTCATACTGCTTCAGCGCGAACAGGCAGAGGGCGCGGAATTCGTGGACCGCCGCGTCGTTGGGCATGGCCTTCAGCGCCTCGTCGGTCTTCTGGAGGGCCGAGGCGTAGTCGTTGGCCTTGAACGCGGCGCGGGCGTCGTCGAAGGTCTGCATCGCGGGGTCGACGGACTCGGCGGCGGGCGTCGACGCCTGGAGCGGTTGAGAATAGTCGTAGGCCGGCGCGGACTCGATCGCCTGCGGCTGCTGGACGACCCCCGGCTGCACCGCCACCGGCTGCTGGATCACCACCGGCTGGGTCGCGACCATCGCGTACGGGTTGACGTACGGGCGATACCCCCAGTTGTAGATGGCCGAGTTCAGCCCCCAGCCGGCGACCCCGCCGAGGGCGAGGCCGCCCCAGAACGCGCCGCCGTTGTTCCAGAAGTTATTGTTGCTGTTGCGCCCGTGCCAGTAGCCGTTCACCCAGGCCTGATGGTTGTTCCATCCCGGCCGCCCCGCCCACGCCGGCGGGGGCCCGCCGCCCCACCCCGGAGGCCGGCCGCCGGGAGGAGGATAGCCCGGCCCCCCCGGGCGATTGCCGGGGTAGCCGGGGTTGCCCGGCGGCCGATTGCCCGGATAGCCGGGCCCGCCCGGGGGGCGGCCTCCGGGGCCGGCGATGGGGGGCCGCACGCCGGGGCCGGCGGCGGGGGGGCGCACGCCGGGATTGGCCGGGCCGCCCGGGTTGGCGACGGGGGGACGCATGCCGCCCCCCGCCGGGCCGCTCGGGCCCGGTCGCGGGACGCCCGGCTGCCCGACGTTCGGGTAGTTCGGCCGCTGGACGGGCATGGAGGGCCGCATCTGCCCCTGGAAGCCGCCGGGGGCGGAGGGGCGCGATCGCTGCGCGGCCCCCGGGTTGAACGAGGGCGTCCGGTTGAACGACGGTCGCGGGGTGTACGAGCCGCCGCCGCGCAGGCCGCTGCTGGGCCGACCTCCTCCCCCTCGCTGGGCGCGGGCCGGGGTCGTGCAAAGCCCCAGGGACGTGGCGACGAGGCCCGCGAGGGCCAGGCGGGTCATCGGCTTCATGGTTGCGTCCCCCGGGGCGAGGCGGGCTGGTTGGAGGTGACGGGCGCGGGCTGGGGCGGCCGGCGGACGAGGGTGATCGTCTCGGCGTCGGGCAATGCGCGGTCGCCGAGCGTCCGGTCGACGGACGCCCAGGTCAGGACGTCGCGGCCCAGGCGGGTGACGATGTTGGTGGCCGAGACGGTCCGGCCGTCGCTCAGGACGCCGGTCGTCTTGACGACCCATCGGTCGCCCCCGGGCTCGTGCGACCAGGCGGCCTCGGAGAAGCCCCCTTCGGAGTCGAACGTCCAGGACCGGAACTGCTTCAGGCGGGGATCCCAGCCGATCCGCTGGAGGCCCGTCATGACGTCCTTGCGGTCGACCTCGACGCGGTACTTGCGGACCAGGAAGGCGCCGCCGTCGGCCCATTCGCAGGCGGTGTGCACGCGGGCGGCGTCGTCCTCGTCGATCCACTCGCCGATCAGCCATCCCAGCTCCGCGAGCCGTTCGCGAGGCGTCTTCTCGGCGTCGGGGGCCGCGGGATAGTCGTGGATGCTGTCCTGGAGCCAGCGGCCGTCCTTGCGGACGTAGGCGGCGGTGTACTTGTAGCGGACGACCTCGGCGGGCTCGCCCTCGGGGCCCGACGGCGTGGTGATCGCGGCCGAGCCCTCCTCGACGGCCGCGTCGGCGCCCAGGAACCGCAGGCACTCCGTCTTGACGACGATGGTCTGGCCGAGGCCCTCGCCGAAGCGCTCGGCGAACCGGCGTTCGATGGCCTCGCGGCCCTCGATCGGCGGCGAGCCCTCGGTCTCGATGCGGGCCCCCTCGGTGAAGAGCGCGGCGACCGCTTTCGCGTCGCCGGCGTCGAAGGCCCGGACGAATTCGGCCACGACGGCCTCGACGGCCGCCCGGTCCGCCGCCGGGGGCTCGGCCGCGAGGGCCGACGTCGAGCCGATCACGAAGCCCGCGAGGAACGTTCCGGCGCGCCTGAACATGGCCGAGCCGCCTTGCGTGTGAGGGGTTGGGGAGGGGGGCGAAAGGCCCCCGGATCGGGATCTCCTTAAAACCATACGCGGTCGGCCCTCGCGGGACGAGGCGCCGAGGGACGAATTCGGCCGGATTCCGCGGCGGGCGTCCGGGTTCCCAGCGGGGGCCGGGGGGGCTATGATGGGGCCTCTCGCCGCGGGGTCGCTTCCTGTCCCGCGGATCTCGCCGCTCGCCCCAACCTCCGGACTTGGCATGGCTCTCGACCTGGCGCCCGTGATCGCGATCGTCAAGATCATCCTGTATGATCTGGTCCTCTCGGGCGACAACGCCGCGGTCATCGGCCTGGCCGCCCACCGGCTGCCGGCCAGGCAGCGCCGGCAGGCGATGATCTGGGGCTGCGGCATGGCGATCGTGATGCGGATCGCCTTCACGCTCGTCGTCTACAAGCTGCTGGACGTCCCCGGCCTGCGGTTCGTCGGGGCGATGCTCCTCGTCTGGATCGCCTGCAAGCTGATGCAGGAGGAGGTCCAGGCGGCCGGCGACCCGGACGCGGCGCCGACCTCGCTGTTCAAGGCCGTCCAGCGGATCGCGATGGCCGACTTCATCATGAGCCTGGACAACGTCCTGGCCATCGCCAGCGCGGCGCGGACCTGGTCCGAGATCATCATCGGGCTGATCCTCTCGATCATCATGCTCCTGTTCCTGAGCGCGGTGATCACCGAGTTCATGCACCGCTACCGCTGGGTCGCGTATGCGGCCGTGGCGCTGCTGGCGGCGGCGGCCGGCGAGATGATGTCGCACGACCTGCACGACTTCTTCCACTACATCCAGGTGCATCACAACTCGGCCTGGCCCGAGTTCCCCCGGTGGGCGGGCTGGGCGCTGCGGGGCTTCCTGGTGGCCCTGTGCCTCACCGTGAACTGGTGGCTCCCCGGCGCGCGGTCGAGGCCGACGGAGGCCGAGGCGACGCCCGTCGAGCCCCCGGTCGAGCACGCCGAGCCCTGATCGATCCCGCCGAGGATTCGAAACGCGAAACGCCCCGAGCCGTCTCCGGCCGGGGCGTTTCGCGTGCGCCACGTCGAGATGTCGAGGCGCCGGTCAGGCGCGTCCCGGCGGGGACCGGGGGTGATGGCGTCGACCGGTCGGGTCCGAGCGGCGTCGGCCGCGTTCGGCCACCCTCACGCGGACGCGATCGGCACGGCCCGAGCGGGCCGGGCGGGCGACGGCGCCGCGATGGCGAGGGGTCCGAGGGCGGTCGAGTCGCTCCCGCGGGCGTGAGGCGCGGCGGGCGATGCCGAGCCCGTTCGGCCGGGCGGCCCCCCTCGGGCCGGTCGCCGTCCCCCCGGGCGCGAGGCGCTCGGGGCTGGGCGGCGCGACCGTCGCGGGCGTCGCGGCCGGGGACTCGGGATCGGCCTCCGGCGCGTCGGCCGGGGCCTCGTCCTCCACCTCGTCCACGAACTCCGCACGGGCTTCGCTCCGGGTCTCGTCCTCGGCGGACCACCCCGCATCGGTCGGCTCGGCGTCCGGCTCGGGCTCGTCGTCGGCGACGTCTTCGGGGAGGGCCTCGGGAGTCCACGTCTCGACGAGTGCAGAGGGCGCGATGCCGTACCCCTCGTCGAAGGCGCCGGCGAGTGCAGAGGGCGCGATGCCGTACTCCTCGCCGGATTCCATGGGCTCCGCTTCGTCGTCGCTGAAGGAGGCCGGCGAGATGACCTCGCTCGGCTCCGCTTCAAACGGCGACGCGGGCGTCGCGTCCTCGTGCGTCGGCAGGTCGACGGCCTCGGCCGGGGCGTCGGGCTCGACGTCGGCGGAGGGGGTCGCTTCGGCCTCGATCCGGAGATCGGCCGCGGTCAGGGTCGCGGGCTCGGCTTCGGTCGGGGCCCCGGCCTCCGGGTCGGAGGGGGGATCCGCCGTCGCGTCGGCGTCGGCGGGCGCGTCCTGGACGTCGGCCCGGACGAATTTGCCCGGCCCGACGCGGATCCAGGTCGGCTCCGACGTCGCCTCGGCCGCCTGGGCCGCCTTGCCCCGCTTCGCCTTCGCCCTGCGCTTGCGGGGCTTGGCGGGCGCGGGCGCGACGGCCTCGGCGGGCGCGGGCGGATCGTCGGCGGCCTCGGGGCCCTCGACGGGCGTCCCCTCGACGTCGTCCGCACGCGGCGGCGCGGCGTCTTCGGGGGGCGCGGCGGAGGATCCCTCGGGCGTCGACGGGCCGCCGGCCGGCCGGGGAGGCCGGGGCGCGGCGAAGATCAGGGCCATGGCCGCCATGTAGGCCGGCACCAGCCAGGTCGAGATCGTGGCCACCACCAGGCTCGTCACGGCCGTCAGGGCCACCAGGCCGACCAGCCCCCAGACCTTCCCCGGGCCCGGCCGGACGGATCCGGCCCGCTCGGGGGAGGCGGGAGTGCGTCGGCCGTCGTGGGCCCGGTCGGGTCGTGACCGAGGCTCGGCGCGGCTCTGGGTCGAAGTCTCGTTCAAGGCCGGTCCATCCTGCGTGACGAAGCCGGCGCGAGGCCGCGGGCGTCCGGGTCTCCCCAGGCGTCGCGGCCCTCCGAGCCGGCAAGGTTTGCTCGCCCCGATCCTTCGTCGAGGGGCCGGCCGGACGCCTCGCGACGCCTCCCGGCCCCTTACCGTTGATCGGCCCTCCCCCGGGGCCGATTGACGTTTTCGAAGCCCCCCGCCCGGCCGCCCCCGGGGCCTGATGCGCAGAATGCGAACCTCCGGCCCAGCCGGTCAGGTCGCTCGCGCGGCGGCCCCGTATCGGCCGAATTCGATGCATCCCGGCGGCGTCCTCTTGCCGACCGGGCCGCGGCCGTGCGATCCTCGGACAAGAGTCACTTGCCGCCGAGCGAGGCCGGGCCATGACGACGAGTCGGAAACGCTGGTGGATCGTCAGCCTGGTCGCCCTGGCGCTGGTCGGGGTGGAACTGGGCGTGAGGCTGGCGAGGCGGCCGTCGGCCGGGCTCGTGCTGATCAACGGCGGGGCGGAGTCGATCCGGGAGCTGGTCGTCTCCTGTTCGGGAGTTCAGGTGGTCGTCGGCGACGTCGCCCCCGGCGACATGAAGCTCGTCCGGCTGGAGTCCGGGCCGAGCGACGCGGTCACGATCGCGTTCGAACAGGCCGGGAACGCCTCGCCGGGCGCGACGATCGCCGGCGCCGAGCTGGACCAGGCCCGCCGCGACGGCCTGCGCATGGCCCTGACGTTCCAGCCCGGCCAGGTCGTCCGCTACCTGGAGGACGACGAGCACGTCGACGACGCCTCCCCCCCCGTCCGCCTCTGGCGATGGCTCTATGACGTCCTCTTCGCCACGCCGACGGCGCCCGGGCCCGCGGCCCCGATGAGGGCGGCCCCGGTCCGGCCGCTCCTCTGGTGAGCCGGCCGCCTCGCCACGCCGGCCGCGACGGGGTACGATGTCGGGACGCCGAACCGACGGAGCCCGTTAGCGAAAGGACGCCGACGCCATGGCCCAGACGACCCGGACGTTCCTGGCGATCGACGTCCCCCCGAACATCTCCGACCGCCTGACGAAGCTCCAGCACAAGCTCGCCCCCCTGCTCCCCGCCTTCCGGTGGGCCGACTCGACCCCGTTCCACCTGACGCTCGCCTTCCTGGGCGACGTGCCGTTCGCCGAGCTGAACGAGGTCTGCGAGGCCGCCCGCAAGGCCGCCCGCGCCTGCAAGCGGTTCGAGGTCCAGGTCGCCGGCCTGGGGGCGTTCCCGAAGCCCGACCGGCCCCGCGTCGCCTGGGCGGGCTTCGCCGGGCCGGGCCTCGAACCCCTGGCCGAGCTGCACAAGGCCGTCGTCTCCAACCTCCGGCGCATCGGCCGGCCCCCCGAGGATCCGCGCTTCACCCCCCACGTCACCCTCGGCCGCCTGAAGGCCGGCGCGGGCCGCGGCAAGGCCCCCTCCCCCGCCCCGGACCTCGCGCCGCTCGTCGAGGAATACCGCGAATGGTCCCCCGGCGCGTTCACCGTCGGCGAGGTCGTCGCCTACTCCTCCACCCTCACCCCCGAAGGCCCCACCTACGCCGCCCTCGCCCGCGCCCCCCTGGCCTCGGCGAAGGCCCGCACCGAGACTTGACCCGCACGCCCCGCCGTGATACAGTAGTGGTCGTGCGTACAGAACTCAGCCGAGCATGAAGGAGCCGAGGTCGTGGCGAAGCGACAGGTTGCAACCGAGGCGAAGGCGGCGCCGATGTCCGCCGAGCAGAAGGCGCTGAACACGACGATCAGCCAGATCGAGAAGGCGTTCGGCTCCGGCTCGATCATGAAGCTCGGCGAGTCGAGCCACCTGGAGATCGAAGGCGTCTCCACCGGCGCGCTGTCGCTCGACCTGGCGCTGGGGGGCAAGGGCCTGCCGCGGGGCCGGATCGTCGAGCTGTTCGGGCCGGAGTCGAGCGGCAAGACGACGATCGCCCTGCAGACGGTGGCGAACGCGCAGAAGAACGGCGGCGTGGCGGCGTTCATCGACGTCGAGCACGCGCTGGATCCCTCGTGGTGCAAGCGGCTGGGCGTGGACATCGAGTCCCTGCTCGTCAGCCAGCCGGGGAGCGCCGAGGAGGCGCTGCAGATCGCCGAGATGCTGGTGATGTCGAACGCCGTGGACATCGTGGTGATCGACTCGGTCGCCGCCCTGGTGCCGAAGGCGGAGATGGAGGGGGAGATCGGCGACAGCCACGTCGGCTTGCAGGCCCGACTGATGAGCCAGGCGCTGCGGAAGCTGACCGGCGGGGTGTCGCGGTCGAAGTGCGTGCTGATCTTCATCAACCAGATCCGCGAGAAGATCGGCGTGATGTTCGGCAGCCCGGAGACCACGCCCGGCGGCCGCGCCCTGAAGTTCTACAGCTCGTGCCGGGTGGACGTCCGGCGCATCGGGCCGGTGAAGGACGGCGAGGAGATCGTCGGCTCGCGGGTGAAGGTGAAGGTGGTGAAGAACAAGGTCGCGCCGCCGTTCCGGACCTGCGAGTTCGACATGATGTACACCAACGGCGTCTCGCGCGAGGGGGACGTCCTCGACATGGCGCTGGCCGACAAGCTCGTCGAGAAGTCGGGCTCGTGGTTCAACTACGGCGACCTGCGCCTGGGCCAGGGCCGCGAGAAGGCCAAGGACTACCTCCGCGAGAACCCCGCCGTCGCCGAGGAGATCGCCGCCAAGGTCATGGCCAGCCGCGCCGGCCACCTCGCCGCAGCCGCCCACGGCCCGGGCGTCGACGAGGACGACGAGGAACCCTTGGAGGAGTGAGCCGACGCTCGACGCCGCCCCTCGGCTTGTGCATCACCCGCACCGCGTAACGGGCGAGGGCCGGGCTCGTCAAGATCCCGGCTCCCCTCGTCATCCCTCCGGTCACTCCCCCCGGCCGGCCTCGGGCCCGGGGTAGAGCTTCCCTCCGATGGTCCACTCGGTCGGGGTCTTCCGCCGCACGAGCGCCTGGAGCTGCTCGATGTTCTCCAGCACTTCGCGGGTCGAGCGGCGGTTCTTGACCATGTCGGCGGCGGCGACGCCCGCGGCGGTGCCGCTCGACCACTCGATGGGGTGGAGGCGGGTCGCGGCGTTGGCCAGGAAGCTCTGGGCCATCGTCTTGCCCGCGACCAGCAGGTTGCCGAACTTCTCGTTCGTCATCGCGCGGAACGGGATGTAGAACGGCAGCGTGTCGTGGGCCGAGACGATGTAGGCGGGCATCTCGCAGCCCGACATCGGATGGACGTCCATCGGGTACGCCCCGAGCGCCACGCGGTCGAAGAAGCGGCGGCCCGTCTTCTTCCCGATGGAGCCGGTCAGGTCGCGGCCCTTCAGGATGAAGCCGTCGACGCCGATCGACCGCCGCGTGTCGCGGATGTACGGCAGCTTGGCCAGGCCGTGGGCCGTCCCCAGGACGTCGCCGTCGAGGAGGATCCGGCGCGGGTCGATCCCCTCCGGGGCGTGATTCTTGAACCAGTGGTGCCATCCCAGCGCCCGGCGCTCGGCCTCGGCCATCACGGCGAGGTCGACGCCCCCCTTCCAGTCGGCCCGCTGGGCCTCGGCGTCGGCCTTGGAGACGAACAGGTAGCCGAACGGGTAGTCGTTGCCGCCGGCCCGGAGCTTGGGCGAATAGCCCCAGTTCTGGAGGCAGAGGTCCCCCACGGCCGCGGGGCCGCCCCCCTTCGCGCTCTTGATGCGGCGGTACGTCCAGATCTTGTTCCAGGCTTCGGCCTTGCCGTCGAACTCGTCGTAGCCGAAGCCCGAGACCCCCTCGGGGCCCACCGGCTCGTCCGTCGGCTCGTCGGCGTAGCGCTGGACGAAATCGAACACCGTCGACTGGCCGCAGCGGTCGTCCCCCTGCGGGCCGCCGTCCGTCGCCTCGACGCCCTGGAGGTACGGCGCACCGGCCAGGACCAGGACCTCGCCCCACTCGGTCGCGTCGATGAAGACGACGTCGCGGCCCTTCGGGGCCTCGAAGCGGAGCGTCTCCTTGTCGAACCGCGAGGAGGGCTCGGGGCCGTACCAGTCGGGCAGGTCCTTCGACGGCAGGACGTCGTAGCCCCCGGCGGCGACGCCCGGCCGGGGCTTGCGGCGGATCGCCGTGATCGCCGTCACCAGGCCCTTCGACGCATCCACGTCAACCGACTTGATCACCGTCTCGCGGAAGACGACGAGCGTCCCCTTCTCGACGAGCGAGCGCTCCAGCGGCAGGAGGTGGTCGTTGAGGAAGTTCCTGGGCTCGAAGCAGTAGTTGCTCACCCAGCCCATGCCGGGGTTGCCCGTGGCGTCGAGCATGGCCCGGAAGTTGGGCGTCATGTTGGCGCGGTCGCGGGCGATCTCGAAGACCTTGTACGACTCGCCGGTCTTCCTGTCCTTGATGGTGTGCCACGCCTCGTCGATCGCCGGCACGGCGCTGGCGGTGATCTGGCCGCCGACCCAGTCGGTGGGCTCGATCAGGCAGGTCTTCGCGCCGCTCTCCGCCGCGGCGACGGCCGCCGCGAAGGCCGCGGTGGTCCCGCCCGCGATCACGACGTCGAAGTCGCGGAAGGTCGCCCCGCCCGGGCCCTCGTCGGCCCGCGCCCGCCCCGCCGCCATCCCCGCCAGGCCGATCCCGCACGCACCGAGGAACTCTCGCCTACGCATCACAGGCCCCCGAATCGTCTCGAACGTCGCGCGTCGTCTCCGCGCCGGGCCCTCGCGACGTCGCGGGGCCGCGACGAGGACGAATTCTATCAGACTCGGGACCCGGCGGTCGATCCGGCGGGGGGCTCGGCGAGCTTCCACGGGGTGCGGTAGGGGCGGGAGAGCATCGCGGCGGCCTGGTCGTCGCCGACGATCGCCTCGGCCTTCGGATCCCAGGCGATCTTGCGGCCGGCGCGGATCGCGATGTTCCCCAGGTGGCAGACGGTCGCCGAGCGGTGGCCGATCTCGACGTCGCAGATGGGCTTCTCGCGGGACTTGATGCAGTCCAGCCAGTTCTGGTGGTGATTCCCGCTGACGTAGAGCGGGGTGCGGCCGTCGCCCTCGGCGGCCTTGAGGATCTCGGGGTCGCTGGCCTCGATGCCGCCGCGCCAGACGCCGATGGTCCCGCGTTCGCCCTCGAACTCGACCGAGCGGCCCTTCCCCTGGCCCTGGAGGCAGAGGAGCTTCACGCCGTCGTCGTAGGTGTAGGCGATGCGGCTGGTCTCGGCGACCTCGAACCAGCCGTCCTTGTTGAACGTGGCGGTCGCCTCGACCTCGACGGGGCCGGAGTCGTCGCGGCCCAGGCCCCACTGGGCGATGTCCAGGTGGTGCGCGCCGAAGTTGGTCATCTGGCCGCCGGAGTAGTCCCAGAAGAACCGGAACAGGTAGTGGACCCGCTTGGCGTTGTACGGCCGCCCGGGGGCGGGGCCGAGCCAGAATTCATAGTCCAGCTCGGGCGGGGCCGCGGAGTCGGCGACGGCGGGGCCGGCGAAGTTGACCTTGGGGAGGATCGTGCGGACCTCCTTGATCTTCCCCAGGCGGCCGCCGCGCACCAGCTCGCAGGCCAGGCGGAAGTTCGCGTCCGATCGCTGCTGGCTGCCGGTCTGGACGACCCGATTCGTCGCGCGGGCGACGTCGACCATGCGGCGGCCCTCGGCGATGGTCAGGCTCAGGGGCTTCTCGCAATAGACGTCCTTGCCGGCGAGGCAGGCGTCGGTGGTGATCAGAGCGTGCCAGTGGTCGGGCGTGGAGACGACGACGCCGTCGAGGGACGGGTCGTCCAGCAGCCTGCGATAGTCGCCGGACGTCGACGGCCTGCCCCCCGCCTTCTCGACGATCGCCGCGGCGGCGGCCAGGTGCTTCGAATCCACGTCGGCCAGCGCGACCACCTCGACGCCCGGCCGCTTGAGGAAGTCCTTCAGGTTGTTCGTCCCCTGGTTCGCGATCCCGACGAACCCCAGCCGGATCCGCTCCGACGGGGCCGAGGCCCCGCGCGCCCGTCCGCTCACCACCATCGGGAACGCCCACGCCGCCCCGACGCTCCGAAGGAACCCGCGCCGACTCGCCCTCGCCTGATCCATTTCCATCCCTCCGAATCGCCATAGGCTTTCGTCCGAACGTCGTTCGATTTTGCGGCGCCCGGCCGCCGAGTGCAAACGCCCGCCTTCGCATCGGGACGACGAATCGACCTTCTCCGATTCCTCAACGTCCCGTCGGCCGTTACGCTTGAGCGTGGACGTGCGGATCGAGTGCGAGCCGGGGGCTACAGACCATGATGCGCATCAGCCGGATCGAGGTCGACAACTTCAAGTCGCTCGTCGGCTTCTCGATGAACCTGCCCAAGTTCACCTGCCTCATCGGCCTCAACGGGGCGGGGAAGTCGACCATCCTCCAGTTCCTCGACTTCCTCTCGCGGCTCGTCGTCAGGGACGGGTTGGATGTCTGGTTCGAGGAACGGGGTTGGGATTCGAATGAACTACAATCCAGGCTCCACTTGCTCCCGAACCATATCTCGTTCGCCGTCGACTTCATCGACACGGATCAGGACGTTCAAGGACGTTGGGGGGGCCGCTTCGACTTCGGCGCCAACGCCTGCATCGACGAATCGGTGGAGTTTGGCGGTTCATCCCTCGTGACGGAGGGGGGCGAGGTCGTAACGATTCGCCACGACGGCTCCGAGATCCTGTCCGAGCGAATCCACTTCGAATACAAGGGCTCGATCCTCTCCCAGATCAAGGACGAGTTGCTCTCGGACGGGATCCGGAGACTGAAGGAGACGGTCGCCGGCATCCAGGCGCTGGACCAACTCAGCCCCGATCACCTGCGACGCCGAGCCAGAAAGTCGGCCGGGACGCTCGGCATGGGGGGGCGGAACCTCTCCGCACTAATCTCTGAGATGTCCGACGACGAACGCTCGGCCCTGGTTGGCAGGATGCGCGAGGTTTATCCGCGACTCAGGGAATTGGTGTCGACCTCGCTCCAGGCCGGGTGGAAGCAGTTGGAAATCCGCGAGGAGTACTCCAGCCCGTCGGCCTACCATCCGCCCTATCTCACCACCGAAGCCCGTCACATCAACGACGGCATGCTGCGCGTGTTGGCCATCCTCGCCGAGATCCAGTCGCGCCATCCGATCGCGCTCTTCGACGAGATCGAGAACGGTATCAATCCCGAGCTGGTCGAGTTCGTCGTGGATTCCCTGGTCCAGGCGGACAAGCAGGTCATCGTCACGACCCACAGCCCGATGATCCTGAATTACCTCGAAGACGACGTCGCCCGCGAGAGCGTCCTGTACATCTTCAAGGGAGACGACGGGCTCACGCGCACGATCCCGTTCTTCGACATCCCGTCGATCGGGCGGAAGCTCAAGTTCATGGGGCCGGGCGAAGCCTTCGTGGACACGGACTTGCTACGGCTCGGCGAGGAGATCGACGAACTCCACGAGGCCCGCTGACGATGTACTTCCTGCTCAGCGGCGAGGGTGCCACGGATCTCGGAATCGGTCTCAACCCGGACGGAATCAGCCAGGGCGACCAGTTCCTACCCGGCCCCCTGGCGCTCGTGCTGGCCGCGATCATCGAGCACCACCAGGGCTATTCGCCGGCCGATACAGGGCACTGGGGATGGGTGCCGGAATCCATGCTGGCGAACCACGGCGAGAAGGGCTTCCGCTTCGTCGGCAAGAAGCGGGATCAGGAGACGACCGAGTTCTACCGGAACGCGCGGGCACTCGCGCGAATCGCCAGGGAGAAGCTGAGGGAACCCGGCACCGAGGATGAGATCGTCGTCGTCCTCTTCCACGACACCGACGGGTCGCGCTCGGCCCGTCGCGGAAACTGGACGTCCAAGCGCCGATCGATGCTCGACGGCTTCGCCGAGGAGGGCCTTGCGACCGGCGTCCCGATGATCCCCAAACCGAAGTCGGAAGCCTGGATCCTCTGCGCGTTGCATCACCATCAGCACGGCTGCGATCCTCTCGAAAGCCGATCGGGGAACGACCGATCGCCGAACTCGTTGAAAGGCGAATTGGAGTCCCGGCTCGCTGCGACGGGCCGCTCGCCGACGCGCGAAGACCTCTGCGAAATGGTCCACGACGGCGGGATCGACTGGCGGCGGATCCGAATGCCCAGCTTCGACGCCTTCTACTTCCGCCTGAGAGAAGCGATCGGCGCCGATCAGCCCGGCGACGACCTCGGCTCGCGTCGATGACCAAGAGCCCGTCGCGGCCGGCCGGGAAAGCCTCTCGGAGACTTCTCCCTCGCCTCCCAATTCCTTCACACTCGGGCGGCATGATGGCGACTCACGCACTGTTCCTAACTTGTAGGACGGGCGACGCCCCTCCGCCGCCGCGTGGCGGCCCCGGGGAATCCGCCGTCCAGGGAGTCGACCTGACGTGATTCCGCCTCGCCCCGCCGGTACGAAGCACTCGGGGTTCACCCTCATCGAGCTGCTCGTCGTGATCGCGATCATCGCCGTGCTGATCGCCCTCCTCCTCCCCGCCGTCCAGTCCGCCCGCGAAGCCGCCCGCCGTGCGCAATGCACGAACAACCTGAAGCAGATGGGCCTGGGCGTGGCCAACTTCGAGAGCGCCAACGGCCACCTGCCGCAGGGGCCCTACGACGGCGACCCCAAGTTCGACTCGGCCCGCTACAACGACGCCAAGGTCGACGTCTGCTGCAACGCCGCCCATGCCAACGGCTGGAACCAGTTCTTCAAGATCCTGCCCTACATGGAGCAGCAGGCCCTGTACAACATGGCCAACTTCACGATGGAGCCGGACGCCAGCGATACTCGCACGTCTTACAACAACGAGATGCAGATCGCCGCGACCGTGGTCCCGGGCTTCCAGTGCCCGACCCGCCGCACGAACGCCCGGTACGTCGTCGACAAGAACCACCCCGAGCTCAATCGGGCCGGCCTCGACTACGCCGGCTGCGCCGGGTTCCGCCAGGGCCCCTACATCGGCTGCGGCGGCGACGCCTTCATCCCGGCCGCGCCCAACGGGATCTCGCCCGCCTTGGGCATCCGTTCTCCCGACGGCAACGGCATCAACCGCGGCGACCGCGCCGGGTACAAGGGGGCCATCGTCTGGTCCGGCAAGGGGGCCAAGCGCTACTGGGGCGACTTTAAGGACGGCACTTCGAACTCCATCGTCTTCGCCGAGAAGAGCCTCCCCACCAAGGCCCAGGGGAGCGACGGCGGCGACAACGAGCGCTGGCAGAACAGCGGCTGGGACGAGGACTGCATCCGCTGGCACTTCTTCCCCCTGTCGGACAACCAGTCCCCCACGCTGAACGGCGCCTGCTCGACGCCCTCCAACCCGAACACCGGGTCGACCCTCTGGCGGCACCAGTTCGGCGGCCCGCACCCCGGCGGCCTGAACGCCCTGCTGGGCGACGGCTCGGTGCGGTTCATCAAGTTCTCGGTCAACCCGACAGCGTTCCGGAAGCTCGCCGTGATCGACGACGGCGAGATCCTCAGCTCGGATGAGTTCTGAGGCGGCCCCGGCCCATCGAACCGAAAGGATCCCGCCCGTGATCTCGCTGAATCGCCTCACCTGCGCCGCCCTGCTGGCCACGGCCTTCGCCCTCTTCCTGGGATGCGGCGGCGACGAAGGCCCAGGTTACCTCAAGAACCCGGGCGAGGCCCCGCCCCTCAGCGCCGAGGCGCACTCGGCCGGCGTCGCCGAGGACCGGGCCGTCGCCGACGCCGAGAGCGCCGAGGCCGCGAACTACCTCCCGACTCCCAAGGGCAAGTCGAGGCGCTGATCGCCCCGGCCGTACGCCGCAGAACGACCCCGCCGCATCGCACGATGCGGCGGGGTCGTTCATTTTCGAAGGGTGAGGGCAGATCGAGGCTGGCGCGTCGCCCGATGAAAGGTTCCCGGGACGACGCCGTATTCCAATGTCGCACGTCGCTCCGACCTCACGATCCGACCGGCTCACCTGCGAGGCTAGTGCATGGCGGGAACGCACGCGACCCATTTCGGGATCCACTCCCTCGAAACCATCCCCCACGGCGAGGATGCGGTGATCGGGAAGGTCGTCGAGATCAGCATCCGGGCCCACGAGAAGGACGGCGGCCGGCGCCGCGGCCAGCATCCCAAGCATCACGGCCTGGTCCGCGCCGCGTTCCGGGTCGACCCGTCCGGGCTCCCGCCGGAATGCCGCGTCGGGCTGTTCCGCGAGAAGAAGGAGTTCCCCGCCCTCATCCGCTTTTCCAACGGCGGCAAGGAGGACGACCGGCTGCCCGACGTCCACGGCATGGCGATCAAGCTGATGGACGTGGACGGCGAGAAGGTCCTGACGGCGGAGAAGGACGCGCGGACGCACGACTTCATCCTCGTCGACGACCCGGCCTTCTTCGTCCCCGACGCGATCGACTACGTCCCGTTCTCGGAGGCGTTCGCGAAGTTCAAGGGCGTGAGCCCCTCCATCGTCCGGAGCGCCCTCTTCTTCCTGTCCGACGACCGGCGCGGGGGGATGGCGATGGCGGCCTCGCTGATCGCCTCGCTGGGCTTCGCGAAGGCGACGGCCATGCTGAAGATCGCGAAGCGGGTCCTCAGCAAGACGCCCACCAGCCCGCTGACCTCGCGGTACTGGAGCACGACGCCTTACGCCCTGGGCCGGCGCGCCGTCAAGTACATGGCCGTCCCGACGTCGACCGACGCCCCGCCGCAGGCCGGCCCGGACGGCTCGCCCGAGTCGGCCGAGCGGGAGGCCCCGGAGAACCGCCTCCGCAAGGCCCTGTGGTCGACGCTCCGCGACGGGGGCGCGGGCTTCTCGTTCTTCGTGCAGCTCGACGCGGGGCCCGAGAAGACGCCGGTCGAGAACCCGATGGTCGAATGGGAGGAGTCCGAAGCGCCGCCGATCAAGGTCGCGGAGATCGTCATCCCGCCCCAGGTCCCGGACACCCGGGCGCGCATGGCCTTCGTGGAAGACCTGTCGTTCACCCCCTGGCACGCCCTGCCGGAGCACGTCCCGATCGGCGGGATCAACCGGACGCGACTGAGGGTCTATCGGGAGGTCTCGGCCCGCCGCCACGAGCGGAACGGCGTCCCGCTCGCCGAGCCGACGCCGGCCGACGTCGACGCCGCGTGCGGCGCCTGACGAGATCACGGGCCGTCGACCAATTTGCGGAAGTCGTCGCGGCCGGCGAGCGCCGCGAGGTCGGAGTCGCCGCGGGCGGCCTCGCGGAGCGCCGGGTCCTCGGCCAGCGCGCGGGCCAGCTCGGCCGCGGCGCGGTCGAGCATCGCGGCGCGGGAAGGCCCGTCGAGGTCGCCGCCGGGCGCGGCGGTCGCCAGGGCGAGGGCGCAGGCGACGTTGTAGCGGTCGGCGGCCTTCAGGGGCTCGTCGGGATGGTCGAGGATCGCGGCGGCCTCGTCGCGCACCCGCGCGGCCTGGCCGCCGCGCGCGGCGCAGAGGAGGCCGAGGAAGCGGAGGCCGAGCCGCCCCGGGCGGTCGCCCTGGGCCTCGACCACGGCGTCCCAGTCGGGCATCGCGTCGGCGTACCGGCCCAGGGCCTCGAAGGACTGGGCGCGGGCCCCGTGCAGGTTCTGGAGCGTCTGCCGCAGCCGCGACGAGGCCGGGTCGTCCGCGACCAGCGGCGCGATCCGCCGGAGCCCCTCGGAGAGCTGCTCGACGGCCCGCTCCGGCTTGCCGCCGTTCCGCAGGAGGTTCCCGCGGTTGACGGCCAGGTCGCAGAGGTCGGCCGCGTGCGAGGGGACGTCGGGCTGGGCGGCTAGCGCCCGCTCCAGGAAGCCGGCGGCCCTCGCGAAATCGGCCTCGGCCTCGTCGGGCCGGCCGGCCGCGGCGCGGCAGTCGGCCAGGTTGATGAGCGTCTCGGCGGCCGACGCCTCCAGCGCCAGGTCGCCGGGGCGCTCGCGCATCAGGTCGTCGTAGATGGCCGAGGCGCGGGCGAGGAGCGGCTCGACCTGGGCGTGGCGGGCGGAGAGCATGTGCAAGGACGCCAGGTTGTGCAGGCACCAGGCGACGTCGTGGCGGCCCTGCCAGGATTCCGAGTCCGGGCGGGCCTCGGCCAGCGCGAGGGCCGCTTCCAGCTCGCGCGCGGATCGCGCCGGGTCGAGTTCCATCAGCATGACGCCCAGCTTCAGGTGGACCACCATCCGGCCGCGCGCGGCGGGGGCGTCGGCCGGGTCCTCGCGGGCGAGGGCGTCGTACAGGCGGAGGGCGCGGAGGAGCTTGGCCTCGGCGTCGGCCGGGCGGCCCAGGACGATCTGGAGGTTGGCGGCCTCGACGGCCGCCTCGGCGGTGTCGCGGCGGACGACGGGGGCGTCGGCGTCGCTGCGGGCCAGGACGAGGTCGTAGAAGCCCAGCGCGGCTTCGAGCTGCACCCGACGCAGTTCGCCGAGGCGCGGGAGGCCGCGGAATTTCGGGTCGTTGAACGCCCCGGTGAGCCGGCGCAGGGCCTCCCGGGCGTCGCGGTAGTTCGAGTCGGCCGCGGCCCGCTGGCGTCGGGCCTCGTCGGCGGACGTTTCGGCCCGGCCGAGGGCCTCGCGCAGGCGGGCGTCGTGGACGAGCAGGCCGGCGACGGCCCCGGCCGCGGCGAGGATCGCCAAACCCGCGAGCGCCGCCTGCGAGGGCCGCCGCCGCGCCCATTTGGCCAGCCTCGCCGCGCGGCCGGCGGGGCGGGCGAGGATCGGCTCGCCGCGGAGGAACCGGCCCAGGTCGTCGGCTAGGCCGGCCGCCGAGGCGTACCGCCGCGCGGGGGACTTCTCCAGGCACTTCAGGGCGATCGTCTCCAGGTCCCGGGGCAGGCCCGGCCGCAGCCGCCCCGGCCTGGTGGGCTCGCTGGAGCGGATCAGGTCCAGGACCTCCGCCGGCGAGTCGCCCGGGAAAGGGGGGCGGCCGGCCAGGCATTCGTACAGGATCGCCCCCAGCGCGTAGACGTCGGCCGCCGGCCCGACGGGGACGCCGGGGCCGGCCGTCGCCTGCTCCGGGGCCATGTACAGGGGCGTCCCCATCAGGGCCCCCGTGCGGGTGAGGGTCCCGGCGTCGAGCCGCTTCGCCAGGCCGAAATCCGCGACCTTGGGCGTCCCCTCGGCGTCGAACAGGACGTTGCGGGGCTTGAGGTCGCGATGCACGACGCCCCGCCGGTGCGCGTGCTCGATGGCCCTCGCCAGCGCCTCGACCAGCGTCGCGGCCTCGCGCGGCGGGAGGGGGCCCCCGGCCAGGCGGTCGGCCAGCGTGCCGCCGTCGAGCAGCTCCATGGCGTAGTAGGGGACGCCGTCCAGCTCGCCGACGTCGTGGATCGGGACGATGTTGGGGTGGCGGAGGCTGGCGGCGGCCTCGGCCTCGGCGCGGAACCGCGACCGCTCGGCCGGGGTGGCGTCGACGCCCGCGGCGATCCGCTTCAGGGCCACGACCCGCCCCAGCCCGACCTGCCGCGCCCGGTGGACGACGCCCATCCCGCCTCGGCCGATCACGTCCTCCAGCGCGTAGCCCGAGGGGATCGCGGGCGGGGCCCCTCCGTCCTCGATGTTGCGGCCGGCGGCGCGGAGGAGTTCCACCAGCGGATCGTCCCCCGAGGCGGCCTCGACGGCCGAGCGGCACGACTCGCACGAGTCGAGGTGCCGCTCGACGGCCTCGGTGTCGAGGCCGTCGGACTCCCCGCGGGCGAACGCGGCGAGGAGTGCGGGTGAAGGGTGCTCGTCGCGCCGCATCTCGGCCATGAGGTCTCCTCCGCCGCGCCCGGCCCGCCGCCCCGACTCAGCCGAGCGTCCGCCGCCGCGCGAGGGCGGCGACGCCGACGGCCGCCGTCAGGCCCATCGCCAGGGTCGCCGGCTCGGGGACGGCGCGGGCCCGCAGGTAATCATACTCGACCACGCCGTTCTCCTGATCGTTCGCGCCGCCGCCGGCGCCCGCCGAGATGTTCCCCCCGCGCTGGTTGATCGTCGCCGTGTCGGTGAGGAAGAGGATCCGCCCGCCGCCGCCGAAGTAGGCCCCGCCCAGCGCCGAGATCACCGAGCCGACGCGCGTCTCGATGGTCGGGGCGTGGATCAGAAGGCCGCCGCCGGAGCCGCCGCCGGCGTTCGACGCGAACCCGCCGCCGGCCAGCCCGGCGTTCGCCGTGAGCGCCGAGTTCTCGCCGAAGAGGATCGAGCCGGACGCCCCCAGCTCGATCCCGCCGCCGCCGCCCCCGCCCCCCGCGCCGGCCGTCTGGAACAGGTTGCCGCCGCCTCCGCCGCCCCCGGAACCGCCCAGGAGATATTGATGGAGGTCGCCGTAGGCGGGCCCCGTCAGGCCCTGGTCGGACGCCCCGCCGTGCCCGCCGTAGCCGCCGCCCCCCGCCCAGTTGGGCAGGCCCCCCGGGGTCCCCGGGCCGCCGCCGGGCCCTTCCCCGGTCTGGCTCGAATTCCCCCCGGCACCGCCTCCCGCGCCACCCGCCCCACCCAGGCCGTCGCCGCCCAGCCGGGGCGAATCGTGCCCGTTCTGGCCGTTCGCGGAGATCACGCCGTAGAGGACGAGGTCCGACTGCGACAGCAGCGCCAGCGGGTTCTGGCCGACCGCCGTGATCGTCACCCCGGACGCGATCGAGATCGAGCTGAACGTCAGGACGGAGACCGTCGGGTTGTACGTCCCGCCCTGGGCGTAGGTCGTCCCGATGTACAGGACGTTGCCGCCGGAATCCTTCAGGACGGGCGCGCCGTCGGTCTCGATGGTGTACGACCCGGAGGCCAGGTTCAGCGCCCCCAGCGACGCGAACGAGGCGGGGTCGAGCCAGTCGGCGCGGGCGGCCGGGGCGGCGGCGAGGGCCAGGGCGAGCGCCGCCGGGCGGAGCGGGCGGGGGAGTCTCATCGCGCGTGTCTCCTTGGTTCAGTCGGATCCCGGATCGCCGGGCCGAGGGCCGTCCCTCGCTCCGTCGTCCGACCGGGGAGTGCGCGTCCGCCCGCATCCTTTCACGCGAGCGGGGGATGTGGCGAAAAAACAGCGCGGCGATGTTCACGGCACCAGCCCGCGCACCTCCTCGCGGAGCCGCCGGAGGACGCGCGACTTGGCGATGAGGACGGCGTTGGGCGTGAGTCCCAGCTCGGCGGCGGCCTCGGCGGCGGATAGGCCGTCGACGACGGTGCGGCGGAAGGCGCGCCAGGTGGAGGGGGCGAACTCGGGCTCGACCAGCTTCATGACCTGGGCGACGACGTGCTCGTCGTGCTCGCGGTCCCAGGCGCGGCCGGGCTCGCCGTCCTCGGCTTCCAGCAGGGCCAGGCGCTCCTCCATCCCGCTGACGGCCCCCACGCGGCGCGACCGCCAGTAGCCGCGCAGGCGGTTGACCGTGACGGTGCGGATCCAGGTCCGGAACGCCCCCTTGCGGCCGTTGTGGTCGAAGCCGGGCAGCTCGCGGAAGATGACCATCAGGATCTCCTGGGCCAGGTCCTCCGCGTCGGCATCGGGCGTCCCCTGACCGACCAGCCACCGGCGGATCAGGGGCGCGTACAGCCCCGCGAACCGCCGCCACGACATCTGGTCGTCCGGCCGGCTCCGCAGCCGATCCAGCAGGCTCTTGGACGTCTCGACCGTCATGCCGCGACCCCGGACGCCATCGTTCCGTCGCCGACCCTATTCGGTTATACGTCGCGGACGGCGTCGGTGACGAGCGTCCGCCGGGCCCTTCGCGCCTCGCCTTGTTTCCGCGGGCGGCATCGATTACATTCATCCCTTTGCGTTGATGAACGGATGTCGCGCGGAGGCGGACGTGGCGATCTCGGCGACGGGGCTCGACGGGCTCCCGAAGAAGCAGGGCAAGGTGCGCGACGTGTACGACCTGGGCGACCGGCTGCTGCTGGTCGCCTCGGACCGCATCAGCGCGTTCGACTGGGTCCTGCCGACGCCCATCCCGGACAAGGGCCGCGTCCTTTCGAGCCTCAGCGAGTTCTGGTTCGAACGCCTGGGCGTGCCGAACCACCTGATCTCCACGAACGTCGACGACTTCCCGGTCGCGCTCGACGACGCGGCCCGCAAGGCCCTGCGCGGGCGAGCGATGCTCGTCCGCAAGGCGAAGGTCGCCCCGTTCGAGTGCGTCGTCCGCGGGTATCTCTCCGGGTCGGGCTGGAAGGAGTACCGGGCGTCGGGCTCCGTCTGCGGCGTGCCGCTGCCGGCCGGGCTGGTCGAGAGCGACCGCCTTCCCGAGCCCGTCTTCACCCCCGCCACCAAGGCCGAGACCGGCCACGACGAGAACGTCTCGTTCGACGTGATGGCGAACGCCCTGGGCGCGGAGGTCGCCGGCCGGCTCCGCGACGTCAGCCTGGACGTCTACGCGCGGGGGGCCGAGCTGGCGCTCTCGAAGGGCCTCATCCTGGCCGACACCAAGTTCGAATGGGGCTTCGACGAGAAGACCGGCGAACTCCTGCTGATCGACGAGGTGCTGACGCCCGACAGCTCGCGATACTGGTCGGTCGAGACCTACAAGCCCGGCGGCGCGCAGCCGTCGTTCGACAAGCAGTTCGTCCGCGACTGGCTGGAGACGACCGGATGGGACAAGGCCAGCGAGCCGCCCCCACTCCCCGAGGCCGTCGTCGCCGGCACCCGCTCCAAGTACATCGACGCCTATGAGCGGCTGACCGGCCGCCCGTTCCCCTGGCGCTGAGACCCGAGGCCGAAGAAGGACCGGAAGACCCCGCCCATGCTCCGCATGCTGACCGCCGGTGAATCGCACGGAACCGCCCTGACCGCGATCGTGGAGGGCTTCCCCGCCGGGGTGCCGCTCGACAAGGCGTTCATCGACCGCGAGCTTGAGCGGCGGCAGGGGGGGTACGGACGGGGCAAGCGCCAGAAGCTGGAGACCGACCGCGTCTTCATCGACTCCGGCACGTTCAAGGGCGTCAGCACCGGCGCGCCGATCACGCTGCGGCTCATCAACAACGACGCCAAGCTCGAACGCCTGGCCGAGCCCGCCGCCCCGCGCGGGGGCCACATCGACCTGGCCGGCTCGATCAGCTACCAGACCGGGATCCGCCAGGTGCTCGAACGCGCCAGCGCCCGCGAGACGGCCGTGCGGGTGGCCGCCGGCGCGATGGCCCGGCTGGTGCTGCGGGAGGTCGGGATCCACGTCTTCGGCTACGTCGCGGAGCTGGGCGGGATCGTCGCGCCGCCGCTGTCGCTGGACGTCGCCGTCCGCGACGCCAGCCCGGTCTACACGCTCAACCCCGAGGCCGACGCCGCCATCGTCGCGGCGATCGACGCGGCCCGCGAGGCCGGCGACACGCTGGGCGGCATCATCGAGACGATCGTCACGGGATGCCCGATCGGCCTCGGCAGCCACGTCCAGCCCGACCGCCGCCTCGACGCCCGCCTCGCCTGCGCCGTGATGGGGATCCAGGCGATCAAGGGGGTGGAGATCGGCCTGGGCTTCGAGGCCGGCCGCCGGCCCGGGTCGAAGGTGATGGATCCGATCCGCTACGACCCCGATCACGACGCCGACGACCGCCGCTACGGCTTCCGCCGTCCCAGCAACAACGCGGGGGGGATCGAGGGGGGGACGTCCAACGGCGAGCCGATCGTCGTCCGGGCGGCGAAGAAGCCCATCAGCACGCTGGCGAAGCGCGGGCCGTCGGTCAACATGGCGACCAAGGGCGAGTCGCCGGCCTCCTACGAGCGATCCGACGTCTGCGCCGTCTCGGCGGCGAGCGTCATCGTCGAGAACGTCGTCGGCTTCGAGGTCGCCGCGGCGCTGCTGGATCGCTACGACGGCTCCAGCCTGGATTCCCTCAAGGCGACGATGGCCGCGGTCCACGCCCTGAACCGCGAGAAGCTGGCCACCTGGGCCGATCGCCCGTAAAACCGGCACGCCCGGTTTTCGCGATGCGTCCGGCGGCTGGATTCCGGCCGTCGGGCCGCTCGATAGAGGATAGGTGTCGCGCCGGCCGATGGCGGCCCGGAGGAACCGGGGAGTCGTCGGCCATTCCCCGCGCGTCCGTTCGAGTTCGAAACGAGGGAGGCAGGGATGGTCCCCCTTTCGCGCCCGGCCCGGCAGGGGCTGGCGACGGCGGCCATGGTCGCCCTGACGATGGTCCCGACGGCCTTCACGGCGTTCCACGCCTGGCGGATCAACCGCCCGGGGCACGTCCGCGACGTCGAGATCACGCTCGGCCGCGGCCTGGGCTTGCAGGTGACGCTCGAAGCCGTGACCTACCCGCGCCCCGGCGAGGTCCTGTACCGCGGGATCGTCCTGCGCCAGGAGGAACCGCGCGGGAAGGGGCTGGCCGAGGTCGCCCGCGCGAAGTCGCTCCACCTGGTCCCGTCCGGCCGCGACCTCGTCGTCCACGCCGAGGAGTTGGCGCTCCGCGGCGA
>MKTT01000019.1:26559-53298 GCA_001898385.1 Planctomycetales bacterium 71-10
TCCGACGCCTCCGGGCCGACGCTCAAGGTGGCGTATCGGCTGATCGATTCGGCCTCGAAGACGCGATGCGAGATGACGCTCGCCCGCGACCGCCGGGCGGATCCCGTCGTGACCACGCTCGCGCTCAAGACGATGGAGGGCCAGCCGCTCCCGGGCCGGGTCCTCGACGTCTTCCTCGACGCCTCCGACTGGATCGGCCCGAAGGCCCGCGTCGACGGTAAGCTGACGCTGCGACAGGCCGGGACGGGCCCGTGGTCGGCCGAGTTCGCGGGGGACCTCCACGACGTCGACCTGACGGCGCTGGTCTCCTCGCGGTTCCCGAGCCACCGCCTGGCCGGCTCGGCGCGGGTGGCGGTGGAGGCGGCCCGCTGGGGCGACCGGCCGGGTCAGGGCCCCGGCTGGATCGAGGCGAAGGGGAGGCTCACGGCCGGCCCGGGGAGCGTGGGCGTGGAGTTGCTCTCGGCCCTGGCCCGCGAGATGAAGTTCCGCCCCTCGTCGCGCCACGGTCGGATCGACCCGCGCAAGACGGAAGTCGAGTTCGGCGGCCTGGGCCTGGCGTTCGACATGCGGCCCGACGGCGAGATCCACCTCTCCGGCGGCCTCGGCAACGAGCACCCCCCCGACGCCGTCCTGGCCGCCGGGATCAACCCGCTGATCCACGCCCCCGAGGGCGCCTCCAGCGTCCACGGCCTCATCAAGGCCCTCGTCCCGGCCGACTCCAAACCGGGCGTCCTGGTCCCGCTGACGTCCGAGTCGCGGGTCCTCCTCTGCCTCCCCGCCGCCCCGGGTGCCGCCCGGCCGTCGCGGACGATGGGGGCGAACTGAAAAGGGCCGGGCCCATGAGACGAGCCCGGCCCTCGCGCGTTACTTGGCGGCGGTCCTGGGCGCCGCGGGCTTGAGGTCGAAGTCGATCGCGCCCCCCTTGGCGGCGACCTCGATGTCGAAGGTGAACTCGTCGTCCGCGGAGGGGATGACGGGGCCCTTCGGCTTCCCCTTCTTGGGGGCCGGCCCGCCGGCGCCGGCGGAGAGCGAGGCCATGAACGGGTCGTCCTTGAACGCGGCGCTGGCGTCGGCGGGGAGCGCGCCGGCCGGCGGCGAGCCGGCGGCCCTCTTGATGACGACGTGGTACTTGCCCGGGACCGCGCCGTTGCGCTGGTCGGAGACCAGCCTGTAGCGGCCTTCGGCGTCGGTGACGGCCTCGCCGGGGACGAGGGCGACGTTCGAAGGGTCGGGGCTGAAGAGGACGGCGGCGTGGCCGACGGGCCGGCCTTCTTGCGTCACGGCGCCCGTGACGGTCACGAGGTCCGGGCCCGAGTCGCCGCAACCGACCATGACCGCCGCCGTGACGAGGGCCGCGGCGAGCGAGAGGGATCGTCTTCGGGGCATCGTGGGCTCCTGGCGTGCAGGGGCCCGCGCGACTCCGGTCGCGCGGGCCGGGGGTGAGGTCGGACGGCCGGGTCAGAAGGAGTCGGAGCTGATGACTTCCCCGTTGGCGATCGTGTTGATGCCGAACCAGGTCGACGGGTTGATGGAGTTCTTGATGAACTTCACGCTGCCGTCGGCGAACGCGACGTTGATGCCGCCCGGGTGCCGGCTGCTGCTCGCCCAGGCGTAGCCCAGGCGCTTGGGGTTGGGGGAGAATTGCGTGATGGTCGCCGGGCCGTTGGGCATGGTGGACGACCAGTTGACGCTGTAGGACGCCGTGTTGGCCGGGTTGTTGTCGTAGATGAGCGAGTGGGTCGAAGTCCACAGGCCCTGGCCCCAGTACGGGCCGTAGGCGACGTTGGTCTTCTCCTGGACCGATTCCAGGATGAGCGTGGTGTTGCTCAGGCCGTCGGTGACGTTGGAGATCCTGGTGGGGACGTCATTGCCCGAGAAGACGCCGCCGTCGGCGGGGCGGGCCCCGCCGAGCTGCCGGCCGTTGTACATCTCGTAGTATCGGCCGCACGGGAGGACGTAGTTGCCGCGGGCCGAGCGGAAGCCGTCGTAGGGGCCGGTCGACGTGAGCGCGGTCGGATTCGGGGTGGCGATCGGGGCGTCCGAGGGGCAGAGGTAGGCCGCGACCACCGAGGAGGTGACGGTGGTGTTGGCCAGGTACGACCCCGCGCCGCCGACCGGGGTCTTGTTCGGGGCGGCGTTCGTCGCCGGGCAGGACGGGAGGCTGTAGTTGTAGGCGTTGGAGAGCGTCCCCTGCTCGATGTAGGGGAGGATCAGGGCGAAGGCCGTCGTGTTCAGCACCAGGCCCAGGTTGCCGGGGTCGTTGGCCGGCACGGTCCCGGCCGTGGCCGAGTAGATCTTCGCCGGCGGGAAGGCGCCGGTGGCGGATTCGTAGTTGTGCATCGCCAGGCCCATCTGCTTCAGGTTGTTCATACACTGGGCGCGGCGGGCGGCCTCGCGGGCGGCCTGCACGGCGGGGAGCAGCAGGGCGATCAGCACGGCGATGATCGCGATCACCACCAGCAGCTCGATCAGCGTGAAGCCGCTGCGGGCGCGGCCGCGGAGTGGGGCGGTCGGCAAGGGACGCTCCTCGAATTAGGGCGCGGGGATTGGGTCGACGAGGTCGGAACGCCGCGGCGAGGAGAGGGCGCGGCGCGGGCCTCGGCCGATGCAAAGGGAAGTGGGAGAGTGGACTCACAATAGGCCGGCCGCCGGGGGCCGACAATTCAATATCCGGCATTCCTTTTCCACTTTTCGGTCCGCCTCGTCGGTTGTCCGATCGGGCGGCGTCGGGCTACGATGGCGGGGCCGGGCGGGGCCAGGGATCCGCTCCCGGCCCCGCCGCGCCCGAGCGAAAGACGCCCCATGCCCACGCGCCAGAGCCGCCGCCGAGCCCCGGGCGAGCCCCCGCACGTCGCGCTGGTGATCCAGACCTCGATGGCCTACGGCCGCCGGATCCTCGAAGGGGTCGCGCGCTACGCGCGCGAGAACGGGCCCTGGAGCTTCTACCTGGAGCCGCGATCGCGGCAGGACCCGTTCCCGGCCTGGCTCGACTCGTGGGACGGCGACGGCATCATCCTGTCGGTGTCGCGGCCCGGGGGCTCGGCCCCGTCCCGCACGCCGACGGTCGACCTGGACGACCAGGGGGGGCGGCCCCACGTCCAGAGCGACCACCGCGCCATCGGCGCGCTGGCCGCCGAGCACCTGCTGGAGCGGGGGTTCCGGCGATTCGCCTTCTTCGGCTACCCCGGCTTCCGCTGGTCGGCGGCCAATTTCGAGGGGTTCGCCGCGCGGGTGCGCCGCGAGGGGTTCGAATGCCGCCTCTACCGCGGCGGCCAGACGGCGTCGTGGGGGCACCAGATCCCGTCGTGGGAGGAGGAGATGGAGACCGCCTCGCGCTGGATCGCCTCGCTCCCCAGGCCGCTCGGCCTGATGGCCTGCAACGATTTCCGCGGCGTCCAGGCGCTGGAGGCCTGCCGCCGCGCGGGGGTGTCCGTGCCGGAGGAAGTGGCGGTCGTCGGGGCCGACGACGACCCGATCGCCTGCGACCTGGCCAACCCCGCCCTCTCCAGCGTCGTCCCCGACTGCCGCACGATCGGCTACGAGGCCGCCGCCCGGCTCGACCGCATGATGCGCGGCGAGCGCATCCCCCGCCCCGCCGTCGTCCCGCCGCTGGGCGTCGCCGTCCGCCGCTCGTCCGAGTTCACGGCCATCGAGGACCCCTGCCTCGCCGAGGCCCTGCGCTACATCCGCGAGCACGCCTGCCGCGGCATCCGCGTCGACGACGTGCTGGAATCCGTCGCGGTCTCGCGCTCCAAGCTCCAGCGCCTCTTCCGCGAGGAGCTGGGCCGGACCATCCACGAGACCATCGCCCGCGAGCGGATCCGCCGCGTCGAGCGCCTCCTGGCCGAGACCGAGCTGGACTACGAGGACGTCGCCCGCCGCTCCGGCTTCGCCTACCTCGGCTACATGTCGACCGTCTTCCGCCGCGCCACCGGCCTCACGCCCGCCGCCTACCGCCAGCAGCATTCCCGCGCCCGCTCGCCCGACGCCGCCTCCTGATCCGCCTTGACGTTGCATGACGGTCGTCCTATCATTCCCGGCGATGGACGGAGCCGGGCCCGGGAGGCGATCGCGATGCGGCGACGGGTGGTGGTGACGGGGATGGGGGCGATCACGCCGGTCGGCCGGGACGTGGAGTCGACGTGGTCGTCGCTCCGCGAGGGCCGCGGCGGCGTGGGGCCGATCACGCTCTTCGACGCGGCGACGTTCGCGACCCGGATCGCGGCCGAGGTGAAGGGCTTCGACCTTGCGGACTACCGGGCCGACGCCGACCGCTGGCGCGAGCACAGCCGGACGTCGCAGTTCGCGCTCGCCGCGGCGACCCAGGCGGTCGCCCACGCGGGCCTGGACGGGGCCGATCTGGATCGGTCGCGGTTCGGCGTCTACCTGGGCTCGGGCGAGGGCCAGCAGGACTTCGGACGGTTCGTGGACCTGGTCCACGGCTCGAACCGCGGCGGGAAGGTCGACACGGCCGCCTTCACCAGCCGCGGCGTGCGCACGCTGCACGCCGTCCGTGAGGACGACCAGGAGCCCGGCAAGGCCGCGGGCCACCTGGCGTCGGTCTTCGGGGCCCGCGGCGCGAACATGACGTGCCAGACCGCCTGCGCCGCCAGCGCCCAGGCGCTCGGCGAGGCGTGCGAGCTGATCCGCCGCGGCGAGCTGGACGTGGTGCTGGCCGGCGGCGCGCACAGCATGATCCACCCGCTGGGCGTCACGGGCTTCATCCTGCTGACGGCCATGTCCACCCGCAACGACGACCCCGCGCGTGCCAGCCGGCCGTTCGACCGCGACCGCGACGGCTTCGTGCTGGGCGAGGGGGGCGGCGTCCTGGTCCTGGAGGAATTGGAGCACGCGAAGGCCCGCGGCGCGACGATCCACGGCGAACTCGCCGGCCATGGCTCCACGGCCGACGCCTTCCGCCTCACCGACAGCCACGACGAGGGCCGCGGCGCCGTCGCCGCCATGCGCATCGCCCTTGCCGACGCCGGGGTGGAGCCCTCGGAGATCGGCTACATCAACGCCCACGGCACCAGCACGCCCTCGAACGACTCGATCGAGACCCTGGCGATCAGGAAGGTCTTCGGCGACGGCGCGGACACGATCCCCGTCTCCAGCACCAAGAGCATGACCGGCCACCTGGTCTCCGCCGGCGGCGCCGTGGAGGCCATCGCCTGCCTGCTCGCCATCCGCGACGGCGTCCTGCCCCCCACGATCAACCTGGAGAACCCCGGCCACGATTGCGACCTCGACTACATCCCCCGCGAGGCCCGGTCGAAGCGGGTCGACGCCGTCCTGTCCAACAGCTTCGGCTTCGGCGGCCAGAACACGGCCCTGGTGCTGAGGCGGTTCGAGGGCTAACGGGGGGAGGTCCGAAGGGCGTACATTTCTCCGCGGGTGAAAGAGGCCCGCCGATGGAGTCTTCCCCTATCGCCGGCCTCGCATCGACGACGCTGCTCGCCATCCTGCCGTCGGTGCGGTAGACTGGATCGCACCGCGGGCGGAAGGCTTGGGCTTCTCGTACATGCGGGCTTCAGCAGCGGATTCGATATGGGTTGGATGATTCGGATGATCCGCGGCATGGTGCGACGGGGTCGCAAGCAGACTCTTCGGCGTATCCCGTCGTCCGAAAAGCTGCCATCGCTGTGGCCGGCCTCCTCAAATCCCGTCGAGGCGCGACCTGATCTGGGCGTGCTCCAGGGTGCATCGACGCAAGCCCTTGAGGAGCTATGCGACGACTATTGGCGTAGCTTCGACTCGGAGTCGGATGGTGAGGCCGACGAGGCGGCCGTTGTTCGCGACTCGATCGTCCGCTCTGAAGCCCTCAAAGAACTGGCGACCCGGCGCGGGCAATCACTGGCCTGGGCTTGCAAACGATTGCGACATCCTGAACACTTCGCCCGCAGAGATGCGGCCTGGCTTGTGGGCGAGCTATGCAGCAGAAATCCTCAGGATTGCGACCTGGATGCGGTCATCGGCGAGCTTTCGAGGTTGGCGACTCGCCCGATTGAAGAGGACACGAAAGAGGCCGAGGCGAATGCGGTCGCCCTTGCCTCGTTGAGTCGGATTGGCGGACCAAGAATCATCCCGACGCTCCGCGAGATCCTGACATCACCGCGATGGGAACAGGATGATTTGAGTTGGGAAGCCGCCCGGATTCTCGGCGTCCTCCTGAATGTCCCCTTCGGCGAGAGCGAGGATCCGGTGGCATCGGCCCGCGAATGGGTGGCGCTGAATTCGGACGGCTGACTCAGCCTTGCTTGGGATGCACTTCAATCGGGTCCCCTCGAGCCGAGACCGCGGCCGGCTCGCCGATCGTCGCTCATCGGTTTGGAATCCGGCATGATCGAGCGCATCATCACCGGAGGCGAGACCGGCGCGGAGCAGGCCGCGTGGGCGGCGGCTCGCCGCGCGGGGGTGGCGACGGGCGGGTACATGCCGCGCGGGTTCCGGACCGAGGCCGGGCCCGCGCCCCGGCTGGGGCAGCTCTACGGGGCGGTGGAGTTCCCCTTCGACGACGCCCGGCGGATCCGGGCCAACTTGCGGCGGTCCGGCGGCCTCGCCTGGTTCGGCGACCCGGAATCGCCCGAGGCCCGCGAGGCGTTCGCCGCCTGTCGCGAGCTGTCGAAGCCGACCTTCGTCGTCGACCTCGGGTTCACGCCGCCGGGCAAGCTGGCGGGTTGGCTGGAGGTGTTCCAGGTCGCGACCCTGGTCGTCTCCGGCGACCGCGAATCGCGGAGTCCGGGCGTCGGCGCGGTCGTCGAGACCTTCCTCGCCCGCGCCCTGGAGGCCCTCCGCCGCCGGGAGGGGGGCTAGGATTCGTATGTCTCGATCGCCGACGACGCGATAGAATCCGGCCGAGAAGACGGATCCTTGCAGGGAGGGCGGACATGAACGCGCAGACGGTGGCGGATCAGGGCCGGGAGATCGTGATCGTCTCGGGGCTCCCGCGCTCGGGCACGTCGCTGATGATGCAGATGCTGGACAAGGGGGGCATCGAGGCCGTCTCCGACGGGATCCGCTCGCCCGACGTCGACAACCCCCAGGGGTACTACGAATTCGAGATCGTCAAGAAGATCAAGGAGGACGCCTCCTGGATCCCGGACACCCGGGGCAAGGTCTTCAAGATGGTCTCCCAGCTCCTGTACGACCTCCCCAAGGGGGAGACCTACCGCATCGTCTTCATGCAGCGCGACTTCGACGAGATGCTCGCGTCCCAGGAGAAGATGCTCGCCCGCCTCGGCCGACCCATCCACCCCCGCGACGACATCAAGCGCGCGTTCCGGGCCCACCTGGAGAAGCTCCACGCCTGGCTGCCGAAGCAGGAGAACATGCACGTCCTGCTCGTCCGCCACCACGACCTGGTCTCCAACCCCCAGGCCGAGGTCGCCCGCGTCAACGCCTTCTTCGGCGGCCGGCTCGACGAGGCGAAGATGATCGCCGCCGTCGACCCCTCCCTCTACCGCAACCGCAAGCCCGAGGCCGAGCCCGCCGGCTGACGCGACGTCGAGGCCCGCCCTCTATGGATCGCTTCGCCCGCGTCGTCCTCGGCTACCACGGCTGCGACGAGGCCCTCGCCGCCTCGCTCCTGGCCGGCGAGACCCCCATCGAGGACTGGCAGCCCAGCCGCAATTCCTACGACTGGCTCGGCCACGGCGTCTACTTCTGGGAGCACGCCCCGGAACGCGCCCGCGTCTGGGCCGACCAGGGCGGGAAGACCGGCGTCATCGGGGCCGTTATTCAATTGGGACGCTGCCTGGACCTGACCGACGTGAGCCACACGGAAGTCCTGGCGTTCCATTACCAAACGGTCCTGGAGACCTATAATGAGAGGGGGCTGACCCTCCCCGAGAACCGAGGTAAGCTCAGGAAGCTCGATTGCCTGATCGTGAACGATCTGGCCTTGAAGATGGAGGCCGCCGGCGACCCGATCCAGACGGTCCGGTCGCCGTTCCTGGAAGGCGAGCCCATCTACCCGGGCTCGGGCATCCTGAAGGAAAGCCACATCCAGGTCGCCGTCCTCGATCCGGCCTGCATCCTGGGCGTGTTTCGGCCCAACCTGCGTTGAAGGAGGAGTCGGGCATGGAGAAACGAGCCACCGTCCTGGAGCAACTTCGCGAGGCCGCCCTGCGCGATCGCGCCCGCCCCGCCGACGAACGCTTCCGCGACATGGTCGCCCGCGGGGCCATCGACGAGGAGGGTCGGGTCCTCCTGATCGGCCCGGGGCACGATTACCTGCCCGTGGGCGCGGACCGCCGCGCGGCCAACCTCGCGGAAGAGCCGGACGAGGACTGATTCCGGGCCGCATCGAAGTTCGAAACGCGAAGGCGGGGCCGACCCGGATGGGCCGACCCCGCCTTCGTCATTCATTCAGGCGTCGCGAGGCCCGCTCAGCCCTGCTTCGAGGGGGCGGCGGGGGCGGCCTGCGGGGCCGGGGCGACCGCCTGGGGGGCGGCGTAGGCGGCCGGGGCGGCGTACTCGGCCGGGGCGTAGGCGACCGGGACCATCCGGTTGACCTTCTTGTAGCAGGTCACGGCGACCGTCTCGCAGACCTTGCGGGGGACCTGCTTGGTGACGACCTCCGGCTGGCAGGTCCAGGTGGTGACCGGGACGCGGTCGACCACGACTTCCTGCACCATCCGCTTGGTGGTGCAGCGCTTGACCTCGTTCACGACCTCCTGGACGTAACGGGTCCGGGTCACCGGCACCTGGCGCGAGGCCGTCTCGCGGACGAACGTGGTCGTGACCACGTCCTTGACCGTCGGGACCGGCGTGTAGCAGGTCTTCGCGACGACCTGGCACTCGCCGCAGGCCGACTTGTGGTGCAGGCCGCACTTCTTCACCGGCACCGTGACGTACTGCGTCGTCGGGACGTACTCGCAGCTCTGGACCTGCGTCGTCGTCTGGACCGGGCGGCAGACCGTGTAGTTCTGCGTGACGTACTCGGTCTCGGTGATCGGCTTGCAGACCACGCGCTGGACCGGGACCTCGACCGTGTCGTAGACCGGCTTGCAGACGACCCGCTGCCGATCCACGTAATTCGTGACCGGGACCTTCCGCATCACCGTCTTCTGGACGGTGTCGTATTCCGTCCGCCACTGCTTCTTGTAGACCGTGTACGGGACCAGCTCGGTCACGCACTGATACGCCGGCTGGGCGATCGCGCAGGGCGTCTTGTGGCACGTCCCGCACGCCGAAGCCGTCGAGGCCGCCGTCAGCAGGCAGGCCACCGTCGCCAAGCTCACTCGAAACCGCATGACTGTCGTCCTCCGGGTGTCCATCACCGTGTGCCGTCTCTCGTCCAGGATGCTCGCTCACGCCGCCCCGCTGAGACGTTCGAGGGTAGTCTACAACATGGGCAAAAGGAGCAAAATGGAAAATCTACAACGATCATGGACTCTGGGTGATTCTTTTGGGATTTCGAGTTTAGCAAATCCCGGGCCGCGTCGGTATATCCCACCTAGACTTTCAGGAACAGCCGGCGGCGGTACATCCAGAATAGGATGATCCACAGGACCGACAAGGTCGCGACCCCCTGCACGAACGGTTCATAGGCTTCGCCGAAAACCTTGAAGGCGTCGGGCCCGAGGTGGGTGCGGAAGGCGTCGACGATGAAGCCTTCGATGAGGTGGGCGAGGCAGTAGGCGGCGATGGAGTTCATGCCGATGACGCGGAGCGGGAAGGCCCACGACTTCAGGCCGATCACGTCCATGACCGCGTAGAAGGCGGCGAGCGTCAGCAGGCAGAACCCGCCCGAATACAGCGCCCACGAGGGGGTCCAGATTCGCTTGACCACCGGGCAGAGCCCGGCCGCACCCAGCCCCAGGCCGAGGATCGTCGCGACGACCCCCGCGGCGGCGAGCAGGCCGACCTTCGACCACGGCGGCCGCTTCTCCTTCAGCAGCCCGCCGGCCAGCAGGCCGAGGATCATCGTCCCGAGCGTGGGGATGAAGCTGAGCGTGGCGTAGCCGCCGCCGTTGTAGGCGAACGGCTTCTCGCGGGGGAACAGGTTGAGGAACCAGACGTCGAACGCCCACGCCGCGTTGCTGTTCTTGTTCCAGTGCGCCTCGAACCCGGTCGCCAGGTGCGGCCAGTCGGCCGGGACCCCGTGCGCGGGGTAGTCGAAATCCGGGCCGGGCGTCGGGTAGGCCGCGAACAGCAGCCAGTAGCCGACGAGCACGACCGCCAGCGCGATCCCCTGCACCTTCCGGGACCGCCAGCCCAGCCAGAACAGGATCGGATACCCCAGGCCGATCTGGGACAGCGTGTCCTCGAACGTCCAGTACGTCTGGGGCCTCCCGACCGACCGCAGGAAGACCCCCAGCAGCACCAGGACCAGCCCCCGCCAGAGCGCGTGCAGCGTCATCAGCCCGCGGCCCTGCCCCTTCGCGATGCGGGCCGCGATCGAGAACGGCAGCGCGACGCCGACCAGGAACGAGAACGACGGCTGGATCATGTCGTGGACGACGCAGCCGGTCCATTCGACGTGGTCCTGATGGTGCGCCAGGAACGCCCAGAAGCCATCCCCGGGGAAGTTCCGGGCCATGGCCCCGAGGCGCAGGACCTCGGCCATCATCAGGAACATCACCAACCCGCGATAGGCGTCGATCGAGTCGAGCCGGATCCTGGGCTCGACCGCGGGGTCGGCGGCGATCGTCGGGGCGTCGGGGTGCGGGGTCTCGACGGGCGTCGCGTCGGTGCTCATCGTGGAGTCTCGCGGCGTGAGTGTCGGGGGGAAGGTGCCACGATACCGCGACCGGCGGGTCGAAGCGAGTCGCGGGAAATCGTGAAAGAACCGGCCGGCCTCGGGCCACTATGCCGAGGACGAACGAGGGCCGGGAGGGATTTCGCGATGGCCAGGGGACCGGGGGGCGGCCTGATCCGCTCGATCCAGGGGCTGTTCGACGACGGCGCGATCGCCGCGCTCGACGACGAAGCGCTGCTGTCGCGGTTCCTCGCCCGGGACGACGGCTCGCATGCGGCGTTCGAAGGGATCGTGGCGCGGCACGGGGCGATGGTCTACAGCGTCTGCCGCACCGTGACCCGCTCGGACGCCGACGCGGAGGATGCGTTCCAGGCGGTCTTCCTGATCCTGGCGTGCCGCGCGGCGGGCGTCCGGCGTCGCGGGGCGTTGGGGCCGTGGCTGTTCGGCGTCGCGCGGCGGACCGCCCTCCAGGCGCGGAAGCAGTCGGCCAGGCGTCGCGAACGGGAGGCCGCGGCGGCGAGCCTGACGCCGGTGGCCGTCGGCCCGCGCGACCCCGACGACGCGGTCGCCGCCTTGATGGAGGAGGTCGACCGCCTGCCGTCGCGGTATCGCGACCCGGTGGTCCTCTGCCACCTCCAAGGCCTCACCTACGAGGCCGCCGCCGGCCGATTGGGCTGCCCGCTCGGGACGCTCAGCGTCCGCCTGAAGCGGGCCCGCGAGCGGCTGCGCACGCGGCTGGAGCGTCGCGGGGTGGACGCCCCGGCGATCATCCCGCCCGTCGCGGCCGTCCCGGAGGCCCTGGCCGCCGCGACGTCCCGCCTGGCCCTCCTCGTCCCGCCGTCGCTCCGCGGCGGCGTCCCGGTTTCGGTCTTCTACCTGACCCGAGGAGCCTTGCGAACCATGAGGATGACACGGATCGTGATCGCGTCGACCGCCTTCCTGGCCCTGGCGGCCGGCGCGTGGGCGTGGAATGCCTCGGCGTCGGGGCCGAGCGATGGGCCGGCCGAGGCGCAGCCCGTCGCGAAGTATCGGATGACCGGCCGGGTCGTCGAGGAGAAGACCGGGCAGCCGATCGCCGGCGCGACGATCCACATCCGCCTGGATCTCGCCGGGGAGGCGGAACGGGTCGTGAGATCGGGCGACGACGGCGCTTACACGCTCGCCCTCCCCCCCGGCCATGTCACGTCGACCTGGGTGGAGCCCCCGGCCGGCTACTATCAATTGCAGGAATCCTTCAAAGTTGCGGCCGGCCCGTTCGCCCTCTCCGATGGCCGGCCGGTCGAGGTCCGCGACTTCTCGCTCACGCCGGGGATGGCCTGGGAATTCCAACTCCAGGGTCCGGGCGGGGAAGCGGCGGGGCCGATCTCGGGCTGGGTCGGGAATCAGAAATGGTTGTCGCAGTCGTCGTCCGATGGGAACGGCGTTCTGAAAGCCGCGCTGCCCGAATCAGGGGGCGAAGCCCGCGGGCGACTGGCCCTCCGGGGCGAGGCGGCCCCTCTTCGTTTCGCTGTTCGGTGGGATGGCCGATTCGACCCTTCGGCCGCGTGGGATCGGACGCGCCTGACCGGCGAGGCCCATCGCTACTGGATCACCGACGCGGGGGGACGCTCCGCCTTCTTCGAGGACGAGAGCGACGGCAGGCTCGAACCCAGGATCGAGGCGGGCCGCCTGGTCATTCGCGCCGTGTTCCCGGACGGGCCGAGCCGGAGGCTTCCGGAGATCACGGGGACCGTCGTCGACGGGGCCGGGAATCCGATCGAGGGGGCGTATGTCATGCCGGTCGGGTCGTGGGATGCGAAGCCCGACGCCGGATGGGCCATGCCGTTGCAGTGGGGGCGGGACCCGATCCGGACCGACGCGCAGGGCCGGTTTCGAGCGGCCGCCACGACGGTCGTGGTCGATGGATTTCCCATCAAGTCGGTCCGAGTCTCGGTGCGGGCCGAGGGGTTCGCCGGGGCGATGGGCCCGCGGACCCGGATCGGCCAGGGTGAAACCCTCGGGCTCTCCCCCGTCGTCCTGGAGCGCGGCTGCACCCTCGCCGGCACGGTCGTCGATCCCGCCGGGAAGCCGGTCGTCGGCGCGCTCATCGAGTCCGACAACGGCTGCGATTTCCTCCCGGCTCGGGCGCGGAGCGGTGCCGAGGGGCGCTTTCGCCTGGACGGCCTCCGCGAGGGCTCGCTCGTGTGCCCGATCGTCCTGTTCGGGACCCTGCAGAAGGATCCCAACGTCAATTTCCGCATCCGCCGCGACGGCGAGCCGGTCTTGATCCGCCTACTGGAGCCCCCGTCGGCGGCCGACGCCCCTCAACCTTGAGCGCCCGACGGCCCGCCCCGGCGCTCAGGCGACGGCGGGCGGCCCGTCGGCGATGAACTCGCGGATGCGGCGGACCAGGCCGTCTTCGAAGGTGAAGACGACCGCGGAGTGGTAGGCGTAGGGGTCGCCGGTCGCGATGTAGCGGCCGGTCTCGCGCATCACGACGACGACATGGTCGCCCTGCGCGGCCAGCGACCGGATCTCCGGCTGCTGGGACTCCAGCATGCCGAAGTTGCGGCGGGTCGCGTCGACGACCTCGGCACGACCCTCCCAGGTTCCCAGGAAGGGGACCGACGAGGAGCCGGCGATCTCCAGCGTCACGTCCTCGTGGCACGTACGGCCGTAGGCTTCGAAGTCGCCCAGTCCGACGGCCTCGAAGACGCCGTGGAGGAGGGCGACGTTGCGCCGGTGGACCTCGTCGTCGTCGACGTGCGCACCGCCGGCGCGGAACGCGGGGTCGATCGAGTCGAGGAAGCGGTCGATCAGCTCCTGGGCGACCTGGAGGCTGGGCGGGGTCGAGGGGTCGGGGGATGCCGGCATAATCGGTCGTGAATGCGGCCCGCAGGATTCGAACCTGCAACCAAGGGATTCAAGGGCCCCCGCGTTTCCACGGGGCTTGGACTATCTCATCCTCGCCCCTGTGCCGGGAGAGGGCGTGGGGGAGGCCGGGCGCTCGCGGCGGGGATTATCGTTGGGGCTCACCCCGCTAGTCTCTGAACCTTCCTGGCCACCGGAGCCCGGCCAGGCTTGGCTGCGGATCGCCGTACCCCTGGGGGACCACCCGAGGGGGTTAGGTTTCCCGCAATTCACCCGGTTCGCGTCCGAGGGTCTCCCCCCGGCGCCACCATTGAACTTGATGAGTCCCCTGCTCTGCCGTTGAGCTAGGGCCGCATGTTCCCGAGCGGGAGAGACGCCCGAAAGACGAAGACATCATGGCCGCTGGAAGGCCGGAAGGCAAGCCCGCGGCGCAATCGAATCGAGAGATGTTCCCGAAATGCGAAGCCGCCGCGGGCGATCGAGGGGTCGGCCGCGGCGGCGGGGCGTGGTCGGAAGCCCGCGGGAGGGGGCGTCAGACGCCCGTCTCCTGGACCTCGTTCAGGATCTCGGCCGGCGTGGCGGCGTGCGACGGCGGGCAGGCCGGGGCGGCCGCGGTCCGGGGCGGGACGGCCGGGCGGGCGTCGGTGTCGACCAGGGTGCCGTCGGAGTTCTTGCGGACCTTCGGCAGCTTGACGTCGGTCGCCATGCCCACCAGCTCCATCGCCTTGATCGTCATGTAGGTCGGGTCGACCTCCCACCAGTCCAGGCCGTGGCGGGCCGAGGTCTGGAAGGCGTGGTGGTTGTTGTGCCAGCCCTCGCCGTAAGTCAGGGCGGCGCACCACCAGAGGTTCGTCGACTGGTCGCGGGTGGCGTGGGTGCGGTAGCCCCAGACGTGGCTCGCGGAGTTCACCAGCCAGGTCGTGTGCCAGACGAACAGGGTCCGGACGAAGCCGCCCCACACCAGCCAGCTCAGCCCCAGGCCGCCGTACCACTGGCCCGCCGCGTAGGTCAGGGCGAAGAGGGCCAGCGGGAAGGCGATGAAGTACCGCTCCAGCCAGCGCTGGACCGGGTCGCGGAAGAGGTCGGGGGCCCAGCGCTTGAAGTAGGCGTCGTCGTGGCGGGAGTTCTCGTCGATCACCATGAACCAGCCCATGTGGGCCCAGAAGAGGCCCCGGAGCGGCGAGTGGGTGTCCATCTCCTCGTCGGAGTAGGCGTGGTGGCGGCGGTGGTCGGCGACCCAGCCGATCGGGCCCCCCTCCGACGCCATGCAGCCGATGGCGGTCAGAGGATACTCCATCCACTTGGGGTGGATCTTGAAGCTGCGATGCGTCAGCAGGCGGTGATAGATCAGGCAGATGCCGATGCCGCCCGTGAACCAGTGCATCACCAGGCAGACCACCAGGCCCGACCACGAGAACAGAGAGGGGACGAGCGCCGCCAGCGCCAGGACGTGGATGCCGCCGATGTACAGGATCGACGCCCAGGACAGGCGCTTTTGGACCGGCCGGGCGGTCGTCATCGTGCTCATGGTCAACCTTCTTGTGGGGCCTTCGGGTGGTGGGCTCGCGGGTCGCCGACCGCAGTCGTCGGGGTCGGGCTCCGGGCACGCGCGCCGAGCCCCTTCGGCCCCGTGGGGGGGCCCGTCACGCCGGGGCCGCGCTCGTCATGTCGGGATTGAGGGAGTAGGACGTTTCGGTCATCGGACGCCGAGGGGGCCCGGTCTCGCCCTTTTGTACCATTTTTCACGAGCCGGCGGCAGGGGGAGCCCCCGCGCGCCGGCCGCGAAGGGGGTCAGAACGAGTTGACGAGCTGCTGGCTGCGGCTGGACATGCGCTCGGCCATCTTCCAGGTGTGGTAGTGCATGGCCATGTGGAAGACGTAGAAGAAGACCAGGCCGGGGCGGCGGTGGACCTTGATGAACCGCTTGAACCGGGCGCGGTATTCGCGCCTCAGGTGCTCCTCCGGCACGTTCTTCATCAGCCGGGCGAACAGCCCCAGGGCCTCGACCGCGCTGCGGGCCTCGGACGCCAGCCAGCGGGCGGAGATCTTCCACCACCGCTTCTTCTTGGTGATCCCGATGTCGAAGTTCGGGTTCATGAAGACGGCGTCGGTCCGGTCGAAGTATTCCTTGGGGTCGTACAGCTCCTTCAGGCCGCGGAGGTAGCCGTCGAGCAGCTCCTCGCGGCTCATCTTCAGCGGGATCAGGTTCGTGCCGAACTCGGGGCGGTCGGCGTAGTCGAGCCGGCCTTCCTCGGCCAGCCGCTTGTGCAGCGGGGTCTTGGGGATGGCGCTGAGCATGCCGCTCATGGAGAACGAGATCCGGGCCTGGCGGATGAACTCGATCTGGCGGTCGACGATGCCGACGTCGTCGTTGTCGAAGCCGATGATCATGCCGCACCAGACCTCCATGCCGGCGTCCTGGATGCGGTGGACCTTCTCCAGCAGGGTGCCGCCGGTGCGGACGTTCTGGAACTTCTTGGTCTCGCGCAGGGCCTCCTCGCTGGGGCTCTCGATGCCGATGAACGTGGCGACGAAATTCGCCTCGGTCATCAGGTCCATCAGCTCGGCGTCGTCGGCCAGGTCGATCGACGCCTCGGTGAAGAGGCTCAGAGGGTAGCCGTGCTTGCGCTGCCAGGCGACGACGTCCTTCAGGACCTCCTTGATCGCCTTCTTGTTGCCGATCAGGTTGTCGTCCACGATGAAGACGATCCGCTGGCCGGCCTTCCAGACCGCCTCCAGCTCGGCGATCACCTGGGCGGACGTCTTGATCCGCGGCCGGCGGCCGAAGGTCACGATGATGTCGCAGAACTCGCACTGGAACGGGCACCCGCGCGAGAACTGGAGGCTGCCGAAGGCGTAGCGGTCCATCTTCAGCAGGTCGAACCGGGGCGTCGGCACCTTGGTCATGTCCGACTTGCCGACCTGCTCGTACCGATACTGCTGGAGGCCCTGCTTCCACTCGTTCAGGAACTGGGGCCAGGTCTCCTCGGCCTCGCCGATGAAGATGGCGTCGGCCGGGTCGTCGTCGAAGTAGTCCTCCTGCACGGTGATCCAGGGGCCGCCCAGCACGGTGTAGCAGCCCCGGGCCTTCAGCTCCGTGAGGATCTCCTTCATCCGGAACCGCTGCACGCTCATGCCGGTCATGGCCACGATGTCGGCCTTCGCGCAGCGGTCGTAGTCGATCGGCTCGGCGTTCTCGTCGATCAGCGTGACGGTGTGCTCCTCGGGCGTCAGCGCGGCCAGCAGCGGCAGGCAGGCCACGGGCAGGTTGGCCGACTTGCCCAGGTTCCCGATCATGTATTCCATCCCCCAGTACGACGGCTCGAACTTGGGGTTGATGATGACGATGTCTGCCATGTCGGCTGGACCCTCGCTCCCGATGCCGGGCGTTTCCAGGGGGTGCGCAAGATTCCGAGTATGAACATGCTAGTCAAGCGAGGCAACTTTGCCCAGGGCCCGCGCGGCGATTTCGCCGCCCGGCGCGCCGATCGCGACGATGGTCCGCATGCTCCCGCGCACCCTACAATAGGCGGAGACGGCGGCCCGACGCCCGCGACGGCGTCTTCCCCTCATTCGACCACATGCCCCAGACTTCACGTTCCATGCCGGAATCCTCGAATCCCCCGTTCGACCCCCATCCCTGGTTCCGAGGCGGCCACGCCCAGACGATCGCCGGGCGCTACCTCGGCCCCAACCGGATCGACCTGCCGAGCCGGACCGAGGCGCTCGCCCTCCCCGACGGCGACCGGCTCCTCGTCCTGGATTCGACGCCGCCGTCCTGGCGCGCCGGCGACCCGGCGGCCGTCCTCCTGCACGGGCTGGCGAGCACGGCCGAGGCCCCCTACGTCGTCCGCACGGCCCGACGCCTGCTGGACCTGGGCGTGCGCGTCGTCCGCATGAACCTGCGCGGGGCCGGGGCGGGCTTCGGCCTGGCGCGGGGGATCTACCACGCGGGGAAGACCGAGGACGTCCGCGTCGTCGTCGACCGCCTGGCCGATTCCGCCCCCGGCTCGCCGATCGCCGTCGTGGGTTTCTCGCTGGGGGCGAACCTGGCGCTGAAGCTGGCGGCCGAGGCATCTCGGCCTTCGTACCCCGGCGCTCGCCTCGATTGCGTCGTCGCGGCGAATCCGCCCATCGACCTCTCCCGCTGCTGCCGGGCGATGCGGCTCCCCTCGAACCGCGTCTACGACCGGAGCTTCGTCCGCTGGCTGCGCACCGAGGTGCGCAGGCTGCACGCGCGGTTCCCGGACCTGGGCCCGACGGGGATCGACCGCGTGCGCTCGGTCTACGAGTTCGACGACCTCTACACGGCCCCGCGCAACGGCTTCGACGGGGCCGAGGACTACTACCGTCGCAGCAGCGCCGGGCCGCTCGTCGCGGAGATCGCGACCCCCGGCCTGGTCGTCCACGCCGCCGACGACCCGTTCATCCCCGCCTCGGCCTTCGACGCCGTCCGCTTCCCGCCCCACGTCCGGTTCGAACTCCTCCCCGCCGGCGGCCACCTCGGATACATCGCCCGCCGCCGCTGGCGCGGAGACCGGCGGTGGCTCGAAACCCGCCTCGCCGCATGGCTGGCCGATCGGTGGGGGCTGCGAGGGTGAAGGCGATGCGAATTCCCGTTGGAAAGCCCGCCCGAGGATGCGAGAGCGGCGAGCCGCCGCATGGCGTAAGGGCCGGCGCAGAATGGTGAATAGGATGAGGCCGAGCGGGGCCGATTCCCCTTGAGCGGGGGTGAGGCTGCCGCTATCGTGTGCCACCGTCTCCGAACGCTTCCCCGGCCACGGAGGGCCGATCGAGTGAAACGCCGGCGTGGACCCTACGCCGACCGCCTGCGTCGAAGATTGAGAACCGGTCGTCGGGCTCTTGCGGCGGGTTCGCTCATCCGGCTCGTACGAACCGGTGCCGCGCGCCTTCGCTCCGCACGAGAAACCGGCGAGGTGACGGGGTGATCGGATCGGGTCGCGCGGGCCTTCCCGAAGCTTGCCGGTTCGTTGGACGCTCACAGGCGGATCAGGAGCCCCTGGGCTCCGTCACTGTCCTTGCCCGCAAGCGGCTGTCTCGCTTCGATTTCGATCCTTTCTCGCTGCAATCCGCCGTCCAGCACCGATACTGTCGACAATATTGTAACCCGCTGTCGAAGAAGAGATTGTGATTCCGTCTCTTTTCTACAGCTTACCGCGCGAGCTCGCGCCACCAGCACTTCGCCGATGGAGGCATGGATGCATAGCGGCGGTCGAGAGGTGAGCCAGGATCAGGCCGGTCCCGCGAATTCTTATGCTGCGGGCGGATGTGCTTCGCCTCCCATGGCGGATCATGGCCGAGATCCAGGGGGTGCGGTCGACTCACGGCACCAGAGCGACGGACCGCGCTCGATCTCGATACGCTCTCTCGTCGCGAAGTCGGTGCCGGCGATCTTCGTCCTGGTGGCGATGTTGCCCGTGCTGAAGAGGCTCCGCCATCCTACGCTGCTCGGCGACGACATCACGCGAGTCGTCGATTTGATCAAGTTCCCATTCCTCACGCACCTCTTGATGCCGTACGGCGACCACTCCGCGCCCCTGTTCCAGTTGGTCTCTTCGCTGACCTGGGAGATGTCCGGCCACGATCTCCGGCTGGCTCCCCTGGCCTTCTGCGTCGCGTCGGTGACTCCGTGGCTCCTGGTCCTGGCCCTCCTTGGGCTGTGGCTCAAACGCGAGACAGGCTCCTCGACGGCGGCGCTGACGGCGGTGGCGATCGTGGCCCAATCGCCCCTCGTCCTGGAGACCGTCTGGTGGTACTCGGCCAGCAGCTTCTCGTGGGCGATCGCCGGTATCCTGGCGGCGGTCCTGGGGGCGAGCGAATTGGCCCGGCGGCCTCGCGCTTCGCTGGCCCTCATCGGGATCGGCTGCGCCCTGGGCCCGGCCGGTACGACGCTGGGAATCCTGGCCCTTCCCCTCGCGGTCCTTCGGGCGGCGATCGAACCGGGGGCCTCGCGACGGATGAAGGTATCGGCCTTCCTGGCCGCGGCGGCGGGCCTGACGTGCCACACGCTCGTCGGCATGATGGGCACCTCGGATGTCGCCTACGTCAGCGTTTCCGGCCGATTCCGACTGGACCCCGTCGGGGGGCTGGAGCATGCCTTGACCGTCCCCGGACGGATCCTGTGGCCGTCCGCCCTGGGCGTCCCGGCCACCTGGACCGCCGCCCCGATGTCGATCTGGCTTCGCGGCGGCGCCGGGGCCCTGGCCCTGGCGGGCATCCTGGCCCTGGCGGCCTGGCCGCGGGCCCGGTGGGACCGTCGCCTCGTCCTGGTCGGCGCGGCGATGATCTACACGTCCTACTTCCTGACGTTTACATCGCGCATGCACATGTACAAGCTAGGCTACTGGACGGAAGCGGAATTGGTCTACAAGTTCGCCGCGCGATATCACGTCCTTCCCCTGATCGGCCTGGCCGCCACCGTCGCCGCCCTCTTGTCCTCATGGCCGATGATCCGCCGCTGCGACACCCGCCGCGGCCTACCCATGCTGGTCGGGACGGCCGTCGGCCTGGTCATGTTCGCGATGCAGGCTCACGAGGCGACTCAGTGGGACTGGATGCTGCACCAGCCGGACCAAAGGGCGACCTTCGAGGCCGTGCACCGGGTGGGCGTGGTGGCTCGTGATGAGGGGATCCCGCGCGGGCAACTCCTCCGGATCTTCGATCCGGCCTACCGGACATGGAACGCCTCGGTCCAGATCAATCGCCCGTACGCCTTCCACATCATGAGCCTTGCGATTCAGGCGCCCGAGAGGGTCGAGCACCTCATCCCCGACGCCGAGGCGCGCCGTCGCCTGACGACGCGTTTGACGGCGGCGGAGCGCATCTCGTTGGGTGCGGCGAGTTGCCCATCCGGCAAACTGCCGGACTCCCCGCGCGACCTGCAGACGCTCGCCGTCGCCCGGCGCATCGAGGTTTCCAAGGCTTCCGAGGTCCAACCCGGCCGGTTCCGCCTGATGGAGGCTCCGTCGTACATCGAATACGAATTCGATCCGACGACCGAGGCGAAGTTCCTATCGCTGCCAGGCCTGGACGCGGACCAGGACCTGGTGGTCGCGTGGCAAGTACCTTCGAGCGAGTGGCGGCAGTGTCAGGCTTTCCGCCTGTTACGGTCCCATCTCGGCGATGGTGACGCCGTCGTCGACCTCGACAGGCTCATCAACCTGCCGGACAGGCCGATCTCGCGGATCCGAATCTATTTCACCAACCGCGGCGAGTTGGCGCTGGACGGCCCGCCCCGATTGCTGCGCTGACCATGCCTCGCCACCGTCGGGGGTCGCGTCCCGGGCGAGCGGCTGCATGTCGCCTCCCCCACGATTGTGCGGATGGCCAGGAAGTCGGCCGGGCGATGCGGAACGACGCCGAGCGGCAGGACGTCTTTCCGCATCCGTCCGCGAGCCTCCCAGGGGAGCGGGAAGGCGCCCGGTCCGGTCTTCATCCCCGGCGGGCGGGGCGGCCGGGCTCGGGGAGTTCGCCGCGGAGGAAGGCGGCGCGGGCGCGGGGGTCGTCGAGGTCGAGTTCGACGGGGACCCAGAGGCCGGTGGACTCGTCGAGGATCGCGGCGTCGGTCCGGCCCTTGAGGCGGGCGGACGCGCCGACCCAGACGAGGCGGTCGTCCTCGTTGGTGAAGCCGTGGTCGTCCCACTGGCCCACGCCCCCGACCTCGTCGCGCAGGGCGGAGCGGACGGCGTAGACGGCGTCGATCGCCTCGGGCCGGCGGCCGATGGACTCGGGGTAGATCCGGATGGCGTAGATCTCGCGCACGCGCTCCAGGTAGTCGGCCAGCCAGCGCGAGGCCGAGGGGGGACCTCCCGATTCCAGGCTGTCGATGAACTCGGCGACTTCCTCGGCCCCCAGCGTGTTCGGGCCGACGGGGTTGCGCTCGATCGTCGCCCAGACGTCGTGCAGGTCCTCGGCCTCGGGGCCGATGGCCAGGTAGTTCCCCAGCATCCCGGGGTGGTCGACCGACCAGACCGCGCCGAAGGGGACGGCCCGTTGCAGCGACGCGAGGGGGACGTCGCGGTCGTCGGCGGTCAATAGGCGGAGATAGTCACCCATCGGCCGACTCCGTCATCAAGTCCCCGACGCTCGCCACCGCGCCTCGCCTGGAGTGGGTTCGCTGAGGAAGGCCGGCGTCGACGCCCGCGCGCGACGCGTCGGGACGTTCCGCGATCGAGACTTGCGACGATCGGAAGCCCCTCAAGAAATACACTAGCAGCGCCCCATCGAGGATGCAAGGGACGAGGAAGACCCACGCGTCGGCCCCCAGGTCCGTCCGCCGCAGCCATTCCCCGGCCGTCAGGCTCCCCAGCAGCGACGGCAGCCCCGTCGAGGCCACCAGGAACAGCGCCTGCACGCTCGCCCGGTGCGTCGCCGGCGCCCGGCCGTCCAGGAACACCTGGCCGCCGATCGAGAAGCAGGCGATCCCCACCCCCTGCAACACCCCCACCCCGACCGCCAGCCAGAGCGGCGGGTGCAGCGCCAGGATCAGGTAGCGCACGGTCCAGGAGCCCAACCCCAGGGCCATCGTCCCCTTGTATCCCAGCCGGCCCAGCAGCCATGGCATCACCGCCAGCGCCGCGACCTCCGGGACCTGGTTGATCGACACCGCCGTCGAGATCCATCCCCGCGGCATCCCCCGCGCCGCCAGGTAGCCCGGCACCACCTGGTACGCCAGCGGGATCGTCAGGAAGACGCCGAAGGTCGTGACCAGGAAGACCCGGACGTCCTTCTCCCGCAGCAGCTCCCCCCCCTTGCGGAGGTTCGCCAGGCCGGAGGTGTCGCCGGCCAGCGGCGGCGTGTGCGGCAGCGTGGACGAATAGGCGGCCATGACCGCCGACAGCGCCGCCGCCATCCAGAAGACCTCGGGCATCCCCCCCGACGCCGGCCGGCCGCCGTTCAGGGCGAGCATCACCCCGGAGACCAGCCAGCCCACCGCCATCCAGCCGACCGTCCCCCAGAGCCGCACCGACGCGAACTCGCGCCGGGGATCCTCCAGGTTCCGCAGCGCCAGCGAGCTGCTCAGGCTGTGCGTCGGCATGATGACGCAGAAGTACAGGAAGAACGTCGCCAGCAGCGGGACCGCGCCGACGACCCATCCGGACGCCAGCCCGGCCAGCATCAGCGTCCCGGCCGTATACGCCAGGACGAGGAACGTCTGCGTCGGCATCAGCCGGTCGACGAGCTGCCCGGCGCCCAGCGGCAGCAGCGTCGCCGCGAGCGCCTGCGAGGCGAAGATGAGCCCCCGCCAGCGGCCGTCGATCCCCAACTCGCCCAGGTGGACGCCCAGCAGGGGCCAGAACGACCCCTGCACGGCGTACAACAGGGCCATCATCATCGACAGCCGCCACCGCCCGCGCGTCTTCATCCTCGCTCCGTTCCGATCGCTCCGTCCCCCTCCCCCGGCCCCATCCGGACTGTACCAGAGACCCGCGGCCGGCCCCAAGGCCACTTGCCGCGAGTCAATCATCCATCGTCACTTGTTGACGGCCTGCATCGCCTGGGCGTGGTAGCGGTCGCCCGACGCGGCGCCCGGCGGGAGGAGTTCGTCGACCCGCTTCAGCTCCTCCGCGGTGAGGGTCACGCCGGCGGCCCCGAGGTTGTCGTCGAGATACTGGATCCGCTTGGTCCCCGGGATCGGGACGATGTCGTCCCCCTGGGCCATCACCCAGGCCAGGGCGAGCTGGCTCGGCGTGCAGCCCTTCGACCCCGCCATCTCCTCCACGGCCTTCACCAGCTCCAGGTTCTTGCGGAAGTTGTCCCCCTGGAACCGCGGGGCGTTGCGGCGGTAGTCGTCCGGCGCGAAGTCGTCGGGCGACTTGAACTGCCCGGTCAGGAAGCCGCGGCCGAGCGGGCTGTACGCCACGAAGCCGATCCCCAGCGCCCGGATCGTCGGCAGGATCTCGACCTCCGGCCCCCGGCTCCAGAGCGAGAACTCGGTCTGGAGCGCCGCGATCTTGTGGACGGCCGCCGCCCGCTTGATGGTCTCGGTCGCCGCCTCGGAGAGCCCCAGGTATCGGACCTTCCCGGCGGCCACCAGCTCGGCCATCGCGCCGACGGTCTCCTCGATGGGGACCTGCGTGTCGACGCGGTGCTGGTAGTACAGGTCGATGTGGTCGACCCCCAGCCGCTTCAGCGAGGCGTCGCAGCATTCCTTCACATAGGCGGCGTCCCCGCGCACGCCGAGGAACTCGCCGTTCGGCCCGCGGACGTTGCCGAACTTGGTCGCCAGCACGACGCGGTCGCGACGGTCGGCGATCGCCTTGCCGACCAGCACCTCGTTCCGGCCCGACCCGTACATGTCGGCCGTGTCGAGGAAGTCGCCCCCTTCGTCCAGGAACCGATGGATGACCCGGATCGACTCGGCGTCGTCCTGGGATTTCGGGTCGTAGAACTCGCTCATCCCCATGCAGCCCAGCCCCGGGGCGCGGACTTCCAGCGGGCCCAGCTTGCGGAGCGGCAATTCCCGGTTCGAAGCGTGCGGCATGCGTCGAGGCTCCTGGGTCATTGGTCGATTCGTCGTCGTCAGTATAGAATCCAGGACAAGGGACCACCCAATCGACGCGAGACCTTCATGCTCTGCCGAGTCCTCCCGCACCGCGTCGCCGACGGGCCGACGAACATGGCGATCGACGAGGCGATGCTCGATCGCGTCGCGCGCGACCCCTCGGCCGCCTGGCTCCGCACCTACGGCTGGTCCGAGCCCACTCTCAGCCTGGGCTACTTCCAGCCCTGGGCCGAGGCCGGGCGCGAGCCCCGATGGCGGTCGGCGGCCAAGGTCCGCCGCGCCACCGGCGGCGGGGCGATCTGGCATGAACATGAGCTGACGTTCGCGATCGTGATCCCGTCGTCCCACCCCCTGGCCCGCCCCAACACCGCGCTGTACCGCGCCGTCCACCGCGCGACGGCCGACCTGCTGGCGACGGCCGGCGTCGCGGCGGGCCGCCACGGCGACTTGGACCCCGCCGCGGCCGGCGACCATCCCGCGCATCCGTTCCTCTGCTTCGCCGGCCGCGACGGCGAGGACCTCGTCTACGGCGGCGTCAAGGTCCTCGGCAGCGCCCAGCGCCGGCGGGCGGGGGCCGTGCTCCAGCATTCCTCCCTGCTCCTCCGCCGCGCCGACGCCGTCCCCGAACTCCCCGGGGCCGCCGACCTGGCCGACCTCGACGCCGACCCCCGCGCCTGGTCCGGCCGCCTCGTCGCGGCCCTCGTCCCCGCCCTGGGGATGGAGGCCGTCGCCGCCGACTGGCCCGACGACCTGCTGCAAGACGCCGAGCGGATCGGGCGCGAGGTCTACCGGAACCCGGATTGGAATCACAAGCGTTGACGTGCGAATCGAAAAGGCATGATCCCATGTTCCTGGCCGCCACGATCCAGGTCTCCTCCTCCACAGACGTCGGCCGCAACCTCGCCGCGATCGAGGCCCTGGTCGACCGCGCGGCGGGCTACGGGGCGAAGTTCGTCGCCACGCCGGAGAACTCCAACTTCCTCGGCCCGGCCGAGGAGAAGGTCCGCGTCGCCGAGCCCCTGGACGGCCCGACCTGCACCGCCTTCGCCGCGATGGCGAAACGGCACGGCATCCACCTGCTGCTGGGCTCGTTCAACGAGCGCGGGGCGTCGCCGGAGCGGTGCCGGAACACCAGCGTCCTGTTCGGCCCCGACGGCTCCCGCCTGGCGGCCTATCGCAAGATCCACCTGTTCGACGTCGACCATTCCGAAGCCGTCCGCGCGATGGAGTCGGGCACCATCGAGCCGGGCGACGAGCACGTCGTCGCCGAAACTCCCCTGGGCCGGTTCGGCCTGAGCGTCTGCTACGACCTGCGGTTCGGCGATCAGTACCGATCCCTCGTCCGCAAGGGCGCGGAGATCCTCTGCGTCCCCGCCGCCTTCACGATGCGGACGGGCCGCGACCACTGGTCCGAACTCCTCCGCGCCCGCGCGATCGAGTGCCAGGCGTTCGTCATCGCCCCCGCGCAGTACGGCCGCCACGGCGGCGAGTCGGAGCTGCGCGAGAGCTATGGCCGCGCGATGATCGTCGACCCCTGGGGCGTCGTCCTCGCCACCGCCCCCGACGGCCCCGCCGGCCTCGCCCTCGCCGAGATCGATCTAGCCCGCGTCGCCGAGGTCCGGAAAGCGATCCCGGTCTCCAAGTACGACCTGAGATGAAGTCCCCTCTCCCGCCGGGAGAGGGTAGCCGCGCAGCGGCGGGTGAGGGTCGCCGGAGCGCGGAGGGAATGTCGGTCGCCCCGGCCGTAAACCGAGGCTGTTTCAATAGGTCCGACGACCCTCACCTGGGCCTTCGGGTCACCCTCTCCCGGCGGCGGAAGGGACGTCCGATGCGGCGTCGCCGTTTGGCATGCATCCTGAATTGTCGAAGAGTGTCGCCCTCCGCGTCCTCTATCCTGGCGCGCTCTCGTACGATTGATATAAGAGACGTCGGGAATTGTTCAGGCCGGCGTCAGGTCGACTTGGTCGCACTCACGCCGTCATGCACGCTGCTGCGATTGAAGCTGTCGCATTAATGTGCTTTAATGTTTCGAAAAGTTTGTTGGCAGGGTCGTCGCATCGGGATAACAATGATGTATGTGATTCGCTGGCGTGTGTGCGTGTCGCCGAGGTGTGTGTGCGTGTCGCCGAGGTTTGGAGCGCGCGACCCTCGAAAACCAACTTGGCCTCCGTGAGCTTAAGGCCGACGCAGCGGCAGAGGGGCTGGGGGCTATGGGAGGAGCTGGAGGGCTGCTGTCGATTCGACCTTGGCGAGTGTGGATCGTGTTCGCTGGGCAATGATCGGAAGAGGTAGATGCCATCCACCCTCAGGAGTTCACCTCGATGTTGAGCCGGACCCTTCGAAGTGCGCTGATCCCCGCGGTAACCGTTGTCCTGTCGAGTGTGATCGTTACCGCCCTCGCAACACCAAAGAGGCTGTACGCCATTCAAGGCCCAGGCTACACGGGATGCACAGCCTTCGATGTGGCGCCGACGCAGCCCAACGGGAGCGTTTCGGCCCACCCAAGCGGAGGGTATCAATGGATTGGGACGTGGAAGGTGTTGTTTGGCTGCACCAGTGGTGCCTATTCGTCTTGTTTTGTTTGTTATAAGGCCAGCACCCAGGCGTTCGGCCTAGGCCGTGTTGACGGTTTCAGCGAGCTTGCGGACGTGGATGAATCCGA
>MKTT01000020.1:0-26513 GCA_001898385.1 Planctomycetales bacterium 71-10
CTCCTCACTTAACTCCACCACGGGTCGGGGTGCAGGCTTGGTTGGAGTCGTCCCCAGATCTCGTCGAGCTTGAGGGCGAGGAAGCGGACGAGGGTGCGGCGGCGGCGCCAGCCGTAGCGGACCTTCTCCAGCAGGCGGAGCGAGCGGTTGGCCCGCTCGACGTGGTTGTTGGTCCGCTCGCGCAGGCCTCCCGGCCGGTCGAGGTATCCCGCGACCTTGTCGAACGCGGGGGCCTTCAGGCGGCGGATCGCCCGGGCCAGTTCGGGGACGGCGAGGAACTCCGGGTCGGCGGCGACGGCGTCGCGGCGCGAGGCGGCGTCGGCGGCCGACGCGGCCCCGTCGAAGGTCGCGTAGACGGCGTCGGCGAATCGCCGCAGGACGGCCAGGGCGGGGAGGATCAGGATCATCGCGGCCAGGTCGGCGCGCTCGGCGTCGGAGAGCTTCTCCCGCCGCTTGACCATCAGGTGGCGGCGCCGGAAGACGAACTCCGCCTTCTCCTTCAGGGTCGGGCCGCGGCGGGCGGCGGCGGCCTTCGCCGCCTTCGACGGCCGGCCTCGCTTCCGCTTGCGGCCGGTCTCGCCGCGGCGACAGATCGCGCGTCGCAGCCGCCGGACGGCGTCGAGGATCGGGCCGGTCAGGTCGCGGACGGCGTGGAACAGGCAGAGTTGGTGCGAGGCGCGCGGCCAGACCTCGGCGACGACGGCCGGGTAGAGCTTCGAGCCGTCGCTGACGACGGCCCGCGGCAGGAAGCCCCACGCCTTGAGGTTCCCGAGGAATCGCCGCATGTGGGCCTTGTCGTTGCGGCCGACGACCGCGAAGGCGACCGGGGCGTCGGCCGTCGGGTCGGTGGCCAGGAGGAGCGTCGACCGCCCCAGGTGCAGCTCGTCGACGCAGAGGACCCCGCCGAACCGCCGCAGCGACTCGCGGCGGCGGGCCGCCAGGTCGAGCGTCGCGGCCCGCTCGCGCAGGACGCGATGGGCGAAGCCGGCCGAGAGCCGCAGGTGGAAGTCGCGGCGGATCGACGCCGACGCCCGGTCGACGCTCATGCCGTCGCGGACGACCCGGTCGAAGACCAGGCCCCGGACCTCGTCGCCGTACCGGGCCCGGGGCCGCACGCCCGGCGGCGCGGTGCGGAAGGTCTTGCAGCAGCCGCACGAGGCGGCGTACTCGCCGTAGACGACGCGTCGCCGGGCCGCCGCCCGATAGCCGACCGAGCGGACCTCGCGACACAGCGTCCGCTTCCGCCGCCCCAGGGCCCCGCAACGCGGACACGGCGCCTTCAACGGTGCGCGACGACGGGGTAGGATCGGGGTGGGCGTCTCGGCGCTCATGGCTCGCGTCTCCGGTGATGAGGATCGTTTCCAACCCCATTCACCGGGACGCGGGCCCTAACTTTCAAGCCCCCAACCACTTCACATCGCCTCACGACCGCCGCTCGGTGGATTTAAGTGAGGAGTCTCAATAAATCGGGAGTGCGAGGTGCGGGATTCGAACCCGCGTGGGCACGGTTTCAACTCCGGCCGCCTAGCCGCTCGGCCAACCTCGCGTCTTCGAGATGCACCCTACCCGCCCCCGCTAAAACGCCGCAAGGCCTGGCGACGGGCCGCGGACCGCGACCCGGGCCCGGACACTATTCGCCGGCGAACGGTCACGAAACTCGACACTAAACGCGAGGGCGGCGTCGACATGGGCATGAGCCGCAAGATTCGCCGGCGAACGGTCACGAAACTCGACACTAAACCCCGGCGTGTTGCCGGAAATCCACACACAAAACTCGTAAAAATGCGGAAGATGGAAAAACACGACAACTCGTAAAATCATGCAAACCAATAGGTTGCGCGATACTCCTCCGGGAGGTGCGACCACGCGCGACATCCTGGGCGGGTTCAGCCAGGTGGGGCTGGGCTACGCGACCGACAAAGACGGCACGCCGTACTGGTGCGTCACATTCGGACTCCCCGCGAGCCGCTGATCGGCCGTCGCGCCGGGAATCGTCGGGTATGCTTCCTCCAGATCCGCGACGGAACGCGGTGTCGCAAACCCGTGCGCGTCGTACCGACGTGAGGATCGAGGACCATGAACAAGCTGAAGGTTTTCGCGATTCTGACGCTGGCGACGGCCGTCCTGGCTACCGCCGGATGCCACGGCGCGGGGCGTCGCCGGGGGACGACCGTCGTCGACGAGCCGGCCATCTCCGGCCTCGACGCCGAGGACAAGGCGTTCCTGGGCTCGACCGCCACGCCGACCGAGACCGTCGTCGATCGGCACCCGCTGCTTTCCAAGCCGCGGGAATACTGGGAGAATTCGGGCGACAACAAGATCGTCAAGGGGGCCGCGGCGACCTTCGTCGGAGTCCCGGCCGGGATCGTCGGCGAGGTCCGGCAGATCTTCACCGGCCGGCCGGCGGCCGTCGTCGCCCCGACGACCGACATCGACTACTGAAACGCGAAGGCCCGCGCGTCCCGGATGACCAGGAGGCGCGGGCTCGTCGATCGATCGCGGCTTCAATCAACGGTCGGGGATGACCTTGATCGAGTTGAACTCCTTCCCTTCCAGCGACTCCAGGAACGCGCCGCCGCCGGTTGAGACGTGGCTCACCTTGGGGGCGTAGCCGAATTTCTCGACGGCCTCGGCCGACTCGCCGCCGCCGACGGCGGTGACGCCCGCGCTCTCGGCGAGGGCCTCGGCGACGGCCTTCGTCCCCTTCGCGAACGCCTCGACCTCGAACATGCCCATGGGGCCGTTCCAGACGACGGTGCCGGCCTCGCGGACGATCTTCGCGTACATCTCGATCGTCCTGGGGCCGATGTCCATGCCGAACCAGCCCTCGGGGATGGCCGTGCCGTCGGTGACCCTGGTCTCGGCGCCGGCCTCGGGCTTGTCGGCGATCAGGTGGTCGACGGGGAGGACGATCTTGCCGCCGGCCTCGTCGAGCAGCTTCTTCGCGACGTTCAGCTTGTCCAGCTCGACGCGGCTCTTGCCGATCTCCACGCCCTGGGCCTTCAGGAACGTGTAGGTCATCGCGCCGCCGACGAGGAGCTTGTCGACCTGCTTGAGCAGGCTCTCGATGACGAGGATCTTGTCGGACACCTTGGCCCCGCCCATGACCGCCACATACGGCGACTTGGGGTTCTTGAGCAGGGTGTCCAGGATGTTCAGCTCCTTCTCGACGAGGAAGCCGATGGCGCGCTTGTCGGCCGGGAACTGCTCGGGGACGGCGACCATGCTGGCCTCGTCGCGGTGGCAGGTGCCGAAGGCGTCGTTGACGTAGGCGTCGCCCAGCGAGGCGAGGGTCTTGGCGAACTCGGGGTCGCCCTTCTTCTCGCCCTTGTTGAAGCGGACGTTCTCCAGGACGAGGATGCCGCCCGGCTTCAGCTCGGAGGCGAGCTTCTGGGCGGAGGGGCCCACGGTGTCGTCGGCCTTCTCGACGGGCTTGCCGATCAGCTCGGCGAGCCTGGCGGCGACCTTGTCGAGCTTGAACGGGGCGTCGGTCGCCGGGTCGCCTTTGGGGCGGCCGAGATGGCTGATGAGGATGAGCGAGCCGCCGCGGTCGAGGACGTCGTTCAGGGTCGGCAGGGCCGAGCGGATCCGGCGGTCGTCGGCGACCGCGCCGTCCTTGGCCTGGGGGACGTTGAAGTCGACCCGGACGAGGACCTTCTTCCCCTTCACGTCGAGGTCGCGGACCGTCTGCTTGGGCATGAGAGTATCCTGATGGGCGGATAAGAAGAGGGCCCGCCCCGTCGCGGCCCCGGGGGCGGCGTCGAAGCGGGCCGTATCGTGGGAGGGGCCGGCCGTGGGGCGGGCCCCGTCGCGGTTCAGCGCCGGGCCGGGCTCAGAGGGCGCCCAGCTTCTCGATCAGCTCGGCGGTGCGGTTCGAGTAGCCCCACTCGTTGTCGTACCACGAGAGGACCTTCACGAAGTTGTCGTCCAGGACGATCGTCTGGTCGGGGACGAAGATCGAGGAGTGGGGGTTGCCGACGATGTCGCTGGAGACGATCGGGTCGGCGTTGTACTCCAGGATGCCCTTGAGGCGGCCGTCGGCGGCGGCCTTGACCGTCGCGTTCAGCTCGTCCTTGGAGACCTTCTTCTTCAGGATGGCGGTCAGGTCGACCACCGAGCCGTCCGGCACCGGGACCCGCATGGCGAAGCCGGTGAGCTTGCCGTTCAGCTCCGGGATGACCTCGCCGACGGCCTTGGCGGCGCCCGTCTTGGTCGGGATCATGTTGATCGCCGCGGCGCGCGAGCGGTACATGTCGCTGTGGATCTGGTCGGCCACGCGCTGGTCGTTGGTGTAGGCGTGGATCGTCGTCATCAGGCCCTTCTCGATGCCGAAGGCGTCGTTGAGGACCTTGGCGAGCGGGGCGAGGCAGTTGGTGGTGCAGGAGGCGTTGGAGACGATCTTGAGGTCCTTGTTGATGACCTCGTCGTTCACGCCCAGGACGATCGTGGCGTCCAGCTTGTCCTTGGCCGGGGCGCTCAGGATGACGCGCCCGGCGCCGGCGTCGATGTGCTTCTGGAGCTGCTCCTTGCTGGTGAAGAAGCCGGTGGACTCCAGGGCGATCTGGCAGCCGAGGGCCTTCCACGGCAGGTTGGCCGGGTCCTTCTCGGAGGTGATCGCGATCTTCTTGCCGTTGACGATGAGGGCCTTGTCGGCGGCCTCGACCGTGCCGTTGAACTGCTTGTGGACGCTGTCGTACTTCAGCAGGTAGGCCAGGTGCTTGGGATCGGCCAGGTCGTTGATCGCGACGACCTCGAACTTCTCCGGCTGCTGGGCCAGGACGCGGAAGACGAGGCGGCCGATGCGGCCGAAGCCATTGATACCGACGCGGACAGCCATCGAGAATCTCTCCTGTACGCCCCCCGGGCCGCGCCACACGCGGGCGGCTCTCCTCGGGCGTAACGATCGGGCCCCTGATAGGGCGCGGCGCCCCGGCGCGCCGTGCGGCGGCCGGGATGGGAGGCCGGGTCCGGGAATCGCCCGGACCCCGGGGGGGCCGTTCGCCCTCCCCCGGGCCCCTGATTCGACCCCTCAATCAGACAGCATTCTACGGCGCTTGACAAGATCCTAATCCGCGGCCGACGCCGGGACGTCCGCGCCGGCGGGATCCTGGCCGGCCGCCGGCTCTCTCGCCGTGCGGACCCATCTCGCGGGCTTGTTCCCCGCCCCGATGGTCAGCTTCCAGATCGCGTAGGCCGGGACGTAGGCCAGCGTGAGGGCGAATCGCCAGGGGACGCCGAAGACGACGAACGGCGCCACGGCGTACAGGCTCACCGCGACCATGGCCAGCAGGCAGAAGCCGAGCGCGAGCCAGGCGGTGGGATCCCCCGAGAGGCCGGAAGCGAAGGAATAGTTGAGATTCAGGCAGGCCAGCAGGAGGAGGCACGGCAGCAGCTTCATCATCGGCGGCGTCTTCAGCTCGACGAGCGAGACCAGGCGTTCGCCCGGGCTCATGCCGCGGTCGCGGAGGACTTCGCCGAAGAGCCGGGCCTTCAGCTCCTTGCGGCCGGCCTCCCAGCGCCGGCGCTGGTTGGCGGCGGCCTCGCCCCCCTTCTCCAGCATGGTCGCCCGGACGGAGGCGTCGGGGAGGAACGCCACCCGCTCGCCGGCGCGGCGGACGATCCAGGAGTATTCGTAATCCTCGACCAGCCCATAAGCCCGCCACGGCACCCGCCGGAGCCCGCGGGTGGTGAAGCACATCCCGTTGCCGTTCAGCGGCGAGCTGACGCCCAGCCGCGAGAGGCCGAACGGGGCGACGCCGTTGACCAGGCTGAAGGCGTACGTCATCAGCCGCGTCCGCCACGAGGCGTCCGGATTCGCGACGGTGTAGTAGCACTGGATCCAGTCCTCCCCCTCGCGGACCTTCGCGTCGAACTTGCGGAGGAGGTCGGGCGAGGCGAAGGTGTCGGCGTCGATCACGACCAGGGCGTCGAGCTTGTCGAACCGGCCCGATTCCTGGAGCCGTTCGATGAGGTACTCCAGCGCGTAGCCCTTCGTGCGCCGGTCCGGCGTATTCCGGACGACGACCTCGGCCCCGGCGGCCTCGGCGAGGGCGGCGGTGTCGTCGGTGCAGTTGTCGGCGATGACCAGGACGTCGAAAAGCCGCTCCGGATATTCCTGCGAGCGGCAAGACCGGACCGTATCGGCGATCCCGACGCGCTCGTCGTGGGCGGGGATGACGATCAGGAATCGGCTCTCGGGCTCGGCCGGGAGCTTCGTCCTCCGCGACCCGGTCAGCGCCGAGACCGCGGCGACCAGCAGCATCGTCAGGAAGGGGAGGGCCGCGAGGTTCAGCCCGATGAGCGCGAACAGGGCGACGAGTTGCAGCGGCGACATCGGGCGGGCGTCTCCGAGGGGCGATCCTTGGCGACGAACGGCCTGGCGATCCGCCTCATCGCGATGGTCGAGTCTAGCCTCTCGCCCCATCCGCGGGAAGCGGCGGCCGGGCCGGGGGGCCGTGCGGTCACCCCCGGTCGGGCGGATATCTCTTCGTCTCCTCCCGGATCGAAACCCTCTCGATCCGCCCTGCGTTCCTGTCGAGGATGATCAACTCGTCCTCGTCTTCCGGCACGACGCCCCGGGCCACGAGCGCTTCGAGGCGTTTGAAGTCCGTCGGATCCAACCGCTCCAGGCATCGCTCGATCTCCCGATCGCGGCCGGTCCCCCAGGCGATGGGCGTGGACCGGAACGTGACCCAGCGGTCGAGCCCGCGGCCTCGTTGGAAAGTGGAGACGACGGGGATCCGCGTCCCGGGGGCGCGATCGCGATCGGGGAGCGGGCTGCGCAGGACGATCCGCCGGAGCCCTTCGACCTCCGGGCCGCGGCCGTTCCCGAGCGACGCGAGCACGACGATGGTCAGCGGCTCGCCCGGCAGGACGACGCCGGGGGTCAGCAGGGCGTTCCTGAACAGGTACGCCAAGGGGCGATACGCCTCGACGACGGTCGCCGCCGCGACGATGGTCAGGAAGCCGCAGACCGTCCCGAACAGGTGCAAGGGGAGCGGCTCGTACCAGTTCGACTCGGCGGACCGGAGCAGTGCGCAGCCGATGAACGACCCGAGGGAGACGAGGCCGACCACCAGCGCCCCGCGCGCGTGGCGACGCAGGGTCGGCTCGTGGTAGAGGAAGCGAAGGGGCTCGGGATCCAGGCCGGGGCTGAGGTCGGCCCAGGTGTCGCCCATGGGCGCGAACGGCCTTTCCCCACGCCCCGGCGGGCCTCCGTACTTATAGCCCGGCTTGACGCCCATGTCGCACCTGCGGTCGCTCGGAGGATGCCCCCTGTCGAGGGCTCGTGAAGGGGAAGGGAGCCGACGAGACCCCGCTCACATCACGCCGGCCGTGATCGCCGTCAGGGCTTCGAGGCACTGCGCGACGTCGTCGGCCGTCGTGAACGGCGAGGGCGAGAGCCGCAGCAGGCCGTCGGGGAACGAGCCCAGGTTGCGGTGGATGTAAGGGGCGCAGTGGAGTCCCGGGCGGACGGCGATGTCGAAAGAGACGTCGAGGATGCCGGCCAGCTCCTGCGGCGAGATCCCCTCGGGAGTGAACAGCGACAGGGCCCCGGCGTGGCGCTCGGGGTCCCACAGCCCGGCGACGCGCCAGCCTTCGGAGCGGTCGGCCCAGTCGACGACCTGCTGGAGCAGCTCGACCTCGTGCTTGCGCAGGGCGTCGGGCCCGCGCTCGGCGACCCAGGCGATCCCCCGGCCCAGCCCGGCGACGCCGAGCACGTTGGGCGAGCCGGCTTCGAGGAAGTAGGGGCGGAGGCTCGGCTGGAGTTCGCTGGACGAGTCGCCGCCGGTGCCCCCTTCCCGCCAGGCGCGAATGACGTCGTCGGCGCGCGGGCCGGCGTACAGGGCCCCGGTGCCGGTCGGGCCGTACAGCCCCTTGTGGCCGGGGAGGGCGAGGAAGTCGATCGGCGTCGCCTTCAGGTCGATCGGCACGACGCCCGCGGACTGGGCGGCGTCGATGAGCAGGAGCGCTCCCGAGGCGCGGACGGCCCGGGCGATCGCCTCGATGGGCTGGACGGTCCCGAGCACGTTGCTGGCGTGCGTCATCGCCACCAGGCGCGTCTTCGGGGTGATCGCGGCGGCCACGTCCTCGGCCGCGACGTAGCCGTCGCGGGAGACGACGCGCGTGGCCGTGATCCTGCCGGCCTTCTCCAGCGCCCGGATCGGCCGGCTGATGGAGTTGTGCTCCAGGTCGGTCAGGACGACGTGGTCGCCGTCGTTCAGGACCCCCTTGATGGCCATGTTGAGGGCGTCGGTGCAGTTGAGCGTGAACGCCCAGCGCTCGGGGGCGTCGCCGCGGAAGAACTGGTTGAGGGCGTGGCGGACGTCGTCCAGCGTCTTCTCGGCGGCCATCGCCATGCGGTGCCCGGCGCGGCCGGGGTTGGCCAGCGAGGTGCGGGCGAAGCGGTCCAGCTCCCGATAGACGGCCTCGGGCTTGGGGAAGCTGGTGGCGGCGTTGTCCAGGTAGATCATGGCGGGCTCCAGGGCCCCGGCGTCGGGGCCGGGCGTTCGGGCGAGGCGAGGGGATCAGGCTCCGACGAACTGGGCGTAGAGGGTCTTGGCCTTGGCGATGTCGTTGGTCCCCTTGATGATCGCGCGGCCGTCGGGGAACACGGTGAACTCGTAGCCCTCGGTGGCGAACCGGAGCATGAAGGCGTTGTGGCGGACGTCGCCGAGGGCCTTCAGGCGGTCGGCCATCTCGGGGAACTTCAGCGGCTCGGGGCGGCGGCTGGCGACCTGCACGGCGTTCCGGCCGCAGAGGGCCGTGGTGTGCGAGCCGGCCTCGCCCTCCAGCCAATCGAACTTGCGGTGCTTGCAGCAGGGGCAGTCGACCCTGCCGAACAGGCCCGAGACCTTGAGCTGGCGGAACGTCCAGTCCCAGAGGTCGACCATGATGAGGTCGCGGTTCAGCGCCTCCTTCTTCCCGGCGAGGAGCTTGATCGCCTCGACGGCCTCGAACGACGCGATCACGGCGACCGCCGGGCCGAGGACGCCGGCCGTCTCGCACGTCGGCGTCATGCCGGGCGGGGGGGCGGTCTCGATCACGCAGCGGAGGCAGGGGGTCTCGCCGGGGAGGATGGTCATGGTCTGGCCTTCGGAGCCGATGACGCCGCCGAAGATCCAGGGCTTGTTCAGCTTCACCGCCGCGTCGTTGATGAGGTAGCGGGTCTCGAAGTTGTCGGTGCCGTCGAGGATCAGGTCGGCGTCGCCCATCAGGTCGAGGGCGTTGGTGTGGTCGAGGTCGGTGACGACCGGCTCGACCTCGATCGTGCTGTTGATGAGCCGGAGCTTCCGCGCCGCGGCCTCGGCCTTGGGGAGGTTGTCGGCGACGTCCCGCTCGTCGAACAGGATCTGACGCTGGAGGTTGTGGGTCTCGATGAAGTCGCGGTCGATGATCCGAAGATGCCCGACGCCCGCGCGGGCCAGGTGGTTGGCGAGCACGGTCCCCAGGGCGCCGCAGCCGCAGAGCGTGACCCGGCTGTTCATCAGGGCGCGCTGGCCGTCCTCGCCGAGGGCGGGGAAGCGGACCTGGCGGGAGTAGCGGTCGAGCGGGTCGGGCGCGGTCGTCGAGGCGGGGGCGGCCATGGGGGGCTCCGGGGCGTGGGCGGGTCTCGGTCGGATCGGGGCGGTCGCGGGATCAGCCGCCGGCGACGGCCGGGATGATGCTGACCTCGTCCTTCGCGCCGACCGGCGTGTCCAGGTCGTCGAGGTAGCGGACGTCCTCGTTGTTGACGTAGACGTTGACGAACCGCCGGATCTCGCCGCCGTCGAACAGGCGTTCCTGGATGGCCGGGTGTTGGCAGCCGAGGTCGGCCAGGACCTCGCGGACGGTCGAGCCGGCGGCCTCGATCTTGTCGAGCCCCCCGGCCTGGGGGCGGAGCGGGGTGGGGATGCGGACGAGCGGCATGGGCGTGTTCCTGACTCGGTACGAACAGTTAGAAGAGGATGGCTCGGGCGGGATTTCTCGCCGAGCGTCGGCGGGGCGGAAGCGATTCGGAGCAAGACCCGTAGGCTGGGTCGAGACCCAGCCCAGGATAAGCGTCGCCCCGGCCGGGCTGGGTCTCGACCCAGCCTACGAGGGAGGGGGCTTCGTCCCCGGTCCGTCGCTCACCGCCAGGCCGCGGCGAGCGGGGCTTGGTCGAACGCCTCGGCGCCCTGCTCGACGAGCGATTCGAAGTCTTCCAGGGTCGGCTTGATGACGACGGGGCGGGGGAGTTGGTCGAGGATGGCTTCCTGGGTCTTCAGGCCGTTGCCGGTGATGCAGAGGACGGTGGAGCCGTCGCGGTCGATCTTCCCCTCGTCGATCAGCTTCTTCGCGACGGCCAGCGTGACGCCGCCGGCGGTCTCGGCCCAGATCCCCTCGGTCTCGGCGAGGAGCCGCATGGCGTCGACGATGGCGGAGTCGGGGACGTCCTCGCTCCAGCCGCCGGTCTCTCGGATCAGCTTCGAGGCGAACCACCCGTCGGCCGGGTCCCCGATCGCCAGGCTCTTGGCGATCGTGTCCGGGTTGCGGATCGGCTTCACCTTCGCCGCGCCGGTCTTCACCGTGTTGGAGATCGGGTTGCAGCCCGTCGCCTGGGCGCCGAACATCTTCGTCCGGGCGGGGCCGTCGAGCAGGCCCAGGAGTTCCAACTCGCGGAACGCCTTGTGGAGCTTGCCGATCAGGCTGCCGCCGGCCATCGGGGCGACGACGTGATCGGGGACGCGCCAGCCGAGTTCCTCGGCGATCTCGAACCCCATCGACTTCGAGCCCTCGGCGTAGAACGGCCGGAGGTTGACGTTCACGAAGCCCCAGCCGTAGCGGAAGGCGATCTGCGAGCAGAGCCGGTTGACGTGGTCGTAGTTGCCGCGGACCGCCACGACCTTGGCGCCGTAGATCGTGGCGCCCAGGATCTTGCCCTGCTCCAGGTCCTCCGGGATCAGGACGTAGGCGTCGAGCCCGGCCGCGGCGGCGTTGGCCGCGACGCTCCCCGCCAGGTTGCCGGTGGAGGCGCAGCCGACGGTCTTGAAGCCGAGTTCCACGGCCTTCGACAGCGCGACGGCCACGACGCGGTCCTTGAACGACAGGCTGGGGTGGTTCACCGCGTCGTTCTTGATGTAAAGCTCGGCGACGCCCAGCGCCTTCGCCAGGCGGTCGGCGCGGATCAGCGGGGTGCAGCCGACGTGGCGGCCGACGGTCGGCTCGCCGTCGACCGGGAGCAGCTCGCGATAGCGCCACATGGTCCGGGGCCGGGCGGCGACGGCCTCTCGGGTGAACGTGCGGGCGACGGCCTGGTAATCGTAGGCCACTTCCAGCGGCCCGAAGTCGTCCGTGCAGAAGTTGAGCGCTTCCTTGCCGTACAGCTTGCCGCAGAGGCGACACTTCAGGCCCGTCACCAGTTCATTCGACACCGGATTCACCCCCGAGACGCAAATGGGCGACGCGATCGCGGCGACCCGCACGACGCGGCGTCCGCCCGCTCCGGGGCGCTTCGAATCCAGGGTGTGCAAGGGGGCGATCAGGTGGGTCCGGTGCGGGGCCGAGATGCAGCGCCGCCGCCGAAGACCATCTTATCTGTCCCGTAGCGCCGCGACGATCGGCCCGCGGATTCGTCCGCGTGCCGCCCGGGGCGCCGGGCAGGAGTTAGCACCAGCATCCGCCTGGATGGCGGACCGGTTGCTGTGGCGTCATAGGGCCCTTCCCTCAGCCACTCTGGATAAGATGCGCGCCGAATTGTGAGGCCCCACTGTACGGGCCGGGGCGGGTGGCCGTCAAGGGCCGGTCCGCGCGATTGCCGAGGACGACGGGGGCGGTCGACCCTTGCCCGGCGGGCCGTCCTGCCTTAAGATCGGCCCGTGGGCTGCGACGATCACGGAGCCCTGGCGCCGGCCTGTCGGGCCGGCCTTCCGCCCCTTTGCGGCGAGAGCCGCCCTCGCAAGCGACCCTCAAACATGATCCCGATCCGCCAGCCGAAGTTCACGCCCGGGGCCCGGGTCCGCGTGGTCCAGTTCGTCCGCGTCGGCCACCGCCGCTGGAAGACGCAGTTCGAAGGCGTCGTCGAGAAGGAAGGCGTGCGGCCGGTCGGCGGCATCGAGATGGGCGGCAAGGCGTCGGCGATCCGCCAGGACACGATCCAGCTCCGCAAGCCCGACGGCGAGATCACCGTGGTCGCCCTCGACGACAACACCGAGGTCGAGGTCCTGGCCCCGGCCCCGGCGGCCGGCTGAGGCCGCGGGCCGCGAAAGGCAGCGACGGGAATGGTCGCCCACAACTACGTCTTCGTCGGGCTCCTGCTCCTGGTGGCGGTCGGCTTCGCCCTCGCGCCCCTGGCGCTCGTCGCGCTCGTCGCCCCCCGCAAGCGGTCGCCGACCAAGGCCGACGTGTTCGAGTGCGGCGTCCGCACCCACGGCGAGACCTGGGTCCGGTTCCGCATCCAGTACTATATTTACGCGATCATGTTCGTCGTCTTCGACGTCGAGACGGTCTTCCTCTACCCGTGGGCCGCGGCCTACGGCTCGCTCGGGACCTTCGCCCTCGTGGAGATGACCGTCTTCCTGGCCCTCCTGTTCGCCGGCCTGGCCTACGCCTGGGCCAAGGGCGTCTTGCGATGGGCCTGAGCCGTCGGAGCGGCGTGGAAAGGGGCAGAGGGTGGACGTCGGGACGGCCTTGATCGCCCAGTCGCATCGCGTCGACCTGAGCCCGACCACGGCGATCGTCTGGGCGCTTTGGCTGCTCGTCGGCTTCGCAGGGATCTTCCCCGGCATCGTGGCCTATATGGTCTGGCTCGAACGGAAGGTCGCCGCCCGGTTCCAGGACCGCATCGGCCCCAACCGCGTCGGCCCCTTCGGCCTGCTCCAGCCGATCGCCGACGCGATCAAGCTGATCGTCAAGGAGAGCATCGTCCCGCGCCCGGCCGACGGCCTGGTCCATCTGCTCGCGCCGGTGATCGTCCTGGCCTCCGCGTTCCTCACGCTGGCGGTCGTCCCGTTCGCCGTCGGGTTGGTGCCGATCGACCCGCCGTCGGGCCTGGTCTACCTGATCGCGGTTTCGAGCCTCAGCCCGCTGGGGATCTTCCTGGCGGGATGGTCGAGCCGGAACAAGTATTCGCTGATCGGCGCGATGCGGGCCGTGGCGCAACTGGTCTCTTATGAAATCCCTCAGGTGCTGGCGACGATCCCGGTGGTCCTCTGGGCCGGCAGCCTCAGCCTGGTGTCGATCTTCGACCACCAGGCCAAGTTCGGCTGGAACGCCTTCACGCCGCCGGGGCTCCTGGCGTTCGCGATCTTCCTGATCGCCGGCGTGGCCGAGGTCAACCGCACGCCGTTCGACATCCCCGAGGCCGAGTCCGAGATCATCGCCGGCTACCACACCGAATACTCGGGGATGCGGTTCGGCCTGTTCTTCCTGGCCGAGTACCTGGGCGTCTTCGCGATCAGTTGCGTGGCGACCGTGCTGTTCCTGGGGGGCGGGATGCCGCTGCCGTTCTCATCGTTCCCGGTGAACCTCATCGATGGTTCGGTCGGCTCGTACATCCTGGCCGACGCGATCCTCCTGGCGGTCTTCCTGGCGAAGGTGCTGCTGTTCATCTTCGCGATGTTCTGGGTCCGGGCGACGCTCCCCCGGATGCGGATCGACCGGCTGATGAACTTCGCGTGGAAGTATCTGGTGCCGCTCTGCGTGCTCAACATCCTGTTCGCGGCGGCGTGGTTCGAGGTCGTCGTGCGGCCGGGCCGGATCGAGGCGGGGCGGTGGGCGGTCGGCATGATCGGCGTGGGCCTGCTGACGGCGGCGGGCGTGCAACTCGTCTTCTGGGCGAACCGGAAGCTGGCCGCCGCGGCACCGATCGACGCCGACTGGCCGGCGGTCGGCGCGGCCCGCGGAGGCTGAGGCGGAGAAGGCGGCGGGCTCGCCGCGTGGGAGGTTGGACGTCGTGGCCCGGTCCCTGTTCCTCGCGATCGCCGCGCTCGGCCTGCTGGCCGCGCTCGGGACGGTCCTCGCCCGCAACCTGGTCCGCGCCGCGCTCCACCTGGTCGCGTTCTTCTTCTGCGTTGCCTGCCTGTTCGTGATGCTGGAGGCCGAGTTCCTGGCGGCGGTGCAGGTGCTGATCTACATCGGCGCCGTGGCGATCCTGCTGATGTTCGGCATCATGCTCACGCGCAACGCCGCGACGGCCGAGGCCGACCTCTCCGGCGGCTGGCGCGTCCCGGGCGTGATCGCCGGGCTCTGCGTGTTCGCGGCCCTGGCGTTCGGGATCAACAACGCCGTCTCGCCGTCGGGCTCCGGGGCGTGGTCGGCGATCGTCGCGCGGCCCGCGCTGGAGCCGGCCGAAGGCGTCGCCTGGAAGGCCGAGCGCTCCCGCGCGATCGACGACATGCCCCGCGTGGTGGGCGAGCAGTTCATGACCCGATACGCCCTGGCCTTCGAACTGGCCGGCCTGCTGCTGACCGCGGCCCTCGTGGGCGCGGTGGCCCTGGCCCGCGAGGAGCCGGCCCCCGGCGACTCCGAGCCCGCAACGGCCGTCGAGGCCGAGGCGGCCGTCGGCACGACCCCGTAACCCATAACCCGGTCGCGACATGGCGAACGACATCCCGCTCAACTGGTTCCTGTACTTCTCGGCCGCGGCGTTCGCGATCGGCCTGACCGGCGTGCTGCTGCGCCGGAATGCGATCGCGGTCCTGATGGCGATCGAGATCATGCTGAACGCGGCGAACGTGAACCTCGTGGCCTTCTGGCGGTACGGGACCCCGGCGGCGGGCGCGGGCCCGATGCCGGGCGTGATCCTGGCCCTGTTGGTGGTCACGGTGGCCGCGGCCGAGGTGGCGGTGGGGATCGGCCTGGTCCTGCTCTGCTACCGCCGCTGGCGCGCCGTGGACGTCGACCGCTACGACACCCTGTCGGGCTGAGGCCCGCTCGGAAAGACCCATGCCCCCGAACGTCGTCCCGCTGGACCTCCGCGACTTCCTGTGCATCGCCCCGGCGCTCGTCCTGGCTTTCTGGGGCCTGGTCGTGATCGCCGCCGACCTCGGCCGCTTCCGCCGCCTCGACCCCGACGCCCGTCGCGTCGCCTGCGGCCGGGCGACGCTGGTCGGCGTCGGCCTGGCGCTGGCCTCGGCCGTGTTCCTCGCCTGGGTCGACGCCCTGGCCCAGTCCGACGCCCCCCGACTGGTCGCGCTGTTCGGCGATTCGCTCGGCGGCTACTTCGCCCGGACCGACGGCCTGATCTTCTTCGGGACCCTGGCCCGCGGCCTGGCGGTCGACGTCCTGAACGTCCTGTTCCTGGTCCTGCTGGCGATGGTCGTGTGGATGTCGACGTCCTACGGCTTCACGGACGACCTCGGCGAATACTTCGCCCTGATGCTCTGGGCGACCGTCGGCATGATGCTGCTGGCGGCGGCCGAGGAGCTGGCGACGCTGTTCATCGCCCTGGAGACGACCACGATCTGCCTCTACCTCGCGACGGCCTTCGAGCGGTCGCGACGGCGTTCGGCGGAGGCGGGGCTCAAGTATTTCGTGTACGGCTCGGTCTCCTCGGCGCTGTTCCTTTATGGGCTGAGCCTGGTCTACGGGCTGGCGGGGTCGACCTACTTCGACGCGATCGGCCGCGTGCTTCGCGGCGGCGACGCGGGGCTAGCGGGGAACCTGGCGGGCGCCTCGGCGCTGTTGCTGCTGCTGGTCGGCTTCGGGTTCAAGGTGTCGGCGGTCCCGTTCCAGCAGTGGGTGCCCGACGTCTACGAGGGGGCCCCCGCGCCGGTGGCGGCGTGGATCGCGACCGGCTCGAAGGTGGCCAGCTTCGTCGCCATGCTCAAGGTCTTCGTCCACGCGCTGGGGCCGTGGTCGCACCCGTCGGGAAGTGTGATGGGCCCGGGCTGGCTGGGCGTGGTGGCGGTCGTGGCGGCGGTCACGATGACCTACGGCAACCTCGCCGCGCTGGCGCAGAAGGACCTCAAGCGGATGCTCGCCTATTCGTCGATCGCCCATGCCGGTTACATGCTGGTGGGAGTCGCGGCGGCGAGCGTGTCGACCGAGGGGCCGGCGTCGGCCGGGGCGGTGGTGTACTACCTGATCGTCTACGCCCTGGCTAACGTGGGGGCCTTCGCGGTCGCCGCGTGGCTGGCCCGCGACAAGGGGACCGAGGCGATCGCCGACCTCGACGGCCTGGCCGGGCGGTCGCCGTCGCTGGCGGTCTGCATCGTGGTCCTGATGCTGTCGCTGATCGGCGTGCCGCCGTTCGCCGGGTTCTTCGGCAAGCTGTACGTCTTCATGGAGGCGCTGCGGCAGGGGCCGTCGGATACGAGGATCGTCCTGACGTGGCTGGTGGCGCTGGGGCTGTTCAACTCGGTCGTCTCGGCGTTCTACTACGTCCGCGTGCTGAAGGCGATGTACCTTCGCGAGCCCTCGGGCCGGCCGATCGAGCCGGCCCGGCCCGCGCTGGCGCTGCCGATCGCGGCGGCGGCCGTGCTGGTGACGGTCCTGGGCGTCGTCCCCGGGCCGCTCGTCGACCTGTCACGATCGGTCGCGGTCCCGATGCTGACCGCCGGTCGGCTCGACGTCCCCGCCGCCGTCGACGTCCCCGCGCCCGCCCCGCCGGCCGAGAAGCCGTCGGGGGTCGCCTGGCACCCCGAAACCCCGACCGACTGAGGCGAGACCGCGGCGATGGCCATCATCAACACGTTCGCGAAGTGCCTGGAGAGCCCCTACCTCGTGGAAGATCCCACGGCCGCGGACCGGATCGGCGAGCTGCTCGCGAAGGCCGCCGACCGCCTCGAAGGGGCGGCCAACCTCCAGGCGAACGGCGGCGACCCGGGTGACCTGGTGTTCCTCTGCTACGAGGCCATGTTCTGCGGCCTCCGCGCCCTGGTCTACGCCCGCGGCTATCGCGAGATGGGCCTGCGCTGCCTCATGCTCGCCTGCGAGGCCCTTTATGTGAAGTCCGGCGAACTCGACGCCGAACACCTCCGCCGCTTCGAACTGGCCCAGCGCCTGAAGCTCCCGCCGGCCGAGGCGCTGGAAGCGGCCTCGGCGTTCTCGAAGCGGGTGCTGGAACTGATCGGCTGAGGCGCAGGGCCGGAGAAGCATCTGCGTTCATCCCCTCTCCCGCCGGGAGAGGGGAGGGGCCGGTCGGGGGCTGTTCAGTCGCGCACCCTGCGCTCGGACATCTCGATTTCGGGCGCAACGACCGGGGTCATCGGGATGCTGGAGGCGTGCTCGACAGCCAGCCGCTGGAATTCGAGCTGGCAGCGGACGATCGGCTCGCCCTTCCTGGGTTCCACTCGCTTGTAGGAGCCGTCGGGCTGGAGTTCGCGGGCCTTCGAGTTGTCGGCGAGCTGGAGGGCCAGGATCTCGTCGATCACACGGGAGCGGAGTGCGGGGGATTCGATCGGGAACATCAGCTCGACGCGGCGGCGGAAGTTGCGCGGCATCCAGTCGGCCGAGGAGAGGAAGACCTCGGGCTGGTCGCCGTTGGCGAAGTACGCGACCCGCGAATGCTCCAGGAACTTGTCGACGATGCTGCGGACCCGGATGTTCTCGGAGAATCCGGGGACGTCGGGCCGGAGGCAGCAGATGCCGCGGACGATCAGGTCGATCTTCACGCCCGCCTGCGACGCCTCGTAGAGCGAGGCGATGATCCGGGGGTCGACCAGCGAGTTCATCTTGGCGACGATCCGGGCCGGCTTCCCCTCGCGGGCGTGCTCGGCCTCGCGGCGGATCAGGGCGGCCAGGCGGTCGGCCAGGTCCATCGGCGCGACCACCAGGCGCTTCCAGGCGTGGCCCTGCGAGTAGCCCGTCAGCAGGTTGAACAGGGCGCTGGCGTCCTCGCCGATCTCGGGTCGGCAGGTGAAGTAGCTCAGGTCGGTGTAGAGCCGGGCCGTGGTGTGGTTGTAGTTGCCCGTCCCCAGGTGGACGTAGCGCCGGATGCCGTCGTGCTCGCGGCGGACGACGAGCGCGGCCTTGCAGTGGGTCTTCAGGCCGACGATCCCGTAGACGACGTGGACGCCCGCCTTCTGGAGCATCCGCGCCTTGTCGATGTTGTTCTCCTCGTCGAGCCGCGCCTGAAGTTCGACGAGCGCCGTGACCTGCTTGCCGTTCTCGGCGGCGCGGGCGAGGGCGGTGATGATCGGGTTGCTGTCGGCGGTGCGGTAGAGGGTCATCTTGATGGCCAGGACGCTGGGATCCTCGCTGGCCTGCTCGATGAGCTGGACGACCGTGCCGAACGATTCGTAGGGGTGGTGGACCAGGAAGTCCTGCTCGCGGATGGCGCGGAAGACGCTCTTGCGGCCGGTGAAGGCCGGTGGCATCTTCGGCTCCCAGGCCGGCTCGCGCAGGTCGCGGAAGCCTTCGAGCTTGTACAGCCCGCCCAGGACCGTCAGGTCGACCGGCCCCGGCACCTTGTAGACGTCGCGCTCCTCCAGCTCCAGGGCGGAGGCGGCCAGGAGCTGGGCGAGGAACTCCTCGTCGGCCTTCTCGGAGATCTCCAGCCGCACCGGCGCCCCCCACTTGCGCTGGCGGAGGTTCTCCTCGATGGTCGAGAGGAGGCTGCTCTTGACCTCGTTCTCCTGGATGGAGAGGTCGCTGTTGCGGGTGGCGCGGAAGGCCACGCGCTCGACCGTGCGGTAGCCGCCGAAGAGGGCGTCCAGCCGGGGGCCGATGACGTCCTCCAGGAGGACGAACCGCTTGCCCCCCTCGGGCTCGTCGGGGAGGGGGACCAGGCGGGGGATGACCGACGGGACCTGGAGCACGGCGTAGAGCAGCCGGCCGTTCTGGTTGATCGACTCGATCCGCAGCAGGAGGTTGAGGCTCTTGTTGTGGACGTGCGGGAACGGGTGGGCCGGGTCGATGGCCAGGGGCGTCAGGACGGGATACACCTGGTCGCGGAAGTAGGCGTCCAGGAAGGCGTTCTGCGCCTCGGTCAGCTCCTCGGGCTTGCAGATCCGGATCCCGTGCCCTTCCAGGTCGGGGCGGACCTCGTTCAGCCAGATGTCGTACAGGCGGGCGACGAAGTCGTGGGCGCGCCTGGAGATTTCGAGGAGCTGGGCGAGCGGGCCCATGCCGTCCGGCGGCGGATCCTGGGGCTCCAGGCTCTCGTAGAGCTGGGCCTGGAGGCCGGCCACGCGGACCTCGAAGAACTCGTCGAGGTTGGACGAGCAGATGGCGAGGAACTTGAGCCGGTCCAGGAGCGGGTTGGAGGGGTCGCGGGCCTCCTCCAGGACGCGCTCGTTGAATTCGAGCCAGCTCAGCTCGCGGTTGATGAACAGGCTGGCGTCGACCACGACCGGGGCGGGGGGCGTCGCCGGTCCGTTGGGGCTGCTGTGATTCTTCGACTTTCCCACGCGATGACCACCGTCCGTCCAGGGGTTTCAGGGGGGCGGGGGCGTCCGGCCGCACCGCGCCGCGAGCCTCACGGGGTCAGCAGGCCGAGCAGGATCCGGCGATTGCGCGCGTCCAACTCCTCGCCGTCCTCGAACCCCTTGGGGGTCTCCAGGATCATCGGCAGGCCCCGGAATCTCGGGTCGTTGAGGACGAAGCGGAACGAGTCGAGCCCGAGCATCCCGCCGCCGATCCCGGCGTGGCGGTCGACGCGGCTGGCCCGGGGCTTGACGCTGTCGTTGAGGTGCCAGACCCGGATCCGTCCCAGCCCGACGGTCCGCTCCAGTTGATCCAGGGTCTCATCGTACATCGCCTTCTCGGCCATGGAATACCCCGCCGCGAAAATATGGCAGGTGTCCACGCACACCCCGAGCCGCGACGGGTCGGACGCAAGTCCCAAAATCGCCTGGAGATGCTCGAAGCGGTGGCCCAGGCACGATCCCTGGCCGGCCGTCGTCTCCAGGTCGATCATCACCGGCAGGCCCGCCGTCCGCCCGGCGACCACGTCGAGCGCCTTCGCGATCCGGCGCAGCCCCTCCTCCTCGCCCGATCCGACGTGGGCGCCGGGGTGGACGACCAGGTCGGCGATCCCCAGCCGGGCGCAACGCTCGACCTCGATCACCATCGCGTCGATCGACTTCGTCCAGAGGGCCTCGTCCGGGCTCGCCATGTTGATGAGGTACGACGCGTGCGAGACCGGGTCGACGATCCCCGTCTCGGCGAGGGCTCCGCGGAAGGCGGCGACGTGATCGTCGGTGATCGGCGGCCCTTTCCATTGATTGTTGTTCTTCGTGAACAACTGGACCGTGCCGAACCCGACCGCATGGGCCGCGCGGACGGCCCGATCGTATCCGCCGGCGATCGACATATGGGCCCCGAGCTTCAGCGGGGCGGGCTCGGCGGGTTCCGGCTTCGGCTTGCGGGGCATGGGGCGGGTCCGTCCTGCGTGGGGCTCGGAATTCGGGTCGACGGCCTCCAAGCGTCCCTTGCGGATCGGGGCCGACCGCTCCTACAATGCGCTATCCTGCCGACCTGTCCAGGCGAGGGGCGAGGGATTCAACGACCATGGGATGGCTGATCGGGGCCGGCGTCCTCCCCCTGTGCATCATCGCGGCCTGGTGCATCCTCCACCGGCCCCTGCGGATCTTCTACGAAGACCTGCACGTGGACCAGGCCCGCGACGCGTTCCGCCGCCGTCGCGAGCACCTGGAGGCGGAGTTCATCACCAGCCTGGCCCGGTTCGACCGGGACGAGGGCCTGCGCTGGGAGGACGCCCGCTGGCACGACGAGGTGACCTGGGCCCGGGATCGGCAGACCCGACGCTTCCTGGCTTTGGTGGGCGTCCATTTCGAGCCCGAGCCGTTCGAACCGCCGCAGGCGCGTCGCCACGCCACGGCTGTGTTCGAGTTCCACAAGGGCCGCTGGAAGGCCGACGGCAAGCGCCTGGACCAGACCCGTCCCGACGAGGCCGTCGGCCGCAACCGGCGGTTCGAGCCCGTCGCCGCGGCCCACCCCAACACCCGTCACGTCGGCTGAAGCCCGGCCCTCCGCCCGGTTGCGCCTTGGCCCGATCGGGCCCGGCGGCTAGTCTGAACCCGACCGATCCCGCGAGCCGGCGTCACGCGCCCGCGCGTCGACGCCGCATCGCCTGTCCCACGCCCGCTAGACGGACCTGATCCCATGCCCGACGAACCGAACGACTCGATCACGCCCGGGACCTCTCCCAAGTCCGCCCCGCCGGCCGGCCCCAGCCGCGCCCCCCTCTCCCGGCCCGCGCGCGAATCCGCGATCGACCGGGCCATGGAGGAAGCCCTGGGCAACCCGTCGTCCGTCCCGGCCCCGGCCGGCCCGCTCAAGCGGCAGTGGGACGACGAGCTGGAGGCCGAGCTGGAGGCGGCCCTCACCGGCTTCGACCCCAAGAGCATCGACGTCTCCCCCCCGCGCCGCAAGCGCGAGGAGCGCCTGCCGGCCGACGGCCGCGACCGCGGCCAGGAGGCGCGCCAGGGCCAGCGGATGGGGAAGGTGATCGGCGTCCGGGGCAAGAGCCTGTTCGTGGACCTCGGCGGCAAGAGCGAGGGCGTCGTCCCGCTCGACCAGTTCGAGGGCGAGCCGCCGGCCGCCGGATCCGAGATCGAAGTCGTCGTCGACCACTTCGATCGCTCCGAGGGGATCGTCCACCTACGGCTCAAGGGGGCGGCCATCGAGGCCGATTGGAGCAACCTCCGCGACGGGGTCGTCGTCGAGGCCAAGATCACCAAGGTCGTCAAGGGGGGCGTCGAGGTCGACGTCGACGGCATCCGCGGCTTCATGCCGATCAGCCAGATCGACCTCAACCGCGTCGAGGACGGCTCCGACTACGTCAACCAGAAGGTCAAGGCCGTCGTCACCGAGGCCAACGCCCGCGAGAAGAACCTCGTCGTCTCGCGCCGCGAGCTGCTCGAACGCGAGCGGGCCGAGATGCGCGAGAAGACCTGGGCCACCCTGGAAGAGGGCCAGATCCGCGAGGGCGTCGTCCGCTCGGTCAAGCCCTTCGGGGCGTTCGTGGACGTCGGCGGCGTCGACGGCCTGCTCCCCATCGGCGAGCTGAGCTGGGTCCGCGTCGAGAAGATCGACGAGGTCATCAAGGCCGGCGACAAGGTCAAGGTGCAGGTCCTCCGCATCGACCACGACGCCCGGAAGCTCACCTTCGGCCTCAAGCAGCTCCAGCAGAACCCCTGGGACGACGCCGAGGACAACTACCCCCGCGGCGCGACCGTGAAGGGGAAGATCACCAAGCTCATGGAGTTCGGCGCGTTCGTCGAGCTGGAGCCGGGCGTGGAGGGGCTGATCCACGTCTCCGAACTTTCTCCCACCCGCGTTCGTAGAATAGCGGACGTCGTGCAGCCGGGCCAGGAAGTCGAGGTCCGGATCCTGAAGGTCGAGGCCGACGCGCGGCGGATCAGCCTCTCGATCCTCCCCCTGGCCAAGGACCAGGAGCCCGAGGAGGAAGAGGACGACGCGCCCGCGTCCCCCAAGCCCGAGCGCAAGGTGCCGCTGAAGGGGGGCCTCGGCGACCGCGACCCCCTGTTCCCGAAGCTGGGCTCGTGAGTTGCAAGGCGTCGAGTTGATGGGCCGCGCCCGGCTCGCTTGAATTCGCCGCCGGGCGACGTACCCTTGACGACGGAGGGCCCCTCTCCGGGCCCCCGCCCCAACGCAGTCCGCGAGGTGTCCGATGCAAGTCCACGTCAGCACCGACAACCACATCCACGGCTCCGAGGGCCTGGCCGAGAGCGTCAGCTCCGGCGTCCGGAGCACGTTCGAACGGTTCGCCGACCAGATCACGCGGGTCGACGTCCACCTGGCCGACGTCAACGGCCCCAAGGGGGGCTCGAACGACATCCGCTGCCTCGTCGAGGTCCGCCTCGCCCACCACCAGCCGGTCGTCGCCAGCCACCAGGCCGCCACCGTCGACGAGGCCGCCGACGGGGCCTCCGACAAGGCCTTCCGCGTGGTCGAGACGACCCTCGCCCGCCTCCACGAAGCCAAGGGCCCCCAGGTCTCCGCCGGCGGCGCCCAGGTGATCTGATCGCGACGACCTCGGGGCCCCGCGCACGCCGCGAGCCCGGCCCGTCGAAACGGGCCGTCGGCCGGCGTCCGCGGGGCCTTCGGCTCACGCGCTCAGCCGTTCTTCAGCCTCCGCGACGCCCGGCGCGGGCCGGCCGCATTCGCTGGCGGTCACGCGGGCCAGGGCGACGAGTTGCCGCCAGCGGAAGGCCGGGCGGGTCGAGGCGAATTCCTCGCGCACCGTCCGGTAGTATTTCTCGCCGTGAAGCGCCCCGTCCTCGCTCACGGCGAACGCGAGCATCCGCGCGAACACCGGCTCGGGGTCGTGGCCGAGCGCCCCATAGGCGTGCACGAGGGCGGCGGCGGTCTCCTGCCGGTTCGACCGGATCGCCTGGTCGATCTCGGCCAGCATGGTCGTCGGGTCCGTCGTCTTCACCGAGTCGAGGTATTCGGCGAGCGGGCGCGGGGCCCAGGCGAGGAATTCGGCGGCCCGGGACTGGCGGTCGCGCGCCACCTCATAGCCGGCAAGGATGAGGCAAGCGGCGGCGTTCCGCGGGCCGACCGCGCGCGCCATGTTGCGCCAGGCGTTGACCGCGTCGCTCGCGTGGACGCCGATCGAGTCGCCGTGGACGCTCCCCGGCGGCTTGCCCGGTGCCGCCCAGCGCTCGGGACGGCCGGCGTCGCGGAGGACGAGCTGGTTCGCGGCCAGCGAGATCGCCTCGCCGATCTCGTCGGGGTCGATCCCGTCGGCCAGGGCCGCGGCCACGGCGTCGGCGGCCGTCGCGGGGCCGGACTCGAAGATCGTCTTGCACATCGAGGCGACCCAATCGTCGCCCGGCCGCTTCCCCCCGGGGGACGTCCTCGGGAGGCGGTACTGGTCGAACAGCCTCGGCAGGATGGCGCGAGGGCCGTCGACCTCCGCGGCGTGGCCGCGCTCGCGCTCGCTCTTGACGCAGTAGCGGACCGACTGGCGGAGCATCGTGTGGGCCTGATCCCGACCCACCACGTCCAGAAGCTCCCAGGCGCGGTAGGGGAGGACCACGCGATGCACCTCGGTATGGTCCTCGACCGCGACGAGCAGGCTGTCGAACGCCTGGTCGGGCGGGCCGGCGGCGATCGCGGCGAAGGCGCCCTCGGCCCCGGCCATGTCCTTCCGGCGCACGGCGTCGCGGAGGCTTTCGCCGGGGTCTTGATCGGCCGGGAGGACGCCCGGCTCGACCCGCCGCAGCACCTCCGGGCCGCCGCGCTCGTGGATGCGGTTGGTGTTGCGGTAGAGGACCTTGATGATCGGGAGCGCGCGGCGGCCCTCAGGCAGTTCGTGGGCCATCGCGTAGGCGGGGGGCAGGGCCATGAGCGTGTGGAAGCCCACGTAGTCCTCGCCGCCGAACGTCCGCGCGTTCGCGAGCGCCGCGGCGGCCACGAGCCGCTTCAACTCGACCCCGGCGCGGACCTGCTCGACCAGGGTGGGCACGATGGCCGAGACGGGCGTCTCCTGCATCAGGGCGACGAGCGGTTCGAGCGCCCCGAAGTCGAGACGACCTCCTTCGTCGTCGGCCCAGGCGGGCGCGAGGCCCATGTCCGACGCCGTGCCGAAGCCGACGCTCGCGACCAACATCCCCCGGCCGACGTCGCCCAGGAACCCCCGGCGCGTGCGCGTTGCGTCCATCGTGACCCGTCCTTCCCGGCGAGTGGAGGCGAACGTGGAGAGGTCGACGGCCGACCGAAAGTCATCCTATCCGATTTCCGAGGATAAGCCAGTCTTGAGTTGATCGATGCGTTGGTGTGCGGTCGTCGCGATGGCGGCGGGACGGGCCCTCGCGCGCAGGGTTGACGAGCGGGCGATCGAAGGCGGCGAGGATCGCGCGGAGGAAGGCGGCCCGTCGGCTCAGCCCGCCAGGTCGCGGAGTCGCTTCACCAGCTCGACGGCCTGCTCGGGCGCGAGGGTCGCCGGGTCGACGTGGCGCAGCTCCGCCAACAGCGGGTCGGGCAGGGCGGCGAACAGGCTCCCCTGGAGCGAGCGGCCGGACTTCACCTTGCGGCGGATCGGGCCTTCGGGCTCGGGCAGGCCGGGATCGGGTCCGTGCTGCTTCTCCAGGAAGGCGAGGATCTCGCGGGCCCGGTCCAGCACCGGGGCGGGGACGCCGGCCAGGCGGGCGACGTGGATGCCGTAACTCTGGTCGGCGCCGCCGGGGGCGATCCGGTGCAGGAAGACGACCTCGCCGTCGGCTTCGCCCACGGCGACGTTGGCGTTGCGGAGCCGGGGCTTCGTCTTCTCCAGCTCGACCAGCTCGTGATAGTGGGTGGCGAACAGGGCGCGGCAGGCGACGACGTCGTGCAGGTGCTCGGCGATCGCCCAGGCGAGCGACACGCCGTCGAAGGTGCTCGTCCCGCGGCCGATCTCGTCGAGGATGACGAGGCTCTGGCGGGTGGCGTTGTTCAGGATGTTGGCCGTCTCGGTCATCTCGACCATGAACGTGCTCTGGCCGCGCGACAGCTCGTCCGTCGCGCCGACGCGGGCGAAGAGGCGGTCGACCACGCCGATCCTCGCCCGCTTGGCCGGCACGAAGCTGCCGACCTGGGCCAGGATCGCCATGAGGGCGACCTGCCGGATGTAGGTGCTCTTGCCGGCCATGTTGGGCCCGGTGATGAGCAGCAGGTTGCCGGCGTCGTCCAGCGCGGTGTCGTTCGGCACGAACTCGCCGCGGGGGAGGATCGCGTCCAGGACCGGGTGGCGGCCGGCCTCGACTTCGAAGACGGGCTCGGCGACGACCTCGGGCCGGCAGTAGCCGTGCCGCGCGGCCAGCTCGGCCAGGCCCGCCAGGACGTCGACCTGCGCCATCGCCGCGCCGGCCTGGATCAGCCGGGGGGAGTCGGCCGAGACCCGGTCGCGGAGGGCGATGAACAGCTCGTATTCCAGGGCGTTGGCGCGCTCGTCGGCGTTGCGGACCTCGTTCTCGAACTCCTTCAGCTCGGGCGTGTAGTAACGCTCGGCGTTCTTGACGGTCTGCTTGCGGATGTAATCGGCGGGGACCTCGCCGCGCTGGGCCTGCGCGTGGGAGATCTCGATGTAGTAGCCGAAGACGTTGTTGAAGCCGACCTTCAGCCCGGCGATCCCGGTGCGCCGGATCTGCTCGGCCTGGTAGCGGGCGATCCACGCCTTGCCGTCCTTCGAGGCCGAGCGCAGGCGGTCCAGCTCCTCGTGGAAGCCGGCGCGGATCAGGCCGCCTTCCTTGATCGTGAGCGGGGGATCCTCGACCAGCGCGGATTCGATCGCCGCGCGGACCTCGGGGCAGAGTTCGAGCGCCTCCTCCAGCTCGGCCAGCCGCCTCGACCGCCGCGCGGAGAGCCGGGCCTTGACCTTCGGCAGCAGCGACAGCGTGCGGGCCAGGGCGGCGAGGTCCCTCGGCGTGGCGCGTCCGGTCGCGGCGCGGGCGGCGAGGCGTTCCAGGTCGTAGGCCTCGTCCAGCGCGCCGCGGAGGTCGCCGCGGAGGCCGGCGTCGCGGAACAGCTCGTCGACGGCCTCCAGGCGCAGGTCGATCAGATCGGGCGCGGTCAGCGGCGAGGCGACGTACTCGGCCAGCAGCCGCGCGCCCATGGGCGTGCAGGTGTGGTCGATCACCTGG
>MKTT01000020.1:26687-27011 GCA_001898385.1 Planctomycetales bacterium 71-10
TGGATCTCCAACGCCCGATCGTCGACCCCGAAGCCTTCGAGCGTCGTGACGCCGAACTGATCGAAGAGCGCCTTCCGGGCCTGCTCGGCCTGGAAGTCCCACGACGGCCGGATCGTCACGGCGAACCCCGGCTGGGCGCGCAGGGCGCGCAGCCAGGGGGCGTCGACGCTCAACTCGGAGACCAGCGTCTCGGCGGGGGAGAGCCGGGCGATCTCGTCGGCCAGCTCGGTGCGGAGCAGGCTGGCGAGCGAGAACCGGCCCGTCGAAAGCTCGACCCAGGCCAGCCCCATCTTCGTGCCAACCTCGACGACGGCCGCCAGATAG
>MKTT01000021.1 GCA_001898385.1 Planctomycetales bacterium 71-10
CCGTTTCGGTACTCCGTGAGCCATCCGGTCGCGGATGGCCGAGACGAGAATCAAGCCTTCGAGCATCGACGCCCCGGCCAAGGCGATGAAGCCCACGCCGGCCGAGATGGTGAACGGGAGCCCCATCACGAAGAGCCCGACGACTCCGCCGACCCTTGCGAAGATGACGCCGCTGAAAATCATGAGGGCGTCCCTGACCGACCTAAACGTGAGGTAGAGGAGGCTTAAGATGAGGGCCAGGGCCAGGGGAACCACGAGGTAGAGCCTCCGCTCGGCCCGGATGAGGTGGTCAAATTGCCCGCCCCATTCGAGCATGAAGCCGGAGAGGTCGAGCTTCCCGACCCGCGATTGGGCGTCGGTGACGAATGAGCCGAGGTCTCGGCCCCGGACGTTGGCCTGAATCACGACTCGCCGCTTGCCCCAATCGCGTTGGATGGTCGAAGGGCCCGTGTCGCTCACGATGCGAGCGAGCTTGGTGAGCGGGAGCCGCTCGCCCGAGGTGGTGGGGATGAGGATGCCCTCCAAAGCCGCGGGGTCGTCGCGGAACTCGCTCGGAAGCCTGACCACGAGCGGAAAGCGTCTCACCGGCTCGCGAATCTCGCCCACGACGACCCCGCCCACCGCCGAAACCGCCTGGAGCACCTGGTGCACGCGGACGCCGTAGCGGGAGATGGCCTCCTGGTCCACTTCGATGCGAATGACGGGCTGCCCCGTGAACTGCTCAACGCTCACGTCCGCCGCACCTGGCACCGCCCTCACGACCCGCTCAATCTCCTCGGCCTTCGCTTTGAGGGCGTCGAAGTCATCTCCATAGAGCTTGATGCCGAGGTCGGCCCGAATGCCCGCCGCCATCTCGTTGATTCGCATCTCGATGGGCTGCGAGAACGACGCCTTCATGCCCGGGAGGGCCTCGACAACCTCGGACATCTCCTTGATGAGGTGCTGTTGGTCCTGGGCCCGCCTCCACCTTCCACGCGGTGTGAGGGTGACGAAGATGTCGCTCACCTCCAGGCCCATCGGGTCGGTCGCCACCTCGGGCGTCCCGGTCCTGGTCCAGACGGCTTGAATCTCGGACGGGAACTCTTGCTTCAAGAGGCTCTCGATATGAGTGCCGTAGTCGAGCGACTCGTCGAGCGAGACTCCGGCGAGCCTCACGGTGTTGATGACGATGGTGCCTTCATTGAGCTTGGGCACGAACTCGGCGCCCAGTTTCATACCCATGATGGTGGTGACCACCGTAAGCGTGCCGACAAGAACGAGCGTCGTCCACGGGTGGGAGAGCCCGACCCGCAGCAAGGGCCCGAAGAGCCTGTGGGCGAAGCGGTCGATGAGGGTTTCCTTCTCGGAAATCCTCCGCGGGAGCCCAATCGAGGCCAAGGCCGGCATGAGCGTGAGCGAGAGCACCATCGAACCCACGAGGGCGAAGATGACCGTGAGGGCCATCGGCCGGAAGAGCTTCCCCTCCACCCCTTCGAGGGTGAGTATCGGCAGATACACGATCATGATGATGAGCTCGCCGAACAAGGTGGGCTTCCGCACTTCCGAAGCCGCATCTCGGATGATGGCGAGCTTTGACCGACCCGTGCGGTCGTGGGCGAGCCTCCTGACGCAGTTCTCGACCATGACGACCGAGCTGTCGACCACGAGCCCGAAGTCGATGGCTCCCAAGCTCATGAGGCTCCCGGCGATGCCGATTCGCTCCATGAGCGTCACGGCGAAGAGCATGGAGAGCGGAATCGCGGATGCCACGATGAGCCCCGCTCGGAGGTTCCCGAGGAACGCAAAAAGCACGGCGACGACGAGAATCGCTCCTTCGGCGAGGTTCCGCTCGATGGTCTTCAAGACCTTCTCGACGAGCTCGGTCCTGGCATAGATGACCTCGACGTTTACCTCGGAAGGTAGGCCCCGACGCACGTCCTCCATCGCCTCGTCTAAGCCTTTGGTCACCTCGCGGGAGTTCTCGCCCATCCGCATGAAAGCGAGACCCAAGACGGCCTCGCCCTTGCCGTGGGCGGTGACGCCTCCACGGCGGATGGCATGCCCGATGCCGACCTGGGCCACGTCCCGGACGCGAATCGGCACGCCCTTGAACGCGGTGATGACGATGCCCGAGACTTCCTCCGCGGTCCTGGTGATGCCGACGCCCTGGAGGAGGCTCGATTGCCCCGCTCGCTCGACCTGTCCGCCTCCGACGTTCTCATTACCCTCTTGGAGGGCCCGAATGACGTCGTCCAAGGTGAGCTGATACTGGGCGAGCCGAGCCGGGTCGACGCTTACCTCGAATTGCTTCTCGTAACCGCCCCAGGCGTTCACCTCGGCGACACCCGGGACGCGTCTCAGCCTCGGGCGAATCACCCAGTCGTGGAGCGAACGGAGTTCGGTCAGGTCGAGCGTGTCGCTCGTGATGAGGTAGTGATAGACCTCGCCTAGGCCCGTGGCGACCGGGCCCATCTCGGGGCGAGGGATGCCGGGCGGCAGTTCCGCCTGCCCGAGCCGCTCGTTGACCTGCTGCCGGGCGAAGTAAATGTCGGTGCCGTCCTCGAAGCTCGCCACGACTTGCGAGAGGCCGAACTTCGAGATGGAGCGGACCTCGGAGAGCCCCTTCAAGCCCCCCAACGCGAGTTCGACGGGGAAGGTGATTTGCCGCTCGACCTCCTCGGGCGAGAGGGCCGGGGCGACCGTGTTGACCTGGACCTGAATCGGGGTCGTGTCGGGGAACGCGTCGAGCGGGAGATGTATCGCGGCACGCGTGCCGAAGACGATGAGCAACGCCGTCACGAGCAGGATGACGAAGCGGTTCTTCAGGCTGAATTCGATGACCTTGTCGAGCATGACGGGCGTCCTTTGGTTTAGTCGTCGGTGCAACCGGCACCCAGGGCGTCCCGCATGAGCTCGGTCTTCAAGAGGTACGAGCGGGTCGTCACGACCCGCTGTCCCGGCTTCAGGCCCCACGTGACCTCGACAACGTCGCTTCGGCTCGCGGGCCGGGTCATGACTCGCTGGGGCCGATAACTCCCGTCATCTTGAGCGAGGAAGACGAGCCTCGCCCGCTCGAAATCCTGGACTGCGGTCTTGGGCACGAGGAGCGAGGTGTGCTCGTCCTCGACTTGAATGTCCGCCCGCCCGAACTGGTTGGCCCTGAGCTTCCCGTCGTGGTTCTTGAGCTCGGCCCTGACGCGAGTCGTGCGGGTCTGGGGGTTCACCTCGGTCCCGACCCAGGTCACCTTTCCCGCGTAGCCGTCTCCATCGGTGCCCGCGACGGTGAAAGTGACCGGCTGCCCCTTGGCGACGAGCGAGGCGTCCCGTTCGGAGAGGTCAATCCAGGCCCACATGAGCGACGTGTCGGCCACAGCGAAGAGCGGCGTCGTGGCCTCCACCGCCTCGCCGGCCACGGCCTTCCTCACGACCACGGTCCCGTCGATCGGGGAGACGACGTTGAGGAGGGACATCGTGTCCCGCGTCTCGCGGACGCGGGCAAGCTCCGGGTCGGCGAGCCCCAAGTTCCTGAGCCGCTGCTCGGCGTCCATGAGGCCCGCCCTCGACCGGTTCACGGCCGTCTCCGCTTCGAGCTGGTTCTTGCCGGGTAGTGCGTCCTTCTGGACGAGGGTCGTGGTCCGCTTGTGGGTCGCCTCGGCCAAGGCCACCTCGGCTGCGGCGGTGATGTACTGGGCCTTGGCCGAGCCGACCTCGGCCGAGTCGATGACGGCGAGCACCTGTCCGCGACGCACCTCGTCGCCGGCTTCGACCTTCACCTCGCGGGCAAAGCCCGCGATTCGCGGTCGGACCTCGGCGTAGCGGCTCGCGTTGTAGGCCGCCTCGGCGTTGCCCCGAAGCTGGTGGGCGTGACGCTCCTCGGTGGCCGGTGCCGTCTTGAGCCCAATCTTACCTGCGAGCCCGGGCCGCTTGAGCTTCACGATGGAGAGGGGCCGGATATCGGCCTTCTTCTCGGCCTGTTCCTTTCCTTCGCCGCTCTCCTTTCGCTTGGTGGGCTCCTCCGGCTCCTCGGTCGCCTTGGCCTTGCATTGGGGGCACGTGGCCTCGGGCTGATTGTGCTCCTCGCACCAGCCGTCCTTGACGAGGTTCGGGGCCTGGCCCTTGCCGCACTTGGGACAGAACTCGGCCGGGAGACCGTGCTCGCACGTCGTAACGT
>MKTT01000022.1 GCA_001898385.1 Planctomycetales bacterium 71-10
CGGCGACCGGCGGTTCGTCCCCTGGTTCAACGCGCCGCCGGGCACGGAACAGCGCCTCGGCGTCTTCCTGCTGCTGTCGCGGGGCGACGGTCGGCGGGCGCTCGACGCGGCGGCGAGGTACACCCGAGGCGACCGCTACAAGGCCCTGCCGGGCCGCCGGACGTTCACGAGCCACTACCACATCGAGCACACGCTCGAATACCTCCGGAAGCGGAAGGAGCAGGGGGCCGCCGGCGTCCCGCGCGGGCTGGAGACGCCGGGCCTGGTCGAGACGTTCAAGGCCAGGGGCGTGGACGTCGTCCACCTTGCCGAGTTCCACGTCGGCGAGACGCCCAACCTCGGGGACGCCGATCGGCTCGCGCAGCTCAAGCTCCTGCACGAGGAATGCGCCCGCCTCTCCGAGCAGGGGCTGCTGGTGCTGCCGGGCGAGGAGCCGAACGTCCACCTGGGCGGCCACTGGATCAGCTTCTTCCCCAGGCCGGTCTACTGGGTGCTGAACCGTCGCGAGGGCCGGCCGTTCGTCGAGGAGGTCGAGGGCTTCGGCAAGGTCTACCGGGTCGGCGGCCCCGAGGACGTGCTCCGCCTGATGGAGCGGGAAGGCGGCCTGATGTGGACGGCCCACCCCCGGATCAAGTCGTCGATCGGCTTCCCCGACAAGTACAAGGAGACCGACTTCTTCCGCTCCGATCGCTTCCTCGGCTCCACCTGGAAAGCCATGCCGGCGGACCTGTCGAGGCCCACGCTCGGCTGGCGCGGGCTCGACCTGCTCGACGACATGGCGAACTGGGGCGAGCGGAAGCAGCTCGTCGGCGAGGCGGACCTGTTCCGCATGGAGCCCGACTTCGAAACCTACGCGCATATGAACGTCAACTACCTCCAGCTCGACGCCCTCCCTCGCTTCGACGAGGGGTGGAAGCCGGTGCTCGACGCCCTGCGCGGCGGGCGATTCTTCACCACCACGGGCGAGGTGCTGATCGCCGATTTCGCCGTCGGCGGCGAGCCGTCGGGCGGGACGCTCGGCCCGATCGCCGCGGGGGAGACGATGCTGGAGGCGAGCCTGGAATGGACCTTCCCCATGGCGTTCGCCGAGGTCGTCTCCGGCGACGGTTCGAGCGTCTTCCGCCACCGGATCGACCTGGCCGACACGGAGGAGTTCGGGGCCCGCAAGCTCCGCGTCCCGCTCGACCTCAAGGGCCGGAAATGGGCCCGGCTCGAAGCCTGGGACGTCGCCGGCGACGGGGCCTTCACGCAGCCCGTGTGGATCGCGACCGAGGGGCCGAATGCGTCCCCGGCGACCCGGTGACGACGAGGCCGGCGGGCTAGTCAGGGGAGGGGGCCGGCTCGAAGTCGCCCGGGTCGATCCAGCCGGCCCGGGGCTTCTCGCCGCGCAGGTAGCGGTCGTAGAAGCCGGCTCCGGCGGTCGCCGGATACTCGTCGAAGACGTGGCCGCGGCCGGACATGCGCGGGTCCCCCTGCTCGCGAAGCTCGGCCTCCATGCGGTCGCGCATCGCCTTCGCGCGATCGGCGTGCTCGGGGGCGTCGGCCAGGTTGCGGACGCAGTCGGGGTCGGCGCGGAGGTCGTAGAGCTGGTCGGCGGGGAGCATGCCGAAGCCGAGGCTCCAGAACGGGTCGGCGCGGTCGGCCCGGCCGCGTTCGAGGATCAGGGTCTTGGTCGGGCCGCCGTCGGTATCCAGATAGCCGGTCTCCGGGTTGCCGGCCGGCCAGCGCGAGGGCTCGTAGTTGCGCAGATAGAGGAAGTCGGCCGCGACGAGGCCGCGGATCGGGTAACCCTGATCGTGGGGGCGGCCGACGTCCGTCCGCTCCTTGCCGACCAGGACGTGGTCGCGCCAGCCGGCGACGCCCTCGCCGGGGCCGGCTTCGAGCAGGGGCCGAAGGCTGCGCCCGGCGATGGGCTTCATGCCGGATCCGGCCGGGTCGATCCCGGCGGCGTCCAGGATGGTCGGGGCGAGGTCGGTGAAGTCCACGAACTCCTCGACGGCCCTGCCGGGCGACCGCACGGCCGAGGGCCAGCGGACCAGGAGCGGGACGTGGTTCGAGTCGTGATAGGCGTACCCCTTCACGCGGGGGAACGGCATGCCGTGGTCGCTGGTGACGACGACCAAGGTGTCGTCGAGCAGGCCGCGGCGCTCCAGCTCGGCCAGCATCCGGCCGAGCTGGGCGTCGAAGTGCTCGACCTCCAGGGCGTAGTCCAGCAGGTCGTTGCGGACGACGTCGGAATCCGGGAGGTAGCCGGGGACGCGGTCGACATCCGCCGGGGCCTTGCCCCCCTTCGCCGCGCCCGACCCGCGCTCGTACCCGCGGTGGGGCTCCAGCGAGCCGTACCAGAAGCACCAGCGGGCGCCCGCCGGGGCGGCGTCGAGGAAGTCGGCGAAGTTCGCGGCGTAGTCGAGTCCGGCGATCCCGGACGTCGGCGGCGCGGCCTTGCGGCGGTCGAACGGGGTCCCGGTCATCCGCCGGGGCTTGCCGGCGGCGTCGTTCGCCACCCCGGGCCCCCAGCCCTTGCCGGTGACGCCGACGTGCCAGCCGCGCCCGGCCAGGACTTCCGGCCAGGCCGTCAGGTCGGCCGGGAAGTAGGCCAGGTGGTTGCACGCCTGCTCGTTCTGCCAGGGATACCGGCCCGTCAGCATCACCGCCCGCGACGGCGCGCATTTCGCGGTGGGGGTGTAGGCGCGGGTGAACCGAAGCCCCTCGCGGGCGACCCGGTCTACGGCCGGCGTGCGGACCCATGGCGTGCCGTAGCATCCGGCGTGGACGCCCCAGTCGTCGGCCACGGCGAAGAGGATGTTCGGGCCCGCCTGCGCCGCGGGGGCGAGGGCTCCCAACAAAAGGAAAAGGGCGAAGATGCGTCCCGAAATGTGTCTTCCTCCGCGAGCTAAGGGAAATCGATGGCCGGGAAATCCCTCGCGCCATGGAGGATCCTGGCGATCTCCAGGCCGTGGCCGGTTGCACGGTAGAACGCGACGTAACTCCACACAGTGAAACAGCGGAGGCCCCGCCCGAGATCCTCGCGCGGAGCCCCGATCGCCGGGCTGCCCAGGTAGACCTTGCAGGCCCGATCGAACGATTCCGCGAAGCGATCCGAGAGGTGCGGCCGTCTCGATTCCAGCAGGTCGAAGATGTCCTCAAGGTCCTGATGCGCCAGGGGCGAGAGCGTGATGCCGGGCATCGTCTCGCTACCCCCCCGAGCGACGCGCCCGGACGCGAGCGAGGGTCCCCTGGATGTTCAGGGGCGTCGACTCGCCGCGATCGAGTTGCTCCAACCCCGCATGGACCTCCCGCTTGAGACGTTCAAGCTGGGCGTCGCGGAGCCGATCCCGCTCCTCCAGGAGCCGAAGGGCTTCGCCGACGACCTCGCCCGCCGAAAGGTAGCCCCCGCTTTCGACCTTGGACCTGACCAGGCTCTCCAGCTCCGGCGTGAGGGGGACGTCCATGGGATTCGCTCCGAGAGGGATGATGGGCCGATCGACGCCGAAGTTCGGACGGGCCCGTCGCTCCATCCTAGTATAACTCCGGGGAGGTCGCCCTCCTGCGCGACGTTCGGCCGCCCTCGGCGATCGCCGCCGGGGGCCTCGTGTTTCTTCGCACACTTGACGGCGTCCGGGCGTACACCTACTAGATTACTGGGGAAGCGAAAGGCCACGGAAGCGAGGGAGGCGACGGGATGCCGGAACGACAGACTCTGCCGGTGCTCCCCCTGAGGGGCACGGTGATGTATCCCGGGCTGACGGTCCCGATCGGGGTCGGGCGGCCGGGGACCCTGCACGCGATCGAGGCGGCGCTGAAGGAGAACCGCGAGGTCTTCGCGGTCGCCCAGCGCGAGAACGTGGACGAGCCGACGCCGGACCAGCTCTACACGATGGGCGTGGTCGGCAAGATCGGCCAGGTCCAGCGCGGGCTGGGGGGCGTGCAATTGCTGCTCCAGGGCGAGCACCGCGCGGCCG
>MKTT01000023.1 GCA_001898385.1 Planctomycetales bacterium 71-10
TGCCTGAGACGGACGCCCCCGAGTGGTCTTCGGCAACGGCCTACACCACTGGCCAGCAGGTTCAGGTTACGTCCGGGGCGGGTGCTCCGCACAGGGTCTACCAGGCCACGGCCAACAACACCAACAAGTACCCCCCGGACAACCCCACGGAGTGGTCCGAGGTCGGCCCTACGAACCGCTGGGCCATGGTGGACGGCATCGTGGAGACACGGACCGTCAAGGACGGGGGGTTCTCCTGCGAGATCGGCTACTCAGGAACGCCGGACACCCTGGTAATCCTCGGGCTCTCCGGCGTCTCGAGCGTCGCCTACACCCAAAAGGACTCCGGGGGCACGCAGGTGGCCTCCGGAACGCTTTCCACGGCAAGCCCATACTACACGGACTGGAAGGATTGGCTCTTCGGGCCGAACAAGCGCCGGACGGAGCTCGTGGCGAACATCGGTTTGTGGCCGGGGTCGCTGGAGCTGGATTTCCTCGGCACGGCAGGAGTTGACGCAGAGGTCGGCATGGCGCTGGTCGGAATGCAGCGGCAGGTCGGGACATCCCGCTACGGAGTCCGCTCTGGCATCACGGACTACTCGCGCAAGTCCACCAACGATTTCGGCCAGACATACCTGAAGAAGGGCTCCTACGCCAAGCGCCTGGAGTTGTCCGCATTCGTGGAAAGCGATTCCAGGCAGACGGCCTTCCGCACGCTGGCCGACCTGCGGGCGACGCCCTGCTTCTGGATGGCCGGTGGACATGGCGAGGACGAGTCTGTGCAGGCCTACGGATGGCTCAAGGACTGGTCCGTCGTGGTTGAGGGCCCGGCCGTGACAGAACTCAGCATCGAAATAGAGGGGTTGATATGACGATTCCAAGCGTGAGCCAGATCCCAGATCCTCCGGATCGCGGGGCGGCGGACTTCGACACCAAGGCGCAGTCCCTGGTGAACCACCTCCCGATTTTCCAGGGAGAGTTGCAGGCCATCGCTGACGCGCTCAACCTGCTGATCGAGGCGACACCAACGGGCTACGTGGAGGCTGGCGGGCACGGTGAATGCCGCCTCGGACTCTCGGGAGGGAGCCTCGTGCTCACGGGCATAGGCCTGGGCCGAATGCGCTGGCCGGACGGATCGTCGCGGCGCGTCACGCAGTCCGAGACGCCCCTGGCGGCCACGGGCAACGCCAACTCGACGCTCTATTACATCTACCTGCCCAAGGCTGGCCCCATCGAGAAATCGACAACGGGCTACGTGATCGACTCCTCGGGCATCGCCGTGAAGAGCGGGGACGCCTCGCGCGTGCTCGTGGGTATGGCCCGCTCGACATCGTCCGGGGCCTGGGCGGACTCGGCCACGCAGCGCTTCGTCCTGAGCCACTTCAACCGTAGGCCGCTCCACCTGTTCGTGGGTATCGCGGCGAACCGGTCCACCGGGAGCACGAGCATCGTTGAGGTTGGCTTGTCCGCCTCGGAGCGCATCGAGTTCCTGACATGGGCAGACATGCCAGCGATCCTCTCCATGTCCGGGCGCATCGCCAACTCGACGGCAAACTACGCCGCGCGCATAGCGCTCTGGTTGGACGGTGCCGTGCCGAACAAGGGGGAATTCACGCAGTCGCGCACCACAGCCGGGGACATTTCCCACGCGCAGATATCCATGTGTCCGTTTTTGCTTTCCGAAGGGTATCACTATTGCGGATTCGGTGGCGGGGTGAACGGCGGGGGGACGACAACCCTGTACACCAGCAACACGACAACCGGCCTCAACGCCGTGGTCTGGGGGTAGCATGAACGCACCGAAGATCATCGACGATTTCAAGGCCGCAGGCGGGACAGACCTGCGTTTTTGCATCGGCCCTGAGGGCGTGTGGCTCCCGGAGGACGTCACGGACTACCCGGCAGAGCAATGGGCCATCCTCCAGGCCGTTCTTGCCGAACATGATCCGGCTCGGGCTGAAGTGGACGCGGCCCGCGCCGCGATCAACGCCAGGCGAAACGAACTCGAGTTCGGAGTCTTCACGGACTCGCTCGGCCATCGCTACGACGTGGACCGCGACAGCCGCGACCGGCTCACCGGGGCCGTGACCATGGCCACGGCCGTCCCATCGGCGATCCCGGCCGGGTTCGAGTGGACCGACGCGGACAACGTCCAGCGCCCGCACACGGCCGCCACCCTCATCGCCCTGGCCGGGGAAATCCTGGCCTGGACCAGCGCCGTGCACGCCCACGCCGTGGGCCTCAAGGCCGCCGTCGAGCGCGGCGAAAACCCGAACATCGAAACCGGCTGGCCAGGCCAGCAGTAGGAGGAGGTCATCATGCCCCAGGTCCCCACCCCAGGAACCGTCGTCAGGCTCGTGCAGCCCGTGGTCGAGGGTCCGGTCAAGGAAATCCGCTCGAGCGGCGGAGACATCGAGGCGCTGGTGGAATACCGGCAGGGCGGCGAGGTCCACGAGCGCTGGTTCAGGACGTCCGAGCTGGAGGAGGTGGAAAATGCCTGAGCGCGAATCCCTCTCCCCTGGCGACTCCGTGTCGGCTGCCCCCGGCGGCTCGCGCAGCCTCGGCGAGGCCCTGGAGGCCCACGGCCGCTACGCCCTGGAGTGCCGCGACAAGGACGGGAACGTGAAGTGGCGGGACGAAATCCGCAACCTCGTCACCACCCAGGGCAAGAACGACCAGTTGGACAAGCACCTCGCCGGGGCGTCCTACACGGCTGCCTGGTACATGGGCCTGGTCTCCTCGGTCAGCTACTCGGCCGCTGCCGTGGGGGACACCGCAGCGCAGATCAACGGGTCCAACGGCTGGAAGGAAGCCGGGCTCGCCAACGCGCCAGCGTACACCGGGAACCGCCCGGCCATGGCCTTCGCCTCCGCGTCGGGCGGCGTGAAGGCGACCAGCGCCCCGTGCTCGTTCAGCTTCACCGCGTCCGGGACCATCAAGGGCGCTTTCGTGGCCAGCGCGGCCACCAGGGACGGCACCACCGGCGTGCTCTACTCTGTCGGCCTGCTCTCCGGCGGCGACCGCGCCGTTGCCAGCGGCGACACCCTGAGCGTGACCTGGCAGGCCAGCCTGACCTGATGGGCGTGCGCGATGACGAACACTCCCCCGAGGCCGTGGCGCGGAGAATCCGCGAGGCGGCCCCGGGCCTCGCCCGGGCGTTCCAGGCCTACCTCGAGCGCACCGGGCCGGGTGACGTCCAGTCCGGCGACGGGGTCGAGAAGCACGCCCGCCGCGCGCTGCGCCTGGCGCTCATCTTCAACTGCTGCTCCGGGGGCGTCTGCCCGGGGGAGGACGCATGAACGACACCGACACCGCGCTCCTGCGCGCGGAACTGGCGCAGGACCCGGCCGGGCTTGGCTACGCCCCCCTGGTCGCCGCAGGCGACGACGTGGCCGTCGCGGACGCGCTGAACGCCGTGCGCCAGGGCATTCAGGTGCCCTGCCTGGTGGAGCGCCACCGGGTCAAGACGCTGCTCTACGGCACGGGCGAGATGCTGGGCATCAAATCCGGGACCTCCGGCGAGGCGCGCCTTGCCGCCATGTACCTGGATGACCCGGACTACCAGAACGTGGACCTGGGTTTGCCCGTCGTCCAGGGCCTGCTTTTCGCTCTCCTGACCGGGGGCGTGCTCTCGCAGGAGACAGTGGACACCATCCAGATTATGGGCCAGCGCCCGGGCAGCCGGGCGGAACAGCTCGGGCTCGAACCTGTGACCCACCTGGACGTGGCCAGGGCGCTGAGGGGGTAGCATGGCGGACATCACCACCACCTACGGGGCGGCAACGGCCATCACGATCACGGCGGCCAGCCTGGCGAACGGCTCGGCCAGACAGAGCGCGGCCGTCGAAAATACCTCGAACTTCCTGGACTGCCTCGTGCAGCTTTACGGCTCATCGGCCACGGCCGGACCGGTCTACGTGTACGTGTACTCGAGCATCGACGGCACCAACTACACGGACGGGGCCACGGGCAGCGACGCCGCTTTCACCATGCCCACGGGCGTCA
>MKTT01000024.1:0-35154 GCA_001898385.1 Planctomycetales bacterium 71-10
GTCGGCCCACTCGTCCCAGATGGTGACGTTGTGTTCGCGCAGGTAGGCGATGTTCGTCGACCCGCGGAGGAACCAGAGGAGTTCGTGGGCGATGGCGTTGAACGCCGTCCGCTTGGTCGTGACCAGCGGGAAGCCTTCGGAGAGGTCGAACCGGACCTGCCGGCCGAAGACGCTCAGCGCGTCGATCTTCTCGCCCGTCGAGCGCAGGACCGCCCGCGTCGGCTTCCGCACGCCGTGGTCGCGGACGTCTTTCAGGAGGTCGAGATATTGACGCATGAGTTCGTTGTAAGGCCGGGATCGGGTCCGGTTCCAAGACGGTGCGCGCGTCCGTCGCCTCCTCCCTCAAGGGGAGAAGGACGCCCGACATCGGCCCGCCTTGCGTATGGATTCTTGCGTCGTCGGCAAGGGGCCGCCGATTTATGGTTGCGGGGCCTGCGCCGATCCGGCCGGGGCGGGGTCGAGGCGGGCCGTGATGCAGACGACCCGCTCGAAGTATCGCCGCTTCTCCGGCCTGCCGGGGAGCGACAGCCCGAGGCCGCCGGCCTTCTCGCCCGGCTTCGGCTTGCGGTCGACCTTGAGGTCGCTGAGCGGCCCCATGCTGACGACGATCGCCCCGTCGGACGGGATGAGCCAGTCCCCCTCGATCCGGCGGGTGGCGACCTCGGGGACCTGGATCGTCCCCCGGACCGTCGCCCGCTTCGGGCTGTCGTCCTTGAGCTTCGGGAAGAACGACGCCCGCTCCACGCCCGGGTCGGGCTCGGCGGGCCCGGCGCTCTGCGAGCAGTAGGTCGTCAGCATGTCCAGTATGGTGGTGGATTGGACGACGACGTGGGCCTGGAGCATGGGCCCCTTCTTCTGGGTCTCGGTCAGGACGACGCGGACGCCCTCGTGGATCTCGGCGACCTCGGGCTGGAAGGCGACGCTCGTCCGATTCTCGGGCGGGCCCTGGGCCAACACCTTCAGGTGGGCGACGTAATCCACCTTCTCCTCGTTCGTCATCCGGACCGGCTCGCCCAGCCGGGCGCTCATCTTCGGGGCCATGACGAGCGAAGAATCGCGGTCCGACTGGCAGGCTTCCATGAGCCGCCGCATCCCCTCGCGGTCGACGGCCCAGGCGGCGACGCCCTCGTCGCGGGCGACCGGCCGGAGGTCGGGCTGCAACGCGCCTCGCCAGTCGGGCGAGCCCATCGACAGTTCCCGGATCTCGAACGTCACCTGCGGGACGGCCGGCTCGGCGACGGTATGGGCCGCGAGCGGGGCCGCCGCGGCCGACGCCAGGTCGCTGGCGGCCTCTTGCCCGACCCCAACCCCCGCGGCCACGATCAGCGCGGACAACAGCGGCATCCCTGCGCCTCCTTGCACGAGGTCCGTCCCGACGCGCGGTCCTCCCGCGCCGCCGGGATGGTGACCGGATCGGGCGGATCGGTCAACCTCGGTCCGACGGGACCGTCACTGCGACCACGAGGTCGGCGTGCGGTCCCAGCGGTGCTTGCGGAGTTCGGCGACGAGGTCGGCGGAGAGGGGGCGGCCGTCGCTGGCGGCGACGTTCGCCTCGACGTTCCGGATCTTGCGCATCCCCGGGATGATCGTGGAGACGGTCGGCTCCTGGAGGATGAACCGCAGGGCCAGCTCGGGCATCGTCATGCCGGCCGGGACGATCGGTCGCAGGGCCTCGGCGCGGTCGACGCTCCGCGACAGGTTCTCGGGGACGAAGTAGGTGTTCCGCCAGTCCCCCTCGGGCCAGGTGGTCTCCTTCGTCAGCGTGCCCGTGAGCGTCCCCTCGTCGAACGGGACGCGGGCGATGACCGCGACGTTCAGCTCGCGGCAGAGCGGGAACAGCTCGTCCTCCGGGGCCTGGTCGAAGATGTTGTAGATGACCTGCACCGCGTCGATCGCGCCGGTCTTCAGCGTCCGGACGACATTCGTCGGCTCCCAGCGGTTGACGCTCACGCCGAAGCCGCGGACCAGGCCCTCGCGCCTCAGGTCCTCCACCGTCCGCAGCCAGCGGTCGTCGTCGGCCCAGGCGTCCTCCCAGACGTGGAACTGCTGGAGATCGATCGTGGAGACCCCCAGGTTCTCCAGCGACTTCTCCGTGTACTCGCGGATGTGGTCGGGCGGGAAGCACTCGTCGAGGGTCGACCCGCGCCGCGACGGCCACTGGAAGTTCTTGGGCGGGATCTTGGTGGCGGCGTACAGCCGCCTCCCGGGGAACTCCTTCAGCAGCGCCCCGAGGATCCGCTCGCTCCGGCCGGCACCATAGCCCCAGGCGGTGTCGAAGAAGTTGCAGCCCAGCTCGACGGCCCGCCGGAGCGCGGCGGCCGTCTCGTCGTCGTCGTTGCCGGTCCAGCCGGCCAGGCCCCACATGCCGTAGCCGATCTCGCCGACGTCCCAGCCCAGCCGCCCGAACACGCGCTCTTGCATCGCCGACCTCCTCCGGTTCGGCCCCATTCTAACCCCGGCGCCGGGGAGGTTCCGAGGGGGGGCTGATCCGAAGAAACCCGGAGATCCGCGATGGGACCTGTCCGGCGCGGACGTCGCCGAGTATTTTGAAGGCATCGCCACTCTCCCCATCGCGAGATCGTCACGGGACATCGGACCATGATCGGCGACGCACCGGACGAATACGACCTGGCCGACCCCGACGAGTCGGGGGAGGGACCGGCCCCGACGCCGACGCCTCGCCCCACGCCCCTCCCGGGCGCGCCGGGCCGCCCCCTGCCCCGGATGTGGAAGTCCGAGGACGACGAGCCGCCGCCCCCCCGCGCCGCCCCCGCGCCGCCGAAGGCCGACGCCCCGCCCCCCTCGCGCCGACGCCCGGCCGACGACTCCGGGCCGACCCGCAAGACCGGCCTGAAGCCCAAGCCGGCCGAGGACGGGGAGAAGAAGGTGCTCGTCGAGGACACCCCGGTCCTCGACACCTACGAGACCCGCCAGCGCGTCCGGCTGGCGACCGGCGCCCTGTTCGTCTTCGTGATCGGCCTGGGCTGCTACATCCTCTACAACACGTTCTTCTACGACCCGTTCCCGATGGGCCCGCTCCCCCCCGACGACGGCTACGTCGTCGAGGCCGGCCCCTCCGCGCCCAAGGTCGACGTGGAAGGCGAGGCCCGCGCGATGCTCACCCGCGCCCGCGACGCCGCCAAGAACGGCCGGACCGACGAGGCGGTCGCCCTGCTGGATCAACTCGCGAAGACCTACAAGAACACCCGCACGGCGGCCGAGGCGAAGGAGGCGCTCGAACGCCCCTCGCGGAACCTGCCGCTGTTCCTGGACGGCCCGACCGTGGCCGCGGCCCCGCCACAACCGCAGCCTCCGGCCCAGCCCGCGCCGCCGCCGACGACGGTGGTCGACGCCCGGCCGGCCGCGGCGGAGGTGAAGGGGAACGCCGTGCTCGTCCCCCCGCCCGGCCCCGGCGAGACGCCCGTCGCGGCCCCACCGGCCGAGACGGCCTCCGCGTCGCCCGGCGAGCCCCCCGACCGCCGGCTCCCGGCCGGCTTCGCCGCCGCCGCCGACGCCGCCTTCGACCCCTCCGGATGGCCGACGGCGATCGTCGGCGATCGCGACGGCGCGACGATGGTCCTCGTCGCCGGCGGCGTCTTCCCGATGGGCGACGGGCGCGACCCCTCGGCCTCGCCCGTCCACAAGGTCCGGCTGTCGTCCTTCTACATCGACCGTCACGAGGTCACCGTCGGCCAGTTCCGGCGCTTCCTCGCCGGCAGCCGTTACCGCGGCAAGTCGACCTCCACCTGGCCCCAGCTCGACGAGAAGGACCCGGCCCCCGACGACCGGCCGATGGTGATGGTCAGCCACGCCGACGCCCTGGCCTACGCCGAGTGGGCCGGCAAGGCCCTGCCGACCGAGGCCCAGTGGGAGGCCGCCGCCCGGACCACCGACGGCCGCACCTACCCCTGGGGCGACGACCCGCCGAAGGTCGCCAGGAAGCGACCGTCCCGGCCCAGCGACCTCGCCGCCGTCATGGCGTCGCCCGAAGACCGGTCCGCCTACGGCGCGTTCGACCTCGCCGGCAACGCCCTGGAGTGGACGGCCGACGCCTGGGACCGCAACTACTACCGCACGCTCGCCGGCCAGGTCTACGACGACCCGACCGGCCCCGACGCCCGCGGGCGCTCCGACGTCGTCGTGAAGGGGGGCAAGGGGACCGGGGCCGGCCGCGAGCCCATCGGCCCCGAGAAGCGCCTCACCTACGTCGGCTTCCGCTGCGCCCTCCAGGTCGAGCGCCCCGCCGCCCCCGTCGTCGCCCCGCCGCCGGCCTCGCCGGCCCCCGCCGCCCCCGCGGCGAACCCCGCGGGCCAGCCGGTGGTGCCGTTCTGAGGGACGGAGAGGCGCGACCATGTCCCCTCTCCCGCCGGGAGAGGGGACGTCGTCCGACACCGACCGTATCCATGCCCGACCGCGAGGCCCGCGGCCCGTCGCCCGGCATCACGCCGTCTGCCACGGCGGCGTCTTGGGGAGCAGGGCTTCGAAGCGGGCGACCTGGGCGGCCATGTAGGCGCCGGCGTACTCGCCGTTGAGGAACTTCGGCAGGGCCTCCTCGAAGAACCGCTGCCACGACTCGTCCTCGTGGCCCGGGTCGATCGGGTAGAAGAGGACCTTGTTGTCGACCGCCGCCTTCATGTCGCCGGGGGCGTCGCCGATCATCAGGATCTTGTCCAGGTCGTACTTGCCCACGGCGGCCAGGGCCAGGTGCTCCTTCTTGCTGCCGTGCTCCTGGCCGGCGATCAGGGAGACCAGCTCGGCGATCCTGTTCTCCTTCCATTCCCGCTCCAGCGCCTCGACCGGGGTGGCCGAGATCACCATCACGTCGGCCTTGCCCGCCAGGCACTCCAGCGACTCGCGGACGTACGGGAACGGCGGGACGTCGTGGACCATCTCGCCGACCGTGCGGTTGACGGCCTCGCTCCATTCGAGCGCCAGGGCGAGGTCCGGGTCGCTCGACTTCGCGACCTCGGCCTTGAGCGTCGGGTTGGAGAGCTTCGTCTCGCGCTTGATCCAGTCGCGCACGCCCTTGACGGCCGGCAGCTTGAACCGGCGGGCCGAGACCTCGGGCCGGTTCAGCAGCAGGTCGAAGGTCATCGCCAGCGCCGGGAACCGATTGATCCCCCGCCAGTGCGAATACAGGTTCACGAACTCCGCCGCCTCGCGCACATACTTCGAGATGGCCGCGAGGTCGTAGGAATTCACGATGTTCGGGATGAAGCACTCCTTGTGCTTCACCTCCATCGTGTCGAACGCGCAGCCGTCGCTGTCGACGCCCACGAAGAAATCGTGGCGCTTGGGGAGCTGGCGCAAGGCAAGCTGGGGGTCGCTCGGCGCCGACATGGCCGATCATCCTTCCGTCGCTGGGGACCACGAACGAGGCGGCTGGCGCGCGGGCCGGGCGCGAACCGCCCGTCGCCACGCCTCCGGGATCCGATGCGGGATCGGGGGGCGTGCCGAGGGCCGGGGCCTCGGGCCGCGTCCGTTTTGCAATACGGATCGTAGCCCTTTCCGGTACGACCGTCCAGCGTCGCGCCCCCACGAACGGCGAGAGAACCCGGCCCCATGATTGTGGGATTGGTGGACCTTTGATACCTTGAAACGTCGGCCGCGCCGCGACGCGGCGGCCGGCGCCGGACTCCGCGCGGCATGCGAGGGCGGGACGAACCCGGGGGGTGGGCATTGGCGATGGCGAGCCCCGACAAGGCCAGGCCGGACGACCGCACGCCGGCGGACCTGATGCCGGTCCTCCACACCGCGGGCATCCTCGGCGATCGCGCCCTGGACGACATCCGCGCCCGCGTCGCGCGCGGCGAATATCCTTCCGCGCCCGACGCCCTGGCCGACCGCCTGGTCCGCGACCAGCTCATCACGGCGTACCAGGCGAAGCGGCTGCTGGCGGGCAAGGCGTACGGGCTGGTCGTCGGCCGCTACGTCATCCTCGACCGCATCGGCTCGGGCTCGATGGGCCGGGTGTACAAGGCCCACCACCAGATGATGGACCGCGTGGTCGCCCTGAAGATCATCGCCCCGGAGATCGCCTCCAACGAGCGCGTGGTCGCCCGCTTCCAGCGCGAGATGAAGCTGGTCGGCCGGCTCGACCACCCCAACGTCGTCCGGGCCTTCGACGCCGACCGGGCCAACCGCGTCCTCTACATCGTCATGGAGTACGTCCAGGGCGAGAGCCTGGGCGATCGCCTGAAGCGCGGGCCGGTCCCCGCGCCGGAGATGATCGACTACGCCGCCCAGGCCGCGCTCGGCCTGGCCCACGCCCACGCCCAGGGGATGGTCCACCGCGACGTCAAGCCGTCGAACATCCTGGTCGACCAGGACCGGAAGGTGAAGATCCTGGACCTGGGCCTGGGCGTGCTGATGGAGGCCGACGACGGTGCGACCTTCGCCACCGCCGACGGCATCGCGGTCGGCACCGTCGACTACATGTCGCCGGAGCAGGCGCTGGGGAAGGACGTGGACGGCCGCAGCGACCTGTTCAGCCTGGGCTGCGCCATGTACCACCTGATGACCGGCAAGCTCGCGTTCCCCGGGGCGTCGCCCATCGACCGCCTGGGCCGCCGGATCAACAACCCGCCGGTGCCCATCGTCGAGCACATCCCGGACTTCCCCGCCGCCGCCCAGCGCGTGCTCGACAAGCTGATGGCCTTCAAGCCGCAGGACCGCTACGCCAACGCCACCGAGGCGTCCGAGGCCCTCCAGGCGCTGATCCGGCCCAGGGCCCGCAAGCCCGCCCCCGCGCCGCCGGCCGAGCCCGCGCCGCCGCCGGCCCAGGCCCCGTCGGCCCCGACCGTCCCCGCGCCCCCCTCCTATCCTCGCTGGTTCAAGCCGCTGGCCGCCATGGCCGCGGGCCGCCCCGGCCTCCTCCTCGCGGCGACGCTCGCCGCCTTCGCCCTGACCTTCGCCGCCGGCGCGGCCGTCGGCTACCTGGTCAAGTAGCGGGCCGTCCCGCCGCGGCGCTCAACGCCGCGAGCGGCGGCCGGCCTTGGCGTTCTGGGCCTGGGCCTTCTCCGTGAGCTTCTGGAAGTCCTCCGCCTGCTTCTTCTCGGCCTCGGTCGTCGGGCCGGCGCCGGAAGGGGCCGGCAGCGACTCGCCGCAGCCGACGGGGATCAGGAGCAGGGCGGACACGACGACGATCAGCAGGGTCAGGTTGCGGGCCATTCGGGATCCCTCGGGGGGCTCGGGGTGAGGCGGGACGGCGCGAGGCCGGCGCGCCCGGTCGGGCGGCCGGCCCTCGCGATCGGCCGGATATCGGGTCAGTACGAATCGGAGCTGACGACCTCGCCGCCGTTCCGCGTCCCCAGCGCCCACCAGGCCTGGGTGCTGACGGCGTCCTTGACGAAGCGGACCGAGCCGTCGGCGAACGACACGTTCACGCCGCCCGAGTGGTTGCTGCTCGGCGGGGCGCTGCCGGCCAGGCCGACGTAGGCCGAGACCGAGCCGTCGGTCGCGAGCCCCGGGTCGCTCGGGTTGGAGCAGTTCAGTTGGTTCGGCGTGCCGAAGTGGTTGTAGCCGTTGACGACCTGCCAGATCGAGAACGTCCCCAGCCACATCTGCCCCGGCGCGGTCGTCGACTGGGCCGCGGTCGTGCCCGGGATGTTGCGGCAGGCCTGGTAGAACGTCGTCGCGTCGTTGACGTTCCCCGTCACCCCCACGCCCGACGGCGCCAGGAAGACCGCCCGCCGGGCCTGGTTGCTGGACGGCGTGACGGCCGAGTTGATCCCCACCAACCGCTCGCTGAACAGGGCCGTGTTCGAGGTGCCGTCGGTGATCGAGCCGATCGTCACCGGCCCGAAGCTCCCCGACGTGTACGCCGCCGTCATCCACGACTTCGTCGGGATGATCGTCCCCGTGGCCGCCTGGAGCACGCCCGGGCCGCCCAGGTTGCCGACGTAGTTGGTCGTCCCGTAGTAGATGCTCCCGCTCCACGCCAGCAGCGGCTGGGCGCTGCTGTCCGACGGGCACAGCAGCATGTTCACCTTGGTCGTCGAGACCGTGCTGTTGGCGGCGCCGCCGATCCCGGTCCCCACCGGCTCCAGGTTGAAGTTCAACGCGTTGAACAGCGTCCCCTGCTCCGCGTACTGGAGCAGCGGCGCCCCCCAGCTGAAGACCCGAGGATCCGCCGCCCCGTAGGTCGGCCCCTGCATCGAGTGGGACGGGAAGACCCCGTTGGAACTCTCGTAGTTCATCGCCGCCAGGGCCAACTGCTTCAGGTTGTTGACGCACTGGGCGCGTCGGGCGGCCTCGCGGGCCGCCTGCACGGCCGGCAGCAGCAGCGCGATCAGCACCGCGATGATCGCGATGACGACCAGGAGTTCGATCAGCGTGAATCCGCGGGCGATGCGTCGTTTCATCGTTCGAGTCGTTCCTGTCATCGACGGCTGGGATGGGACATGGACCCGCGGCGCGCAAACAGCCTACCCTGGCGATACGCCCACGCCTCGAAGGCGTGCGGCGCAGCCCGCTCGGAAAGTCGACGGCGGGGGAGCGACCGACGGGATAGAGGTCGGGCGAGGCCGCCATCGGGCTGGAAGGCCGCGAATCGAACGAGCCATGCCTAAGTGCAAGCGTCATGCCGCCCTCGCACCCCACCCACCATCATGTCCGAATTCCCTAGGATTGCAAACCGAATTTCTTAGGACATTGTTCTCCGACGTGGCCAAACGTCCACAATAACGTCGCCCATGGATCGGGCGAATCTGCCCGGTCGATGGGCGAAAATCAGCCCAATAAAGCTCGCCCGGCATGGGAATGCGACGCAGCCGTCGCGTCGTATCCGGGGATGCTGGCCGGAATCCTGAAATCCGACGCGGTGGATTCGGGACCTTATCCGATGAAGGGTCGTTCTTTGACAGCTCGGATGGATCGAACCGGAGACGGCCCGACGTCCCCGCCCCGGACGACTCGGTTCGCGAACGCCGCGCGGCCTCGGGCCCCGCGACGGGACCGTCAGAAAAGCTTCTCGCCTCGCCGGGTGGGTGCTTCAGGCCGGCCGCCTCCCCAAAGCCGAAACCGACGGGCGTCGCGGAAAACGACATCGACCTCGACGAGCGAAGCCAAAACAATAAGCCATAAACAACAAATTCCGAATAACTTGCGTCGACACAACCGAAATTTCGGCCGGCGAAGGAAGCCAACCTCGTCAGCCGGCGTCGGAAGCGGGTTGCGGACGGAAGACGGCCGCCAGGGCCCCGGCGAGGTCGGGGTGCCGGAAGGCGTAGCCGAGATCGAGGGCCCGGCGGGGGATCGCCCGCTGGCCCTTCGTGATGGCGTCGGCGACCTCGCCCAGGACCAGGCGGAGGAGGAGGTCCGGCGGGCCGAAGGGGAGGAAGACGCGCCAGGGGGCGTAGGGCTTCCAGAGGACGTTCGACAGGGCGCGCGAGAAGTCGGCGTTGCGGACGGGGTTCGGGGCGACGCCGTTGATCGGGCCGGAGGCGCCGGGGTTGGTCAGGGCCATGTGGAGGATGCCGACGATATCCTCGATGTGGATCCAGCTCATCCACTGCCGCCCCCGCGCCGGGGCGAGGCCGCCGTCGCCGCCGACCGGCACGCCGGGGCCGAGCTTGAACAGCGGGGTCATGATCTTCAAGGCCCCGTCGCCCGGGGCCAGGACGATCCCGATCCGGACGACCGCCCGGCGCACGCCCAGGGCGTCGACCGCGGCGGAGGCGTCCTCCCACTCGCGGCAGACCACGGCCAGGAAGTCGGCGCCCGGCGGGGCGGACTCGTCCAGCTCCTCGTCCCCCCTCGGCCCGTAATAGCCCACCGCCGACGCCTGCACCAGCACGCCCGGCCGGGCCTTCGCCGTCGCGATCGCCGCGACGACGTTGTCGGTGGAGTAGACGCGGCTGTCGCGGATCTTCCGCTTCACCTCGCCCGTCCAGCGCTCGCCGAAGACGTTGTGGCCGACGAGGTTCACCACCGCGTCGCAGCCGTCGACCGCCTGCTGCCAACGGCCGGGGGAGGTCGGGTCGCCCTGGACGACCTCGTAGTCCCGGGCCTCCCGCTCACGCCTCAGCTCGTCCGCCCGCCGCGAGACCACGACCGGCCGGCCGCCCGTTTCCAGGATCCGCCGGACCAGCCGCCGGCCGATCAGCCCGGAACCGCCCGTGATCAGCACGCGCATGCGACGGCCTCTATCTCTTAATATATCAATGAGGAGGGCCGACGGCCCCCGTGATCCTCGCACCATCGTCCCGGCCGCCCCGGACCCTCGTCAAGCGGGACGGCCGTGAGGGCCCGGTTTCGGCCGCGTGAGGGCCGGGCGAATTCGGGATGAACCCCCGTCGGCGCGGGTTGGCCGGGGGATGAGTTCGTGTTAGGTTCGAGCGGAGTGACGCCGACGGTCCCGATGGAGCCCCCCTCGCCATGCCCCCCCGCGTGCTCAAGTGGATCGAGATGCCCCGCCCCCGGGTGGAGCGGAAGCACCCCACGCCGCTCGTCCTGGTCAACGGCCTGGCCGAGCAGCAACAGAGCTGGTTCGCCAACGAGCGCCAGTTGTCGCGGCGGTTCGACCTCAAGCAGCCCGAGGTCCTGGTCTACGACGGCGACGCCCTCCACCGCCGGATCGACGCCGGCCTGGAGATCACCGTCGATTACCTGGCCGAACGCCTCGGGGCCTACCTCGACGAGTTCGTCCAGCGCCCGCCGTACCACCTGGTGGCGTCGAGCCTGGGGTGCCAGGTGGTGGCGACCTACGCGGCGGCGAACCCGGAACGGGTGGGCCGGCTGGTCCTGATCTGCCCCTCCGGCTTCCACGGCGACGAGAACCTGCCGATGGTGGAGGGGGTCCGCCGCAGCAACTACGACGCCCTCGTCGGCTCGGTCTTCCACGAGAACCGCCGCGCCGAGGGCCGCCTGGTCGCCGCCTTCGAGAAGAAGTTCCAGGACCGTCGCTGGAAGAAGGGGGTGCTCCGGACGCTCCGCGGGACCGTGGGCCACAGCGTCGCGCCGCTGCTCCCCCGGATCGCGGCCCCGACGCTGGTGATCTGGGGCACCGAGGACCAGATCCTCTCCGACGTCCCCGGCTCCATCCGCGCCGCGGCCCGGATCCCGGACGTCCGCCAGGTCGTCATCCCGCGCTGCGGCCACGCCCCGCAGATCGAGAAGGCCCGGCTCGTGAACCGGCTGATCACGGGCCACCTGACCGGCAAGCTCGGCCGGCTGCCCCGGTCGTTCGACCCGTCGCGGTTCCTGGATCGCCCCCGGGCCGGCGAGCCCGTCGCGCGGCTGGCCCCCCTCCCTTCCTGACCGGCGGACCATGAGCGACTTCACCCTGTTCCTGGGCAAGTTCCTGCGGCAAGGGACGGCCATCGCCAGCCTCGCCCCCAGCAGCCGGTGGCTCTCCCGGGCGACGGTCGCCAACATCGACTGGGGCCGGCCGAACGTGGTCGTCGAGCTGGGCGCCGGCACCGGGCCGATCACCCGCGTCCTGGCCGAGCGGGCCGGCGCCGGCTCCCGCGTCCTGGTCGTCGAGCGCGAGCCCGACTTCGCCCGGCTCCTCCGCGAGCGGTTCGACGGGACGCCCGGCCTGGAGGTGATCGAGGGGGACGCCCGCGACCTGGCCGGCATGCTCCGCGACCGCGGGATCGACCGCGTCGACCACGTCGTCTCCGGCCTGCCGACCCCCTCGCTGCCGGAGGACGTCCGCCGCGAGGTGATCCGCGTCGTCGGCGAGGTCCTCGGGCCCGACGGGACGTTCAACCAGATCACCGAGATGCCCTGGGTCTACCTGGGCCTCTATCGCCGGCTGTTCGAAGAGGTCCGATTCCAGTTCGAGCCCCGGAACTTCCCGCCCGCCGGGGTCTACTTCTGCCGGGGCGTCCGCCCCGCGGCGGCGGCCTCATGATCACCGCCATCGCGACCCTCGCCGGCTCCCCCCCCGCCCGCCGGCTCGTCAACCGGGCGTTCCACCTCCACGCGAAGGCCCGCATGAAGGCCCTCGCGGCGCTCGACCCGCTCCGCGAGCAGGAGCAGACGCTCCGCCGGCTGGCCCGCTTCGCCCGCGGCACCCGGTTCGGCCGCGACCACGGCTTCGGGTCGATCCGGACGATCGACGACTACCGCCGTCGCGTCCCGATCCGGACCTATGAAGCCCTGTGGGACGACTACCTCCGGGCCCGCTATCCGACGTTCGAGAACCTGACCTGGCCGGGCAAGATCCCGTACCTCGCCCTGACCAGCGGGACGACGCGGGGGGCGACGAAGTACATCCCGGTCTCGCGCGAGATGGTCCGGTCCAACCGCAAGGCGGCCCAGACCGTGACCGCCGCGCACATGACGGCCCGGCCGGGCTCGCGGCTGTTCGAGGGCCGGGTCTTCTTCCTGGGCGGGACGACCAAGCTGGAGGAGCCCGCCCCCGGCGTCCGCCAGGGGGACCTCAGCGGCGTGGCGGCGATCGAGGTGGCCGACGCCCTGCGGCCCTACACCTTCCCGCCGCTCGACCTGGCCCTGGAGTCCGACTGGGACCGCAAGCTGGAGCGGCTGGCGGCGACGTCCATCGGCCAGCGGATCACCCTGGTCAGCGGCGTGCCGAGCTGGCTGCTGATGCTGTTCCGCCGCATCCTGGACGTCTCCGGCCGGTCGACCATCGCCGAGGTCTGGCCCCGCCTGGAGCTGGTGATCCACGGCGGCCTGAAGTTCGCCCCCTACGAGGCCGCGTTCCGCGAGGTCGTCGGCTCGGACGCCGTCCGGCTCCAGGAGACCTACCCCTGCTCCGAGGGCTTCATCGCCTTCGGCGACCCCGCGACCGGCCTGCTGCGACTCCTCGTCGACCACGGGATCTTTTATGAGTTCATCCCGCTCGACGAGTATCAGGAAGGCGAACAGCCCCGGACCCGGCTCTGGCTGGGCGAGGTGCGGACGGGGGTGGACTACGTCCTCGCGGTCTCGACCTGCGCCGGGCTCTGGTCGCACGTCATCGGCGACGTCGTCCGGTTCGAGTCGCTGGAGCCCCCCTTGCTCCGGTTCGCGGGGCGGACGAAGGACTCGATGTCGGCCTTCGGCGAGCACCTGATCGCCGAGGAGGCGGAGGGGGCGATCCTGGAAGCCGCCCGCGCCGGCGGGGCGACGGCCCGCGAGTGGCACGTCGGGACGGTCTTCGCCGACGACCTGGGCCATCATCTCTATATCGTGGAGTTCGACCGCCCCCCCGCCGACCTCGCGACGTTCCGGGCGGGCCTCGACGCCGCGCTCGCCCGCCGCAACGACGACTACCGCGCGCACCGCGGCCCCGGCTCGGGCATCCCGGCCCCGGCGGTCCTGGCGGCGAGGCCCGGGACCTTCGAAGGCTGGATGCGACGCCGGGGCAAGCTCGGCGGCCAGAACAAGGTCCCGCGCATGGACGCCTCGGGGGCGCTGACGCGGGACCTCGCGGATTACGCCCGCTCGGCAGGGCTGGTCGACGCGGAGGTCGGCCCAGGGGAGGGTTGAGAAGTCGTCGGAGGGCCGAGCATCCCGTCCCCTCTCCCGCCGGGAGAGGGTAGCCGCGCAGCGGCGGGTGAGGGTCGACGGAGCGCCGAGGGCATGCCGGGCGGGCGGACGCCGGACCTGGGCTATGCCTACAAGTCCGACGACCCTCACCCGGCCCTTCGGGCCACCCTCTCCCGGCGGGAGAGGGGACGTCGGCGCGCGATCGCCCCAACGCCTGGGCTCAGGCGGCCTTCTTCTCGGCGACGAGGTCGGCGATCTGGCGGATGGAGTCCAGGTGCTCGACGCCGGCCTCGTGGGCCTCGACGGTGATGCCGAACCGCTCTTCCAGGTAGACGACCAGCTTGAGGGTGGTGATCGAGTCGAGGATGCCGCCGGTGATCAGCGGGGTGGACTCGGTCAGCTCCGCGGGGTCCTCGCCGGGGAGGAACTCGTTCAGGATGAACGTGTGGACGTCTTTCTGGATGTCTTCCATGTCAACCTCTTGTTGAGAAGGAGGATGTTCGGGATACGGTCCGGGGATTCCGTTCAGGGGCCGTCGGCCGAGGCGGCGACGACGTCGACCGGCTCGGCCTCGCGGGGTTCGTCGAGCGGGGCCTCGAACGCCTCGTGGAGCGCCCGGCCCTGCATGAAGCCGGGGACCTCCAGGCCGAGCATCGCCAGCGCGGTCGGGGCGACGTCGTGCAGCTCGGCGTCGAGGCGGTCGCCGGGCCGGACGCCGGGGGCGTCGACCGCCAGCACGCCGTCGAGCCAGTGGGTGCCGGGGAGGCCGGGGTCGGGCCGTTGGATCGTGCTGCGGTGGCGCTCGGACCACTTGGCCTGGGCCTGGTAGCCGTCGGCCGAGAGGGCGAAGACGTCGGGCATGCCGTGCTCGGCCGGGTCGACGCCGAAGCGGTCGGCCGCGGAATAGACGTCGGCGAACAGCGGCTCGCCGCGCTCGGGGTCGCGGGCCTCGCGGAACAGGCCGATCAGCTCGGCGAGGGCGCGGTCGGCCGACGCGCCGGAGACGGCCGACCGGTTGAGGAAGACGTTGCCGCAGAGCTGGCCGAACGGGGCGAACGCGACGGTCCGCCGCCAGTCGCACGAGATCTGGCCGTCGATCGGCCGGGCCTTCTCGGGCGCCACGCCCCCCGGCTCGCGCAGGGCCTTCCAGCGCCGGAAGCGCTCCAGGACCCGGATCGCCCGGTAGCGGAACCGCGTGCCGTAGACCCGCGTCCGCTGGAGCCCCGCGGCGCGGAGCATGCCGTTGACGTTCACCAGCGACCGGCACGGCCCGAAGCCGTGGTCCGAGGCGACCACGACCGCCGCGTCCCGATCGGAGGCCAGGTCGAGCAGCCGGCCGATGGAGTCGTCGAGGGCCCGGATGCACCGCTCCACGGCGTCGGTGAAGCCGGCCTCGCGGACGCCGGTCTCGTCGACGTCGAAGTAGGGCCACATCCGATGCTGGAGGCTGTCGAGGTTGTGGAAGTGGACCATCATCGCCGTCCAGTCGACGCGGGCGTCGGCCAGGCGGGCGGCCTCGGCCTGGGCGTCGAAGATGGCGGCGCAGCGGCGGGCCTGGTCGAGCGCCTCGTCGGCCGTGCGGGGCCGGCGCTTCCAGACGAGCTTGTGCGTGTAGGCCGGGACCTCGGCCCGCAAGAGGCCGTCGAACTCCGGGCACTGGGCGAAGGCGAGGTCGCGGTCCGGGGCGTCGGCCCCGGCGACGAGCAGGCCGCGGACCTTCGGCGCGGGGTAGGTGATCGGCAGGCCGAGGCTGACGATCGAGCCCCCCGCGCGGGAGATCTCCTCCCAGAGAGTGGGGACGCGGACCGTGGCGGCGTCGTGCTCGCGGATGGCGCCGCGGGCGTGGTCCAGGTAGTTGAAGTCGTGGACGCCGTGCCGCAGGGGCGTGCAGCCGGTGGAGAACGACGTCCAGGCGACGGGCGTCACCATGGGGTCGGTCGACCGCAGGCGGCCGACGGCCGAGCGTCGCCAGAGCGCGGCGAGGTTCGGGGCCCAGCCGCGGTCGAAGATCGGGCCGAGGACGGCGGACGTGCCGCCGTCGAGGCCGATGAAGAGGACGCGCGAGGGGGACGGTGGCATGGGCGGTCGCCTTTGCGCCTCGGGTCCCGGCCGGCCCGATCCCGCGGGATCCGCCGAAATCGCCTTCCTTGCCGATTCGGCGGGCCGATGTCCCAATTCGAGGCCCCGGGACACTAGCTTTCGGGGATTCTTTGGTCAATCTCGAATTTCCATCCAGACCCGCGTCCCGTCCCGCCGATTCCGTAGCCTAGTGTCGCTCGCCGCCCCGCGGGATCGCCCTGCGCCGACGCAACCGGATGGAACCGTCCTCGACCCCAGAGGTGACAGGCTCATGACTGCACGGAAGCCGACGGCCGCCCGTCGATCGGGCGGGCCCCTCGTCCTCGCCGGGACGGCGGTCGCGCTGCTTCTGTCGGGGCCCGGCTGCGCGTCCGGCAGGCGGCTCCGCAAGGAGGCCGACCGGGTCCCGGTGCGGGGGATGATCGATCCCGACCAGCCCCGGGAACTCGACAAGACGGCCATGCCCCGCTATGTCGTCGAGCCGCCGGACGAGTTGGACATCACGGTCAAGCCCCTCCCCTCCGAATGGTCGCCCGGCTCGTTCGTCGTGCGCCAGGACGGCGTCGTCGACCTGGGCCTGTACGGCGACGTCTTCGTCGCCGGCTACACGCTCGACCAGGTGGAGAGCCAGATCGCCCAGCAGCTCACGGCCGAGGCCCTCTCGCGCGGGCAGAAGCCGACCGAGCCCTACCGGGTCTCGGCCCGGCTGGCCACGTCGCAGAGCAAGTATTATTACGTCCTGGGGACGGTGGCCTCCGAGGGCAAGTTCCCGATCAAGGGGAACGAGACGGTCCTCGACGCCATCCTCCAGGCCGGGCTGAAGTCGAACAGCCTCCCCGAGAAGGCGTATCTCTCCCGCCCCCATCCCGTCGGCGGCCCCTGCCAGGTCCTCCGCATCGACTGGGCGGCGATCAAGGAGAATGCGGACACCCTCACCAACTACCAGCTCTTCCCCGGCGACCGCATCGTCGTCCCCGGCACCCGCCCCCCCAGCCTCATCGCCACCCTGCTCGGCCGCTGAGGAACCGTTCCGGAAGAACCTGGGAAGCGGCCTGATCGTCGATGTCGCTCGGCTCCCGTAGGCTGGGTCTCGACCCAGCCCGGAGGAAGCGACGGCCTGCGAGGGCTGGGTCTCGACCCAGCCTACAGGATCGCGCAAGCGAAAGGGCCGGAGGGTTCGCCCCCGGCCCTTCGCGTGATCCCGCCGTTGCGGCCGATCGTCAGGCGACGTCGATCCGCTGGGGCATCGCCAGCAGGCTCGACTTCAGGCCGGCCTTGTAGAAGACGAAGTAGAGCACGAAGCCGACGATGTAGGCCGCGACCGGGGCGGCGGGGACGTCGGGGATCGCCGGGACGGCCGCGTGCAGGTTCGGCATCACGCCGACGAAGAAGCCCACGGCCCAGGCCAGCCAGCCGGCCGGGTTGAAGCCGGCGCGGGGGCCGCTCCAGCGATAGCCGTTCAGGATGTAGTCGGCCGTCATGGCGCCGCAGATCGGCCCGAACGACGCGCCGATGATCCCGAACACGCTGGGCAGGTTGGCCGCCAGGCCGGTCACGGCCAGCACGATGCTCACCAGCGTGCCGATCCCCACCGAGACCAGCGGGTTGACCTTCGGCATGACCGTCTTGAAGCTGTTCGCCGCGATGAACGACGAGAAGCAGGCGCCGGGGAACGAGGCCAGCGTCAGGCCGATCATGATCGCCTTGTAGAATCCGTCGGACAGCTTCACCTTCAGCGCGGCGGTCATCAGGCTCTCGTCCTCCGGGATCGCGCCGGTGGCGCGGGCCCCGGCGACGACCAGGACCGAGATGCCGGCCGTCAGGATGATCGCCGCGACCACGCCGACCAGGCCGCCCATCTTCACGTCGTTGGCGTCGCGGCTGTTGGTGCCGAAGTCCACGCCCGCCGCGCCGGCGGTCCCGAAGAAGCCGACGATCGTGCCGACCATCGTGAGGATCGCCGTCAGCCCGCCGCTCTCCACCACCGCGGCCGGCTTGTAGCTGAACGCCGAGCCGCCGAACAGCGCCAGGCCGATGATGAGCACGGCCAGCGGGATGATCGGCAGGAACGTCGCGACCTTGGCGACGTACTGGATCCCCTTCAGCCCCACGAACGCCGCCAGCGCCGCCCACACCACGGCCAGGGCGTAGAACATGTTCTTGTCGCCGCCGAAGCCCTGCATCAGGGCGTCGGCCGAGCCGTAGGCGTTCACGCCCAGCCAGCCGAACTGGAGGGCGCCCATCAGGAAGCCCGGCATGATGAGGCCGCCGATCGACCCGAACGTCGAGGTCCCCACCACGTACAGCGGCAGGCCCGTCTTCATGCCCAGCAGGCCGGGGGCCAGGTAGAAGAGGAAGTGGCAGATCAGGGCGCCGATCGCGATCCCCGCCAGGCTCGCCAGCAGGCCGCCGACGCTCAGGCCGTTGCCCGAGATCGAGTTCCAGAACACGAACCACAGGAAGACGCCCGCGAACGTCGGCGCGGTGTTCGAGTACCAGGGCGCCCGATTCGCCGGCGGGTTGGGCGTCGCGCTGGCGAGGTAGTCGGGGAGCGGGCTCGACGTCGGGATGGTATCGGTGCTCATGGCGGCCTTGATCGTCTGGGCGTGGGGAGGCGGGTCGAGGGTGACGACGGTGCAGTAGACGACGCCCGTAGGGCGCTGTCAAGGGACTACCCGGCCCTCCCCATCTCACGCGAAATACCGCGCGATCGCGAACGCCGCCGACGCCGCCGCGCCCCCGATCAAGGCCGTCTGCGCCGCGCTGCGGAACGGCCGGATCCCGGTGAACCGCCCCTTGACGTACCCGAAGATCCAGAGCGCCAGCAGCGTGACCGTCGCCGACGTCCACAGCGCCCGCTCGGTCGACTCCATCGCCATGTACGGCGCCAGCGGGATCAGGCCGCCGACGATGTACGACCCGCCGATCGTCGCCCCGCTCACGAACGCCCGGTGCGGGTTCGGCCGCTCCAGGCCCAGCTCGAACCGCATCATGAAGTCGACCCACGCCTCGGGGTTGGCGCGGAAGGCGTCCAGGATCGGGTCGAGCTGCCAGCGGTCCAGGCCGTAGCCCTCGAAGATGGCGACCACCTCGGCCTCTTCCAACTCGGGGAAGACCTCGACCTCCTTCTCCTCGCGTCGGCGTTCGCGGTCGTAATACTCGGCGTCGCTCCGCGCGGCCAGGTATCCGCCGAGGCCCATCGCGATCGAGCCCGCGGCGACCTCCGCCAGCCCGGCCGTCACGATCAGGCCGTTCCCGGTCGCCGCCCCGGTCAGGCCCGCGGCCAGCGCGAACGGCACGGTCAGGCCGTCGGCCATGCCGATGACCACGTCGCGGACGGCCTCGCCGGCGCGGAAGTGGCGCTCGCGGTGGGCGGGCTTCGGCGTCGTCTCGTCGTCCATGTCCGGCCCCGGCCCCTCTTCCTGGCCGCAACGGATGCGGGCGTCGCGCTCGAACCAGTTGTCGTGGTAGTAGTGCTTCCCGGCCGACCAGGCGAGGAAGCTGGCGGCGAAGTACGCCGGGATGAACGCGATCCCCCAGCGCTCGACCTGGCGGACGTGGACCTGCTCGTGGGGCCGAAGCTCGTCGAGCCACCAGGCGTCGTAGCCCAGGATGACGTGGCCGAGAGTCATCGCGCCGAAGCCGACCCGCTTCGCCAGCCAGGTCGCGAACCCGCCGTGGACTTCGAGCGCCCCCTCGCGGATCCGCGCCCGGCCGCCGGTGGCCAGGGTCAGGGCCGCGGCGAGCAGGCCGACCATCGTCGTCGGCGCGGCCCAGGCGTAGCGGGCGAGGCGAATCATCGGGGTCCTCCGGGCGGGTCGTCGGCCATGGTAGACTATGTCCTTGCGGCCGAGACGACTCAAGGCCGAGCCCGACCCGAACCGCGAACCGCCGTGACCTCTCCAACGCCCCCCGCGACCGCCCCGCCGCCCGTGGTCCGCGCGTCGATCGACGCCCCGCCGCCCCACCCCCGCGGCTGGGCCCGGACCATCGCGCCCGCCTTCCTCGGCGTCGTCACCTGGTTCCCCCTGCTCGACGCGCTCGGTCGGGTCGATGGGGGCGAAAGCCTCCTCCTCCGATGGTCGACGTGCCTGCTGGCGCTGGGGGCCTGCTACGCGCTGGTGTACCTGCCGCTGGCGGGGCTCGGCCTGCGGGCGAGGTCGCGGCTGCCGGTCGTCGCGGCCGAGGCGCTGGGGGCGGGCGGGGCCGAGTGGATCGCCGACGTGCTCTACGGGCTGTTCGCGGCCCTGTGGGGGTCGGTCGCGATCTGGTACTCCGTCCGGCTGACGCTCGACGGCCTGGCGGCCTGGGGGCTGCTCGACCCGGCCGCGACCGCCCCGGGGCGGGTCGGCGGCGGGGGGCTCGAAAGCCCGCTCGTCCTGGCCTCGCTGGCGTGGTGGGCCTTCATCATCGTCGCGGCGAACGGCCTGAACCTGATGGGGGTCATCGCGGCGTTGATGCGGGTCTACGCGCCGTTCGCGGGCGTGCTGCTCGCCGCGACCGCGGCCTGGTCCGCGTGGGGCGGCGACGGGCCGACGGCCCTCTCGCGGCCGGCGGACCTCCCGGCACCCCGCATCTTCCAGTACGTCTTCGGGGCTTTCGCCTTCGCAGGGCTGATGGCCGTCGAGTGGGGCGCGGCGACGCGCGACCGCCGCGACGTGCGGCTCGGGGGCTGGACGAGCATCCTGGCGGCGGGGGCCGTGACGACCCTGGCGGCGCTGACCCTGGGGCCCGGCGGGGCCCGCTCGTTCCTGGTCGGGGGGGTCGGGGGCTGGCTCGACCGCCGGGCCTGCGGGTCGATCCTCCTCCTGTTCGGCCTCGCATCGCTCGCGCCGGCATGCTACGCCTCGGCCCTGTTCGCGAGCCGGGCCCGGGCGCGCTGGCCGGGGCTGGGGAAATGGAAGGGGGTCGGGCTGTCGTACCTGCTGTTCGTCGCCCCGGGGGCGGCCGGGATCGCGAAGGACGTGGAAGCGCTCGCGGGGATCTCCGGGGCCCTGTTCGCGCCCCTGGCCGGCGTGCTGGCGGTCGAGGCGATCCGGCGCGACGGGCGAGCCGTCCGGCCGGGGTGGGATGCGGCCGGGGTCGCGGCGTGGGGGGCCGGCGTGCTAGTCGGGCTCGCGCCGATCGTCGTCCCGGCCCTGGGATGGGCCCAGCCCGCGGCGCTGATCGGATGGGCCGTCGCGGCGGTGGTTTACGCGGCCCTGTCGCGATCGCGGGCCGAGAGGTCGGCATGAGCGCCGGCGAGGCGGCCCCGCGACGGGGGACGTTCGCGTCGCTGGGGAACCGGGACTACCGGCTCTACTTCATCGGCCAGGGGGTGAGCCTGATCGGGACGTGGCTCCAGGCCGCGGCCGTGCGCTGGCTGGTCTACGAGCAGACGGGCTCGGCCGACCGGCTCGGGGTGATCGAGGCCGCCAACCTGATGCCGGGGCTGATCGTCGGGCTGTTCGCCGGCGCGATCTCCGACCGGGTGGCGCCGCGGAGGATGATCCTGGCGATGGAGCTGGGCCAGATGGCCTGCGCGACCACGCTGGCGACCCTGGTCGCGGCCGGGACGATCCAGTTCTGGCAGATGGTCGCGATCCTGGCGACCGCGCGCATCTGCGTCTCGTTCGAGCTGCCGAGCCGGCACGTCTTCCTCTATGAGCTGGTCGGGCAGGCGAGCCTGACGAACGCGATCGCGCTGAACGCCGGGCTGTTCAACGCCACGCGGGTCATCGGCCCGGCGCTGGCGGGGGTGGGGTTCGCGGTCCTGGGGGCGTCGGGGTGCTTCGCGGTGAACGCGGTGAGCTACCTGGCGGCGATCGCCTCCGTGCTGGCGATCCGGACCGCGCCGAAGGCCCGCGGCGGCCTGGGCCGAGGCGCGGCCCTGGGGGACGTGCTGGCGGGGCTGGCCTACCTCCGAGGCGAGCCGAAGGTCTCGCGGCACCTGGCCCTGATGGGGTTCCTCGGCCTGGCGGGGATGGGATATGAGGCGATGATGCCGGTCTTCGCCCGGACGGTCGTCGGGGTGGGCGTCGGCGGCTACAGCGTGCTGCTGGCCAGCGGCGGCGCCGGCGCGACGGCCGGGGCCCTGACCGTCGCGCGCATGGGCGACGGCGTCCGCAAGGAGCGGATGATCGCCCTGGGGATGATCGGCTTCGCGGCGTTCCTGCTCCTCGCCTCGCTCTATCCGCGCTGGACCTCGCCGTCCTGGCCGACGTGGGCCCGGCTCGCCTGCGGGGCGGGGTGCCTGTTCGGGGCGTGGTTCGGGGCGTCGTTCTTCTATTCGTCGACGCAGACCCTGATCCAGATGACGATCCCTGCGGAGTTGCGCGGCCGGATCATGGGGGTCTGGATGGTCGTCTTCTCGGGCTCGGTGCCGCTGGGGGCCCTGTGGACGGGACGCGCGTCCGCCGCCTGGGGGGTGCTCCCGGTGATGACCGGGTCGGCCCTGACGTGCCTGACGGTCGGGGCCCTGCTGCTTCGGGCGCAGGGGCGGTCGACGCCCGTGGGCGCGCGAAAAGGCCCCGGCGGGATCCCGCGGGGCCTTTAGACGAGGCCGGGCCGGCGGGGCTTCAGCTCCGCTTGCGGCTGGTGTCGCAGGACTCCCCTTCCAGGGCGTCCTTCTTCTCGTTGATGTTGGGGCTCTGCTTGGCCATCTCGGCGTTGAGCGCCGTGAATTCCTTCCACTCGTCCGGGAGGTTGTCCTCGTGGAAGATGGCCTCGACGGGGCACTCGGGGACGCAGGCCTCGCAGTCGATGCATTCGTCCGGATGGATGTACAGCATCTGGGCGCCCTCGTAGAAGCAATCGACGGGGCAGACCACGACGCAATCCGTGTACTTGCAATCGAAGCAGGGCTCTGCGACGACGTGAGCCATGAACAGTGAGCCTCCAACACGCGACCGAATCGAACGGAGAGGGCCCGTGCGTGCGGACGCCCCCCCAAGAGCGTAATCTTATGGTGCGACCGCCCGGAGGGTCAAGGGGGGGGCGGAGCCCCCGAGGATGGAGCGGATGGGATGACGCTCGATCGGACGAAGCGACGTCTCTCGTCCGGCGTCGCTCGCACGACCCTGGCGACGGCCCGAGGATCACTCGGGCTCGACCCCGAGTTCCCGCAACTTGGCCGCCATCAGCTCGGCGCGGCGGGATTCGGCCTCGGCGCGGCGGGATTCGGCCTCGGCGCGGCGGGATTCGGCCTCGGCGCGGGCCTCGGCCTCCTCGCGCGACAGGCGTTCGGCCTCGGCGCGGCGGGATTCGGCCTCGGCGCGGCGGGATTCGGCCTCGGCGCGGGCCTCGGCCTCCTCGCGCGACAGGCGTTCCGTATCGGCGAGTCGTCCCGCCCGCTCGCTCGCGAGCAGCGCGGCTTCGGCCTCGCGTTCCGCGCGACGGCGACGACGACGCTCGGCCTTCGCGATACGGCGGGCGGTCTCCTCGTCCTTCACCAGATCGCCGAACGATCGGAACGGCCGACCGTCGGGGCGGATCAGGACCAGCGCCTCCTTGCGACGCGGGGCGTCGAAGGTCACTCCCAAACGAGGGCTGGTCCAACCGCTGGCCTTGCGGAGCCGCTTCAGGCCGTCGGGGCGACGAAGCCAGCCTTCGAACACGCCGGTCTCCGGGTCGTAGAAGTAATACTCCTCCACACCCCTGGCGTCGTATCGCTTGCGCTTCCCGGCCATCTCCTCGGGCGTGTTGGTGTACGAGGCCACCTCGAAGACCACCTGCGGGACGACGCCCTCCTCGACCCACTCGCGGTACGAACGCCGGTCTCCCTTGGGGCGGCCGAAGACCACCATCGCGTCCGGGGCCATGACGTCCTTCACGTCTCCTTTGGTGGCGTACCAGAGGAGGTCGCCGGCGACGAAGACGTCGGGGCGGTCGGCGAACAGGGCGTCCAGGCCCTCCTTGATGGTCACGATCCAGCGGAACTGGGTGGTGCTCTCGGCCATCGGCTTGCCGTCGCTGGAGGGGTACAGCGGGTCGAACGGGTCGACGTACATCGTCGAGGCCGAAGAACCGGGGCGGACGGTGCTCATGGGATGGCTCTCCCCGGCGTCGTTCGGGTTCAAACGTACAGAACAATTAGCACGATCGGCACGACGACGCCAGAGGAATCTCGTCTCCCGAACCGGAGAACCGGAGAGTCCTCGCCCAGCCCCGGCACGGCTCGCCGCGAGCCGTTTCGATCAAGCGCCCCCGGGCGGCTCCCCCAGGCGGGCGGGGGAGTTGAGCGAGGAGCATCCCCTGAATGCAAATGGGGGGCGTCCGCGATCGATCCGGACACCCCCGGCGACGGCCTTTCCCGGCTCCGGTGGGACGGTCAGGGCTTCACCCGCTTGGCGCTCTTGATGGTGATCGCCTTGACCGGCACGTCGTCGAGGATGCCCCGGCCGTTCGGCGTCGACCGCGAGGTCGTCTGCACGCCGGCGATGGCGTCCACGACGTCCATCCCCTCGACCACCTTGCCGAAGACCGCGTAGCGGGGGGCGTCCAGGGTGCCGCTGTTGTCGGCGTGGTTGATGTAGAACTGGCAGGTGGCGGAGTTGGGGTTGTTGGTCCGGGCCATGGCGATCGTGCCGCGGGTGTTGGAGAGGCCGTTGCCGGACTCGTTCTTGATGGGGGCGCGGACGCCGCTGGCGCGGTCGCGCTCCTCCAGCTTCTCGTTGAAGCCGCCGCCCTGGATCATGAAACCCTTGATGACGCGGTGGAAGATCAGGTTGTCGTAGAAGCCGTCGTCGACGTACTTCAGGAAGTTCTCGACGCTGATCGGGGCCTTCTCGGCGTCGAGTTCGAGGACGATCTTGCCGGCCGTGGTGTCCAGCTCGACGCGCGGCTTGTCGTCGGCGGCGAGCGCGGCCGGGGCGGCCAGGGCGAGGCAGCCGAGGAGGGCGGCCAGGAAAGTGTAGCGTCCGGTCGTCGTCACGTCGCGTTCTCCGGGGTTGCAAGGGGTGGGCCCGTGTCGGTTGAGGTCGGGCCGACTCTCCCCGACACGCTAACACGAGGTCGCGGCGCCTGTCGAGCGGGCCGCCCGGCGCGCGGAAGGGGCGGCGGGGCCGACCCCGCCGCCCCTTCGCGGGCGTCGCTCCAATGGCCGGGCCGCCTCAGCGGGACTCGATGTCGATCTGCTGGACCAGGCGGACGGCCTCGTCGGCCATGGCCGGGCTGAGCTGGTCCCTGGCGGCGACGGCCTTCTCCAGGTGGTCCTTGGCGCGGTCGCCGCGGGCCTTGTCGGAGGCGATCAGCTTGCCGTAGTGGTAGTGCAGGACGGCCAGGTCGGGCGACCGCTTGAGCCCTTCGAGGTACGACTGCTCGGCGTCCGCCGGCCGGCCGACGGCCTCCTGGATGGCGCCGACGGTGTCGTAGAACTCGCCCGGCAGGAGCGCCGCGTTGACGCGGGGCAGGATCGTCTCGATCAGCTCCATCGCCTCGCGGCTGCGGCCCAACGAGCTGTGCAGGACCCAGGCCTTGTTGTTCACGGCCTCGATGGCCAGGGGCTGGATCTTGAGGACGCGGTCGTACTCCTCGACGGCCCGCTCGAAGTAGGGGCGGGCCTTGTCGGCGTCGGGCTGGCCCTCGGCCATGGAGAGGAGCAGGTCGCCCAGGTTGAGGTGGGCGACGGGGGAGTCGAGCAGGCTCGCGGCCTTCTCGGAGAGCGGCAGGGCCAGGTCGAGCCGGCGGGCCTTGTGCAGGCCGACGGCGACGGCCAGGACCTCGGCGCCCTTCTTGTCGCGGGCGACCACCTCGGACGCGAGCCGCTTGGCCTCGTCGAGCCCGGCGGGCCGGGCCGACGGGGCGGCCGGGTCGGGCTCGGCCAGGAGCTGGACGTACTGCGCCAGGGCGGCGGGGTCGGACGGGTCGACGGCCAGGGCGCGCTTGAGGGCGGCGATGGCCGCGGGGCGGCGGTTCCGCTTCAGCTCGATGTCGGCGATCGTCTCCAGGGCGTCGACGAACTTGGGGTCGGCCGCGACGGCCGCCTCGAGCTGGGACACGGCCGTCGACCGGGCCGCCTCGCGCTGGGCGTCGCCGAGGCCGGAGGCGTCCAGGGCCACCGCCTGGAGGAGGTTGGCGTCGCGGTTCCCCTTCTCGACGCCCAGGACGTGCCTGGCCTGCGCCAGGGCCTCGTCGACGTCGCCGACCTTCAGCGACGCCTTGCCGAGCGAGATGCGGACGTCCAGCCGGCGCGGCTCGCGCTCCACGGCCTCGGCATAAGCCTTGGCGACGTCGTGCGGCCGGTTCTGCGAGGAGAAGAGGCGGGCCCGCAGCAGGGGGCCGACCGAGGAGTGCTTGGCGACCTTGTCGATCTCGCCGGTGATCTCGACGGCCCGGGTGTAGTCGCCCCGGCGCGCCGCCTGGTCGCACTCGGCCTGGATGATGGCGAGGTTCGCGGGGAACTTCGCCCGGTAGTCGCGGATCAGGGACTCGGCCGTCCCCTCCAGGTTGCGGAGCCTCTCGGCGTCGCCGGCGGCCATGGCGTCGGCCGCGGACAGGGAGACGACCTCGACGAGGCCGGCGGCCAGGTTGCCGTCGTTCGGGTTGTCGGCGACGAGCCCGCGGAGCAGCTTCTCGGCGCCCTCGTAGTTCTTCTGGTGCCGGTAGACGTCGACGAGCATCCGGCGGTAGACGCCCTGCTTGTCGTCCCGGGCGCGGGACTCGACGAACTCCATCGCCTTCGCGGCCTCGCCCCCCTTGTCCAGGATCAGGTACTTCGCCTGGACGAGCGGGACCGAGTCGGGGACGACGGCCAGGCCCTCGTCGACGACCTTGATGGTCCGCTCGCCGGAGGTGACGGCCGGCGGGGCCTCGTACTCGACGGCGGCCAGCATCAGGAAGAAGACCTCGGGGACCTTCTTCCCCTCCCGGGTCGTCGCCTCCACGCCGGACCGGAGCAGGGCCGTGGCCGCGGGGTATTCCTTGGCCTGCATGTGCAGCAGGGCCCGGGTGACGACGGCGGAGGCGCTCGCGGGGTGGTCCTTCAGGACGCCGTCGAGCAGCGCGACGGCGGCCGGGATCTCGTCCTGCTGGCGGTGGTAGTTGGCGGCCCGGACGCGGTCCTCGGCCGAGGCGGGGGCGGCCGGGTCGTCCAGCAGGGCCGTCATCTCGGCCTTGGCGGCCGGCCACTGCTTCTTGGCGACGTAGGCGTTGACGAGCTGCCAGCGGTCGGCGCGGGTGAGCGAGCCGGCCTCGTTGCTGCGCTTCAGCTCCTCGAACCGGCGGATGGCGTCGTCGACGTCGCCCGCCTGGAGCGAGAGCGAGGCCAGGGCCGACTGGGCCGCCTGGAGCAGCGTCACGCCCTGCTCGACCTCCTTGGTCGGCTTCTCCTTGACGATGTCGTTCAGGGCCTGGGCGGCGCCGGCGAGGTCGCCGGTCCGGCCGTCGAGCTGGGCCTTCCAGAAGGCGACGACCTTGTTCTCCGGATCCTTCTTCAGGGCGTCGTCGAAGTGGGCGACGGCGGCCGGGACGTCGTTCCGCTTGAGGGCGAGCTGGCCCTCCAGCACGTCGCCGACGGCCCCTTCCTTCCAGCGGGCGCGGACCTTGGCGATCACCGCGGCGGCGGCCTCCAGGTCGTTGCGGGCCATCTCCAGCTGGGCGAGCTGGACCCAAGGGGCGGAGGTGTTGCCGCGCTCGCCGGCCTCGGCCAGCAGCTTGCGGGCGTCGTCGGGGCGGTCCAGCTCGTCGACGAGGATCTGGGCCCGCAGGGCGGACAGGGTGACGTCGTCGGGGTGGGCCGTCAGGAACTCGGCCAGAAGCTTGTCGGCCTCGTCGGCCTTCTTGTCGCGGACCTTCAGGGCGGCGTCGAGGCCGGCGATCTCGGACGCGTTCGGGAACTTGGCGCGGGCCCGGGCGACGACCGCGCGGGCCTCGTCCTTCTTGCCCTGCTGCTCCAGGATCAGGGCGGCGAGGTTCTCGGCGGCCGGGGGGGCCTGGCCCGTCTTGCGGAGGGCGTCGACGCGGGCGAACGCCTCGTCGAGCCGGCCGCGCTGGACGTCGATCTGGGCGAGCCGCAGGGTGGCGCCGCCGTCGGAGCGATCGCCGGCGCGGGCGACCAGCTCGAACTCCTTCGCGGCCCGGTCGAGGTCGCCGGGGCCGCGGCGGGCCTGGTAGACCTCGCCGGCGAGCTGGTGCAGCACCCCCTGCATCTCGGTCGGGACCCCGCCCTCCTTGAGCTGGCGGGCGATCGACTCGACGATCGGCAGGGCCTCCTCGGGGTAGCCGGCCTGGAGCATCGTCCAGGCGGCCCAGAACTCATACTGGGGGTCCAGGGCCGACATCCTCAGGGCGTTCTGGAGGTACTGGCGGCCGAGGGCCTGCTCCTGGTTGAGGACCAGGGCCACGCCGTAGCGGGCCTGGGCCTCGGCGACCTCCGGGAGCTTCTGGGCGGCGGCCTTCAGGTGGGCCAGGGCGCTGGCGCGGAGCCTGGGCTGGGCCTTGGCGTCGGGCTCGGGCTTGCGGGCGGCGGCGGCCACGCCGGACTCCTCCAGCTCCACGGCGCCCTGGAACAGGTGGCCGAGCCCCTGGTAGCGGTCCTCGGCGGCGGCCAGCAGGGCCTGGATGTGCGGCGCGGCCTTGGCGGTGCGGGCGGCGTCCTCGGCGTCCATCAGCGCGACCTCGGCGCCGACGGTGTGCAGCCCCAGGGCGATCAGCGAGGAGCTGGGCCGGGCGGCCGGCGGCGTGGCCAGGGCCTCGTTCACGACCTGGAGGCAGCGGTCGCGCAGGCGGCGGAACCGCAGGTGGTCGGCGTAGGTCAGGTGGATCTGGAAGTCGGCCCGGTCGCCGGCCTGGCGGGCCTTGTCGTACAGCCCGGCGAGCTGCCCCTCGATGGCCTCCACGAGCGCGTCGGCCGGGGCCTTGCCGCGGGCCTGCGCCTGCTGCACCAGGCCGCGCTGGGCCTGCTCCAGCAGGTAGAGGAGCCGCGTCACGCGCTGCGAGCCGGGCTCGGCGGAGGCGACGACGCGGTCGGACAGCGCGACCATCCCCTGGACGATCTCGGCCTGCGCGGCGGGGTCGGCCTCGGCCTGGGCGGCGAGGGCGGAGAGGCGGAGCTTGGCCATCATGTCGGTCGGCCCGACGTCGTCGGGCAGGGCGAGGGCGCGGCCGGCGGCCAGGGCGGCGGCCTTCGCGGCCTCGTCGTTGGTCGCGGCGGCCAGGCGGGCCTGGATCAGCAGCCGTCGGACCTCCGGGGCGTCCCCGGCCGCGAGCTGGTCGAGCTGCTTGCGGACGTCGGCGAGGTTCGGCGAGCCGGACTCCAGCTCGCGGAAGGCCAGGACGAAGGCCGCGTCCAGGTCGGCCGGGTCGATGCCGGCGACCTCGCGGGCCCAGGCGACGGCGTCGGCGGCGACGTCGTCGGCCATGGCGTCGTGGAGCAGGCGGAGCCGGGGCCCCTTGAGGTTCGGGTCCAGCTTCCTCGCCTTGAGCAGGTGGTCGACCCGCTCGGACCGCAGGGCGTCCTTGCGCCCGGCGGGGGCGGAGGCCAGCATCAGCTCGTACAGCGTGGCGAACTCGTCGTGGACCGCCGCATCGTTGGCGCCCCCCTGGAGGGCCTGCTTGAAGTAGATCTCGGCGTCGGCCAGCCGGCCGGCCTCGCGGGCCGCGCGCGCCTGCTTCAGCAGGGCCTGGGGCGACGGCGGCGCCAGGGTGGACGAGATCGCGATCACGCCCACGACGGCGACCGCGACGAAGAGTCCGGACAGGATCAGCAGGGGCTTCCAGCGGACGGTCATCGGGCCTGTCTCCTTCAGCTCGGTGAATCCGGGCCGCCTCGCCGGCCTTGTTCCGCCCCGCGAACCTTCCCGGGTCCGCGTGCGGGGCTCTGCGAGGGGCGTTGCATGTCTCGGAGGAGATCGAGATCGGCGTCGAACGGGCGACGCGAGATCCGCCGGGAGGCGGGAAGCGGCGGGAATGGGGCGATGCGATGCCGAGCGAGTGGTGTGGCGAAGCCGTCCGCCCTGCTTGACCTCAGTGTCGCAATCCATTGCCGGAGCGTCCTGCATCGAGGCGACGGTCACAATAGGCCCTCGCCGCCGCGACTTCAAGCCGACTTTCCTCAAGGCGAGCACTCATGAACCCGCGTCGACCGGACCGTCGGCCTCGGGCTCGGCCTCGACGGCCGGCGTCGGGAAGACCGGCGACCGCATCCGGCCCGGCGGCGACTTGATCGGGCCCCGCCTGAAGAACGCCCCCAGGAAGCCGGCGGCCCGGGCCCGGGTGGCCGGGTCCTCCTCGCGCTGGCCGTAGTCCTTGCCGTAGGGCGAGGCGTCCTCGATCACCTTGTTGAACTCGGCCGCGGCCAGCAGCTCCACGCTGCACAGCCACATCCAGCTCATCAGGACCACCACGCCCGCCAGCGAGCCGTACGTCGCGCCGTAGTCCCCCCAACGCTGGACGTAGAACCGGAACAGGTAGCTCACGGCCACCAGCACCAGCGAGCCCAGCAAGCTCCCGGGCGTGATCCACTCCCAGCGCTGCTTGGCGTCGGGGGCGAAGTACATCGCCGCGGCGAAGCTCGCCACCACCAGCCCCAGGACGGTCAGCCCGTGGGCGACCGTCAGCACGACCTCGGACACGGCGTCCAGGTTCAGGAGCCGGAGGATCTGCGGCCACAGCAGGGTGCTGGCCAGCACGAGGATCAGGAGGATCGCCTCCAGCACGGCCATCAGGGCCCCGATCAGCCGCAGCTTCCAGTACGGCCGCGTCTCGCGCACGCCCATGATGGCGTTGGCGGCGTCCATCACCGCCATGAACAGGCTGGAATTGAGCCACAGCAGCGCCAGCGTCCCCACCGAGGCCAGGCCCGCGTTGGGGCGGCTCCGCATGTCGGCGAGCTGCTCGCCCAGGAGCTTGGCGGCGTCCGGGGGGAGGATCTCGTTCAAGAGCGTCGAGGCGTCCAGTTCCTGACCGCGCGCGATCCACGGCACCACATGGGCGGCGATCAGGACGACGAGCCCCAGGAACGGGACCAGCGAGGCCAGCGCGTAGAAGGTGATCGCCGCGGCGCGGGTCATCAGCTCGTGCTCGTTGAGCTTGACCCAGGTGCGCCGCAGGGCCTCGCGGAGGGTGAGGCCCCCCAGGTCCATCGCCGATCGGAACCGTCGCCGCGTCGCGTCCATCGTCCGCCCCGTCGTGGCCGTGGTGATTCGTCGCACGGCGGTCGACGGAGCAAACGGGATGCCGGGATCAGCGCCGGATGGTGTCCGACGGGGCCAGCGACATGAAGGCGTCGCGGTGGGCCTCGTCGGGGAACCAGAACCGACGGCCCTCCTCGGACAGGCTGTAGCGGGGGTCGCCGGGGACGGCCTCGCCGCGCTCGGCCAGGCAGTGCGGGCAGTTGCCCCCCGCCTCCACGCCGACGGCCGCGTAGCGCTCCGGGTCCTGGACGAAGCGGGAGCGGTCGTCCTTCGACGCGCAGAGGTAGAGCCGCCCCCTGTACAGGGCCCCGAACCGGGGGTCGCCCTGAGCCTCGCGGCCGGCGTCGAGCTGCTCGACCGGGCAGCGGCCGTCGTTGGCCGGGACGTACCGCTCGGGGTCGCGGCGGAAGAGGTTGAACGTCAGGGCGTTGGCGAATCGGTAGACCCGGCCGCCGTGCTCCACGACGTACTCGGCCTGGCCCTGGATCAGCTTCTTCTCGGCGACCAGGCTGACCGGGCAGAACCCGGCCAGCTCGACGTCCTCCTCCTTCTTCGCGGGCGTCTCGACGGCCTTCGGCCGCGGCGGGCCGACGAGCTCGCCGGCCCGCCGGGGGGCGTCGGCCAGGTCTTCGGGGTTGTGCCGGGGCGCGTGGGCGGCGACGGCCCGGCCGAGGAGCCCGTCGAGGTCGTCCGGCCCGAGATAGCCTTGATGGACGGCCAGGACGTTGCGATCGGGGTCGACGATCACGCTGGCGGGGAGGCCGGAGAGGTTGAAGTCCAGGGCCATCTCCTGGTGGACGTCGGCCCGGAGCCTCAGCGGGACGAACTCCGACTTCGTGCGGGCGACGACGGCCGGGCTGGGGAAGCTGTCCTGCTCCATGCGGACGCAGTTGGGGCACCAGGGGCCCGTGAACTGGATCCAGAGGAGCCGGCCGGAAGTGCGGGCCTCTTCCAGGGCCGCGCCGTAGTCCTCGCGCCAGGCGAGGGCCTCGCCGGATGGGACGTCGTCGCCCCGGGAGGAGGGGACGCCCGCCGCCGCGATGCAGGCGAGCGCGGCCAGGCGGGCGAGGCGCATGAGGGGTCGCTGGGGAGTCATCGCTTCTCCTCGTCGACGGGCGTATCGCTGGGTGTGGTCGTTGAGTGGACGTCCGAGGGAATCGGACGCTGCCCATCCGTGGAGAAGCCGCTCTGCGTGTCGAGAGGCGCCATGCCGTTGGCGTTTTTCCGGACCCGGTTGTCCGCCGGGCCCAGACGGGTTATCGACGCCCCGTGACGCGGCCTGGAGCGCTTTCTCACAAGATCGCCGGACGCCCATCGGCGCGATCGGCGGAATCCGGACGAGCGTCGGGACGGGCTCAGATCCTCCGCCCGGGGCGTCGGCTGACGGGGGGCTGGAGGAGTTCGACGAGGACGGCCATCTCGCGGAGGCGGGCCGGCTCGGCCATCATCCGGCGGACGTCGGCGGCGGAGAGCGCGGGGGGGGCGTCGTACGAGGTCACGGTGGCGGCGACGGAGGCGGTGCGGAGGGACGTCCCGCCCAGGCTGGTGAAGCTCGAGGCGAGCGACGCCAGGTTCGTCATCGCCTCGCCGCGGTTCTGGGCCATCGACAGGCCGACCTGCTCCGACAGGGCGCGCTGGGTCTCGGCCTCGCCGCGGCGGGGCTTGGCCCCCCCCTGCTCCGCGCGACGGTTCCGGGGGGGCTTGCGCTGCGGCGGCCGGCCCCCCGGGCGGGGGGGCGCGGGGATGGTCGCCGAGCCGATCTGGCGGCGGGTGACGGGGTCGATGAAGACCATCTCGTCGTCGATGACGTAGACGTCGGCGTCGGTCGTCCGGCCGGGAGGACGGGCGGTGCCGATGCGCGCCGAGGCGGGCGGCTCCATCCCCCTCGGGTCGGCGGCCCCCCCCGACGCGGCGCGGGAGGCGGCGGCCTCCTCGGCGCGGGCGGCGGCGAGGGCGTCGCGACGCCCCGCGCGAGCCTCGGGCGGCGCATAACCGCCCCCCGGACGTGGGCCCGGCGCGGCCCCGGGCCGCCTCGGCAGCGGCTGGCCGTCCCGGTTCAGGATCGAGGTCAGCGCCCAGATCGCCAGGAAGACCAGCGGGACGATGAACTGCGACAGGGCTTCCAGGTTCCTCATGGCGGCTCCCGCGATCACCTGGCCGGGACGAATCGGGACGGACGAGGGCGGGTCACTGCGGCGACGGCGAGGGCTGGCGGGCGTTGCCGCCGGTGCCGGCGATGGCCGCGCGCATGTCGGTGTCGGCCTGGACGTTCTTCAGGTTGTAGTAGTCGCCCACGCCCAGGTGGCCCTGGCGGAACGCCTCGGCGATGGCGAGCGGGACCTCGGCCTCGGCGGCGACGACCTTGGCCCGGTTCTCCTGCACGGCCGCCTGCATCTCCTGCTCCTGGGCGACGGCGAACGCCCGCCGCTCCTCGGCCTTGGCCCGCGCGACGCGGGTGTCGGCCTCGGCCTGGAGGGCCTGGAGGTTGGCACCGATGTTGTCGCCCACGTCGATGTCGGCGATGTCGATCGAGAGGATCTCGTAGGCCGTACCGGCGTCCAGGCCCTTCTCCAGCACGCGCTTGGAGATGGAGTCGGGCTTCTCCAGGACTTGCAGGTGGGTGTCGGCCGAGCCGATGGCGTTGACGATGCCCTCGCCCACGCGGGCGATGATCGTCTCGTCGGTGGCGCCGCCGACCAGGCGGTCGAGGTTCGTCCGCACGGTCACCTTGGCCTTCACCTTGAGCTGGATCCCGTTGCGGGCGACGCCGTCGATGGTGCTGCGGCCCTGGCTGGGGTCCGGGCAGGGGATGACCTTCGGGTTGACGCTGGTCTGCACGGCCTCCAGCACGTTCCGGCCGGCGAGGTCGATCGCCGTGGCCTGCTTGTACGACAGCGGGATGTCGGCCCGGTTGGCCGCGATCAGCGCCCGGACCACGTTGGGGACGTTGCCGCCGGCCAGGTAGTGCGACTCCAGCGCCCGCGTGGTCAGGCCGTCCTTCTCGCTCAGGCCGGCCTGATACGCCATGATCTTGGAGCGGACGATGATGTTCGGGTTCACCTTCCGGAACGACATCCCCACCAGGTCCACGATGCTGACGTTGGCGTGCGTCAGGAACGCCTGGATCCACAGGTTGAAATACTTGGTCACGAAGATCCCGCCCAGCAGGGCGATCACGCCGAGCGTGATGATCCCGAGCCAGAAGAGGGTGTGCATCGAGGGGGGGTTCGCCTGCGCGAGCAGCGTCGGGATCATGGGAGCCTCGGGATGAGTTGGGGATTCTCGACGTCGAGGTCGAGGTCGGAAGGGGCCGCATCGCCCGACGGCCGCGCCGCCGTCGCGGCGGATTCGACGGCGCGGACCACCAACCGGCCGGACCGCGCCCGCACGACCCGCACCCGGGCCCCCTGCGCGATCAGCCCGGACTCGGCCATGCCGTCGTAGCGCCGGCCCCGCACCTCGACGTGCCCGCACGGGTGCAGCGGCGTGAGCGCCCGGCCGTCGACGCCGACCAACTCGTCGACCCGGCGGGCGGAATGGGAGACGTCGACCTCGTCGAGGGCCGGCGGCTCCAGCGCCAGCCGACGCCCCATCGGCGAGCGCACCCAGAGCCGGAACGCCGCGATCGCGGTGATCGGCACGGCGATGAAGTCGATCAGGACGAACGTCCACCCCATCGAGGTCGACGTCTGGAACGCGTTCCAGAGCCCCAACCCCAGGCAGACCACCGCGCTCAGGCCGATGAAGCCGCCCGACGGGACGAACAGCTCCAGCGACAGGAGCAGCAGCCCCATCGCCAGGAAGACGGCCGGCCAGAACGCATCGCCCATGACGGCCCCCTCATGCGACCCCGCCCGACGACGCCCGCCGGATCGGCCGATTGTACCACGCCGGCATTGTACGCGATCCGGGATGTCGAGGGCCAAGGATCCCCGGCCTTCCAGGCCAAACGGGCCTCGACCATCCCCGCCCCATCGCGAAGCCACCCGCCTCGCCCCTTCCTCCCGGTCGACCGACCTGACCGTTACGCGAGGCCTCCGCTTCCCAAATGGGATCGATCCCGATGAAATTCAGAGACTCTTTCCGGACGAAATCTCTTGCATGTTAAAATCTCCCCCGGATCGCCCAACACGCAGGCATTCGAGCGCCTTCAAGGCCGCATCGCGGCCGTCCCCGGGCGATCCCGTCACATTCACCACATGGAGACGCGCATGATGAAACGACACCGGGCTGAACTCCGACGGTCTGGACTCGCACTCGACGAGTTGGAGACACGTCTGACGCCAACCGCGATGGGCCCGCTCTCAAGCTGGGCGACGATCATGAGACAGCCGGACACGGCCCCGGCCGCCTCGACCTTCCTCTCGAACGCCATCCAGCCGTCCGGCGAAGCCCCGGCCCTTGAGATTGTCGCCGACCAGCCGCTCGGCCACGTCACGATGGTCACGGACCACCCGATGTATCCCATGGGCAGCGTCACCGACCAGCCGCTCGGATCCGTTCGGATGGTCACCGACCACCCGAT
>MKTT01000024.1:35167-45672 GCA_001898385.1 Planctomycetales bacterium 71-10
TCACGATGGTCACGGACCATCCGATGTATCCCATCACGAGCGTCACCGACCAGGTCGTCTTCGCGGTCTACGAAGTCCGGTCCCTGACCCCTGATACGACCTCGACCGATTCGGATGCCGCGGCCCAGGCCGGTTCGTCGGCCGAGGAGCAGGTCCAGACGGCGGTCCAGAAGCCGCTGTGGGCCGCTCGTCAGCAGTGGAGGTCGCTCATCGCCCAGGCGCGCGCGACGAGGCTCGCCGCGATGAGGGCGCCTCGCTGAGTTCGATCCTTCGGGACCCCAGGCGGGCTCCAACCCCGCCGATCGATAGGGCGTCGTCCGGCTCATCGTGGGCCGATCCAACGGCGCGCCCGAGTCGATCCGCTCGATCCACGGCCCTCGCCGACGGGTCGAGGCCTCGTGTGTTAGGCTATCAGGGCCGACACGGCCCGCGCGCACCGTTCCCGCGCCTCCGCCCTCGTCGGCGCAGGATGAACGGGAGCCTCCCTTGTCCGTCCCCACCCACCCCGCGCCCGTCCCCGTCCGTCCAGGCGCCCCATCCATCCGTCGGCTGACGCTCCACCGCGTCGCCGTGCCGCTCAAGAAGCCGGTCAAGCACGCCTCGCACGAGCGGACCGAGAGCGAGAACCTCATCGTCCGCGTCGAGCTGGACGACGGCACGGCCGGATACGGCGAAGGCGTCCCGCGCGACTACGTCACCGGCGAGACGATCGAGGCAACCTTCGAGGCCCTGTCGAAGGCCGACTGGCCTCGCGCGATCGGCCGACCGGACTCGTTCGCGGCGGTGGTCAAGACTCTCGAAGGGCTCAGCCTGGCCGAGATCGACGCCGACCCTCGCGGCATGCGCGGGAACGCGGCGCGGTGCGCGCTGGAACTCGCGGTGCTGGACGCCTACGGACGGCACTTCGGCGCGTCGCTGGGCGAGGCGGTGGACATCGTCCAGATCGAAGGGCTGGAGCGATTCGCGAACCCCCGACCCGTCCGCTACAGCGCGGCCATCACGGCGGAATCGAAGCGGAAGGAGATCGTCTCGGCGATCAAGTTCCGCGTCTACGGCTTCCGCGACGTGAAAGCGAAGGTCGGCGTGGCCGGGCAGGACGACCCCGCAAGGATGGAGCGAATCCGGCGCATCCTGGGCCGCCGGATAGACATCCGGATCGACGCCAACGAGGCGTGGCGGGCCGACGAGGTGATCGCCAAGGTCGCCCCCCTGCTCCGCTTCCGCCCCTCGCTGCTGGAGCAGCCCGTCCCCCACGCCGAGGTCGACGCCCTGGCCGGACTCCGGCCCAGGCTGGGCGTCCCCGTGATGCTCGACGAATCGCTCTGCGGCTGGCCCGACGGCGTGGCGGCGATCGAGCGGAAGACGACCGACTTCTTCAACGTCCGCCTCTCCAAGTGCGGCGGCCTAATCCCCTCGCTGCGGCTCATCGCCCTGGCGCGGCGCAACGGGCTGGGGGTGCAGCTCGGCTGCCACCCGGGCGAGACCGCCATCCTGTCCGCGGCCGGGCGGCACGTCGCGACCCGCGTCGGCGGGATCCGCTACCTGGAAGGGTCCTACGACCGCCACATCCTGCGATCGAACGTCACCCGAGACGACCTGACGTTCGGCTACGGCGGCAGGGCCGGGCCGATCGCGGGCCCCGGCCTGGGCGTGACGATCGACCCCGAACTGTTGGCCGCGATGACCACGGAGACGAGGGAGGTCGACCATGGCTGAGGTCGCGAGCGTGGAGTCGAGCTTCACCGCCTCCGACGGCTACCCGTTCCACGTCGCCTCCCGGCCGGCCGTCGGCGAGTCGAAAGGGCGGGTCGTCGTGCTGCACGGGGTCCAGAGCCATTCGGGCTGGTACCACGGCCTGGGGGAACGGCTCGCGGGCGCGGGCTACGACGTCTCGTTCCCGAACCGGCGGGGCTCCGGCCCCAATCAACAGGACCGCGGCCACGCGCCGTCGGGCGTGCGGCTGGTCGACGATATCGTCGAATGGATCGCCCACCTGAAGGCCGAGGCCCCCGCCCTGCCCGTCGCCCTGGCGGGGATCAGTTGGGGGGGGAAGATCGCGGTGTTGACGGCCGTGCGCCGGCCGGACCTGGTCGACGCCCTGGCGCTCATCTGCCCGGGGTTGGAACCGCAGGTCGGCGTGACGTTCGGCGAGAAGGTCCGCATCGCCAAGGCCGTCTTCACGAACCGTCGCAAGACCTTCCCGATCCCCCTGGCCGACCCGGCCCTGTTCACCGACTCCCCGGAGAAGCAGGAATACATCCGGACCGACCCCCTGGGCCTCCGCCAGGCGACCGCCGGCCTGCTCCTGGCCAGCTTCCTCATCGACCGCCGGATCCGGCGAGCCCCGAAGAAGCTCCGGACGCCGACGCTGTTGATGCTCGCCGGCCGCGACCGGATCGTCGACAACGGGCGCACCCGGCGCTACTTCGCCCGGGTCGCCGCCGCCGATCGCGAGGTCGTCGAGTATCCCGACGGCTGCCACACCCTGGAGTTCGATCCCGACCCGAACCGCTACGCGGACGACCTGATCGCCTGGCTGGACCCGCGGATGGCGAGGCGTTGAGCGTCAGGCCCCGGCGGGCTTCTCCTCGGGCGGGGCGGTGGACTCGGGGGCCTGGGGACGGGCGTCGCGGGTGGCGGGGGAACGGCGACGGTTGGTGGCGGGCCGTCGGGACGCGGCGGGGCGGGCGGGCTCGGTGTCGAGCTTGATCGCCAGCGAGTTGATGCAGTAGCGCAGGCCGGTCGGGGCCGGGCCGTCGTCGAAGACGTGGCCGAGGTGGGCGCCGCAGCGGGCGCAGGTGACCTCGATCCGGGGCTCCCCCTCGCTGCGGTCGAGGGCCCGGTCCAGGGCCTTCTCGGCCACCGGCCGCCAGAAGCTGGGCCAGCCGGTCCCGGACTCGAACTTGGTCCGGGAGTCGAACAGCTTCGCGCCGCAGCAGACGCAGAGGAACGTCCCCTTGAAATGGCCGGTCGCGTACCGGCCCGAGAACGCCGGCTCGGTCGCCTTCATGCGGGTGACGAGGTACTGATCGTACGTCAGGAGCCTGCGCCACTCCTCGTCGGTCTTGTAGACCCGTTCAGGCTCCTTCGGCTCGCCTTTCTTGGCCCCGGCCTCCTTCGGCTCCTCGGCCGGGGCGGCGTCGGATTCGGCGGCGGGCTTCGCGGGGCCCTGCTCTCGCTTCGCCGACGCCTCCTGGGCCGGGGCGGCGGTCGCCAGGAGGGCGAGGAGGATGGCGACGGCGAGGGTCCGGGGCGAGGCGAAGGCGGGATCGGTGGTGTTCATGGGTCGCCCGTGGTTGGAGTGGACCGGCGCGGGCGTCGCCGGGGGGGCGACGCCGTCGACGTATGAACTCGCAACCATTCTATCGGGACGTCCAGCCCCGACACCCTCTCAGCCCGCCGGAGGGGCGGCGGGGGGCGATTCCGGGACGTCGAGGGACCGGAGGACGGCCCGGAAGTCGGGACGATCGCGGATCGGGTCGAAGTCGGGATCGGCCAGCCGTTCGCGGAGGGCGAGCCCGTCGCCGCGATCGGGGGCGGACGCGGCCCGGGCCAGGCACTCGACCGCGGCGACGGGGTCCGAGGCCCGGGCGTGGACGCGGGCGCGGGCGACACCCTCGGCCGCCGTCTCCGGCGACATGCCCCGCGCCGACCGCGCGACCCCCGCTGCCTCCTCGACACGACCGAGGCGGCAGAGCGTCGCCGCCCGGCCCAGCTCGACGAGCAGGCGCGAGCGGCCCGGGGCGTCGGCCAGGGCGCGGTCCCAGGCGGCGAGGGCGTCATCGAAGCGGCCCTGGGACTCCGACGCGCGGGCGAGCCCGGACAGGGCGTCGGCGCGCAGGCCCTTGAAGCCGTCGTCGTCGGGCTCGTCGCGGAGCCAGTTCGAGGCGTCCTCCGCGAGCCGCGCGAACTCGCCCGAGACCTCGGAGACGACGCCGGTCGCCCCCTCGCGCAGCGCCCGCCGCAGGGCGACCTCGGCCAGCTCGGCGCGGGCCGCCGCGGCCACGATGCGGAACCGCGAGACCTCGGGCTCCTCCGCCAGCAGCGCCTGCGAGCCCGCCAGCGACTCGGCCAGGTCCCCCTCGGCGTCGGCGCGGCCGACGGCCGCCCGGGCCGACCCGCGATGCAGCAGATCGCGGGCCCGGTCCAGCCTCGCCTCGGCCGGGGCGCCCGGGCCCCCGGCGTCCTTGAGGAAGTCCAGGGCGGCGGCGAAGGACGCCTCGGCCGGGCCCGACCGCCCGGTCAGGGCGTGGACGTCGCCCAGGCACCGAGCCGCCTCGGCCCGCAGCCGGCGGAACTCCGCCGCCTCGGAATGGTGCGCCGCGGCGCGTTCGAGCGCCGCGCCCGCCGCCCGGGCCTCGGCCTCGGCCGAGGCGTACTCGCGGCCTTCGACCAGATTCAGCGCCAGCTCGACGTGCGATCGGGCGAGCCTCGCCTGATAGTCCAGCGACGCGGGATGGTCGGCCGCGAGTCGTTCCCGGAGCGCCAGGGCGGCCCGATACTCGGCGATGGCCCGCTCGCGCCGGCCGGAATCGCCCATGTTGGCCGCGATGTTCTCGTGGGTGACCGCCAGGTCGTCCTGGTAGAGCGCGACCGTCGGGTTCTCGCGGACCAGCCGCTCCTGGATCGCGCCGGCCTCCTCGTAGTATGGCAGGGCGTCGGGCAGGCGGTCGGTGTTCTGGAGGAAGCCGCCGTAATTGTTGAGGCTGGACGCGAACTTGCGGAGGTTGCCGGCGGATCCGCCGTGCTCGCGGGCCAGCCGACGGCGCGTCTCCAGCCCTTCGTGGAACCAGCGGCCCGCCCGGTCGAGCCGGTTCCACTGGGCGTACATGATGGCCAGGTCGTTCTCCGCGCCGCCGAGATCGTCGAGGCTCTTGGCGTGCCCTGGCCGTCGCGAGACGAGGTCCTCAAGGATCGCGACCGACTCCAGGTAGCGGCGCTCCGAGTCTTCGAAGTGCTGCTCGTCGCACTCGACGTTGCCGAGGGTGTGGAGGCAGGCGGCCCGGCCCTCCTGGACCTCCAGGTCGTCGGGCGACTCGCGCGCGAGGGCGTCGAAGACGCCGAGCGCGTCCGTCAGCCCGTCGCGGGCCCGGCCCAGGCGGGAGGTCTGGGCGTCGATCTCGGCCGCCTCGACGAGGGCGTCGCCCAGGGCCCGCCGCGCCGGCCGGTCGCCCGGCTCGTCGCGCAGGATGCGACGGGCCGTCTCGGCCGCCTCGAGGTAGGCCCGCAGGGCGTCATCCTCGCGGCCCACGTCGGCGTTCAGCTCGCCCACGCGGGCCAGGACGTCGACGAGTTGGGCCCGCGCCTCGCGGTCGGGCCGGTCGTCGGCCTCCAGCTCCTCGCGGAGCGATTGGTAGAAGCCCAGGGGGGCCTTCAGGAGCGAGGTCCGCAGGTCGGCCAGCTCGGGGCGCTTGAGGAGGACGTCCTCGCTCGCCCCGGTGTAGAAGGTCTTGATGGCGTCCAGGGCCAGGCCGACCCGGCGGCGGGACTGCGCCAGGTGGCGTTCGGCCCGCATCCACTGCAAGGCCACGCCCGTCGCCCCGGCGACCACCGACGCGGCGAGGAGCGACCCGAGCGCCGCATACGCCGGGTGCCGCCGCGCCCAGAGCCAGGCCCGCCGGGCCGCGCCGGCCGGGCGGGCGGCGATGGGGAGGCCGTCGAGCCACCGGCGGAGGTCCTCGGCCAGGGCGTCGGCGCTGGCGTAGCGGTCCTCGGGCTTCTTGGCGAGGCATTTCAGGCAGACGACCTCCAGGTCGCGCGGCAGGCCCGCGCGGAACCGCGAGGGGGCGGGCGGCGGCTCGTGGACGACCTTCATCATGGTCTCCCACGGCGAGCCCCCGCGGAACGGCGGCCGGCCCGTCAGGGCCTCGAACAGGATCGCCCCCAGGGCGTAGACGTCGGCCGGGATCCCCACCGCGCTGCCGCCGGACGCCTGCTCCGGGGCCATGTAGCTGGGCGTCCCCAGGATCTGGCCGGTCTGCGTCAGGCCGCTGTCGTGCCCCACGCGCTTCGCCAGCCCGAAGTCCGTGATCTTGAAGGGCGCGTGCGACGAGCCCGAGTCGTGGTCGTCGAGCAGGATGTTGGCCGGCTTGAGGTCGCGATGGACCACGCCGTACTGGTGGGCCGCGTGCACGGCGCGGGCCAGGGTCTCCGCCAGGGCCGCCGCCTCGGCCGGCGGGCGGGCCGTGCCGGCCAGCGAGTCCGCCAGGTTGCCGCCGGAGACGTACTCCATGGAGAAGAACGGCCGATCGCCGACGGCCCCCACCTCGTACACCCGCACGATGTTCGGGTGCCGGAGCCGGGCCAGGTTCTCCCCCTCCAGGCGGAAGCGGACGAGGTCCTCCGCCTTCGCCCCCCCCGACGGCAGCATCTTCACGGCGACCTGGCGGTTGGCGTTGGACTGCCGGGCCAGGTAGACGACCCCCATCCCGCCCCGCCCCAGGACCCGCTCGATCACGTACCCCGGGACGTCCGGCAGGGATTCGGGCCGCGAGGGGGGGGCGTCCGCGACCGGGCCCAGGGTCGGGCCGTCCTCGGCCTGCGGGGGCTGCCAGACCGTCTCGCCGGCCTCGGTCGCCGGCCGGGTGAGCCGTTCCAGGACGTCCTGGCAGCCCTGGCAGCCGGCGACGTGGGACTCGACGCCCTCGGCGTCGGCGCCCAGCGCGTCGTCGAGCATCCTCTGGAGGTCTTCGGGCGTCGGGCACGGTCGCGTCGCGTTCATGGTCCCTCTTCGAGCCGGCGGACTTCCTCGCGGAGCATCTTCTGAACCTTGCTCTTCGCCTTGAACACCGCCGCGACCGACATCCCCGTCCGCCCCGCCGCCTCGGCCCCGGAGAGGCCCTCGACGGCCGTCAGGTGGAACGCCTCCCAGGTCCGGGGCTCGACCCGCAGGCGGACCCGGGCCGTAGCCTCCTCCAGCAGCTCGTGGTCGAACGCCTCCACCAGGCGGGCCTGGAGGTCGTCGCGGGCCTCCAGGGCGTTGAGCTGGTCCAGGACGATCGAGTCCCCGCTCCCCCCCGCCCCGGGCCGCTTCCGCGACTCGATGAGGTCGCACCAGGCGAAATGGGCCACCGTCTTGACGTAGGCGCGGAAGCTCCGGGAGGGGTCGTATTCGAACGACCTCAGTCGCGAGGCCAGCCGGGCCAGCACCTCCTGGGCCACGTCCTCGGCGTCGGCCTCCTGCAACCGCCAGCGGCGACACCATCCGCGGATCATCGGCGCGTAGCGACGCGCGAAGTCGCTCCAGTCGTCCGGCCTCGGGGCCTCCAGCCGGAGCCGCCCGAGCAGGCTGGCGCTGGTCCTCGTCGGTGTCGGCTCGTCCAAGCTCGCCTCCGGCCATCGCTCATCCATCCGGTCGACGGTCGCATGGGCGATTGTGACCGCCCGGCCGCCGCCTCGCAAACCGTCCGAGATTTTTTCGCGGCGCGCCGTCAGGTTTCGGCCGGGGTAGCTGATTGTCTCCCGTCGGGTGCGGCGGGTGGTCCGCCGGCCCGGACGATCGAGACGACGGAAGCCAGCCAGACAGGGGAAACGACGATGAAGCTCATGAACATCCTCTCCGCCGCCCGCGACCGCCGCCCCCGCCCCCGCCCCCGCCGCGACCGGGCCTTCGGCGTCGTCGAGGCCCTGGAAGGGCGGCGGCTCCTGGCCGCGTCGGTCTCGCTCAACCCGTCCACCCACGTCCTGAGCATCACGGGCACCGACTCCCGCGACTCCGTCCTCGTCACCGAGTCCAACGGGCAGGTCGGCGTCGAGGTCTACACCGAAGGCGTCCTGGCCCAGCGGGGCGGCTACGCCCGCTCGTCGATCCAGAGCCTCGTCGTCGACGGCAAGGGCGGGGACGACAAGATCGTCGTCGTGACCGTCACCATGCCGACCACCCTGACCGGCGGCGCCGGCGACGACACGATCTACGGCGGCACGGCGAGCGACGTGATCGACGGCGGCGCCGGCGACGACTCGCTCTACGGCGGCCAGGGGAACGACACCTACAAGTTCTCCGGCACGGCCTCCCTGGGGAGCGACACCATCTACGAGAAGTTCGCCTACGGCGTCGACACGCTCGACTTCTCCTCCTTCGGCCGCGGCGTGAGCGTGGACCTGGCGATCAGCAACGCCAAGCAGACGGTCGCCGCCGGATACCTCTCGCTGACCTTCAACACCGGGGGCGACCCCAAAAACGCCGAGACCATGGAGAACGTGAGCGGCTCCAGCTTCGCCGACGTGATCCGCGGCAACGCCCGCTACAGCACCCTGAGGGGCAACGGCGGCGACGACGTCCTGGAGGGCCGCGGCGGCGACGACGTCCTCGACGGCGGCGCGGGCGACGACGTCTACGTCTTCGGGGCGGGCGGCAACCTGGGCGCCGACTCGATCATCGACTCCTCCGGCCGGGACACGCTCGACTTCAGCAGCTACGGCCAGACCGTCGTGATCGACCTGGGCGTCACGAGCGCCCAGGACATCAAGTCCTACTTCCCCGACGACGACGTCAACGACGGCGCCACCCGGCTCAGGCTCACGCTGCCGAACTCCATCGAGGACGTGAAGGGGAGCCAGTCCAAGGACTGGATCAAGGGGAACTCCCTGGCCAACGCGATCTACGGCAACGGCGGCAACGACGTCCTGGAGGGCATGGGCGGCAACGACGCGCTCGACGGCGGCGCCGGCGACGACACCTACCGGTTCGCCGGGACGGCCTCCCTAGGGACCGACACCATCGTCGAGAGGTCCGGCCAGGGGGCCGATACGCTCGACTTCTCCTCCTTCGGCTACGGCGTCGCGGTCGACCTCGCCACCTACGGGGCCGCCCAGGCGGTCAACGCGGGCCGGCTCTCGCTGGTCCTCAACAACGTCACCGGCAACATCAACGCGATCGAGAACGTGCTCGGGTCGAACTCCGCCGACGTGATCCGCGGCAACTCCGCCGCGAACAACCTCAAGGGCAACGGCGGGAAAGACGTCCTGGAGGGCCGCGGCGGCAACGACCGCCTCGAAGGCGGCACGGGCGACGACACCTACGTCTTCGGCGGGACCGCCGCCCTCGGGACCGACACGATCGTCGAGGACGACGACTCGCACGGCCCCGCCCCGGACGCCCACGACAAGCTCGACTTCGGCACCTTCGGCGCGGGCGTCACCGTCAACCTCGACACCAACTCGACCCAGACGGTGAAGTCCGGCGTCCTGTCCCTGATCCTGACCACGAACACCGGGATCGAGGACGTGACCGGCACGGCCTACGCCGACACGATCCAGGGCAACTCCCGCGCCAACATCCTCAGCGGCGGCGCCGGCAACGACACGATCCGCGGCGGGGCCGGAAACGACATCCTCTACGGCGGCCTGAACGACGACCTCCTGTACGGCGAGGACGGCGCGGACACCCTGTACGGCGAGGCCGGCAAGGATCGGCTGAGCGGCGGGATCGACGGGGCGATCGACAGCCTGTACGGCGGGGCCGACGCCGACATCTTCGCCATCGAGAGCTACTACGACCCGACCACCAGGACCACGAAGAACCGCGACCGTTTCCTGGACTTCGGCGCCGGCGACACCTCGATCTGACGCACGAGGATCGCGACGCGCACGAAGACGCCCCGCCGGCCGCCCGGCGGGGCGTCTTCGTCGTCATGCCCGGCGACGTCCGGGGTTCACTTCGGGGCCTCGGCGGCCGGCTTCACCGCCCGCGGGGCGGGCTTCATGTCGGCCTTCGCGGCCTGGAACGCGGCCTCCAGCAGGGGCGCGGAGGCGGCGGGGGGGAAGCCCTCGACGACGGCGACGTCCGGGCCCCGGCGCTCGACGATCCGGCAGACGCCGTCGACCGACCGCCACAGCGAGTCGGGGAGTTCCACCGGCTGGAACTTGGCGTCGCCCATGCGGGCCGTCTGGTAGCGGGCGTAGGAGCGGGCGAACTCGCGGGCGTCGTCCTCGGAGTCCCAGGTGGTCAGCCAGACGAGGGCGAGCTTGCCCTCGGGCCCCTCGAAGACGGCGTAGCGATCGCCGTCCCAGCCTGCGGCGGCGGCCTTCCCGCCGTGGCTGCGCAGGAGGACGGCCGTCTGCATCTCGCCCATGACGTTCCGCGAGACTTCCTTCCAGCCTTCGCCCGGCGAGAGCGTGCCCAGGTCGATCAGGACGGGATAGTCCGGGTCGGCCTTGTACTTGGCCGGGTGGAGGACCTGCTCGGTGGAGAGGGGCGGGTCGAGGTAAGCGGCGTCGATCCCCTTCCAGCCGTCGTCGTTGGCGAGCTTCGCGCAGAAGACCAGGCCGCGGATGTAGGGGAACAGCATGGATTCGGAGATGATCGGCGGGGCGTTCTTGAGCGACTTGCCGCCGCCGAGCGAGGTCAGGAACGGCATCATCAATTCCATGCCGCGGCCCAGGCCCTCGGCGGGGGTCTTGATGATCTGGAGGCCCTCCCAGTCCTCCTGGCCGGCGGCCATCATGGCGAGCGTGGCCTCGCCCTCGATCAGCGCGGAGGCGGCCAGGGACTGGTCGTCGTTCTT
>MKTT01000024.1:45729-57742 GCA_001898385.1 Planctomycetales bacterium 71-10
TCGTCCTTGTCGAACCCGCCGGTCTTGCCGAGGAACCGCTCGAAGAACGTGGGGGGCTCGTTCTTCTTGGATTCGGGCTCCTCGATCATGTACATGGTCTTGGTCTTCGGGTCGTAGTAGGCGGCGATCTCCTCGGAGTAGACCTCGATGAGGAACTTCTTCAGGTCGAGGTCGGGCGAGATCAGGCCGAAGGCGCGATACGCCTTCTCCATCCCTTCGAACTCGGCCGGGGTCATGTCCTCCTCGAACTCCTTCAGGAGCATGTCCTGGAGCTTCTCGCGCTTGGTGACGTCGCGCTTGACCTCGTGGCGGAAGGGGATGCCGCGGAGGCGCGGGAGGATCTTCTCGAACGCCTCCTTGTAGCGGACCTGGGCGTCGTTGGGCTTCCCCTGGTCGGCCAGGCCGTCGCCCGCCTTCAGGAGGTCGGTCCCGGCCTTGATGTCCGGGCGGTCCTCGGCCGCGACGGGGCCGGCGAGGAGCAGGGCGACGGCGAGCGCCGGCAGGGGCGAGAGCGGCGGGCGGGCGGGCATGGGCGGTCTTCCCTGGTCGTCGGGGGTGGATCGGTCGGGGCGGCACCTCAGGAGGCGGCCCGGCGATAGACGGGCGATCGGGCCGGGGACGGCGGCGGCGCGGGCGTCGAGTCGGCCGGGGCCGCGACGGTCGTCGGGATGCGCAGGAGCTGGCGGGCGGCGACGACCCGCGCCTCGTCGGGGTCGTGGGGCCCATTGCGGGAGCGGAGCGAGCGATTCAGGCGGTTGCAGAGGAAATCGAGGACCGCCGGCTCGGGGACGCCCAGCGACCGGAGGATGCGGACCTCGGCGTCGCTGGTGAGCCGCCCCTTGTTGTGGGCGAGGATGGCGTTGGCCCGCTCCTTCACGCCGGGGCTGTAGTTCCGCCCGAACTGCTCGCAGAGGGCTTCGATGGCCGCGCCGGCGTCCGCGGGCTCGCCCTTCAGGATGCTTCGCAACTGCCGGCGGAACTGGGCCCGCTCCTCCTCCAGCCGCTTGACCGACTCCTCCTTCAGGCGTTCCAGATCCTCCGCCTGGCGGCGCTCCATCTCGGCCCGCTGGATCGCCTTCAGCTCGGCCTCCTGGCGGATCCGCTCCATCATCTCCTCCTGCGAGGGGAGGGGCGTCTCGGCGGGCTTGGCGACGTCGGCGGGCGGGGCCGGCTCCGCGGCCGGCGCGGGGTCGGCCTCCGTCGGGCCGGCGAACGTCGGCGAGGCCGAGGCGATCGAGATCCGCGAACGAGCCTCCTCGGCCGGGACGGCCTCGGCGGCGGGCGGCGGGGGCCCCGGCTCGGGCGTCGGCGCGGGGGCGGCTTCAGGCGGCTTCGCGGGCGGGGCCGGCTCGTGCGGCAGGGGCCGACCTTCCAGCGTGAGCGGGCCCGGGAGCGGGGCCTCGTCCTTCGCGAACGCCGCGGCGGCCTGGGCGACGGATTCGTCCAGGCTCGCGACCGTCGCCGCGGGCCGAGGCGAGGGGCCGGGGGCCGCATGCCCCGCGACCGGCTCGACGTACGCGTGATACCCCGCGAGCAGGGCGAGTGAGGCGATCAGCGCGATCGGCAGCATCAGGACCGGGTGGAGGCCCCGGTTGCGATACCGGATCACGACCACCGGCTCGGGCGCGACGGCCTGCTCCGGCGGGGCGACCTCCGCCGGCGCGGGCGTCGGGTCGCCGGGGGGGGCGGGGGCGAGCCAGGCGGATTCGAGATCGAACTCCGGATTCTCGGTCATGAGAGGACCCCTCGTGGTCGCGCGTCCCGGATCGCCCGATTGTCCCCGACCCGACCCGCGCCGCCCAGGGGAGTTTCCCCGAAACCACGCTCAGCCCCCGCCCCCGCCGGTCGAGCCCCGTTCGGTCTGGCGGGCCGGGTCGAGCAGGCGGTCGACCTCCTCCTCCGGCGGGAAGCCGCCGTGCTCGCGGAGGACGTCGGCCGAGGCCGGCCCGCCCAGGCGTCGGGCGACCTCCTCCGGGCCGAGCCCCGCCATCGCGCGGGCGACCTCGCGGACCGTCGAGCCCTCGCGGTAGGCCGCCTTCGCCAGCGCCGAGGCGTTGTCGTAGCCGATCCGCGGCGCCAGGGCCGTGCACATCGCCAAACTCCGCTCAACGTGCTCCCGGCAACGCTCCTCGTCGGCCTCGATCCGGGAGACGCCGTGCGCCTCCTGATCCGCCAGGAACTCGCGGGCGTCCACGCACTTGCGGGCCAGGTGGTCGGCGGCGGCCGTCAGCAGGTCGATCGACTCCAACAAATTGTAGGCCATCACCGGCATCATGACATTCAGGTCGAAGTTCGACCCCAGCGCGTTCGCCCAGGCGATCGTCGCGTCGTTCCCCACCACCTGCGCCGCGACCATCATGACGGCCTCGGGGATGACCGGGTTGACCTTGGCCGGCATGATCGAGCTGCCCGGCTGGAGTTCCGGGATGCGGATCTCGGCGATCCCGCAGCGCGGGCCGCATCCCAGCAGTCGGAGATTGTTCGCGACGTTCGACAGGCTGACGGCGAGCGTCCGGAGCATGGCCGAAGCCTCGACGACGGCGTCGCGGTTGGCCATGGCCTCGAAGGGGTTCGACGCCGGCCGGAACGCCACGCCGACCTCGCCCGAGAGGGCCGCCGCCATCCGTTCGGGAAACTCGGCGTGGGTGTTCACCCCGGTCCCCAGCGCCGTGCCGCCGATGGGGATCTCGGCCAGCGCCTCCGAGGCCGCACGGACGCGTCGGAGGCCGTGCTCCACCTGCGAGGCATAGCCCGAAAACTCCTGGCCCAGCCGGATCGGCACCGCGTCCTGGAGGTGCGTCCGGCCGATCTTCACGACCCCGTCGAACGCCTCGGCCCGCTCGGCCAGCGCGGCGTGGAGTCGCTCCAACGCCGGGATCAGCCGCTTCTCGATCTCCTCGCGCGCCGCGACGTGGATGGCCGTCGGGATGACGTCGTTGGACGACTGGCCCATGTTCACGGCGTCGTTGGGGTGGACGGGCGATCGGCCCCCGCGCGTGCCCGTCGCCAGCTCGTTGGCGCGGCCGGCGACGACCTCGTTGGCGTTCATGTTCGTGGACGTGCCGCTCCCGGTCTGGAAGATCACCAGCGGGAACCAGCCGTCGAGCCGGCCGTCCACGACCTCCTGCGCCGCCTCCTCGATCAGCCCGCCGAGCCTGGCGTCCAGCAGCCCCAACCCCACGTTCACCCGCGCGGCCGACTTCTTGACCAGCCCCAGCGCCCGGAGGAACGCCCGGGGGAACCGCAGGCCGCCGATCTCGAAGTTCCGCCGGGCCCGCTCCGTCTGCGCGCCGTAGTAGGCGTCGGCCGGGACCTCCATCGAACCCATCGAATCGCGCTCGGTCCGGGTCTGCACGGCTGGGATCTCCTCGGGGACGGGTTGGGGCTCCGCGCCTCCATTGCATGGAAACGCCGTGCCGCGCCGTGCCGATCCCTCATCCCATCGCCGGCAGGATCGGGGCGGACGCGATCGGTCGGGGCTCGGCCCCTTCGGTCGGCTCGGGGTCGAGGACGAACGCCGGCAGCGGCCAGTATTCCAGGCGGACTTCCGCCCCCTCGACGACGACGAACGGGCACGGCGGGGCCTCGGTCCAGGTCCCGCTGTTGATATAGACGACCCCGTCGTGCTCGGCGACGAGCGGCAGGTGGGTGTGGCCGCAAGTGACGAAGTGGAATCCACGACTCCGCGCGTACTCCGACGCCCGCCGCTCGATGAGCTGGCTGTTGCGCTGGAACTTCTTGGAGATGCGGCGGATCCAACGGGCCGCCCGATGGGGCATCCACTTCTGGATGTAGTAGAACGCCGCGCAGGCCAGGTCGGTGAGCCAGGGATGGCCGCTGACGATGGTGTCGAACTGGTCGCCGTGGAGGATGAGGAGCCGGATCTTGCCGTTCTCGTAGACGACCTCGTCGTGGATCTCCACGCCGACGATGTGGCCGACGATGTCGGCCGGGCCGTCGTGGTTGCCGCGGACCCAGACCACGCGGATGTCGCTGCGGTCGCTGTTGCGTCGGATCAGCTTCAGGCAGGCGAAGTGACGCTTGCTCAGCCGCTTGAAATTCAGATCGTCGAAGATGTCGCCGTTGATGACCAGCGTCCGGCAGTGGTCGAACGCCCAGATCAGGAACTCCTCCAGCAGCCGCGCCTGGCAGACGGCGCTGCCCAGGTGCAGGTCGCTGATGACGATGCAGTCGTACGTCCGGTCCTCGGGGCTCGACGGGGCGACGGGGGCCATCGTGGAAGGGCGACTCCTGCGGGATGCTCCGGTCGGGTCGACTCCTTCGAAGCCTACATCCGACGGCCCCGGATGGCAAACCCGGGGGCGGCCCCGTTTGGAAGGATCCACGGAAACTTCAAATCCCGCCGGGCGACCACGCGGCGTAGTACGTCATGGCCGGGTAGTCGCGGACGAACCCCAATTCGGCCAGCCGCCCGGCCGCGGGGCTGGAGAGGGTCGGCTGGCCGTTGTACGACTCCACCTTGAACACCCGCCTGTCGGCCGAGGCCAGATCCAGCACCCGCGCCAGGGCCGCATCCAGCTCCACCTTCGAAGCCGACGCCAGGCCGGTCAGCCGCTTGCCGTACGCCTCCAGGATCAGGACCGGACGGCCGCCGCGGAGGACCAGGAAGTTCCCCGGCGATCGGAGCAGGCGGGCCGTCCCCCCTTCCAGCAGCGGGACGTCGAGCGGGGCCCCGGAGCCGTAGAGGTTCGCCGGGTCGGACGCGGCGAGGAAGACCTCGGCGTCGTCGCGGCCCGCGCCGGAGGCCAGCGCCGCGAGCCCCTCCGCCGCCTCCTCGGTCGCGTACTGCACGCCCGAGAGCCCCTCCACGAAGTACCCGCGGCGGATCTCCCCGCGCAGCTCCAGCCGGGCCAGGTGCGGGTAAAGCTCGGCCCACGGCGGGGCCCAGGGATCCATGCCGACCGTCTCGCGGGCCAGGACGCCGTAGCGCCCGAACAGGGCGTCGATCCACGCCAGGGCGCGGGCCTCCGGATCCTCGGCCGCCGCCGCGACGGCCTCCCAGCGGCCCTCGGGTTGCGCGAAGTCGGAACGCCGCGACGACCGCCCCCGGCGCAGGCCGCGCGAGGCCCCCTCGACGACGTCCAGCACCTCGAACGCCCCCGGCCGGAGCGGGTCGAAGCGGTCGTTCGTCGCCAGGCCCCGGCGCATCAGCGTGCGGAGGACGCGGCGGAGGTCGAGCAGGTCCATCCCGGCCGCTCGCGCCAGGTCGGCCGCGAACGAGGCCCCGCGGCGGGACAGGACGTCGAACAGGGCTCGCTCGGGCTCGCTCGGCGGCGCGTCCTCGCGCGCGGGCCAGCCGTCGGCGAAGTCGCGGGGGACGATCGCGACCGTCGGCCCGTCCCCCTCCGCCCGCCACGACCAGCCGCCGCGGGCCAGGGCCTCGTCGAGCATCGCCGGCCGGAAGCCCTCGACGCGGCGGGGGAGCAGCTCGCCTTCCCACGCCTCGGCCGTCGCGGCGAATCCCTGGAGCACCTCCAGCGCCCGCGCCACGCCCTCGACGCCCGTCGCGCGGTCGGCCGGATGGACGAGCTGACGGCGGGCGACGAAGTCGGCGAAGACCTCCGGCGCGACGGCCACGCTCTCCTGGCGACGGCGGGCGATGGCCAGCCGCTGCACCTCGGCCAGGTTCTCGCGCTCGGCCCAGCGCGGGCCGTCGTCCCCCTCGACCCGCACGACCCCTTCCGACTCCACCCACTCCTCCAGCAACGTGCGCGCGGCCTCCGGGGCCATCGGGTAGCGTCGCAGGACGTCGGCCAGGCCGATCAGCGCGTGGGTGCGGAGGAAGCGACGGACGATGGTCCGGAGGGCGTCCTCGTCGTCCGCTTCGAAGGCCGATTCGTAGAGCGACCGTTCCTCGGCGAGGATCCAGCGCGAGGGCTCGGCGGTGCGGGGCAGTTCGATCCGGGCGGCCCTCCCCTGCCCCTCCAGCTCCTTCGCGAACGCCTCCATCGGACCGGCGAGGTCGGACGGCGCGAGGTCGCCGAGCGTGCGCAGGGTTTCGGCCATCTCGTCGGCCGTGCGCGGCGGGCGGCCGTGGCCCCGCAGGCGGTTCTCGACGCGGCCGACGGCCTGGGCGTCGAGCGCGCGGCCGGCTTCCAGCGAGTGCAGCAGGCCGTCGAGCAGCGACTCGTCCACCGACGCCGTCGCCGAGGGCTCCGGCTTGCGCCGGGGCTCGTCCCACTCGTAGATGTAAGCCTGCGTGAACTGGAACACCAGCTCCGACGCGAACGGCGAGGCCACCTCGGCGGCGCGGGCCTCCACGCGGATCGACCCGGCGGCGATGGCGTCCAGGAACGCGCGGAGCCGGGGCATCTGGAGGTCGTCGTCCAGGCACTCGCGGAAGGTCTCGACGACGATGGGATGGTCGGGGAACTCGCCGACGACGCCCAGCAAGTCCTTCGCCCGCAGCCGCTGGAGCCACAGGGGCGTGCGCTTCGACGGGTCGGGCCGGGGCATCAGCAGCGCCCGGCCGGCGTTCTGGCGGAACCGCAGGCCGAACAGGGCGGTGTCGGGGAGCACGCGGCGGATCAGCCGCTCGGCCTCCGCGCCGTCGAGGCCGTCGAGCAGGTCCAACGGCGGGTCGTCCATCCCGGGGAGCCGGAACAGGAGGCCGTCGTCCCCGTGCAGGCAGGAGGCGGTGACGCCGAATCGGTCCTGGATCCTCCCCAGCAGCGCGAGCTTCAAGCCCAGGTGCATCCGGCCGTAGGGCGAGAGGACCGCCAGCACCGTCTCGCCGGCGGGGTCGCAGAAGGTCTCGACCAGGATGGTCCGCTCGTCCGGGACCACGCCCGCGAGCCGCTTCTGGCGGCCGACGTAGCGGACCAGGAACCGCGCCGCGGGGGCTTCCAGCCGGCATTCGTCTTCGAGACGCTGCGTCAGCCCGGGGTCGTCGAGGCCGTCGGCGATCTCGCGGGTGAGCCGGCCGACGGCGCGGCCCAGCTCCATCGAGCGTGGGTTGGTCTCGCCGCGCCAGAAGGGCATGACGACCTGTGAGCCCCCCGCCGGGCTGACCAGCACCTTGTGGACGTCGATGTGGTCGATCCGCCAGGCGCTGTTGCCCAGCATGAAGCTCTCGCCGACGCGGCGCTCGAAGACGAATTCCTCGTCCAGCTCGCCGAGCTTCGGCCCCCCTTCGCCGAGGTACACCGGGTAGTGGCCGACGTCCGGGATGGTGCCGCCGCCGGTGAGGGCCAGCCGCGAGGTCCCCGGCAGCGGGGCCAGCTTGTTGTGGATCCGGTCCCAAGCCACCCGCGCGCGGAGGTCGCGGATCGACCCGGTCGAGTAGCGGCCGGAGACCAGGCTCAGGACCCGCTCGAACGCCTCGGCCGGGAGGTCGCTGAAGGGATACGCCCGGCGCACGAGGTTGAACAGGTCGGGGACGTCCCACCGATCCACGGCCACGCACGCGACGACCTGTTGCGCCAGGACGTCCAGGCAGTTGCGCGGCACGCGCAGGGGCTCGATGTCGTTCTCCAGCATCGCGCGGGCGAGGGCCGCGGATTCGAGCAGGTCGGCCGGCGTCTTGGCGATCAGCCGGCCCCGGCTCGTCCCGCCGACGAGGTGCCCCGACCGCCCCACGCGCTGGAGCCCCCGCGCCACGTTCCCCGGCGACTCCACCTGGCAGACGAGGTCGACCTCGCCCATGTCGATGCCCAGCTCCAGAGAGGCCGTCGAGACCACGGCGCGGAGCTCGGCGTTCTTCAGCATCTCCTCGGTGGTCCGGCGCTCGTCCAGGCTCAGGCTGCCGTGGTGGGCGCGGAACGGGACGGGCTCGGGATCGTCGCCGGGGGCCTGGCGCTCGACGTCGCGCGTCGCCAGCTCGTTCAGGCGGGCGGTCAGCTTCTCGACGGTCCGGCGGTTGTTGGCGAAGACCAGCGTGGAGCGGTGCTCCTCCACCAGACCGAGGACGCGGTCCTCGATGGCCGGCCAGATCGAGCCGGGCGGGCCGAGGCCGGCGTCGCCCGCGGGCCAGATGACGCGCAGGTCCATCGGCTTCCGGCCGCTGGCGTCGACGATCTCGACGGGCCGCGCCCCGCCGAGGTAGCGGGCGACCTCCTCCAGCGGCTTCTGCGTGGCCGACAGCCCGATGCGGACGAACGGCCGGCCGGAGCCCAGGGCTTCCAGGCGTTCGAGGAGGAGCGCCAGGAACACCCCGCGCTTGTCGCCGCAGAGGGCGTGGATCTCGTCGACGACGACGTGCGACACCTCGCGGAGCGTCTCGCGGGCCTGCGAGGTGAGCATGAGGTGGAGCGACTCGGGCGTGATGATGAGGATCTCGGGCGGCCTGCGGAGGATCTTCGCCCGCTCGCTCGCCGGGGTGTCCCCGCTCCGCACGGCCGTCGAGAGCGCCCGCAACGGCGTCCCGGACGCCTCGGCCTCCGCGAGGATCCCCTCCAGCGGGATCCGGAGGTTGCGATGGACGTCGGCGTTCAGGGCCTTCAGCGGCGAGACGTAGAGGATCCGCACGCCCCGCCCGCGCGTCGGCTCGCGCCAGAGCAGGTCCAGCCCGGCGAGGAACGCCGCCAGGCTCTTGCCCGATCCGGTCGGGGCCGCGATCAGCGTGTTCCGCCCCGACGCGATCGCCCGCCACCCCAGCCGCTGCGGCGAGGTCGGCTCCCCCAGCGCCGAGCGGAACCAGGCCGAGACCGGCGGCAGGAACAGGTCGAGGACGTCGTCGCGCGCGGGCTTCCGCTTCATGGGGCCTCGGACGGAGGGGGCGGATGAAAGACCCGCTCAATGATACGGAAGTCCACCTCCTCGTCCACCGCCCGCGTCACGAATGGACGAATAGGGCGATGGCGAGGATGGCGACGAGGCCGACGGCCAGGACCAACAGCGAGAAGTGCAGCAGCCATCGGCTGTCGTCGAAGAACCCGGGCCTCGCCTCGCCGCGGGGGGGGCGGTAGCGGGGGGCGACGGGGCGCGGGGGCTGGCGACGCCGAGGGGCCGGCGACGGCTCGGCCTCGCCCAGGTCGCGGATCGAGATGACGCTCGGGCTGGAGTCGGCGGCGAGCAGCTTCAGGTCGTCCTCCTCCAGCACCGGCGGCGGCGGGTGGAAGGCGTGGGCCTGCTCGCCGGAGGGGCCGAGGAGCGACCGGACGTAGAGGGAGTCGGTCCAGCGCTCCAGGTCGGGACGCAGCTCGGCGCAGGTCTGGTAGCGGTCGGCCGGGTCCTTGGACATCAGCTTGCGGACGATGGCGGCGAACGCGGCGGGGACCCCCTTGGCGACCTTCTCGATCGGCTCGGGGTCGTCCATCCGCTGCTTGTAGATCTTGTTGATCGCGTCGCCCCCCTCGAACGGCGGCGCGCCGGCGAGGGCGAAGTAGAGCGTGCACCCCAGGCTGTAGAGGTCGCTGCGGGCGTCGGCCTTGGTGGCGTCGCTGAGCTGCTCCGGGCTGGCGTAGTCGAGCGTCCCCAGCAGGGTGTTGGCCCGGGTCAGGCCCCCTTCCTCGCCGAGCGCCTTGGCCAGCCCCAGGTCGAGGATCTTGGCGTCCCCCTCGGGGGTGATCATGACGTTCGACGGCTTGATGTCGCGGTGGACCAGCCCCGCGGCGTGCGCGGCCTCCAGGCCGCTGAGGATCCGCAGGAACAGCCGCGAGGCCGCCGCCACCCGCAGAGGGCCGTGCCGCTCGTCCTTGACCAGGTCGAACAGGCTCAGGCCGGGGATGTATTCCAGGACCATGAAGTGGACGTCGCCGTCCTGGCCGAAGGTCAGCGTGCGGGCGACGTTGGGGTGGTTGCAGCGCGAGGACAGCTCCATCTCGCGCTTGAACCGGGCGAGGCTGTTGGCCTGCTCCTGGGCGCGGCGCGGGGGGAGGACCTTGATGGCGACCTGGCGGGCGTCCCCCTCGTGGGCGGCGAGGTAGACCTTGCCCATGCCCCCCTCGCCGAGCTGGCGGAGGATGCGGTAGCCACCGAGGAAGAAGCCGCGGGTCGCGCCGGCGAGGAGCTTGCTGGCCTGATACTGCGTCAACAGCCCGCGCTGGACCATCCGGCGGGCGAGGCCGACGGCGTCCTCGCGGGCGCCGGAGGCGCGGAGGGGCGCCAGCTCGGCCGGGGGGACCAGGCCCGAGCGGCCCACGCATTCCAGGAACTCGTCCAGCCCGATCATCGCCCGACCTTCATCGCCTTGGGGATCCGAGGCTCGCCGCCCGTCTCGGCCATCTTACTCGTGGGCGACGACGTGGACGATCAGGCAGGTGATGTTGTCCTTGGAGTCGTTCGCGAGCGCCAGGTTCTTGAGCAGGACGGCGGCCTCCTGGGGGTCGGCGACGGAGCCCAGCACGCGGCCGATCTCGGCGTCGGCGACGACGCCGGTGAGGCCGTCGCTGGCCATGAGGAAGCGGTCGCCGCGGCGGACGTCCATGACGCGGAAGTCCTCCGGCCCGCCGCGGGCGTCCTTGCTGCCGAGGTAGAGGTACAGGACGTTCTTGAACTTGTGGTTGTCCAGCTCCTCGGCCGTGATGGTGCCGGCGTCGAGCAGGGCGCGGGCCAGGTTGTGGTCCTTGGTCAGGCACTCCAGCACGCCGTCGCGAAGGCGGTAGGCGCGCGAGTCCCCCAGGCCGGCGATGTAGACCTTGTCCGGGAGGAACTGGGCGAGGACGACGGTCGTCCCCATGTTCGAGAACTCGGTGATCGCGCCGGAGCTGCCGAGGATCTCCTGGTTGACCTGGGCGACGGCCTCGCGGATCGCCTCCTGGACGTGGCGGGGCTCGGCGTCGTCGGGGGAGAGCCGCTTGGCGACCTCGCGGGGGATCAGCTCGACGGCCATGAGGCTGGCCTGCTCGCCCCCCTGCTGGCCCCCCATGCCGTCGGCCACGATGAACAGGTTGGGGGGCTCCAGCGTCACGGCCGGGGTCTCGCCGCTCTCGGCCAGGACGTCATACCGGACGGGACGGCGGCCGGGGACGTAGTAGTTGTCCTCGTTGTGCTCGCGATAGTTGCCGCGCACCGAGACGACGCCCACCTTGAGGCGCAGGCGGCCCGGGTCGAGGGTCAGCGAGGAGAGGGTGGCGAACTCGTCGGTGGCCTCCGGGTCGTGGCCGGATCCGCCGCCGAACGTGCGCCGCCACCATCGCTTGAGGCTGGTTAACAGGGCCACGAGAGTCGCTTTCTATTCCTCGTTGGGTCGCCGCGGATCGGCCCGACCCGTCCCGGGGCTCAGGTCCGGGCGTGGGCCGGGCTCGCCCAGCGCATGAGGTCGTCGACGCCGACGGACCGATAGGTCAGGAAGATCTCGCCCGCCTCGTACCCCGCGGTGAGGCCGTGGTAGCGGTTCATGGTCTCCACGGCCTTGAAGATACCTACCTTCGTCGCGGGGAATTGTGTCTGGTAGCAGCGCACGGCTTCCAGCTTGACGTCGAGGGTGGAGCCCATGTCGGCGATGATGAAGCCGGACGACTCCGGCAAGTCTAATCCATGCAGGGCCAGCGGGAAACTCAATTGGTTGGTAATCGTGTGGGGCGGCAGGCCGTCGAAGTGCTCGTCCCACTTGGTGAGCCGGCTGTAGAAGACGGCGGCGTCGGTGATGAGCATCGCCTGGTAGTGGTCGGGCGAGGCCATGACGGTCTTGCCGCCGAAGCCGATCACGACCTTGGGCCGGTGGCGGCGGAAGACCTTGGCCAGGGCGACGCGGGCCTCGAAGCCGTCGAACAGGCGGCGGTTGGGGAGGTTCAGGTTGAACCGCCGGGTCACGCCCAGGATCTCGCCGGCGCGGCGGGCCTCCTCCAGGCGGACGTCGGGGCCGGGCGAGCCCGGCGTGGGCTCGCCGTCGGTCAGGTCGACGATCCCGACGGCGTAGCCCTTGCGGGCGAGCTTGGCGAGGGTCCCGCCGCAGGCGATCTCCACGTCGTCGGGATGCGCCCCCACGGCGATCAGGTCCAGTTCCACGTCGTCGGTCGCAGGCATCCTCGGCTGGCCCTCCGGTCGTCCCCGGCGACGGCACCGACGCCGGGCCGTTCGCGGAGTCATTGTAGAGCCCGCGAGCGGCCGC
>MKTT01000025.1:0-4251 GCA_001898385.1 Planctomycetales bacterium 71-10
AACGGTCCAGATCTCGTCGTTGATGAGATATCGCATGGCGGGCGGCTCCGTCCTCGGTCGTCGATCCGCCTTAAATCCTTACCGGATCAGCCCTCGGACAGTCAACACGGCCTAGAACCGGGCATGGGGTGGCAGAGCCCCGGCAGCCTGGATGGAAGGATGCCGGGTGCCGGGCCGAATTGCGGCGACCTCATGAAAGGCATTTGCGGCTATGTGGGCCCCTCCCCCACGCCCCCCACCTATGGCTGGGGTTGCACGAATCCGGTCGCCGCCACGAATAGCGACGGCCAGACCTACGCGTGCGGCAACCCGGTGGCGGCCGTGAGTCAGCGAACCGGCCAGTGAATCCGTAGAGGGAGGCGGGAGCCGGCATACGCCCCGTCCACCAGCTAGGGAGCAACGTCCCGATGATCCCCATCGTCCTGTCGACCGTACTCCTGGCCCAGGCGACGCCCGAATCGATCGACGCGGACCAGTTCACCAGGATCATGTCCCAGGCCTACGCGGACGTCCGAGACGTCTCCTTCGTCTATGAAGGCGAAGCCGTCTACACGCCCAGGGGAATGACCCGGGAGGCGGCCAAGGCGAATCCCAAGGTCGAGGGATGGAAACTCTTCCAGGGCGGATACTCGTTCCGCTCCGACGGGGCGACCCGCCTGGACTACTACATGACGAGCTATCGCCATGGCGATGAGGACGCCTTCCACCAGATCCTGGTCATCCTGAATGGCCAGCAAACCCACCTCACCCAGTATCCGACGAGGCGGAACGAACAGCCCACCATCCGCGGGGGCGGGCCGGGCACCTTGAACCGGCCCGAGTCCCCGGAACGGTTCGTCTACGACTGGTATTTCCAGACCATGATCGACCCGAGGACGACGATCGACGCGCGAGTGCGAAACTACCAGTTCCTGGGCTGGGAAGACGTGGACGGGCATCGCTGCCTGAAAGTCCAGTTCAACGAGGTCTGGGGTCTGGACGATTCCTCTCCGGATCGACCCGTCGTTCATTTCTGGATCGACCTTGAGCGGGGTGCCAATCCCTTGCGCGTGGAGTTCCGCCACGGCAAGGGGGGGAAGATGCGGACGTTCGGGATTGAACTCGATCAGGTGGAGGACGGGACGGGGGGGAGTCGCTGGTTCCCCGTCCGCGGCCGATGCGAATACCTGATAGACATCGATTCGTCACCGTATCTGGGCATGCCTTATTGCGTCGAGGACTATCAGGTCGTCGCCGGCACGGTGAAGTTCAACCAATCGCTCCCCGACGAGTTCTTCACGGTCGATTGGAAGGGCCCGTATGTGGAGACGTCGGAGTTGGCGAAGACCCGCTCCACGTTCCGCAAGCCGACGCCGAGGTACGACCCCGTCAGCATCCAGAAGCGTCTCGCCGAGACCCTGGAGAAGGCCGACCGGCAGACCGAGGCATATGACGCCGTCGACCCCGACTCGCAGGCGTGGGGCCGCTTCGCCCAGGCCGGGCTGATCGGGGCCGGGGTCGCCGCCCTTGTCGGAGTCGCCGCCTGGAAGATCCGGAGCCGCCCCCGATGAGACGCCGACGGACCGCCCTTGTCACGGCCCTGGCGCTGACCTTCGCTCCGTGGCCGCTGGGGGCCCATGAAGGAGCCGGGGCCCCGGAGATCTCGGAGCGGGAATGCGGGAAGGCCGCCCTCGCCCTGCTGCTCATGATGGAGAAGATCCCGGACCAGGCGCGGCGCCTCGACTCCCGGCTCGCCGACCCGCCGGAGGCCGGGTACTCCGTGCTGGAATTGCAGGACGCGGCGCGAGCCTGCGGCCTGGAGGTCGAGCCGGTCGAACTCGGCCGGGGCGGGGCCGAGATCGATCGCCCGATGCTCGCCCTCCTGAGCGGCCCTTCGAGCAACCATTACATCCTGACGCGACCGATCCCGGGCCGTCGGCCGCTGGTCCAGGTCATCGACCCTCGCGGATTCTCGGCCATCGTGGACCGGGACGAACTCACTTCGTCCCCCGCCTGGACGGGCTTCGTACTCCGACCCGAGCGAACGTCTCTCCTCGGCCCCTGGGGCGGAGAGGCGGCCATCGGCGCCGCCGTCGCGGGAGCGACCTACGTCGCGGGGGCGGTCCTCTCCAGGAGATCATCCGGGCCGACCGGGCGTGAGGCCTGAGCGCGGCCCCGCCCGCTACCGGGCTTCGCCGATCAGGTCGACGACGGTGGAGAGGAACGTCTGGTCGTGGAAGCTGCTCTTGGTCAGGTAGAAGTTGGCGCCGGCGTCGAGGCCGCGGATGCGGTCCTCCTCGCGGTCCTTGTAGGAGACGATGATGACCGGGATGGCCCGCAGGCGCGGGTCCTTCTTGATGAGCGAGACCAGCTCGATGCCGTCCATGCGGGGCATGTCCACGTCGCTGACGACCAGGTCGTAGCGGCCGGTGCGGACGGAGTTCCAGCCGTCGACGCCGTCGACCGCCACGTCCACGCGGTAGCCCTGGTTCTCCAGGAGCTGGCGCTCCAGCTCGCGGACGGTGATCGAGTCGTCCACCACCAGGACGTGCCGGGTCCGGCGCTCGGTGCCGCCGCCGGCCGCCGAGGCCGCGCCGCCGAGCCGGCCGACGCGGCGGCCCCCCAGCAGGTTGTCGATCGATCGGATCAGGTCTTCCACATCGATGATGAGGACCGGCCAGCCGTCCTCCAGCACGGACGAGCTGTTGAGGTTGGGCACGCGCCCCAATCGCGGGTCGAGCGGGGCGACGCGGAGGTCGCGCTCGCCCAGGAATTTGTCGACCACCACCCCGAAGCGGTGGCTGCGGTCGCTGGCCACCACCACCGGCATCCGGCCCGCCGGGCGCGCGGCGGACTCCAGCTCCAGGATCCGGGACGCCTCCACCAGGCCGACGGGCTGGCCGTCGACCTTCATGTGCGGCTTCCCCTCCAGGTCCGCCACCTCGTCCTCGCCGACCGTCGTGATCCGGTCGATCCGGTTCAGCGGGAAGGCGAACGGCTCGCCGGCGATCTCCACCAGCAGCGCCCGGATGATGGACATCGTCAGCGGGAGCTGGAGCGTGAACCGCGTCCCCTTGCCCAGCCGCGTCGAGACCCGGAACGTCCCGCGCACGGCCTGGACCATCGTCTGCACCACGTCCAGGCCCACGCCGCGGCCGGAGATCTCCGTCACCTGGTCCTTGGTGGAGAAGCCGGGGAGGAACAGGAAGTCGAGCAGCTCGGCCTCGGTCATCCGCGCGGCCATCGCCTGCGCGGCGTGGCCCTTCTCCACGACCTTCGCCCGCAGCCGCTCCACGTCGATGCCGCGGCCGTCGTCCTCCAGCACAATCTGGAGCATGCCGGCCATGTGGCGGGCCTCCAGGCGGATCGTCCCGACCGGATCCTTGCCGGCGGCCTCGCGCTCGTCCGGCGGCTCCAGGCCGTGGTCGATCGCGTTGCGGATCAGGTGGTTGAGCGGGGCGTCCAGGCCGTCGAGGATGTCGCGGTCGACGCCCGTCGACTCGCCGACGACCACGAACCGGGCCTGCTTGCCGACCTGCCTGGAGACGTCGCGGACCAGGCGTGGGAAGCCGCGCACGCCGTCGGCCAGCGGTCGCATGCGGCTGGCGAGGACCTCGTGATGGAGCCGGCCCGAGATGTCCTCGCCGTTGCGGGCGAACGCCTCGATGGCCTCCAGCGAGCCGGTCAGCCCCTCCTGGCAGCGAGCGGCCTCGTCGCGGGCGCGGGAGAGCATGGCCCGCTCCACGGCCCACTCGCCGTCGGCCGCGACCTCGGCCGAGATGCGGTTCTCCAGGTCCTGGAGGATCTCCAGCAGGCCGGTCTGGCGCCGCTTGAGCGTCAGCAGGTCGTCGAGGAACGGCCGGAACCGGCGCGTCTGCACCAGCGACTCGCCCGCCAGGCCCATCAGCCGCGTCAGGCTCTCGGCCGTCACCCGCACCACCCGGTCCGCCCCCTCGGCCGCGGCCGGCGCGGCGGGCTTCGCGGGCCGGGCGGGCTCGCGCTCGACCTCCTTCTCGACGGGCGCGGCGACGACGGGCGGCTCGGGCTTCGGAACGGGCGCGGGGGCCGAGGTCGGGGCGGGATCCGACGCGGCGGGGGTCCTGCCGGCCTCGATCTCGGCCAGGGCCGCGGCGAGGGCCTCCACCTCGTCGGCCTTCGACGCCTGCCACGCCTCCAGCTCGGCCTCCTTCACGGTGGACACGGCGGCCAGGAAGTCCACGCCCCGCAGGAGGGCGTCGACGGCCGGCGGCGGCAGCGCGATCTTCCCCTTCT
>MKTT01000025.1:4723-28465 GCA_001898385.1 Planctomycetales bacterium 71-10
GTCGCTCATTGGCCGACGCTCCGGAGTGCGGCGAAGACGCGGGATTCGTCGAGGAGGCCGACGGTATGGTCGCCCCAGGGGACGACGGCCTGGCTGAAGCTGACGGCCGGATTGGCGAGCGTCGAGGGGACGCCCTGCAACGCGCCGCGGGCGAAGTGCTCGACGCCGTGGACCTCGTCGGCCGCGAAGGCCCACGACTCCGACCGCTCGGCGTCGCGGAGGACGACCAGCCGACGCCGCGACGCCGCGCCGTCGCCCGGGTCGTCCTTCGGCTCGGGGACGCCGAGCAGGCCGTACAAGGAGAAGCAGAGTTGGAGCTGGCCGCGGAGGTTGACCAGCCCGCGGAGCACGGCGTTGGTCCGGTGGGGGATGCGATGCACGGGCTTCGGGAGGGCCGCCTCCACGACGGCCCGGGTGTGGAAGGCCAGCCACTCCGGGCCCAGCCGGAAGATCAGCGCGCCGACCTCGTCGCGACGGCCACGCTCGTCGCGGCGGGCGGCGATGTCCCGCTCCTCGTCGCACTCGCCGTCGTCGCCCAGCCAGCGGGTCCACTCGTCGAGGTAGCCGGGCGGGGCGGGGCGATCGAAGAAGCTGCGGGCGGCCGAGGCGTAGACGGGACAGTTGCGGCAGTGGACGTGCGCCTTCAGCTCCGGGCAGGTCCGGTCGCCGCCGATGCCGATGCGGTTCCAGCAGTCGTCGAGCCGGCGCGGGGCCGCCTCGTTGAAGATGGCGAGGTCGTTCACGGCGTCGGGCCTCCCGTCGGCGGATTCATGGTCTTATCGGCCGCGCCGGCCCGATTCCTCAAGGCGCGTTCGGCCCGGCGACGGAAGCCGGCCGCAGCGTCGCGGTCGCCGCGGCCCTCGGCGAGCAGGGCCAGCGCCAGCAGCGCCTCGTCGTGGGCCGGGTCGAGGTAGATGGCCTTGTGGAAGCAGCCCTCGGCCTCCGACCGGCGCCCGGCCGCCTGGTGGATCCCCCCCATCAGGGCGAACGCCGCGGCCGACGGCCCCGCGCGGCGGACCTCCCGCTCGCAGCACGCCAGCGCCTGGCCGAACCTGCCGGCGTTGGCGTGCTCGGTCGCCTGCTCCAGCAGGGGCCGCGGGTCTTCGGGCGGCGAGGCGGTCGGCGGGCTCGGCGGCGGCGTGGGGGCGGTAGGCGCCGGCGGGGCGAGCGAGAGCGGGCGCGGCCTCGGCGGCGGGGCGGGCAGGGCGGCTTCGGCCGGCTTCGGGGCGGGCGCGACCTCGCCGGGCTTGCGGCGGCGGTAGGCGAACGTCCCCCGGCCCGAGGCCGCCACAAACGCCCGCCCGGCCTCCGACGCCCCGAGCGTGTCGGCGTGGCCGACCACCAGGACGCCGTCGGGGGCGAGGAGCCGGTCGAGGTTGGCCTCGGCGCGGGCGCGGGCGTCGCGCGACAGGTAGATCAGCAGGTTCCGGCAGAAGACGACGTCGTACCGGGGGGCGTCGGCCAGGAGCGCCGGGTCGAGGACGTTGCCGACGCGGAAATGGACCCGCGCGCGGATCGCCAGGTCGATCTCGAACCCGTCGTCCCGCTCGCGGAACCAGCGGGCGACGCGGTCCGCCCCCACCCCGCGCAGGGCGTTGCGCGAGTAGACGCCGCGGCGGGCGTAATCCAGCCTCCGGGCCCCGACGTCGACCGCGTCGATCCGATACCGCGACGGCGCCAGCCCCGCCTCGTCGAGCGTCACGGCGATCGAGTACGGCTCCTCGCCGCCGGCGCACGGGAGGCTCAGGATGCGAAGGGGCTCGCGCGCCGGCCGGGCCGTCCAGCCCTCGCGGGCGAGGCCCTGGAGGAACGCGAACGGCAGCCCGTCGCGGAAGAACCACGACTCCGGCACCGTCACCTCGTCGACCAGCTCCTGCAGCTCGGCCGGGCAGCTCGCGACCAGCTCCGCGTACGCCGACGGCTCGACCAGCCCCACCGCCCGCATCCGCGCCCTCGCCGCGCGCGGCACCATCCCCGGGCCGATCGACGCCCGATCCAGCCCCAGCCGCTCGCTCAGGATCGCGTCGATGTCGCGCAGGGGGTCGGGCATGGTCTAGAGGTCGCCGCCGAGGGAACGTCTCGGCTTCTTCTTCCGCCTGAGCAGGCCGCGGGCCGGCCGGGCTCGCACGATCGGACTCGAGTCGGCGGGTGACACTAAGCCGGCCTTGCTGAGGCGAAAGGCCAGGTCGTCGTAAAGCTCATCGAACGTCATGCAGTAGACGTGCCTGGAGTCGACCAGCACGCGACTGCGACGCCAGCGCAGCCGTTCCACTTCATTCGGGGCGAGCCCGCGGCTCCGCCCGATCACAAGCAAGCCGCAATAGTTGATCGCCCCCTCATGCCCGAATCGCTCGCGGCCCGCCTCGGATCGGGACAGGTCGTGCAGCTTCCAGAACCAGTCGATGATCTGGCTATACCCGCGATCGAAGCCCCGCGACCATTCCAGCGAATGCTTGTCGCCGGCCCTCCTGAAAATGCTGTCCGGCGCGGCCTCCTCGAACTCGACGAAGCAGTATTCGCGCTTGCGAGAGTCGCCGACCGCGAGGTCGGCTGCATAGTCGCCGAAGAAGTCGAACTCGTACGCAATGCGATCGACCTCGGCGATCTCGGGGGCGATCAGCCCCAGGAGCGCCGCGACCTGGCGATGCTCTCGGAAGAAGGCGAGGATGTGTCTCCTCTCCTTCAGGGCCTCCCCCCGGTCCAGCATGGCCTTGAACTGGTCGAGTTCATGCCGACATCTGGCGAAGTCGATAGAGAACGGCTCGAATCGTTTCATACGTCACGACGACCCGGCCTTGAGCCCCTTCCCGCGGCCTACGCGGGGCCGAAGGCGGAGGGGCGACGTCCCCTTGCGAAACCGACGCGGGCTCCCCGCCCGGAGCGCCTGCAACTTGTCCTCCCGCAGGATGTCGAGAATGCGAACGGTGCCGTCGGGGGCTTGGTCGAAGAAGAGGCGGACGTCCGGGGTGGCGCGGAAGGCGTAGAGAGGTTCGTCCACGGGAACCCTCCGCGCATTGGCGGCTACAAAGTCCCGTGCGGTCGGGTCGCCGAGGAGCGCCAGGGCCCATTCGACCCCCTTCCGCTCCTCGGGCGAGAAGGCGTCCAGCGCCATCTCGGCGCGACGGTGCAGCCATACGTCCTTGACGTGCGTCTCCGACATCGGCCCGCCCTCCTCGGCCTGAACTAGAAATCCCCCGATGTCATTGTACATTGCATCGGCCAGATGTCGCAGGGCGGCGTCAAGAATGGGGGGCGTCCAGGATCCGGTCGGCGCGAAGGAGCTGGACCATGCCGGAGTCGACCTCGGCGATGCCGCCGAGGTAGGGGGCGCCGGGGATCGAGACGGGGGGCGGGGCGAGGGCCGCGGCGTCGATCGGGGCCAGGTCGTCCACGTCCTCGGCGATCAGGCCCAGCAGCGAGCGAGGGGAGCCGGCCGCGCGCGGGTCGGGGCGGCGGTCGACCAGGATGATGCGGGTGCTCAGGCGGTCCGGGGCGGGCGAGGAGCCCAGCAGGACGCCGACGTCGACCGCCGAGACGACCTCGCCGCGATACTCGAACACCCCCGCCAGGTGCGCCGGGGCGTGGGGCAGGGGGCGGAGGCGGATCCGGGGCACGACCTCGGCCACCCGCGCGGCGTCGACGGCGTAACGCTGGCCGGCGGCCCGGAACATCAGCAGGAGCATGCGACGGCCTCCGGGCGGGTCGGGGTCAGGACGCCGGCGCGGCGGGGGGCTCCAGGGCGCCGACGGAGAACCGCGACACCTCCTCCTTCAGGCCGCCGACGGCCTCGCGCAGGTGGTCGGTGGCGCTGTTGAACTCGCGGATCGAGGCCGTGGTCTGGCCGGCGACCTCGCTGAGCCGGAGCATGGCCTCGCGGATCTGGTCGGCCCCCTGGGACTGCACCCGCATCCCCTCGGTCACCTGGTCGAACCGCTCGTCCAGGCCCTGCACGCCGGCGATGATGTCGCCGAGCCGGCCGCCGATCTGCTGGACCTCGGACACCACGGCGCGGACCTGCTCGCTGAACTTGTCCATCTCCATCACGCCGGCGGAGACGCTGTACTGCATCTCCTTCACCATCCGCTCGATGTCCAGCGTGGCGACGGCCGTCTGGTCGGCCAGGCGGCGGATCTCGCGGGCGACGACGAGGAACCCCAGGCCGTACTCGCCGGCCTTCTCGGCCTCGATGGCCGCGTTGATGGAGAGCAGGTTCGTCTGGTCGGCGACCTTGGTGATGGTGGTCACCACCATGTTGATGTTGGCGGCGCGCTCGCTGATGACCGACAGCTTGGAGCCGATCGACCCGGTCGACTCGGCGAGCTGGCGCATGGTCCGGTCCATGCCGGTCAGGCCGTCGCGGCCCGTGGCCGCCTGCCGGGCCGTCTCGCGGACCACCGAGTTGACCTCGGTCATGGTCCTGAGCAGCTCCTGGCTCGTGGCCGAGATCTCGTTGACGGCCGCGGCGGCCTCGTTGGTGCTGGCGCCGTACTCGTAGACCGACTGCTCCTGCTGCCGCGACGTGGCGGCGATCTCGGTGGCCGTGGAGAGGAGGGCGATGCTCGACTTCTGGATCCGGCCGATCAGCGACCGCAGGTCGTGCGTCATCTTGCGGACGGCGACGAGCAGCAGGCCGACCTCGCCCGGGGCCTTCTCCTGGCAGGAGGCGGTCAGGTCGCCGGCGGCCACGCGGTCGGCCAGCAGGGCGGCCTGCCGGATCGGCCGGGTGATCGAGCGCGCCATCCGCCAGGCGACCAGCGCGACCGCCAGGCCCGTCGCCGCCAGCAGCGCCCGCACGGCCCAGAACTGCTGGTCGATGAGGGCGAACGCCTCGTCGCGGTCCTGCTTGACGTTCAGGCCCCAGCGGAAGGCGGGGATGTACGACCAGGCGGCGACCACCGGCTCGCCGCGGTAGTCGTCCACGCGGCCGTAGCCGTGCCCCCCCAGGGCGGCCCACTGCGTCGCCTTGCCGGCCTCGCCGCCGAGCGGGACGCGATAGCGGAACGCGGCGTCGGGCATGTGCCGCAGCGGGGAGACGTAGACCACCTCGTCGCCGCGCCTCATGCCGACGACCGCCTCGCCGGTCTCGCCGAGGCCGCTGTAGTCGCGAAAGCCCCGGTAGATCTCCCGATTCCCCACCTGGAGGGCGACCACGCCGATGAGGACGCCGTCCTTGAGCACCGGCTGCGCCAGGAACAGGGCCGGGTCGGGCAGGCCGGGATACTCCTGGAAGTCGGAGGTCTCGCCCTGGAAGAGCGCCTTCGCCCGGCGGAAGGCCGCGGCCAGCTCGCTGTCGCGGAGCGGGCCGGCGAGGAGCGACTCGCCCACCTCCAGGCCGTCGTTCAGGCGGAGCAGCGGGCGGCCGGCCGCGTCGAACAGGTACAGGTTGTCGTAGCCGTAGGTCTCGCAGAACAGCCGCATGTTGGGCTCGGCCCGCCGCCTCACCTCCTCGGCCGCCTTGGGGTCGCGGGCGTCCAGCGCCTTCGTCATTTCCAGCGTCGCGGCCTGCGTGGAGGCGATCTGACCGAGCACCGCCAGGTTCCCCCGGCGCTCGCGGATGAAGTTGTCCAGGTTCAGCGACTTCGCCGCCGAGATCGCCAGCAGCTGGCTCCTCAGGCCCTTCTCCAGCGACTGCGTCGCCAGCCGGTTGGCGACGTACGTCAGCAGCATGCACGGGATGAGCGAGATCGCCAGGAAGCCGAACATCAGCCGGGTCGCGATGCTGAGCCGCGAGAAGAACGTCCGGATCGTATTCATGGTCGTTCCAGCATCCGGGGTCGGGCGGTGGTTCGGATGGGCTCCGGAGGGCGTCGTCATCGCGCGACCGGCCGGGGCGAGGAGGCCGAGCGGGCAAGCACCGGCGACGCCACCCCTGACGGCCGAACCACCCCTCGGGGCCCCCACACGACGGGGGACGGGGCGGCCGGCGGGGACGAGGCGGCCGGCGCGGAGGGCGACGCCGGCGCGGGCTCCTCGATCACCGGCCCGCCGGTCGATCGCCACTTCGTCAGCAGGGACCGCCAGTCCGACTTCGTGCGGAAGACGGGATAGGGGACGGGGCGGATCGGCCGGTCCGTCGCCCAGACCTGATCGATCTGGCCGTCGCGACGGATCTTCCCGAGGCGGAACGGCCGCCAGGCGTGGACCATTTCGGGGTCGACGGAGATCACCCCCTCGCCGACCGCCAGGCTCTGGCGCGACAGGTGCTCCAGGACCTCGACGGTCTCGGTCGACTCCGCCTCCGCCACCGCCTGGGCCCACAGCTTCACCGCGTAGTAGGCCGAGGCCGACGGGTCGCTGATCGTCCGATCGGCCCCGAACCGCGCCTTGAACCGCTCGACGAACCGGCGGTTGGCCTCGTCGCCGAGCGACTGGAAGTAGGCCCAGGCGGCGTAGTGGCCGGCCGTCTCGTCGGGCGGCAGCCGGCGCAGGTCATCCTCGGAGACCCGCAGGCAGACGACCGGCAGCCCGTCCGGGGTCAGGCCGGCCGCCGCCATCTTCTTGAAGAAGGCCCCGTTGGCGTCGCCCACGATCGAACTGATCGCGACGTCCGCCCCCGACGCCTTCATCGCCGCGACCATCTCATCCACGCCCGAGCCGTCGATCCCCACGAACCCTTCGCCGGCCACCTCGCGGCCCAGGGCCTTCAGCTGGTCGCGGACGACGGCGTGGATGGCGTAAGAGGAGACGTCGGCGGTCCCCGCGAGGAAGAACCGCTTCGCCTTGAGCGCGTCGATGCACCAGGAGACGGCCGGCACCGCCTGCTGGTTGGGGAGCGGGCCGACCCCGAACCACCCGTCCGACTCCTCCATGCCCTCGAAGTGCCCCGCGTGGGCCAGCAGGACGCCGGACGACTCCAGCGCCCCCACCATCGCCGACCGGCTCGCCGACGTCAGGCCGCCGACGATCAGGGCCGCCTTCTCCACCTCGACCAGCCGGCGGGCCTCGCGGCCGAACTCCTGCGGGTCCGAGCGGCCGTCGGCCTCCTTCCATTCGAGCCGACGCCCCAGCAGCCCCCCCGCGGCGTTGATCTCCTCCAGCGCGAGGACCTCCGCGTCCAGCATGGCCGACTCCACGCCCGCCAGCGGGCCGGTCCGCGAATGCACCAGCCCGACGACGATCGGCGCCTCCACGCGCCGGATCAGCCGCGGCAGCCAGAACAGGCCCGCGACCGCCAGGGCCGCCGCGGCGGTCGCCCAGACCCACCATCGCCCCATCGCCACCCCCGCGCCCGGGAACGAAACGACCCCCGCGCAGGACCGAGCCCGCGCCGCCTCGATTATACCCCACGCCCGCCCCGACGGGCGGCGGTCGCCGCAAACCCCGCCCGTTTTCGCCAGACGACGGGACCGTCCGGGTCGTCGCCCATCCTTCTGAACGTCGCCGCGAACCTCCGAGACGTCCCCGACATCGACCCGGTGGGGCCGGCCGCGTATAGTGGAATCGTCGGCATCAACGCCTCCGACAGACAAAGGACGATCAGATGGTCACGACCTTGCGACGGATCGGCGACGGGTGGAGCATCACCCTGGACGACCAGAGCTTGAAGGACCTGGGCTGGGACGGCGATCGGCCTCTTAAGGTCGAGAAGACCCCGGACGGCCGGGGGCTGATCCTCGCGCCGGCGACCGAGGAAGAAGCCGAGCCCGCTCGGCTCGCCCGCATCCGCGAGATCGGCACGGCGCTCACGGACCGTCACGAGAGCGTCCTGAGGAAGCTCGCCGAATGAGCCCGGACTTCCTCTCGGTCGACGAGGTCGTCGAATTGCACCGGATTCAGGTCGAGCGATGCGGGGGGTCCGACGGGGTCCACGATCTGGGCCTGCTCGCCTCGGCGGTCGTCCAGCCGCAGACCGCCTTCTCGGGCGAATTCCTGCACGAAGACCTCTTCGCGATGGCCGCGGCCTACCTGTTCCACATCATCAAGAACCATCCCTTCGTCGATGGCAACAAGCGGACCGGCTTCGTCTCCTCGCTCGCATTCCTCGAATTGAACGGGCTGACCCTGAAAGAAGCCCCCAGCCAAGGCCTCTACGCGCTCACCCTGGCCGTCGCCGAGGGGCGGATGGGCAAGGCCGAACTCGCGGAGGCGTTGCGCGGGCTCCCGTGGGGACCGACGTCGGGGGCTTGAAGCCCGATCAGCCCGCCCAGCTCTCGGGGATGATCTCGTCGCGGGTCTGGAGGTGGACGGTCAGGTCGTGGCGGCGGAGGCCGTCGCGCAGGGTCAGGAACGCGGCCTGGGCGGCGAGGACGTCGGCGAAGCTCAGCCAGCCGACGAACTGGCCGTCCTCGATCCGCGATCGCACGGCCAGGGGGTTGGATTGGCGGACGGCGTCGAAGGCGTCGATGACGCGCCGCAGGGTGTCGCCGAGGTTGGCGTACTCGGCCGTGCGCGAGACCAGCGAGCGCAGGGGCCACGAGACGACCATGCAGACGCTCAGGGTCGACCCCTCGGCGTGCTCGGCCGGCGACCCGGCCATCTCGAAGCGGATCCAGATCAGCTCCACCTCGACCTGCTGGAAGATCCCGGGCGGCTCGGCGCGGGGCGGCTCCGGCTCGACGTCCGCCCCGGCCGCCTCGGCCGCCGTCGCCCCCGCGGCCCCGGCGCCGAAGGGGAATCGCCCCTGGGAGAAGAAGCCCGACGCCGGCGCGGGTTGCATCCAGGGCGGGGGCTCGGCCGGGGCCGGCGGGGCCGGGCCGCCGTCGCTCGACAGCCCCCCCTCGGACGTCGCCTTGAGCACCTCGTAGGCGCGCACGACCATCCGGAAGGCCCACTCGTCGCCGCCCAGGTCGGGGTGGTGCTTCTTCGACTTCTCGCGGAAGGCGTCGCGGACCTCGTCCGGGGTCGCGGCGGCCGAGACGCCCAGCACGGCGCGGGGATCGAACGGGAAATGGTGGAGCATGGACGTCCCTTGTCTGCGAACGGGGGCGGTCGACGGCCGCCGTCGGATCCTCCTCCAGCAATCCGTACGCCGGTCGTCCGCCCGCGTGCCCCGAATCCCCTCGGAACCGCCGCACCCATGATCGACGCCCCGGGCGCGGCTATCCTGCGAGTCGGGGCCGGGCGTGGCTCGACGTCGCGAGCCGCACGGCCCTCCCGATCGATGGAAGGAGTCAGCCATGCGGAGAAGCGTACGATCCCGCCCCGGCCTCGCGACGGCCCTGGCGTTCCTGGGTGCGATCGCCCCGACGGCCGGGGCGGAGGACGGCCGCCGCGTCGTCGTGGTCGCGGCCGACGCGGCCCCCGCCGAGAAGCGCGCGGCCGAGGAGCTGCGCGACGCGCTCGCCGAGGCGACCGGCGTCCGCCCGGAGATCGTCGCCGAGGCCCCCGCGGGCGCGCCGGCGGTCGCGATCGGCAAGGCGTCGGGCCTGGAGACGGGAGGGCTCGGCGCCGAGGACTTCACCATCCGGGTCGCCGACGGCCGCGTCGCCATCGCCGGCGGATCCCCGCGCGGGACGCTCTACGGCGCCTATTCGTTCCTGGAGGACCAGTACGGCGTCCGCTACCTGGCGGCCGACTGCACCAGCGTCCCCAGGGCCGACCCCTCCAAGGCCCTCGCCGACGGCGAGCGCACCTTCCGCCCCCGGTTCGCCTGGCGCTATTCCTACTATCGGGCCAACAGCGACCACCCCGAGCTGGCCGCGCGGCTCCGCAACAACGCCGTCGTCGACGCCCCCGAGTTGGGGGGCCGCTCGGCCTGGTCGCTGATCTCGCACACGGTCGCCAACTGGATCCCGGTCGCCAGGCTCGGCAAGGAGCACCCCGAGTTCTTCAGCCTGGTCGACGGCCGGCGCCGGGCCGACATGCAGGACGACCACTTCGACAAGGGGGGGACGCAGCCCTGCTTCAGCAACCCCGAGGTGAGGCGACGGATCATCGAAGGCGTCCTCGCCGAGCTGGAGCGCAAGGACCAGACCGACGGCGTGATCAGCATCAGCCAGAACGACAACATGCAGTATTGCCGCTGCCCCGACTGCGCCGCGATCGACGGGCGCGAGGGGACCCCGATGGGCTCGCTCCTGTCCCTGCTGAACGAGGCCGGCGAGGCCGTCGCGAAGGTCCGGCCGGGCGTCTGCGTGGGGACGCTGGCCTACCAGCACACCCGCAAGCCGCCGAAGGCGATGAAGCCCGGCCCCAACGTCGCCATCCAGCTTTGCAGCATCGAGGCCTGCCAGGTCCACGCGCTCGACGACCCCGCCTGCGAGCAGAACCGCGCCTTCTGCTCCGACCTCGACGGCTGGTGCAGGATCAGCGACCGGGTCTACGTCTGGAACTACAACGTCGACTTCACCAGCTACAACCTGCCGTGCCCGAACGTCGAGATCATCGGCGCGAACGTGAAATACCTGGCGCGCAACGGCGTCCGGGGCGTCTTCATGCAGGCGTCCGGCGACGGCCGCAACACCGAGCTGTGCGACCTGCGCAATCACCTGATCTCGCGGATGCTCTGGGATCCCTCCCTCGATTCCGCGAAGGTCGTCGACGAGTTCATCGGGCGCTACTACGGCGCGGCGGCCGAGGACGTGAAGGCGTACGTCCGCCTGATCTGCGAGACGCCCCGGAAGAAGGGGATCCACCGCTACTGCTTCGGCATCGCCGCCGACTACGGCTACGACGACTCCACCGGCCGCGAGGCCCTGGCCCTCCTGGAACGCGGGATGTCGCGCGCGGAGACGCCGGCGATCCGCGACCGGGTCGAGAAGCTGACCATCGGCCCCCGGACGATCCTGCTCGAACGGCCGTTCGCCCGATGGGTCCGCGACCATCAGCACGAGATCGCCGCCGGCCGCCTGGAGGAGGCCCCGCCCGAGGCGTACCGGGGCCGCGAGGATGAGATCCGCGAGCTGTTCCGCCTCTACGAGAAGCACGGCGTCGACCGCTACTCCGAGGGCCTCGCCGCCGCCCCCCTGAAGGCGACGCTCCCCGCCTCGCTGTTCGAGGCGCCGAAGGAGGAATGAGGCGAGGCGGCCGGGGCGATCGACTCGCCCCGGCCGCGCGCCCGCCCGGGTCGGGTCAGACCGAGACCGGCGCGAAGATCGCGGCCCTGGGGCCGACGATGTCGGCGTCCGAGAAGTAGTGCCCCGACGACTTGCGGATGGCCGCCTCGCCGTTGAGCACCTTGTCGCTCAGGTAGCTGACGACCGTCGAGCGGATGTCGCCGTAGAGGACCCGGGCCTCCGTCCGGTCGTAGTACTGGACCGACTCGGCCACATAGTCGACCAGGCCGTCGCGGCGGGCGTACGGCAGCCGGCCGAGCTGCGCGCCGACCTGCCGGGAAAGGCGGGTGTAGGACGCGTCCGTCCCCTGCGAATTGCCGAAGGTCACGACCGCCTTGTGGATGTTGACGAGGACGTTGTTGTACGTCCGCGTCGTCAGGATCGCCTCCTTGGGGACGTACGACCTCCCCCCCCCCGGCAGGTTCACCACGATCCCCCCGCGGGCGCCGTTCAGGACGATGCGATCCTCAAGGCGGCCGTCGACCGCAGGAACGAACGCGTGCTTCTTCGGCTTCATGGTCACAACTCCTCAAGTTGTCGTTCAAATCAATCCGGACGGGACGGGCCAGCCAACCGATCCAACCCACACGCGATCCATCGGCTGTCACTCCAGCCCGCCCACCTGACGCATTCCCGCAAATCGGCAAAATCAACCAGTGCGAGTCGCGTCACAATAACACACTACGCACCCGGCTCAACTTGTTTAAACCAAATTTTCATCGCATTTACCCACCAATCCTTCAGACTCGGCCTGGTAGACCCGATTGACGTATCTTCCTGGACCTACCGCCCTCCATGCGGGGGGGCGACCTCTCGCGCCGGGATTCCGAGCCGGCCGGGCCACCTCCATCGCCCCTCGGAGAGCGGCCGATCGCCGGCATGCGGAAACGAAACGAGGCCGCGGCGAGTCGACTCGCCGCGGCCTCGAGGGTGTTTCGGGTCTTGAGGGGGGGTCAGACGGGGGCGGTCTCGTTGAAGATCGCGGCGTTCGGGCCGTAGATGTCGGCGTCGGAGAAGTAATGGCCCGGCGACTTGCGGATGGCCGCCTCGCCGTTGAGCACCTTGAAGCTCAGGTAGCTGATCGCGGTGGAGCGGATGTCGCCGTAGAGCTGCTGGGTCTCGTTGGTCCCGTAGTACTGGAGCGAGTCGTTGACGTAGTCGATCAACCCCTCCTGGCGGGCGTAAGGCAGCCGGCCGAGCTGGCGGCCGATCTGCGAGGCGGCGCGATCGTAGTCGATCTGGGCGCCGGCGCTCCGACCGAGCTGCTGGGTCGCCTTGTGGATGTTGACGAGGACGTTGTTGTACGCCCGCGTGGTCAGGATCCCCTCCCGCGGCACGAACAGCCTCTCACCGCCGAGGTTGACGTAAACGCCCCCCCGGGCCCCGTTGAGGACGATCCGGTCTTCCAGCCGACCGTCCAGCGACGGCGTGAACGCGTGTCTCTTCGACTTCATCGGTTGCATCTCCTGGGCTGTCGATCAACAAGAGGATCGGGCTAACAGGCTCCACCGGCCTCCGGGGGCGACGTCTCGACGCCTCGCCCTAAACCGTCGGGCCCAGCTATTCGCTAGACTCGTGCCACAACAGCACAAACTCGCGAACCTACCCATTTTGAAACCATCGAATCGCCAACATAACACAGTCGCGCCGAAACGGAACCCCCCGACCGCCGAACCGCGGAATTCGGCGCGACCCCGACGACCCTCGCCGGCCGACGGCGTGACGCGGCGTGCGCAGGCGTGGGAAGTCGAAGGGCGCGGCGGGGGCTGGAGATGTTCCGGAGGCCGCCGGTCCCCTTATAATCAGGAGCGAACCGGTGGCGGGGGGACGGCGACAGACGCCGCTGGACCAGGGGGCGGGCGAACGCGATGGATTATTCGACCTGGTCGCGGCGGGTGGTCGATCTGGCCGCGGCGCTGGCGAGGCTGGAGGCCGAGGCCGAGGCCGCGGGGCACCCCGCCCCGGCGGCGGGATGGCGCGCCAACCTCTACCAGAAGCTGGTCCCCCAGGCGTCCGACGCCCCGTACCTGATCGTGGCGGTGGCGGGCGGCGCGAACATGGGCAAGAGCACCGTGTTCAACCACCTGGTCGGGTTCCCCGCCAGCCGCGTCCACCACAACGCGGCCGAGACGAAGCACCCCGTCGCGCTGCTCCCCCGCGGCTTCACCGACCGCCACGACCTGGCGAAGGTCTTCCCCGGGTTCGCGCTCCAGCCCTGGACGTCCGAGGACGACGCCGTCGCCGAGGGCCACCCCGACGGCCTCGTCTGGCGCGAGGACCCCTCCGGCGCGCAGCCGCCGAACCTGGTCCTGCTGGACACCCCGGACGTGGACGCGGCCCTGCCCAACAACTGGAAGCTGGCCGAGTCCATCACCCACGCCGCCGACGTCGTGATCGCGCTGCTGACCCAGCAGAAGTACAACGACGAGAAGATCCGCCGCTTCTTCCGCATCGCCGCCGAGTCCGACAAGGGGGTCCTGGCGGTCGTCAACATGATCGACTGGCCCGAGGACCGCGACCACTGCCGCGGCTGGCTGGAGACCTTCCGCAAGGGGACCGGCGTCGAGCCCCTGCACGCCTACGCCGTCCCCCGCGACCGCGCCGCGGCCCGCGAAGGCCGGCTGAACTTCCACCCGCTCACCCCCGGCGCGACCGACCCGCGGGCCGACCTCGCCGACCTCCACTTCGGCGACATCAAGGTGCGGTCGCTCCGCGGGGCGCTCCGCCAGGCGCTCGACCCCGACGAGGGGATCCCGGCCTACCTCCGCGACCTGGAGAGCCGGGCCGACGACAACCGCCGGGCCCGCGCCGTGATCCACCAGAAGGTCCAGGTGAAGATCGACCTGCCGCGACCGCCCGCGCACATCGTCGGCGACGAGATCTGGCGCTGGCTGGAGCCGAGGCGGACGTGGTTCGACCGCAAGGTCCACGGGGCCTACGGGGCGCTCGGGCGGGCCGTGTCGAAGTGGCTCCCCGGCTCCGTCGAGCCGGCCGAGGACGAGGCCCGGTTCCTCGCCGAGGAGAAGACCCAGCTCAGCCGGGCGCTGGAGACCATCTACAACGACCTGGAGGCCGTCCACCGCGTCGGGGCCCCGTCGCTGCGCCAGGAGTTGCAGCCGCTGATCGCCGGCGACCAGCGCCGCCGGGCCTTCGAGGAGCTCCAGCGCCGCCTCGACGCCGCGCCGCTGGCGACGGAGTCGTACCGCCGCGTCATCGCGAAGCGGCTGGAATCGTTCGAGGCCGAGCACCCGAAGATGATGCGGGCGATCGAGTGGGGCCTGGTGGCCACGGCCATCGCGCGGCCGGCGCTGACGATCGGCATGTTCGGCGCGGCGGACATCGCGTCGGGCCCGCTGTTCCAGGCGGGGGGCCACGCGATCGGCCAGGTCTTCTTCGACGTCGCCGCGGGCTCGGCCCTGACCGCCGGCGGGGAAGGGGCCTTCGCCCGCCTCAGCGGCCCGGCGCGGGCGCTGATCGGCGACCTCTTCGCCGCCTTCTACCGCGAGCGGGCCGAGCTGCTCGCCCAGGTCGTCGACGACTGCGTCGTCGGCCGCCACCTCGACCGCATCGAGCGCCTCGCCGACCTGGGCGAGAGCCCCGACTTCCAGTCCGCCTACAGGCTCGCCGCCGAACTCTCCCGCGAGCTGGCGGCGCTCGACGAGGAGGCGGACGTCGCCGCGGCGGCGCGCGGGGGTTGATTCCGCCCCCGGCTTCGGGTCGACTCGGGGCGGGTCGGGGCGCGCCCCACCGACGGACGAACTCCCGTCCGGAAGCGCCCAGCGAGGATTGTGATGAGACGACCGATGTCGCGGGCCGCCGTCGCGGCCGTCGCGCTGGTGCTGGGGGCGGCCTCCGCCCGCGCCGAGGACGCCCCGCCCCCGCTGAAGGCCGGCGACGGCCTCTTCCCCTTCGTCCTCCCCTGGGACGACGCCTCGCCCGGGGTCGCGAACGTGGCGGGCCTCGTCCCGGGCCCCGCCGGCGAGGCCGGGCCGATCCGCGTCGAGGGGGGCCACTTCTACGCGGGCGACCGGCGGATCCGCTTCCTGGGCGTCAACCTCTGCTTCGGGGCCAACTTCCCGACCCACGCCGCCGCCGACAAGATCGCCGCCCGCATGGCCAAGTTCGGGATCAACTGCGTCCGCTTCCACCACATGGACACCTCGGCCTCGCCTTCCGGGCTGGTGAAGGCCGACCGCAAGACGATCGACCCCGAGCGCCTGGAGCGGCTCGACTACCTGATCGCCGCGCTGAAGAAGCGCGGGATCTACGCGAACCTCAACCTGCACGTCGGCCGCAAGTATCCCGACGTCCCCGACTGGCCCGGCGCCCCCGGCTACTTCAAGGGGGTCGACAACTTCGACGCGGCCATGATCCGGAGCCAGAAGGATTACGCCCGCGCCCTGCTGCACCACGTCAACCCGTACACCAAGTCCCGCTACGCCGACGAGCCGGCCGTGGCCATCGTCGAGATCAACAACGAGAACGCCCTGTTCAACGAGTGGTCCGGCGACGGCCTGGAGACCATGCCCGACCCGTACTCGGCCGACCTCCAGCGCCGGTGGAACGCCTTCCTCGCCGCGAAGTACAAGACCGACGAGGCCATGCGGAAGGCGTGGTCGGTCCAGGACGTTCCCCGCGGCGCCGAGATCCTCAAGAACGGCTCGTTCGACAAGGGCGGCGAGGGCTGGGCCTTCGAGCAGCACAGCGGCAAGGCCCGGCAGGACTTCGACGGCGGCCGACTGAAGCTGACCGTCGAGGAGCCGGCCGAGCAATCCTGGCACATCCAGTTCAATCAGCCGGGGCTGAAGCTCCTGGCCGACACGCCCTACACGCTCCGCCTCCGCGCCCGGTCGAGCGAGCCCGTCCGGGCGTCGATCAACGCGATGCAGGCCCACGAGCCCTGGAAGCAACTGTGGAGCGTCCAGCAGGAGTTCACGCCCGAGTGGAAGGACGTGGAGCTGACCTTCCGCGTCGCCGAGGCCGACGAGAACGGCCGCGTCTCGATCTCCGGCCTGGGCGGGAGCAAGCTGACGCTGGAGGTGGACGACGTCTCGCTCACCCCCGGCGGCGTGATGGGCCTGCGTCCCGGCGAGGCCCTGGGCTCGATCCCCTGGTTCCGCCACCGCGAGTTCGGCGTCCGCACGCCCGAGGCCCAGTCCGACTGGATCCGCTTCCTCTGGGAGCTGGAGGACGAATACTGGTCGGGCATGCACAAACATGTGAAAACAGACCTCGGCGTGAAGTGCGTGGTCCTGGGGACCCAGATGGGCTGGAGCCCTGCGCCGGTGCAGGCGAAGCTCGACGCGATCGACTCGCACGCCTACTGGCAGCACCCCGACTTCCCCCGGAAGCCCTGGGACCAGGACGACTGGACGATCCAGAACATCCCGATGGCCGGCCGGCCCGACGGCGGCACGCTGCCGCGGCTGGGGCTCTCGCGGGTGGTCGGCAAGCCGTTCCTCTGCACCGAGTACAACCACTCCGCCCCCAACACCTACGGCGCGGAGACGGCCCTGCTGATCGCCGCCTACGCCGCGCGGCAGGACTGGGACGGGATCTTCCTCTTCGCCTACAGCCACCGCGGCGACGACGACTGGGGCCCGGGGAAGATCACCAGCTTCTTCGACATCGACCAGCACCCGGCCAAGATGGCGACCCTCCCCGCCGCCGCCGCCATGTTCCTCCGCGGCGACGTCCCCCGCGCGGCGAAGGCGTCCATCGCCCGCCCCAAAGCCGACGACTGGATCGAGGCCGGCCGCCTCCGCGGCGCGTGGGGCCTGGGCGGCGGCGCGTTCGGCCTCACCGACGAGCAGGCGCTCATGGACTACGTCGGCGTGGCGCTCGACGACAAGGCCGTCCCTTCGAAGGAGCCCGACGAACGAGATTCCAGGGCGTTCATCTGGAACGCCGCCGGCTATGTCGCGATCGATACGCCGCGAACCAAGGCGTACATCGGCAATACGACCATCCCCAACTTCCGCCCGAAAACCTGGCTGGGCCCCTTGACTGGCGGGAGCGCCAGGCCGGCGAGCGCGACGCTGGGCGACGTGACCATCAGGCCGCTGCGCAACCGCCGGGAGTGGGCCGCGATCACCCTGACGGCGCTCGACGGCCCCGACTTCCGCTCGCCCGGCCGCATCCTCGTGACCGCGACCGGCGACGCCGGCAACGTCGGCATGAAGTGGCATGACGCCGCCCGGACGACGATCGGCCGCGACTGGGGCGAGGGCCCGTCGCTCGTGGAAGACGTCCGCGCGATCATCACCCTGGCCGTCCCGTCCGCGAAGGTGAGGGCCTGGCCGCTCGACGAGCGCGGCCGCCGTCGCGACCGCGAGCCGCTGGAGGTGGAGGGCGATGCGAAGTCCGCCTGGTTCGAACTCGGCAAAGGCTCGAAGACGCTATGGTACGAGATCGAGATCGCCCGCTGACCGCAACCCGCATGGCTTGCCTTCTGCGCCTTCCCCCCTCGCGGGGGAAGACAGACCGCGAAGCGGTCAGATGAGGGGGACGCGAAGCACGGGAACCGTCGGGTCCGAAGGCCCGTCCGACCGGCTCGGAAGCCCGACGGCTTTCTCGCGCGTCCTCCCCCTCATCCGGCCCTTCGGGCCACCTTCCCCCGCCAGGGGGGAAGGACGTCATCCTTCCGGGACGACCAACGCCCCGACCCCGAGGACCTGCATGGCCGAACGATTCACGAAGGCCGACTGGGAGCGCGAGCACCTGCTCGCCGGCTTCGACCGCCTGCACGACCGGCTCCTGGCCTGGGCGCGGTCCGCGCCGGCCTGGCCGCCCTTCGACGAGGCGAGAGGCCTGGTGGGGCGCCTCGACGCCCGCCTGCGCGTGCCGGAGATCGACCTCGACCGCGCGCTGGTGGTCGGCTTCCTCGGGGGCTCGGGGACGGGCAAGAGCACGCTGTTCAACGCGCTGCTGGGGCGGAAGGTCAGCCGGGCCGGCAAGGAGTTCCGGCCGATGACCCGGCGGGCCGTCGTCGCCTGCCACCCGGACGTCGACCCGGCGTTCCTCGGCCTGGGCGACGGCGAGCTGGAGATCCATCGCCTGAACATCCCCCTGCTCGAACAGATGATCCTGATCGACTGCCCCGACCCGGACACGCAGGACCCCGAGGACGGGCAGGGGGGCGAACGCCACCTGGACATCCTCCGCGCCGTGCTGCCGCACTGCGACGTGATGGTGCACACGGTGACGTCGCAGAAGTACAAGTCGCACGTCGTCGGCCAGGAGCTGCGCCGCAACGCGCCGGGGCGGCAGATCCTGTTCGTCCAGACCCACGCCGACGTCGACCACGACAACCGGCCCGACCTCCGCCGCTACCTGGACGCGCTGGGCCTGCGGGTCCCGGAGATCTTCCGCCTGGACGGCGCCGACGCCCTGGCGAAGCAGGACCGCGGCGAGCCGGTCGACGCCGAGTTCGCGAAGTTCCGCGACCTGCTGGAGCACGAGCTGGCCAGCCGGGCGCGGCACCGGATCCGCCGCGCCAACCTGCTGGGCCTCTACGGCTGGCTGCTGGGGGCGATCCGCGGCCCGATCGATTCGGGCCTGGAGTCGGTGGCGAAGCTGGAGGAGGCCACGGCCCGCGAGCGGGCCCGGCTCGCGGCCAGGATCGCTGCCAAGATGTCCGAGCGGATCGACTCCAACCGCCGGCTCTGGCGGTCGCGGGTGCTCCGGCAGCTGAACCAGACCTGGGGGGCCGGCCCGCTGGCGGCGCTGATCGGGACGTGGTCGGCGGCCGGGAGCCTGATCCGGTCGATGATCCTGCTGCGGGCCCGGACGCCGACGCAGGCGATCCTGGCCGGCGGCTGGACGGCCGTGTCGCTGGTGGGCGAGAAGTGGCGGGAGAGCCGCGCCGCCGCCGCGCTGACCGCCGAGGCCGACCTCGGCCTGACCGAGGGGGACCTCGCCCACGCGCGGACCGTCCTGCAAGGCTACCTGAACGAGGCCCGGGTCCATCCCGCCGCGGGCGACGACGGCGGCGACTTCTCGGCCGAGCAGCTCGCCACCGTCGCCGTGGAGGTCTACCGCCGGCTCGACGCCGAGATCAACGAGGTCGTCGAGCGGCGCGTCGCCCGCCGCGCCGGCAGGGCCACGCACTGGGCCTTCGAGATCGCCTTCGCCCTGCTGCCGGCCTGGCTGGTCCTGCACATGGCCAAGAATTTCTTCTATGACCACATGATCCAGGGACGGCCGCTGCTGGGCCTGGACTTCGCCCTCCAGGCGGCGTTCTGGTGCATCCTGTGGGGCGCGGCCGTCGGCGGGCTGCTGCTCCACCGCCTGAACCGCGGGTTGCACCAGGACCTCAAGGCCGTCGTCGAGCGCCTGGCCCACGCCCCCTTGCTCGACGCCCTCTGCCGCGACGCCTCCGAGGCCTGCGCCGCCGTCCGCGCCCACGCCGAGGCCCTCGCCTCCGTCGAGCGCGACCTCGCCGACCTCGAACGCCGCGTCGGCGGCGTCCTCGACCTGGGCCTGGGCGCGCTGCGGTCCGAGGCCCCGGCGGGCCGGGCGGCGTCGATGGAGGTCCCGCCCCATGCGGGCCTCGCCTCGAGCTCCTGAACGTCCCCTATCCAGCACGGGCGAAATCGAACATGATCGGTAGGAGAGCCGATGCCCTTCGAACTCGATCTGCCGAAGCGACTCAAGGTCAGGGGGTAGAAGGTCAAAATCTTCGAGAAGGAGCGTCTCGAAGATCCCCACGTCACCGTCTACCTGAAGCGGGGCGACCGGGCGTGGAGGATCGGCCTCCGAGACGGCGGATTCATCGTCCCGCCGGGGGGCAGCTGGAACGAAATCGACCGGGAGGTCCGCGAGTCGGTCGAGCAGAACTGGGGCAGGTTGCGACTGGAGTGGGACCGGCTGTATCCCAGCAACCCGATATCGAGCCGAGAGGACGACGATGCCTAAGACGGCGTCCGCTGAGGAACGCGAAATCGCCCCGCAATACGTCCTGGTAGGCTCCAGGGCCAGATTCCACGGCCCCCTCCCGGCGGGGGTGGAACGATGGAACGTCGCCGACCTCCCTCGACGGATGCGCGAGGCGAGGCCGAGGACGGTCTTCATCTCGTACGGGCGAACGTCGACCGATGCGATCCTCAAGGCCCGGCTTAAGGAATCCGGCCGGTCACGATTCGCCCAGCTCCTCACCATCGACCCCCCCCGCATGGAGAGCGTCCCCTCGCTGCTCGGATTCTTCGATATGGTGCTTGGCCTCGGGCCCGCCTATCGCTGGCTGCCGGCGCAGGAATTGGTGACCGTCCTGTCCTCGGGACACGCCCCGGACCGCTTCATCGGCGGAGCGGTCGACCCGGGGGCGAAGACCGTGACGTTGGTGCGGGGCGATCGGGAGACCATGGTCTTCCCGTTCTCGTTCTTCGACTCCTCCGACGGTAGCCCTCGTCCCGATTTCGCCCGCCTCAGCTTCGCCGACCACGGTCGCACGGTCGCCTTCGGCGACTACGAGGCCGCCGCCGACGGCATCCTCTATGAGTCGGACGTCGAGTATCGCCGCCGGCAGAGGGAGTCGATGCGCGAGAGCGAGCGGGGATTCGGGCCGTCGCTTCGGCGCCTCCGGCTCCAGAAGAAGCTCGGGCGGGAGGACTTCGCCCCGATCTCGGCGGAGGCCGTCGCCCGCATCGAGCGGGGCGAGGTCTCGCCCTCGAAACCGACGCTCGGCCGCATCGCGAAGCGCCTGGGGGTCGCCCCCGAAGACATCGAGACCTATTGACCGGGCGGGCGATCCGGCCTACAAGGCCCCCGTCCGGACCTCCAGGGAAGGAGCACGCCCCGTGAACCTCTACGTCGGCACCAGCGGGTATTCCTACAAGCCGTGGAAGGGGTCGTTCTACCCGGCGAAGATCGCCGACAAGGACATGCTCCGCTTCTACGGCGAGCGGTTCCGGACGGTCGAGATCAACAGTTCGTTCTACGGGATGCCGAAGCTCGCCACGCTGGAATCCTGGGCGGGCTCGGTGCCGGAGGGCTTCCGGTTCGTGCTCAAGTCGCCGAAGCTCATCACCCACGAGCGGCGGCTGAAGGACGTCGGCGAGCAGGCGGCGGCCCTGATCGAGGGGGCGGGCGCGCTCGCGGATCGCATGGGCCCGCTGCTGTTCCAACTCCCTCCGAACATGAAGAAGGACGCGGCGCGGCTGGGGGCGTTCCTCGCGACCCTGCCGGCCCACGCCCGCGCGGCGTTCGAGTTCCGCCACGCCTCCTGGTTCGACGCGGAGATCCTCGGCATGCTCCGCGACCGCAACGCGGCCCTCTGCCTGGCCGACGCCGACGACGACCTCGACGTCCCGTTCGAGCCCACCGCCGACTGGGGCTACCTCCGCCTCCGCCGCCCCGACTACGACGACGCCGGCCTGCGACCCTGGTCCGACCGCGTCCGCGCCCAGGATTGGAGCGACGCCTTCGTCTTCTTCAAGCACGAGGACGCGGGCCGGGGGCCGGTCCTGGCCCGTCGGTTCCTCGAACTGGCCGCCTGATCCGGCCGCAGGGAGCCGCGATGACCCACGACCTGGACGGCGGCACCGAGACCGCCGCCATGATCCTGTTCGACCCCGAGTCGCTCCCCGACGACTACGACGAGCGGACCCGCGGCGACGCCGCGGCGGTCGTGGCGGAGGCGGCCGAGCGGGGGGGGCTTTTCCTGATCGACGCCGGTGCGGGGGGCCTGTACGACCTCCGCTTGATGGTCGGCGAGGGATTGCCGGACGACGTCGCGACGCTGGTCCGGCCCGTCGGCGAGGTCGGGCGGTTCCGCGTCGCCGGCGGCCGGTTGCACTTCGCCGGCGTCGAGTACGGCTTCCGTCGCGACGACTCGCGGCTCGCGAAGCGCCCGAACATGGGCTCCTCCTGCGAGGTCCCGCCCGGGACGTACCGGCTGCAAGCCTACCGCATGGACGACCCCGAGGGGTTCATCGAAGACCGCCTGCGCGAACGGACGTCCCCGCTCGCCCTGCGGCTCGACGCGATCATGCGGCGCTGGCTCCTGCCGATCGGCAGCCTCGGCGCGATCGCGGGCGTGGTCGGCCTAGTCACCCTGGGCTGGCGCGAGTGGCGCGTGACGGCCCTGCCCGTCAGCCTGGCGATGGTCCTCCCCGCCGCCGTCCTCTCCTTCACGCGGACCTATCGCGACGCCCGCGAGGCGCGCCGGCGGGTCGCCGCCGAGTGCGCCGACTACTGGGCGGTGCTGGAGCCCGCCGAGGGAGGCTGATCCGGGGCCCGCCGCCAGCAGGGCGAAGTTCGCGGCGGCGGCGAGGACGTAGGCCGCGGGATAGATCGCGGCGATGCGGCTCTGGATCCGCAGCGCGTCGGCGAGCGTCCGGTCGACCACCGCGCGGTGGATCATGGTCACGGCGATGGTCGCGGCGGTCGCGAAGACGAAGCCGATCATCGCGTGGCGGTCGATCAGCGTGAGGTACGCCACCTTCGGTAGCGCGAAGTCGACCGAGTAGCCGAACGTCAGCATCGCGATCAGGGTCCCGATGCAGGTGCTGATCTGGGGTTGGAGGTTGGTCGGCTCGAACCGGAACACCAGCGCCGGGATCAGCGGCAGCAGGGTCAGCGGCAGCAAGACCCGCCAGGCGTAGAAGGTCGGCCGGCGCTTCACGCGGACCATGTACTCCAGGTACGAGTAGACCTGGCCCCGGGGATGGTATCGCCGCGCCTTGACCTCGTAGCCCTGCTTCTCGATCGACCAGTCGGTGATGAAGACGTCGTCGTGCATCGCCATGGAATCGGGGAGCGGCTCGAACCGCACGCGGGACTCGTCCTCGGCCAGCGAGATCCGCACGACGAGGTCCTGGGAGTCGAACGGGAAGCGACGGAGGTCGAGCGGGGTCGAGAACTTGCCGGAGAGGATCATCCGGAGCGTCACCCAGCCGTCGTCGTCGACCTCGATCGAGGGGTCGCCGTGGAGCCGGGGGGCGTCGGCCGCGTTGTCGAAGTTGACCCAGGGTCGCCACACCTTCCCGTCGACGGCGGCCCCGCGGGCGAGCCGGGGGTCGCGCCAGCGGAGCTTGAGGTGGGCGGTGACGTCGAAGTTCTCCTCGCGGGCCGTCACCCGGCCGACGTCGATGAAGTGGAAGCCCACGCCGACCGCGACCGGCCCGCCCCCCTCGACCGGCGGCGGAGCCGGCCCGCCGACCGTCCGCGGCCCGCCGATCTCCGCCCCCGCCAGGGCCGCCGCCAGCATCCACACGCCGTACGCCATCGCAGGCTCCGTCGCCCTCGGTCCGGATGAGGTTCCCCTTACCTCATTCCTAGGACGCGGCCGCGCCCGCGGCGCATCGGGCCGGCGGATTTCGTCGCCGCCATCGGCTCCGTTTGGCTCCGTCCGTCGTCCCGGCGAGCGACCAGAACCGAATCTAAAAACCAACCCCACAACAACTTGTGCCCGACGCACGCCGGGTTCGTTCGTCGAATTCGAATCCTGATCTTCGACCTTCCCTCGACGCCGCCGCGGCGAATCCCCCGGTCGGTTACGGCCCGGCGTCGGCGGCCGACCGGCCGGGTCGATCGTCGTGCAGGCCGGCCGCGTCGCGTCGCCCGGCGTCCGATCCATCCGAGATGTCAAAGATCCGCCATCATCCCTACGGTCCGCGGGAGGCGGTTCGCGATTTCAGGATTCCGGGGCACCGTCGAAAACATCGGAAAAAGCGTGATGACAAGCATCCTTCTCCCCTCGTGGGAGAAGCGGCTGTGTTGGATTTCAAGTGTTTTTTCCTCATGCGGG